>NZ_AP014862.1:4328193-4946507 GCF_002355475.1 Pseudomonas furukawaii | reverse complement strand
TGTCTCGCGGTCCGGCGACTGGCCCCAGAACACCGTCACCGGGATGATCTGGGCATCGTCCACCGCGTGCTGGCCGAGGGCGCCCAGCACCCGCACCAGGGTCGGTGAGGCGCCGCGCTTGTCCTGGCCGCCGAACCAGCCCGGCTCCGGCGTCAGGTAGAAGAAGGCCGCCGGTTCCAGCAGCTCCCCCACCGCCACGGGCAGGACCGGACGCGGCAGGCCGGCCTTGGTGCACTCCCGATCCACCACGGCCAGGTCGCTGGCCGAGGGTTGCTGCAGCACGTAGAACACCGGCTTGCTGCGGTCCAGCCTGAGGCTGAAGGCGGACTGGTTGATGGTTTCCGAGCGCACCCAGACGTAGAGCAGGCGGCGCAGGATGCCGAAGGCGAGTCGGCGGAAGGGGGAGCGGGTCATGGCACGGCGAGTGTGAAACGAGCGATTGCTCGGGGCGGCTAGTTTGCCGGATTCCCGGCTCGCCCGCAAAAGACCGGAGGCGGCGGAACCCTGATAAAAATGCTGCAACTTTTCTGCGAAATGGCCGTCTTGCAATGCCTGCGGTTGACTCCTTATAGTCCGCCAGCGTTCGCAAGGCCCCGGAGGCCAGCATGGCCAGGGGCTTTTCCCTTCGGGATCAGAGGCCATGATAGAAATAACGAACCTGACCAAGCGCTTTGCGCACCATACAGCCGTGGACAACCTGTCCTTCAGCGTCGCACCGGGGGAGGTGCTGGGGTTCCTGGGCCCCAACGGCGCGGGCAAGTCCACCACCATGAAAATGCTCACCGGCTTCCTGGCGCCCACCTCGGGCAGCGCCAGCGTCTTCGGTTTCGATATCCAGAAGCAGACCCTCAAGGCCCAGCGCGAGATCGGCTACCTGCCCGAGGGCGCGCCCTGCTATGGCGACATGACGGTGCGCGGCTTCCTCGAATTCATCGCCGAGATCCGGGGCTTCCGGGGCGCCGAGAAGAAGGCGCGGGTCGCCCAGGCCGCCGGGCAGGTGGAGCTGGAGAAGGTCCTCGGCCAGTCCATCGAGACCCTGTCCAAGGGCTTCAAGCGCCGCGTCGGGCTGGCCCAGGCGATCCTCCATGATCCACGGGTGCTGATACTCGACGAGCCCACCGACGGCCTCGACCCGAACCAGAAGCACCAGGTGCGCCAGCTGATCCAGAGCCTGGCCCGGGACAAGATCGTGATCATCTCCACCCATATCCTCGAGGAGGTCACGGCGGTCTGCACCCGCGCCCTGGTGATCGCCGCCGGCAAGCGCGTCGCCGACGGCACGCCCTTCGAGCTGGAAAGCCGTTCCCGCTATCACCAGGCGGTGACGCTGGTGGCCGCGGAGCCCCTGGATATGGTGGCCCTGGCGGTGCTGCCGGGCGTCGCCGGTATCGAGGAGAACGCCATCGAGGGCGGGCTGACCATTCTCGCCAAGCCCGGCGAGGTGATCTTCCCGCAGGTGAACCAGCTCATCCACGAGCGCGGCTGGAAGGTGAAGGAACTGGATGTGGAACGTGGCCGACTGGACGAAGTGTTCCGCCGACTGACCCGGGGAGAAGCGGCATGAAGCAGTTGCCGGTCATTTTCAAGCGCGAGCTGGCCAGCTACTTCGCCACGCCGCTGGCTTACGTGTTCATCGTGATCTTCCTGGTGCTGTCCGGGGTCTTCACCTTCTACCTGGGCGGTTTCTACGAAAGCGGACAGGCCAGCCTCGCCCCGTTCTTCAACTTCCACCCCTGGCTCTACCTGTTCCTGGTGCCGGCCATCGCCATGCGCCTCTGGGCGGAGGAGCGCAAGTCCGGCTCCATCGAGTTGCTGATGACCCTGCCCATCACCCGCTTCGAGGCGGTGACCGGCAAGTTCCTCGCCGCCTGGGCCTTCGCCGGGCTGGCGTTGCTGTTGACCTTCCCCATGGTCATCACGGTCAACTACCTGGGTGAGCCGGACAACGGCGCCATCGTCACCGGCTACATCGGCAGCTGGCTGCTGGCCGGCGCCTTCCTGGCCATCGGCTCCTGCATGTCGGCGCTGGCCAAGAACCAGGTGATCGCCTTCATCCTCGCCGTCAGCGTGTGCTTCCTCTTCATCGTCAGCGGTTTCCCGCTGGTGCTCGACGCCTTCAGCGCCTGGGCGCCCCAGTGGCTGCTGGATGCCGTGGCTTCGCTGAGCTTCCTGACCCGTTTCGATGCCATCAGCAAGGGCGTGATCGACCTGCGTGACCTGCTCTACTTCGTCACCCTGATCGCCGCCTGGCTGGCCGCCACCGCCGTGGTGGTCGATCTGAAGAAGGCCGACTGAACATGAAAAGACTGATGTATTCCGGCGCCGGGCTGCTGCTCATCGCCCTGGCCTTCCTGGCGTTCAACCTGTTCGCCGGACTGACCCTGACCAACGCGCGGCTCGACCTCACCGAGCAGAAGCTCTACACCATCTCGGACGGCACGAAGAAGGTCCTCGGCGAGCTCGACGAGCCCATCAACCTGTACTTCTTCTACTCCGACAAGACCGCCAAGGACCTGGTGGTCCTGCGCAACTATGCCCGCCGCGTCGAGGAAATGCTCAAGGCCTACGAGCGGGCGGCCGATGGCAGGATCCGCCTGCACATCATCGACCCGGAACCCTTCTCCGAGGATGAGGACAAGGCGGCCGAGTTCGGCCTGCAGGCGGTGCCCCTGCAGCAGGGAGGGGATCAGGTGTACTTCGGCCTGGCCGGCACCAACGGCGTCGACGACACCCAGATCATCCCCTTCTTCCCGCTGGACCAGGAGGAATTCCTCGAGTACGAGATCAGCCGCCTCGTTCAGGGGCTGGCCAAGCCGGAGCGGCCGGTGGTCGGTGTCCTTTCCGGGCTGCAGCTCAATGGGGGCTTCGACATGATGAGCCGGCAGCCGACGCCGCCCTGGATGGTGATGGAAGAGGTCCGCCAGCTGTTCCAGATCGAGAGCCTCAAGGCCGACGTCGACCAGATCCCGGACAAGGTCTCGGTCCTGCTGCTGGTGCATCCGAAGAACCTGCCGCAGCAGACCCTTTACGCCATCGACCAGTTCGTCCTGCGCGGTGGCAAGCTGCTGGCCTTCGTCGATCCCTGGAGCGAGGCCGACAGCGGCATGGAGATGCCCGGCGAACCGGGGGGTGACAAGGCGTCCGACCTGGCGCCGCTGTTCAAGGCCTGGGGGCTGGAGATGCTGCCGGGCAAGGTGCTGGGCGACGGGGCCAACGCGATGTCGGTGAGCATGGGCGAGGGCAGGCCGCCGGCGCGTCACGCCGCCTGGCTCAACCTGCCCAGGCACAGCCTGGACCAGGGCGATGTCAGCACGGCGGGCCTGGAGAACATCACCGTGGCCACCGCCGGTATTCTCAAGCCCCTGGACGGCGCCAGGACCCGTTTCATCCCGCTGATCCAGAGCTCCGAGTACGCGATGCCCTTCGATGCCCAGCGTTTCGGCATGCTGGCCGACCCGGAGGAGCTGATCCGCGAACTCAAGCCCACCGGCGAGCGCTATACCCTGGCCGCCCGTATCAGCGGCCCCGCAGGGTCCGCGTTCCCGGACGGCATCGAGGGCCGCAAGGATGGCCTGAAGTCGGCGGAGAACATCAACGTCATCGCGGTGGCCGATACCGACATGCTCAGTGACCGCATGTGGGTGCAGGTGCAGGATTTCTTCGGCCAGCGGGTCCCGCAGCCCTGGGCTGACAACTCGGGGTTCGCCATCAACGCCCTGGATAACCTGGCCGGCTCCGATGCGCTGATCAGCGTGCGCTCCCGAGGCCGCTTCAGCCGTCCCTTCGAGGTGGTGGAACAGCTCCAGCGCGACGCCGAGGTGAAGTTCCGCGAGCAGGAGCAGGCGCTCCAGCAGCGACTGGCCGACACCGAGCAGAAGCTGGCGTCCCTGCAGCAGAACCAGGACCCGGCCAAGGCCCTGGAACTGACGCCCGAGCAGCAGGCTGCCTTGCAGCAGTTCGTCCAGGAGAAGCTGCGTATCCGCAAGGAGCTGCGTGAGGTGCGTTTCCAGCTCAATGCCAGCATCGAGGACCTGGGGCGCACCCTGAAATTCATCAACATCGCCCTGGTGCCGCTGCTGCTCACCCTGGGCGTGCTGGTGCTTTGGCTGTGGCGCCGTCGGCGCGCCTGAGGAGGACAAGATGGGACGCAAAGGTCTGATCATCCTCGCCCTGCTGGTCGCAGGGCTGGGCACGGCCTATTTCATCCAGCAGGAGCGGGCGCGACCCCAGTCGCTTCCCGCCACCGCCAACCGTGAATCGCTGCTGCCCGAGCTTCAGGGCGCGCTAAAGGGGTTGACCGCGCTGGACATTCGCAGCCCCGGCCTGCCGGAGATCCGCCTCGAGCGCCAGGGCGATGGCTGGGTGATTCCGGCCAAGGCCGGCTACCCGGCAGCGGACCCGACCGTGGCCGGCCTGCTGCGTGCGCTGGCGGATGCGCGCAAGGTGGAGGCCAAGACGGCCAACCCCGAGCTGCACGGTCGCGTCGGCCTGGCCGAGAAAGGGGCTCCGGAGGAGCAGGGCACCCGCCTCAAGCTGGAGCGCGGTGACGGCGAGCCCCTGGAGTTGCTGGTGGGCAAGCCGGCGCAACAGGGCAAGGGACAGCTGGTACGCCTGTACGGCGACAACCAGGTCTGGCTGATCGACCAGGCCCTGCTGATTCCCGCCAGCGAACTGGGCTGGCTGGATCGTCGGGTGGTGGCCATTCCCTTCGCCAGTGTGCGACAGGTGGAGGTGGTCTATCCCAGTGGCAATACCCTGACAGTCTTCCGTGACTCGGCCGATGAACCCAATCTCAGGGTCAAGCAACTGCCCAAGGGCCGTCGTCTGGCCTATGAGGCCGCCGCGAACGGCATGGCGACCCTGTTCGCCGGGCTGGATTTCGCCGACAACGCGCCCCTGGCGCAGGTGCAGTTCAAGGGCAAGCCGGCCTTGCGCTTCAGTCTCTCCACCTTTGACGGTGGCGAACTGAAGGGCGAGGTCTACCAGCAGGGCGAGCAGCCCTGGCTGGTACTCAAGGGGCGTGATCGGCTCGACGATGCGAAGGTGCCCGGCAAAATGGATTGGGCCTATCGGCTGGAGTCATTCCAGTACCAGGCGCTGGCCAAAAAGCTCGAGGACGTGCTCGCTGCGAAGTAGTGCAAGTAATTGTAGGACAGCGGAAAAATGCCCCAGGACGGGTCTGCTTCCGCTGTTCCCAATGCCCTGTTTTATCCGACAAAAGAACCAAAAAAGGGCGTGCAAGCCGCGTTCTGCGGCTATTCCGCACTGTCATAAAAAAGTGCTTTTCAGCGCGAACTCTTGTCGTATACTCCGGTCGCGGTCATGAAAAGAACGCCATTCGAAACGCCCGCTCCGAGCTTGATCGACGGGGTTGGTCACAACAAGAAGAACGTCCTTACCGCACCGTCGAGACTCCCTGGAAAGGGGGGCATAAAACAAAATTGCGAGTTGGAGAGAGCAGTAATGGCTGATCGTGAGATCGGAACCGTCAAGTGGTTCAATGACGCCAAGGGCTATGGTTTCATTCAGCGCGAAAGCGGTCCTGACGTATTCGTCCACTACCGTGCTATCCGCGGCGAGGGGCATCGCTCCCTGCTGGAAGGCCAGAAGGTAGAGTTTTCCGTTATCCAGGGTCAGAAAGGCCTGCAGGCGGAAGACGTCGCCAAGGTCTGAGACTCAACAACAAAAGGCCCGTCGATGACGGGCCTTTTGCTTTACGGCGACTGACGTCCTGGCGGGCGCCGAAGTTTCAGTCGGTGCGCCAGATGAATTCCTGTTCGCCTTCCGCGCTTACCTTGATCCAGCGGTCGGCGTCTTCCTCACCCTGTTCTTCGTCCCATCCCCCCGGCGCGCAGCGGATCTCCACCCCCAGGGCCGCATGGGCCGCATGGGCGCATCCCAGGTCGTCCTCCCAGGGCGTGGCATCGCTTTCCAGGAACAGGCTGTGCCATTTCCCGACCGCCTTTGGCAGCCAGGTCACCGGGATATCGCCGGCCCGGCACTTGTAGGTCTGGCCCCTCTGCTGCCAGGGCGTGCAGGGGCCAAGCGCCTCGTTGAGCCAGGCGGTGACGGCGTCCTGGTCGGCGTCCTTGAGGTAGATCTCGATATCGGGTTGGCGCATGGTGAGGGCTCTCTAGAGTTTCTCGATCCAATCGTAGCGAATGGAGACCGTGACCTCGAACGGCGCGGCGATGACGGCCGCACGGCGTTCGGCATTGGCGCGCCAGCCATGGGGTGTCATCGCCAGCAGGTCGGCGCGGGCCTCGGCGGCGTCCAGTTGCAAGCGGTATTCCAGGGTTTCGCTGTGGGCCAGGTGCATGCCGACGGGAACCTGCGCCAGGTGCTTTTCGTCGTCGTAGTCGCGGACTTCGTCATAGAGCTTTTCCCGCAGCTCCAGCAGGTGGCTGCGGGTGGGGCCCATGCGCAGCAGGCCGCCGCCCGGTGCCAGTAGGCGCAGGGCTTCCTGCCAATCCAGGGGACTGAATACCGACGCCAGCAGGTCGCAGCTGCCGTCCTCCAGGGGCACTCGGGCCATGCTCGCCACCAGCCAGTTGAGGTGCGGTGCGCGGCGGCAGGCGCGTTTCACCGCTTCCCGGGAGATGTCCAGGGCGTAGCCGTCGGCCTCCGGCAGGGCCTCGGCCAACTGGCCGGTGTAGTAGCCCTCGCCACAGCCGATATCCAGCCAGCGCGCGGGATCGCGATCGGCCGCCAGGCGGGCGAGGCGCGCGGCCAGGGGGCGGTAGTGGCCACCGTCGAGAAAGCGCCGACGGGCTTCCACCATGGTGGCGTTGTCGCCCGGATCACGGCTCTTCTTGTGCTGCACCGGCAACAGGTTGAAGTAGCCCTGGCGCGCGCGGTCGAAGCTGTGGTTGGCCGGGCAGGCGAGGCCGTTCGCGGTGGTGTTCAGCGGGGCCTGGCAGAGGGGGCAGATGAGTTTCATTGGGCGAGCAGGCGGACCAGGGTCTGCTGGTAGATCTCGGTGAGCAGGTCCAGGTCGCTGGCCAGCACGCGCTCATTGACCTGGTGGATGGTGGCGTTCACCGGCCCCAGTTCCACCACCTGGGTACCCAGGGTGGCGATGAAGCGGCCATCGGAAGTGCCGCCGGTGGTCGAAGGAGTGGTGTCGCGGCCGGTGATGGCCTTGATGCTGGCGGCAACCGCGTCCAGCAGTTCACCCGGCTGGGTGAGGAAGGGCAGGCCGGACAGGGCCCATTCCAGGTGGTAGTCCAGGCCGTGTTTGTCGAGGATGGCCTCGACGCGGCGCTGCAGCCCTTCCACGGTGGACTCGGTGGAAAAGCGGAAGTTGAAGATTGCCTTGAGTTCACCCGGAATCACGTTGGTGGCGCCGGTGCCGGCGTTCAGGTTGGAGACCTGGAAGCTGGTGGGTGGGAAGTAGGCGTTGCCATCGTCCCAGTGCTCGGCAGCCAGTTCGGCCAGGGCCGGGGCGGCGAGATGGATGGGGTTCTTCGCCAGGTGCGGGTAGGCCACGTGGCCCTGGACGCCGCGCACGCTGAGGGTGCAGCCGAGGGAGCCGCGTCGGCCGTTCTTGACCACGTCACCGACGAGGGAGGTGCTGGATGGCTCGCCGACGATGCACCAGTCCAGGCGCTCGCCACGGGCTGCCAGGCGTTCCACCACGGCCTTGGTGCCATGGTGCGCGGGGCCTTCTTCGTCGCTGGTGATGAGGAAGGCGATGGCGCCCCTGTGGTCCGGGTGCTCGGCGACGAAACGTTCCACCGCCACCACCATGGCGGCCAGGCTGCCCTTCATGTCCGCCGCACCGCGCCCGCAGAGCATGCCCTGTTCGTCGATCAGGGCATTGAAGGGCTGGTGCTGCCAGGCCGCCACCGGCCCGGTGGGGACCACGTCGGTATGGCCCGCGAAGCAGAGGACGGGGCCGTCACCGCCCCGAATGGCCCAGAAGTTCTCCACGTCCTCGATGCGCATGCGCTCGATGCGGAAGCCAACGGCTTCCAGGCGGCGGATCATGAGGTCCTGGCAGCCTTCATCCACCGGGGTGACCGAGGGACGACGGATCAGCTCGCAGGCGAGTTCGAGGGTGGGGGAAAGGGCAGGCATGGAAAGCTCCGGAACGCGGCACGGGTGAAAGGGCGACATCTTAAAGCAAGAACGGCGGCCAAGGGCCGCCGTTTGCAGGTCCGCACCGACGAATCCGTCGGTGCGGGGGAGCCGGGTCGCGTCAGGCGGTGGCCGGCTCGTTCTCCTCTTCCTCCTCCGTCTTCGGCAGGGAAGAGAGCAGGGCCATGATCAGCGCGGCCGCGTAGGGCAGCGACTGCACCAGCAGCGTGGCCACCCAGAACTTCACGTCGGCACTGGGCAGGCCCTGGACGACTGCGATGCCGACGGCCGCCCCCCAGAGCAGCAGCATGATGAAGACTTCTTCGCGGGCCTCGGCCAGGGCCATCAGCAGGCCATGGTTGCTGCGCATCTTCGGCGTGCGGAAGAACGGGATGGTCTTGGTGAAGAAGCCGTAGAGCACCGCCTTGGCGATGGTGTGCGAGAGCGCGAGCCCCGCCACCGCGGCACAGAAGGCGTCCTTCAGGTTGACGCCCACCGCGCGCTGGTAGAGGAAGACGATCTTGCCGAGTTTAAAGAAGAACAGCGCCAGCGGCGGGATGGCGAAGATCAGCAGCGGCGGGTCGACCCGTTGCGGCACGATGATCATCGCTGCCGACCAGAGCAGCGCACCGACGGTGAAGAAGATGTTCAGGCCATCGGCCACCCAGGGCAGCCAGCCGGCGATGAAGTGGTAGCGCTGGCCTCGCTTGAGTTTGGACTCCTTGCCCAGGAACAGGCTGCGGGCATGCCCCTTCATGATCTGGATGGCGCCATAGGCCCAGCGGAAGCGTTGCTTCTTGTAGTCGATGAAGGTGTCCGGCATCAGGCCCTTGCCGAAGCTGTCATGGGCGTAGGCGGCGGCGTAGCCGGCCTTGAAGACGCGCAGGCCCAGTTCGGCATCTTCGCAGATGGTCCAGTCGGCCCATCTGAGCTCGTCCATCACGCTGCGGCGGATCATGGTCATGGTGCCGTGCTGGATGATGGCGTTGCGGTCGTTGCGGGTGACCATGCCGATGTGGAAGAAGCCCTTGTACTCCGCATAGCAGAGGCGCTTGAAGGTGCTCTCGTTGCCGTCGCGGTAGTCCTGGGGCGATTGCACCACCGCGATCTCGGGATCGGCGAAGTGCGGCACCATGTGCTTCAGCCAGTTGCGGTCGACGCAGTAGTCGGAGTCGATCACCGCCACCACTTCGGCGTCCGGCGCGGTGTGCGGCAGGATGTAGTTCAGCGCGCCGCCCTTGAAACCTTCCAGCGGGGCGACATGGAAGAAGCGGAAGCGCGGGCCCAGCTGTTCGCAGTAGTCGCGCACCGGCTCCCAGACCGCCGGGTCCTTGGTGTTGTTGTCGATGATCAGGACTTCGTAGTCCGGGTAGTCGAGGTTGGCCAGGGCGTCGAGGGTCTGTTTGACCATCTCCGGCGGCTCGTTGTAGCAGGGCACATGGATCGACACCTTGGGGCGATAGGCCGAATCACCGATCACCGGCATGAAGGGGCGTCGACGCTTGCGCACCCAGACGGCCTCGGCCAGCTCGTGGGCCTCGGTGAGCAGCACGATGAACACGCCGAGGGCGCCGATGCCCAGCAGCAGGCCGACGGTGAGGCTGAACCAGGTGCTGTACTGCTGGCTGTAGTCGTAGGCGATCCACACCAGCACGGAGCCACCGGCGAAGGCGACGAAGGTCAGGAAGGTGCGGCCGCGCTGGCGCAGGGCGCTGCCGTCGATCAGCATCAGGGCCAGGGCCAGCAGTGCCATGACTACCGAGGCCACCGCCAGGATGCGCCACTGCGGGATGGCGATCACCGGGCCTTCGAATGCGAACTTGGGTTGCCGTTCGAGGTTGTAGACACCCCAGTAGGCGCCCACGGAGCCTTCGTCACTGGCCTTCCATGGCTGGTCGAAGGCCTCGATCACGAAGTAGTTGTAGCCCTTGGCGTTGAGGGTGTTGACCAGGGTGCGCAGGTAGATGGCCTGGTCCGCCTGGGAGGCGTCGGCGCCGCCGCGCATGCGGCCGTTGCTGGGCCAGCCCACTTCGGACAGCAGCAGGGGTTTCTTCGGGAAGGCCTTCTTCAGGTCCTTGGCGCGCTCCAGGACGAACTCGGTGGAGTCCTCCATGGGAATGAATTCCCAGTACGGCAGTACGTGGGCGGCGACCAGGTCGACATGCTTGGCGAGTTCGGGGTACTTCACCCAGATGTGCCACTGCTCGGAGGTGGTCACGGGAACCTTCACGGCCGCGCGCACACGATCCAGGTAGACCATCAGGTCCTTGCGGCTGATTTCGCGACGGAACAGCGCCTCGTTGCCCACCACGACGCGGACCACGCTGCGGGACGCATTGGCGATCTCGATGGCCTTGGCGATCTCGCGCTCGTTGCGCTCCTCATCGGGGCTGATCCAGACACCCAGGGTGACCCGCAGGCCGAATTCTTCCGCGATGCGCGGGATGTCGGCGAGGGTACCGTCCACCGAGTAGGTGCGGATGTTGTCGGTCTGCTTGCTCAGCAGCTCGAGGTCCTGACGGATCTGCTCGTCGGTGGGGTAGGTGTTCTGCTGGGGGTTCTGGCCTGCGCGGAACGGCGAGTAGGAGTAGCCGGAGATCTGCTCCGGCCAGTCCGGCGCAGTGACCGGGCGGTTGTACAGTGCCCAGATGCCGGTGAACAACGCGGCGACCGCCACGAAGACCACCAGGTTGAGTCCAAATTTACGCGATGGCATAGAGGTCCAAGGGTTCCGAGTCGTGGAACTGGGTCCCATACGGAAATGACCGGCGGTTGATCATTTGCGGTACGGAACCTGGGGTAGGGCCAGCGGGGTTGCTGGTCGGCGCGAATCCTACCCCGGCGCCCAACAGCTGTATAGATTGCGACCAGAGGAGGGAGTCGGATGGCCGTCCCTTCCCGAGCTTTGTTCGTCCCGGGCGGCGGAAGTTCGATCGCCGTGGCGAAATGCCGCCCCGGATCAGAGTGCCTTCAGCAGGATCCGCTCGCTGGCCGCCAGGTCCAGGTCGTGGCGTTCGCCCAGGGCGGTCATGCCGTGGCGTTCCAGCTGCGCCAGTACCCGGGGAATCACGTCGGCGTCCAGCCCGTGTTCCGACAGGCGGGTAGGTACGCCCATGCGCTTGAAGAAGTCGCGTGTGGCGCGGATGGCACCGTCGATGCGATCGTCTTCCTCACCTTCCTTCAGACCCCAGACCCGCAGGGCGTACTGCAGCAGCTTCTCCCTCTTCGCCTGGCGGCGCTCGGCCAGCAGGGCCGGCAGCACCAGTGCGAGGGTCTGGGCGTGATCGATGTGATAGAGCGCGGTCAGTTCGTGGCCGATCATGTGGGTGGACCAGTCCTGGGGAACGCCGCAGCCCAGCAGGCCATTGAGGGCCTGGGTCGCGCACCACATGAGGTTGGCGCGGACCCGGTAGTCCTCCGGATCGGCCAGGGCCTTGGGGCCTTCCTCTATCAGGGTCTGCAGCAGGCCCTCGGCGTAGCGGTCCTGCAGCGGTGCGTCGGCCGGGTAGGTGAGGTACTGCTCCAGGGTATGGACGAAGGCGTCGACCACGCCGTTGCCGATCTGCCTTGGCGGCAGGCTGAAGGTGGTCCGTGGGTCGAGGATGGCGAAGCGGGGGTAGAGCAGGGCGCTGGAGAAGGAGAGCTTCTCCTGGCGGGCGACATGGGTGACCACGCCGTGGGGATTGCTCTCCGATCCGGTGGCCGCCAGGGTCAGGACGCAGCCCAGGGGCAGGGCGGCGGCGATGCGCCTGCCGGTCAGCAGCTCCAGCGGGTCCCCCTCGTGGCAGGCCGCTGCGGCGATGAACTTGCTGCCGTCGATCACCGAGCCGCCACCGACCGCGATGATGAAGTCGCAACGCTCGGCCCGTGCAAGCTCGGTGGCTTTCACCAGGGTGTCGAACTGCGGATTGGGCTCGATGCCGCCGAAGCGGGTGACCGGGTGGCCGGCCAGGGCTTGTTCCACCTGCTGCCAGACGCCGTTCTGGAAGATGCTGCCGCCGCCGTGGGTCACCAGTACCCGGGCGCCCTCGGGAACGTCACGTGCCAGCTTGGCGATCTGGCCTTCGCCGAAGTGGATTCGGGTGGGGTTGTAGAAGGTGAAGTTGCGCATGGCCGGCTCCCTGATCGTGACCGGCCGACTATAGCCGTGGCGCGCCCCGTTCGAATCTATGGGGCACCATTCAGCGGCGATGGACTTGGGCCGGGGGATAGCGCTTCCTATAATGCGCGCCCGCCCGAAGGTTGGCGATGGGAGTGAGCGGCATGAGTACAGACGAACGTTTTGGTGGCATCGCCCGGCTTTATGGGCTGGATGGCCTGGCCCGGCTGCAGGCGGCCCATGTGGCGGTGGTCGGCATCGGCGGCGTGGGCTCCTGGGCGGCCGAGGCCCTGGCCCGATCCGGCGTCGGCGAGATTTCCCTGTTCGACCTGGACGATGTCTGCATCACCAACACCAATCGCCAGGTGCATGCCATCGACAGTGCCGTGGGCAAGGCCAAGGTGGAGGTGATGGCCGAACGCATCCGTGCCATCAATCCCCTTTGCCGGGTCCACGCGGTGGCCGACTTCGTCACGCGCGAGACCATGGCCGAGTACATCACCCCCGACCTGGACGGCGTGATCGACTGCATCGACAGCGTGGCCGCCAAGGCGGCCCTGATCGCCTGGTGCAAGCGGCGCAAGATCCAGATCGTCACCACCGGTGGTGCGGGCGGCCAGGTGGACCCGACCCAGATTCAGGTGGCCGACCTGAACAAGACCTTCAACGACCCCCTGGCGGCCAAGGTGCGTTCGATGTTGCGCCGCGACTACAACTTCTCCCGCACGCCGGGCCGCACCTACAGCGTGCCCTGCGTGTTCTCCACCGAGCAGCTGCGTTATCCGAAGCCGGACGGCACCGTGTGCCAGCAGAAGAGCTTCGTCGGCGAAGGAGTGAAGCTGGACTGCGCCGGCGGCTTCGGCGCGGTGATGATGGTCACCGCCACCTTCGGCATGGTAGCGGCGGCGCGCATTGTGGATAAGTTGGTGGCTGGCGCGCGGCGGCCTTCGGAGCGCGCGCCTGCCTAGGGACGGCTGCGCCGTCCTTTCGCGAATGCATTCGCTCCCACATACCCGTAGGTTGTGGCTGAGCTACGCGAAGCCCAACATCCCGGCGTTGGGCTTCGTTCCTCAGCGCCAACCTACGGGCGGGACTGAGTCCCGCTTAGCGAATGAATTCGCCCCCACAAGGTTCAGGCCTGGGCCAGCTCGGCCATCTTCTTCAGGACGGCGTTTAGGCCGTTGCTGCGTGACGGCGACAGCTGCCGGGCCAGCCCCAATTGGTTGAACCAGTCGGCCAGGTCGACGCCGGCCAGTTCTGCTTCGGTCATTCCGTTGACCCGGGCCAGCAGCACGGCCAGCAGGCCACGAATCAGCCGCGCATCGCTGGCGGCACGAAACCGCCAACGGTCGTCCGTTCGCTCGCCCACCAGCCAGACCTGGCTTTCGCAGCCATGTACCCGGTTGGCGTCGCCGCGCTCGCCGTCGCCCAGGGGATCCAGACGCTCGCCCCATTGCATCAGCAGGCGCGCACGCTGCTCCCAGCTGCCGGCGGCGGTGAAGGCTTCAAGTGCCGCCTGGGCGTTATCGGACAGGGTCATCTCAGCAGCTCCAGGGCATTGTCCAGAGCGCCGAAGAAGCGCTCCAGGTCGTCGCCGTCGTTGTAGAGCCCCAGGGACACGCGAATAGAGCCAGCCAGGCCCAGAGTCTGCATCAGGGGCATGGCGCAGTGGTGACCGGCGCGAACGGCGATCCCCTGCTCGGTGAGCAGGTGGGACAGGTCGGCATTGTGCACGCCGTCGACGGTGAAGCTGGCCAGGGCCAATTGCGGCTCGCCCAGCAGTCGCACGCCTTCCCGGGCCTTGAGACCCGCCAGCAACTTGGCATGGAGGGCGGCTTCGTGGCCGGCGACGGCGGCGCTGTCCAGGTTGCCGAGGTAGTCCAGTGTGGCGCCCAGGGCGATGACCGACGCGATGGCCGGTGTGCCGGCCTCGAAGCCCAGGGGGGCGCCGTGGAAGTCCGCGTGCTGGTAGTGGGCGCTGTGCACCATCTCTCCACCGAACTGCCAATGCCGCAGTCGCGCCAGGGCCTCGCCGCGCCCGTAGAGCACGCCGACGCCATCCGGCCCGTAGAGCTTGTGGCTGGAAAAGGCGTAGAAGTCGCAGCCCAGGGCCTGCATGTCGTGGCGACCATGGACGGCACCCTGGGCGCCGTCCACCACGGTGATCGCACCCTGGGTCCGGGCCAGCGCCAGCAGCTCGGCCAGGGGTTGCCAGCGCCCCAGCACATTGGACAACTGGCTGACCGCCAGCAGGCGCGTGCGGGGGCCGATCAGCTCCCGGGCCGGCCCTGGGTCGATTTCGCCCCGGTCATCCAGGGGAAGTACCTGGAGCTTGAGCTGGCGGCGCAAGGCCAGTTGCTGCCAGGGGAGCAGGTTGGCGTGGTGTTCCAGGGCGCTGATGACGATCTCGTCACCGGGCTGGAAAAGGTGTTCAAGTCCGTAGGCCAGCAGGTTGATGGCCTCGGTGGCGCCCCGGGTAAAGATAATCTGCGCCGGGTTCGCGGCGTTCAGCCAGTGGGCCACGCGCGTCCGGCTGTCCTCGAAGGCCCGGGTGGCCCGCTCGCCCGGGAGGTGCTGGGCGCGGTGCACATTGGCCGCGCCGCTGGCGTAGTAGCCGAGGAGGGCGTCGAGTACGGCCTGGGGCTTCTGCGCGGTGGCGGCGCTGTCCAGGTAGGTCTGTCCTTCGGCGTCCAGGGCCGAAAGGGCGGGAAAGTCGGAGCGCCAGGGAGATGGAAGCATGACAATGGGCCTGAAGCCGGGAGGCGGGAACTGAAAAGCCGGCGTCGGATGCTGGCGAGCGTCCGGCTCCGGCTTCCTTCGTACAGCTTAGTTATGCGCGTGAAGGGCTTCGTTCAGCTCGATCGCGGTCTTGTTGGTCTTGCACTCGACGGCGCCGTTCTGCGAGTTGCGGCGGAACAGCAGGTCAGGCTGGCCGGCGAGGTCGCGGGCCTTGACCACTTTCACCAGGGCGTTCTTGTCGTCCAGCAGGGCCACCTTGGTGCCGGCGGTGATGTACAGGCCGGCTTCGACGATGTTGCGGTCGCCCAGCGGGATGCCGATGCCGGCATTGGCGCCGATCAGGCAGCCTTCGCCCACGGAAATGACGATATTGCCGCCGCCGGAGAGGGTGCCCATGGTGGAGCAGCCGCCGCCGAGGTCGGAGCCCTTGCCGACGAAGACGCCTGCGGACACGCGACCTTCGATCATGCCCGGGCCTTCAGTACCGCCGTTGAAGTTGATGAAGCCTTCGTGCATCACGGTGGTGCCTTCGCCGACGTAGGCGCCCAGGCGCACGCGGGCGGTGTCGGCGATGCGCACGCCGCTCGGAACCACGTAGTCGGTCATCTTCGGGAACTTGTCCACGGAGAAGACCTCGAGCAGTTCGCCCTTGAGGCGGGCTTCCAGTTGCAGCTCCGCCAGCTCGGCGAGGTCCACGGCGCCCTGGTTGGTCCAGGCGACATTGGGCAGCAGGGGGAAGATGCCGGTCAGGTTGAGGCCGTGGGGCTTGGCCAGGCGATGGGAAATCAGGTGCAGCTTGAGGTAGGCCTCGGGCGTGGAGGTCAGCGCGGCGTCTTCGGCCAGCAGCGTGGCGACCAGTGGCTTCTGGCTCTCGGCCAGGCGGGTCAGCAGGCCGGCCTGGGCGGCGTCGACGTTCTTCAGGGCGTTTGCCAGCTCGGCGGCCTGGGCCTTGGTGATGGCGATGGCCTGGTTGCCACCGGCGTAGCCGAGGATCGGGGTGACGGCAGCGGCCAGTTCGGCGGAGGGCTTGAGCAGGGGCTGGGCGTAGAAGACTTCCAGCCAGTTGCCCTGGCGGTTCTGGGTGCCGACGCCGAAGGCGATGCTGAAGAGTGCGTTGGACATGGGGGTTCCTCTTGCTTAAGGGGGGAGATTCGGCGTCCGGGCCGTGCAGGTCATTGGACGCCGGTTCGGTGATCGGGGTTACCTGAGCGCCGCGGCGTAGAGGTCCGGCTTGAAGCCCACCAGGGTGCGGTCACCCAGGTCCAGCACCGGCCGCTTGATCATGGACGGCTGGGCCAGCATCAGCTCGATGGCCCTGGCCTGGTCCAGGTCGGCCTTCTGGGCGTCGTCCAGTTTGCGGAAGGTGGTGCCGGCGCGGTTCAGCACGGTTTCCCAGCCGTGCTCGTCGCACCATTTTTCCAGGCTGGCGCGGTCGATGGCAGAGGCCTTGTAGTCATGGAAAGCGTAGGCCACGTCGTGCTCTTCGAGCCAGGTGCGGGCCTTCTTCATGGTGTCGCACGCCTTGATGCCGTAGAGGGTGATGTTCATGTCGCGTTCCTCGTGAATCTTACAGGCTCTTGATGAAGGCGCGGATGCGCTCGGCCGCTTCCACGCATTCGGCCAGCGGGGCCACCAGGGCCATGCGGACGCGGCCGGCACCAGGATTGAAGCCGTCGACCGGACGGGACAGGTAGGAGCCCGGCACCACGGTGACGTGCTCGCGGGCGAAGAGCTCGCGGGTGAAGGTCTCGTCGTCCACCGGGGTCTTCGCCCAGAGGTAGAAGCCGCCGTCCGGGCGCTGCACGTCCATTACCGGGGTGAGGATATCCAGCACGGCGTCGAACTTCTCGCGGTACAGGGCGCGGTTGGCGCGCACATGCACTTCATCGTTCCAGGCGGCGACGCTGGCCAGTTGGGTCTGAACCGGCATGGCGCAGCCGTGGTAGGTGCGATACAGCAGGAACGCCTTGAGGATCCCGGCATCGCCGGCCACGAAACCGGAGCGCAGGCCCGGCAGGTTGGAGCGTTTGGAGAGGCTGTGGAAGACCACGCAGCGGGCGAAGTCCGAGCGGCCCAGTTCGGCGCAGGCGGTGAGCAGACCAGCCGGTGGATTCTGTTCGTCGAAGTAGAGCTCGCTGTAGCACTCGTCGGCGGCGATGACGAAGTCATGTTCGTCGGCCAGGGCGATGAGTTTCTTCAGGGTCTCCAGCGGGATCAGGGCGCCCGTGGGGTTGCCCGGGGAGCAGAGGAAGAGGATCTGGCAGCGCCGCCAGATCTCCGCCGGGACGGCGTCGAAGTCCGGGTTGAAGCCGTTCTCGGCCAGGCAGGGCAGGTAATGGGGTTCGGCTCCGGCCAGCAGGGCTGCGCCTTCGTAGATCTGGTAGAAGGGGTTCGGGCTGACCACCAGGCCCTTGTCGGCGCGGTTCACCACGGCCTGGGTGAAGGCGAACAGGGCCTCGCGGGTGCCGTTCACCGGCAGCACATGGCGCGCGGCGTCCAGCCAGCCGGTCGGCACCTTGAAACGACCTTCGCACCAGGTGGCGATGGCCTCGCGCAGGGCGGGCAGGCCCAGGGTGGTGGGGTAGACCGCCAACTGGTCAAGGTTGGCCGTCAGCGCTTCGGCGACGAAGGAAGGGGAGCGGTGCTTCGGCTCGCCGATGGAGAGGGCGATGGCGTTCTTTTCCGCCGGAGGTTGGGCGCCGGCCAGCAGTGCGCGGAGTTTTTCGAAAGGGTAGGGCTGGAGCAGGTTCAGGGCTTCGTTCATGGCTGCAGGGTGTCAATGGAAGGTCGTGGGTGGTGCGGTGCAATGCGGCCTGCGGCCTTGTTGCACCCTACGGGTTCAGATATTCACGCGCGTCGGGCTCTGGCCCTGGCCGTTCGCCTGTGAGAGCTGGGAAACGATCGCGTCCTGCAGTCGTCGGCAGAGTTCCGGGTCGGAAAGCGGCTGGTTGTTGGCGTCGGTGACGAAGAAGACGTCTTCCACGCGCTCGCCCAGGGTCGCGATCTTGGCATTCTGCAGCGACAGGTCGAACTCCAGGAAGATGCGGCCGATGCGGGCCAGCAGGCCGGGGCGATCCGGTGCGATGAGTTCGAGCACGGTCACCGGGCGCTGGGCGTCGTTGGAGATGGTCACCTGGGGCGGGAAGGCGAAGTGTTTGAGCTGGCGCGGCACCCGGCGCTGGATGATGGCCGGGTAGTCGTCGGGGTTCTTCAGGGCGTCGATCAGGCCTTCGCGGATCTCTCGGATGCGCGCGGGGTTGTCGCCGATCCTGCCGCCATCGGCGTCCAGCACTATGTAGGTGTCGAGGGTGAACTGGCTGGTGGAGGTGATGATCCGCGCGTCGTGGATGTTCAGGTTGAGCTGGCTCATGGCGGCCACGGTCACGGCGAAGAAGTCGTGCTGGTCCGGGGCGTAGATGAAGATCTGCGTGGCGCCCTCGAATTCCCGCTGGGCGGTTTCCTTGATCAGCACCAGGGGGTCGTTGCCGGCCGGGTGCTGGAGGATGGCCTCGGTGTGCCAGGCGACGTCGCTGGCGGTATGGCGCAGGAAGTAGTCGTCGCCCAGCTGGGACCAGAGTTGCTCGGCTTCGTCCTGGTCGATGCCGTTGCGCACCAGGATGTCGATGGCGGCTGACTGGGTCTGGCGGATCTGCTCCTCGCGATCGAGGGGATTTTCCAGGCCCCGGCGCAAGGCGCGCTTGGTCTCGGTGTAGAGCTGGCGCAGCAGGCTGGCGCGCCAGGAATTCCACAGGCTGGGGTTGGTGGCGTTGATGTCGGCCACGGTGAGCACGTAGAGGTAGTCCAGGCGGGTCTGGTCGCCCACCAGGCGCGCGAAGTCATAGATCACCTGGGGGTCGGAGAGGTCCTTGCGCTGGGCGGTGGTGGACATCACCAGGTGCTGTTGCACCAGCCAGGCCACCAGTCGCGAGTCCCAGACGGGCAACTGGTGCCGTGTGCAGAAGGCCTCGGCATCGACGGCACCCAGCTCCGAGTGGTCGCCGCCCCGGCCCTTGCCGATGTCGTGATAGAGGCCGGCCAGGTAGATCAGCTCCGGCTTGGGCAGCTTGTCGATGAGCTTGCTGGCCAGGGGGAATTTCTCGGCCAGTTCCGGCCACTTCAGTTTGCGCAGGTGCTTGATCAGGTTGAGGGTGTGCGCGTCCACGGTATAGATGTGGAACAGGTCGTGCTGCATCTGGCCGATGATCTGGCCGAACTCGGGCAGGTAACGCCCGAGGATGCCGTAGCGGTTCATGCGTCGCAGGTTGCGGTGGATGCCCTGGGAGGACTTGAACAGTTCGATGAACAGGCTGGTGTTGCGGATGTCCTTGCGGAAGTCGTCGTCGATCAGGTGGCGACTGTCCCGCAGCAGGCGGATGGTGTCGGCGCGCACACCCTTGATCTCCGGGTGCTGGGCCATCAGCACGAAGACCTCCAGCAGGGCGAAGGGGGTGCGCTTGAAGACGTTGGGGTGGGTCACTTCGATGTAGCCGTCGCGCAGCTGGAAGCGGCTGTTCAGCGGCTGCGCCTGGCCGGATTCTCCCGCACGAAGTATGACTTCCTCGAAATGCTGGGTGACCAGGTCACTGAGTTCGGATACGCCCATGACCACCCGGTAGTACTTCTGCATGAAGCGCTCGATGCCGAGCTTGCCGTCGCCATCCTCGAAGCCCAGCAGTGTGGCGATCTTCCGTTGGTGATCGAACAGCAGGCGGTCCTCGGCCCGTCCCGCCAGCATGTGCAGGGCGTAGCGAACCTTCCAGAGGAACTCCTGGCTGGAGGCCAGCACGCTGCATTCGCTTTCCACCAGGAAGCCCTGCTGGACCAGGCCATGAAGGTTGAGGCTGCCGAACTGTCGGCGGGCGACCCAGAGGATGGTCTGGATGTCCCGCAGGCCGCCGGGGGAACCCTTCACGTTCGGTTCCAGGTTGTACTCGGTGTCGTTGTACTTCGCGTGGCGAGCCTTCTGCTCCTGATGCTTGGCGAGGAAGAAGTGCTTGCTCGGCCACATGCGGTCCGGGCTGGTGACCTCCAGCATGCGCTGGCGCAGGTGCTCCGGGCCCGCGATGGTACGGCTTTCCATCAGGTTGGTGATCACCGTCAGGTCGGCACGGGCTTCCTCGGCGCACTCCTCGACGGAGCGCACGCTCTGCCCCACTTCCAGGCCGATGTCCCAGAGCAGGGTGAGGAAACCCTCGATGGGCTCGCGGAAAACCTCATGGTCGGCACTGTCCAGCAGGATCAGCAGGTCGATGTCCGAGTAGGGATGCAACTCGCCCCGGCCGTAGCCGCCCACGGCCAGCAGGGCGATGTCGGCATCCTCGCTCCAGTCGAAGCGCTCCCAGGCCGCCCGCAGGATCTGGTCGACGAACCAGGCCCGATCTTCCACCAGGCGGCGGATGTCACGGCCACCGGAGAAACGGTCGTCCAGCACCTCGCGGGCCCGGCGGATGACCTTCTTGAAGGCCGCGATGGGGCTGGACTTCAAGGCCAGTTCCGCCTGGAACTGCCCGCGGTCGAACAACTCGGGATCCACCTGAGGCATGGACGGCCTTCCTTATGGCTGGAGGTTGGTCAGGGCGAGACGCGGGGCAGGGTGTCGTCGCTGCGCAGGGTGAGGATCTCGTAGCCGTCGGCGGTCACCAGCACCGTGTGCTCCCACTGGGCGGACAGCTTGCGGTCCTTGGTGATGGCGGTCCAGCCGTCGCCCAGCAGGCGGGTTTCGGGACGGCCCTGGTTGATCATCGGTTCGATGGTGAAGGTCATGCCTTCCTTGAGCTCCAGGCCGGTTCCGGCCCGGCCGTAGTGCAGGACCTGGGGCTCCTCGTGGAACACCGCGCCGATGCCGTGGCCGCAGTACTCGCGGACCACCGAATAGCCCAGCTTCTCGGCGTGCTTCTGGATCACTTCGCCGATGTCGCCCAGGCGTGCGCCCGGCTTCACCAGCTGGATGCCCTTGTACATGCACTCCTGGGTCACGCGGCAGAGTTTGTCGGCCCACTCGGGCGCCTTGCCCACCAGGAACATCTTGCTGGTGTCGCCGTGATAGCCGTCCTTGATGACGGTGACGTCGATATTGACGATGTCGCCTTCCTTCAGGGGCTTCTCGTTGGGTATCCCATGGCACACGACGTGGTTGACCGAGGTGCAGATGGACTTGGGGAAGCCCTTGTAGTTGAGCGGGGCGGGAATGGCCTGCTGCACGTTGACGATGTAGTCGTGGCAGATGCGGTCCAGCTCCTCGGTGGTCACGCCGGGTTTGACGTGCTCGCCGATCATCTCCAGCACTTCGGCGGCCAGGCGGCCGGCAACGCGCATTTTCTCGATTTCGGCGGGCGTCTTGATGGTGACGGTCATGGCGGCTCTCAGGCGAATCTATATAAAGAGGGCAATCTTAACAGTACGAAGCCGAAAGCTTGAAGCGCGGGGGAAGACGGAAGGGGCTGCGGGAGCGTGGAGGGATCGGCGTTGATCCCAAGCGCCTGGGCGAGGATCGGGCGTGAACGGAAGCTCCGGTATTCGTATAGCTTCGAGGCGTTTTTTGTGCTATAAAACGCGCCGCTTTACGGGCATGCCGTCCGTGAAGCCTGAACCCACACACGTATCGACACGATTTCCTGGGTGCCCGCAAGGGTTGGAGATTGGGATGCGTGGAGGCCTAACCCGACTTATCAAGGAACTATCATGTCCCAAGTCAATATGCGCGATATGCTGAAGGCCGGTGTGCACTTCGGCCACCAGACCCGTTACTGGAACCCGAAAATGGGCAAGTACATTTTCGGCGCGCGCAACAAGATCCACATCATCAACCTTGAAAAGACCCTGCCGATGTTCAACGAGGCCCTGTCCTTCGTTGAGAAGCTGGCTGCAGGCAAGAACAAGGTTCTGTTCGTCGGCACCAAGCGTTCCGCTGGCAAGATCGTGCGTGAAGAAGCAGCCCGTTGCGGCGCTCCCTACGTCGACCACCGCTGGCTGGGCGGCATGCTGACCAACTACAAGACCATTCGTCAGTCGATCAAGCGCCTGCGCGAGCTGGAAACCCAGTCCCAGGACGGCACCTTCGCCAAGCTGACCAAGAAAGAAGCCCTGATGCGCACCCGCGATCTCGAGAAGCTCGAGCGCAGCCTGGGTGGTATCAAGGACATGGGCGGTCTGCCGGACGCTCTGTTCGTGATCGACGTTGATCACGAGCGCATCGCCATCAGCGAAGCCAACAAGCTGGGCATCCCGGTTATCGGCGTAGTCGATACCAACAGCAGCCCGGAAGGCGTTGACTACGTCATCCCTGGCAACGACGACGCCATCCGTGCCGTTCAGCTGTACCTCTCCAGCGTTGCTGATGCTGTAATCCGCGGTCGTCAGAATGCCGCTGGCGGTCCTGACGAGTTCGTCGAAGAAGCCGCTTCCGAGGCCGCAGAAGGCTGAGTTGTCAGCCATCTAGCGTTACCCGGTGCGCAAGAAGGGGGCTAGGCCCCCTTTTTGCCACCTTCGAGTTATGAATGCCCGGAACGTCGGGCTGAATGGTTGAAAACCTATTCAAGAGGATTGCGACATGGCAGAGATTACTGCAGCCCTGGTTAAAGAACTGCGCGAGCGCACCGGCCTGGGCATGATGGATTGCAAGAAGGCCCTGACTGCCGCTGATGGCGATATCGAGAAAGCCATCGACGACATGCGCGCCGCTGGCGCCATCAAGGCTGCCAAGAAGTCCGGCAACATCGCCGCCGAAGGCTCCATCGCCGTCAAGGTCGCTGACGACAACAAGGCCGCCGTCATCATCGAAGTCAACTCCCAGACCGACTTCCTGGCTCTGCAGGACGACTTCAAGGGCTTCGTCGCCGCGACCCTGGAGCAAGCCTTCGCCGAGAAGCTGACCGACGCCGCTCCGCTGATCGCTTCCCGTGAAGAAGCTCGCCTGGCCCTGGTGGCCAAGACCGGCGAAAACGTCAACATCCGTCGCCTGACCCGCGTCGAGGGTGATGTTGTCGGCGCCTACCTGCACGGTCACCGCATCGGCGTGGTCGTTGCCCTGAACGGCGGTACCCCGGAACTGGCCAAGGACATCGCCATGCACGTGGCTGCCAGCAACCCGCAGTTCCTGAACGCTTCCCAGGTTTCCGAAGAAGCCATCGCCAAGGAAAAGGAAATCTTCCTGGCCCTGAACGCCGACAAGATCGCCGGCAAGCCGGAAAACATCGTCGAGAACATGGTCAAGGGCCGTATCGCCAAGTTCCTCGCCGAAGCCAGCCTGGTCGAGCAGCCGTTCGTCAAGGATCCGGAAGTCAAGGTGGGTGACCTGGCCAAGAAAGCCGGCGCCGAGATCGTGTCCTTCGTTCGCTACGAAGTGGGCGAGGGTATCGAGAAGGTCGAAGTGGACTTCGCTGCCGAAGTGGCTGCTCAAGTCGCTGCAACCAAGCAGTAAGACGGCTTCGGCTGTCGCCCCGCAAGAGGCTGCCCGCTTACGCGCGCGGCCTCTTCGTCAAACTGGGGAACCGAATCGGGGCGGTTTCCGCGGCGGGCCCGCAAGGCGGGCACCAACAGCCGTTTGCGCAGTCTGAGGACTCGCCAGTACATCGGGCCGCAAGGCCCACCCATTCAGAAAGCGCCGCAGGAGAGATACGCAATGGCTCAGCAGGTGAGTGGTCGCCAACCTCGCTACAAACGCATTCTGCTCAAACTCAGCGGTGAGGCCCTGATGGGCTCCGAGGAGTTCGGCATCGATCCCAAGGTCCTCGATCGCATGGCGCTGGAAATCGGCCAACTGGTCGGTATCGGCGTGCAGGTCGGCCTGGTGATCGGCGGTGGCAACCTCTTCCGTGGGGCGGCCCTGAGCGCCGCCGGCATGGATCGTGTGACGGGCGATCACATGGGAATGCTCGCCACCGTGATGAACGCCCTGGCCATGCGCGATGCGCTGGAGCGTTCCAACATCCCCGCCATCGTGATGTCCGCGATCTCCATGGTCGGCGTGACCGATCACTACGACCGCCGCAAGGCCATGCGCCACCTGAGTTCGGGCGAAGTGGTCATTTTCTCCGCCGGTACCGGCAATCCCTTCTTCACCACCGATTCGGCCGCCTGCCTGCGGGCCATCGAGGTGGATGCGGATCTGGTGCTCAAAGCCACCAAGGTGGATGGCGTGTACACTGCGGACCCGTTCAAGGACCCCAATGCCGAGAAGTTCGAGCACCTGACCTACGACGAGGTGCTGGATCGCAAGCTGGGTGTCATGGACCTCACGGCCATCTGTCTGTGCCGTGACCAGAAGATGCCGCTGCGGGTCTTCAATATGAATAAACCGGGTGCCCTGCTGAACATCGTGGTCGGCGGCGCCGAAGGAACCCTGATCGAGGAGGGCGAACAGTGATCAACGAGATCAAGCAAGAAGCGCAGGAGCGCATGAAGAAATCCCTGGATGCGCTGGATACCGCATTCGCCAAGATCCGTACCGGCCGCGCGCACCCCAGCATCCTGGATGGCGTGATGGTGTCCTACTATGGCGCCGATACCCCCCTGCGCCAGGTGGCCAACGTGGTGGCCGAGGACTCCCGCACCCTGGCCCTGACCGTGTTCGACAAGAGCATGATTCAGGCCGTCGAGAAGGCCATCATGACCTCCGATCTGGGGCTCAACCCGGCCACCGCCGGTACCACCATCCGTGTCCCCATGCCCGCCCTGACCGAGGAAACCCGCAAGGGCTTCACCAAGCAGGCGCGTGCCGAGGCCGAGAACACCCGGATCGCCGTGCGCAACATCCGCCGCGACGCCCTGGCCCAGCTCAAGGACCTGGTGAAGGAAAAGGAAATCAGCGAGGACGAGGAACGCCGTGCCGCTGACGACGTCCAGAAGCTGACCGACAAGTTCGTCGGTGATGTGGACAAGGCTCTGGAAGCCAAAGAAAAAGACCTGATGGCCGTCTGACGTCCGGAGTCGTCATGGACAAACTCCAGCAAGGCGCCAACCCGGCGGTGCCACGTCATGTGGCAATCATCATGGACGGTAACAACCGTTGGGCGAAGAAGCGCCTGCTGCCAGGCGTCGCCGGCCACAAGGCCGGCGTCGACGCTGTCCGTGCGGTGATCGAGGTGTGTGCCGAGGCCGGCGTCGAGGTGCTCACCCTGTTCGCCTTTTCCAGTGAGAACTGGCAGCGTCCGGCGGACGAGGTCAGCGCCCTCATGGAGCTCTTCCTGGGGGCTCTGCGCCGCGAGGCCCGGCGCCTGTCCCAGAACGATATCCGCCTGCGCATCATCGGTGACCGTTCGCGCTTCCATCCGGAGCTGCAGGCCGCCATGCGCGAGGCCGAGCAGCTCACCGCCGGTCACCAGAAGTTCGTCCTACAGGTCGCCGCCAATTACGGCGGTCAATGGGACATCACCCAGGCCGCCCAGCGCCTGGCGCGGGAGGTCCAGGCGGGCCACCTGCAGGCCGAGGACATTACCCCCGAGCTTTTGCAGGGCTGTCTGGTCACCGGCGACCTGCCGCTTCCCGACCTGTGCATCCGGACCGGTGGCGAGCACCGCATCAGCAACTTCCTGCTCTGGCAACTCGCGTATGCCGAGCTCTATTTCTCCGACCTCTTCTGGCCTGACTTCAAGCACGAAGCCATGCGCAAGGCGCTGGCCGACTTCGCCAAGCGCCAGCGTCGCTTCGGCAAGACCAGCGAGCAGCTAGAAGCCGAGGCACGAGCCAAATGCTGAAACAACGCGTCATCACCGCCCTGGTGTTGCTGCCCATCGCCCTTGCGGGTTTCTTCTGGCTGAACGGTGGCGCCTTCGCGCTGTTCATCGGTGCCGTGGTGACCCTCGGTGGCTGGGAGTGGGCACGCCTGGCGGGCTTTTCCGCGCAGCCCCTGCGAATCGCCTATGGCCTGCTGGTGGCCGCCCTGCTCTATGGTCTCTACCTGGTTCCCGCCCTGGCGCCGCTGGTGCTGGTGCTGGGGGTGCTCTGGTGGGGGGCTGCCACTGTGCTGGTGCTGGGTTATCCCGATACCGCCCGTTACTGGACGGGGAGCCTCGCCAAGCTGCTGATCGGTCTGTTGATTTTGCTCCCGGCCTGGCAAGGGCTGGTGCTGTTCAAGCAATGGCCGTTGGCCAATTGGCTGATTCTTGCCGTCATGGTGCTGGTATGGGCCGCCGATATCGGCGCCTATTTTTCCGGGAAGGCCTTCGGCAAGCGCAAGCTGGCGCCTGCCGTCAGCCCCGGCAAGAGTTGGGAAGGCCTGGTGGGCGGCCTGCTGGCCAGTCTGGCGATTACCGCGGGTGTCGGTCTTTATCGTGGCTGGATCGGCGCAGAACTCTTGCTCGCGCTCGCCGGCGCCGCGCTGGTGGTACTGATCTCCGTCGTGGGTGACCTCACCGAGAGCATGTTCAAGCGTCAATCCGGCATCAAGGACAGCAGCAACCTGCTGCCCGGCCATGGCGGCGTGCTCGACCGCATCGACAGCCTGACCGCCGCCATCCCGTTGTTCGCGGCGCTGCTCTGGGCCGCCGGCTGGGGTGCTCCGTGAATCGACCGCAGCGCATCACCGTCCTCGGGGCTACCGGCTCCATCGGCCTCAGCACCCTGGATGTCATCGCGCGTCATCCCGAGCGATACCAGGCCTTCGCGCTCACCGGCTTCACCCGCCTGGCGGAACTGGAGAGGCTGTGCCTGCGCCACCGGCCCCGGTTCGCCGTGGTTCCTGATGCCGGTGCCGCTCGTCAGCTCCAGGCGGCATTGAGCGCCGCCGGCCTGCCGACCCGGGTACTGGTTGGGGAGCAGGGGCTTTGCGAGGTCGCCGGACACCCCGACGTGGACGCCGTGATGGCGGCGATCGTCGGGGCGGCCGGCCTCAAGCCCACCCTCGCGGCCGTGGAGGCCGGCAAGCGTGTCCTGCTGGCCAACAAGGAAGCGCTGGTGATGTCCGGTGCCCTGTTCATGCAGGCGGTGCGCCGCAGCGGTGCGGTGCTGCTGCCCATCGACAGCGAGCACAACGCCATCTTCCAGTGCCTGCCCCAGGACTATGTGCGCGGGCTGGGTGCCGTTGGCGTGCGCCGTATCCTGCTCACCGCGTCCGGTGGCCCCTTCCGGGAAACGCCCCTCGAGCGGTTGCCCGACGTCTCTCCCGAACAGGCCTGCGCGCATCCCAACTGGTCGATGGGACGCAAGATCTCCGTGGATTCGGCGAGCATGATGAACAAAGGGCTGGAGCTGATCGAGGCCTGCTGGCTGTTCGATGCCCGACCCGCGCAGGTGGAGGTGGTGATCCATCCCCAGAGCGTCATCCATTCCCTGGTGGACTATGTGGATGGGTCCGTGCTGGCGCAGTTGGGCAACCCGGACATGCGTACCCCCATTGCCTACGCGCTGGCCTGGCCGGAGCGGATCGACTCCGGCGTGTCGGCGCTGGACCTGTTCAGCGTTGCGCGCCTGGACTTCCAGGCGCCCGATGAGCAGCGTTTTCCCTGCCTGCGCCTGGCGCGCCAGGCGGCGGAGGAGGGGGGCAGCGCGCCCGCCATGCTCAATGCGGCCAATGAAGTGGCGGTAGCGGCATTTCTGGAGCGCCGCATCCGTTTCACGGAGATCGCGAGTATCATCGATGAGGTGCTGAACCGCGAAGTCTCCGCTGCGGTCGAAACGCTGGATTCCGTCCTTGAGGCCGATCGGCGCGCCCGCGAGGCGGCGTGTCGATGGCTGGCCCGGGCGGGGCGGTAATCCGCTGTTGTAATTCGTCCGGGCGAACCGGCCGGGGCGAGGCGAGAATTGATCGGTTGAATGCGGCATGGCTGCATGGGTTTCCGGCCTTCAGGGTGTCCTGGCGCCGAATCGATAGTGCGGGCGGTGTTCTCCCGCCCGGCTGTCCCGGAGGAATGCGATGAGCGCGCTGTATATGATTCTTGGCACCCTGGTGGCTCTCGGGGTGCTGGTGACCTTCCACGAATTCGGGCACTTCTGGGTGGCTCGACGTTGTGGGGTCAAGGTCCTGCGATTCTCCGTGGGCTTCGGGACGCCGCTGTTCCGCTGGCATGATCGTCAGGGGACGGAGTTCGTGGTCGCGGCCATTCCGCTGGGCGGCTACGTGAAGATGCTCGACGAGCGCGAGGCCGAGGTGCCTGCGGAAATGCTCGAGCAGTCCTTCAATCGCAAGCCGGTGGGGCAACGCATCGCCATTGTCGCCGCCGGCCCCATCGCCAACTTCCTGCTCGCCCTGCTGTTCTTCTGGATTCTGGCCATGCTGGGCAGCCAGCAGGTACGCCCGGTCATCGGCAGCGTCGCTCCCGACAGCATCGCCGCCCAGGCGGGGCTTGTGGCTGGCGAGGAAATCGTCTCGGTGGACGGCAAGGCCGTTACCGGGTGGAACCAGGTCAACCTTCAGCTGGTACGGCGCCTGGGCGAAAGCGGTGCCCTGCTGGTGGGCGTGCGCGAGGCCGGTGCCAGCACCGAGCAGACCCGTCAGCTGCAGCTCAACGACTGGCTCAAGGGCGTCGAAGAGCCCGATCCCATCGGCGCGCTGGGTATCCAGCCCTGGCGTCCGGCCATCCCGCCGGTGTTGGCCGAGTTGGATCCCAAAGGGCCCGCCCAGGCTGCGGGCCTCAAGAGCGGCGATCGCCTGCTGGCCCTCGACGGGCAGCCGCTGGATGACTGGCAGCAACTGGTGGAGCGCGTCCGCAAGCGTCCGGGCGAGCGGGTCGTGCTCAGCGTGGAGAGTGAGCGGCAGGTCCGGGATGTGAGCGTGATGCTCGCGGCCCGGGGCGAGGGCGAAAACCGCACCGGCTACTTGGGGGCGGGCGTGAAGGGTGTCGAATGGCCCCCGGAAATGCTCAGGGAAATCAGCTTCGGACCGCTGGAGTCGGTCTCTGAAGCCGCCGCCCGGACCTGGTCCATGAGCCTGCTAACTCTGGATTCCCTAAAGAAAATGTTGCTTGGCGAGCTCTCGGTAAAAAACTTGAGCGGGCCGATAACCATTGCTAAAGTGGCGGGCGCTTCGGCCCAGTCCGGGGTGGGGGACTTCCTGAATTTCCTCGCCTATCTGAGCATAAGCCTGGGGGTTCTCAATCTATTGCCGATTCCCGTCCTGGATGGGGGGCACCTGCTGTTCTACCTGATCGAAATGGCGCGAGGCCGCCCATTGTCGGAACGGGTGCAGGCTTGGGGGGTACAGATTGGTATCAGTCTAGTCGTGGGGGTGATGTTGCTTGCCCTGGTGAACGACCTGAGCCGACTGTAACGAGTCACAGAATGCCGAGTCTGCCGCCTTGCGCGGCAGATTCTTTATTACCGGTTGGAATAAAAAAGGACTTCATGAAACGCCTGCTGCTACCTGCGGTGCTTGCCGCACTCATGATCGCCGAGGTTCACGCCGAGTCCTTCACCATCTCCGACATCCGCGTCAATGGCCTGCAACGGGTATCCGCCGGCAGCGTGTTCGGTGCCCTGCCGCTCAACGTCGGCGAGACCGCGGACGACCGTCGCCTGGTCGAGGCCACTCGCGCGCTGTTCAAGACCGGTTTCTTCCAGGACATCCAGCTCGGCCGTGATGGCGATGTGCTGGTTGTCACCGTAGTCGAACGCCCGTCGATTTCCAGCATCGAGATCGATGGCAACAAGGCGATCAGCACCGAAGACCTGCTCAAGGGCCTGAAACAGTCCGGTCTGGCCGAGGGCGAGATCTTCCAGCGAGCCACCCTCGAAGGCGTGCGCAACGAACTGCAGCGCCAGTATGTGGCCCAGGGCCGCTATTCCGCCGAGATCGAGGCCGAAGTCATTCCCCAGCCCCGCAACCGCGTGGCCTTGAAGATCACCATCAACGAAGGCTCGGTCGCCGCGATCCAGCACATCAATGTGGTGGGCAACACCGTATTCTCGGACGAAGACCTCAGCGATCTGTTCGAGCTGAAGACCACCAACTGGCTGTCCTTCTTCAGGAACGACGACAAGTACGCCCGCGAGAAACTCTCCGGTGACCTGGAGCGCCTGCGCTCCTATTACCTGGACCGCGGCTACATCAATATGGATATCTCCTCGACCCAGGTATCCATCACGCCGGACAAGAAGCACGTCTACATCACCGTCAACGTGGACGAGGGCCAGAAATACACCGTCCGTGAAGTGAAGCTCTCCGGTGACCTCAAGGTGCCCGAGGAGGATGTGAAGTCCCTGCTGCTGGTGCAGGAGGGCCAAGTGTTCTCCCGTAAGGTCATGACCACCACCTCCGAGCTGATCACCCGTCGCCTCGGCAACGAGGGCTACACCTTCGCCAACGTCAACGGCGTGCCGGAAGCCCACGACGAGGACAACACCGTGTCCATCACCTTCGTGGTGGATCCGGGCAAGCGCGCCTACGTCAACCGCATCAATTTCCGTGGCAACACCAAGACCGAGGACGAGGTGCTGCGTCGCGAGATGCGCCAGATGGAGGGTGGCTGGGCCTCGACCTACCTGATCGACCAGTCCAAGACCCGCCTGGAGCGCCTCGGTTTCTTCAAGGAAGTGAACGTCGAGACCCCGCAGGTGCCCGGTACCGATGACCAGGTCGACGTGAACTACACCGTCGAAGAGCAGCCTTCCGGCTCCATCACCGCCAGCGTCGGCTTCGCCCAGAGCGCGGGCCTGATCCTGGGCGGCTCCATCAGCCAGAACAACTTCCTGGGTACCGGCAACAAGGTCAGCATCGGCCTGACCCGCTCCGAGTACCAGACCCGCTACAACTTCGGTTTCGTCGACCCCTACTGGACGGCCGATGGTGTCAGCCTGGGTTACAACGCCTTCTACCGGACCACCGACTACGACGACCTCGACGTCGATGTGTCCAGCTACGCCGTGGACAGCTACGGTGCCGGTGTCAGCATCGGCTACCCCATCAGCGAAATCTCCCGCCTGACCTACGGCCTGACCGTGCAGCAGGACAAGATCAACACCGGCGTCTACACCGTCGACGAGATCTTCGACTTCATCGAACAGGAAGGCGACAGCTACCTGAATTTCAAGGGCTCCGTCGGCTGGTCCGAATCCACCCTGAACAAGGGCGTCATGGCGACCCGTGGCCATTCCCAGAGCCTGGTGCTGGAATCCACCATTCCGGGCAGCGACCTGTCCTTCTTCAAGCTCGACTACCGCGGCCAGCTGTTCACCCCGCTGACCCAGAACACCGCCCTGCGCTGGCACACCGAGCTGGGCTACGGCGACAGCTACGGTTCCACCTCCGAGCTGCCGTTCTACGAGCACTATTTCGCCGGTGGCTTCAACTCCGTCCGCGGCTTCGAGGATAGCAGCCTTGGCCCACGCAGTACCCCGAGTCGCGGCCAGGCCGTCACCGGGAACGAAGGTACGGTCGCCGACCCGGACCAGGATCCGCTGCCCTTCGGTGGCAACGTGCTGATCCAGGGCGGTGTCGAGTACCTGTTCCCGATGCCCTTCGTCAAGGATCAGCGCCAGCTGCGCACCGTGCTGTTCTGGGACGTGGGTAACGTGTTCGACACCAGTTGCTCGTCCACCGCGACCAACTGCAGCAGTATCAACGCTGGCGACCTGGCCAGTTCCGTGGGTGTGGGCCTGACCTGGATCACCGCCCTCGGTCCGCTGAGCTTCAGCCTGGGTATGCCGGTCAAGAAACCGGACAATGCCGACACCCAGGTGTTCCAGTTCTCCCTGGGGCAGACCTTCTAAGTGTGTTCACCAAGACAACAGTATGTGTTGCAGGAGTTGCATCGTGCGTAAGTTGACTCAATTCGTTCTGGTTGCCGCTGCCCTGATGGCGACTCCGGCCTTCGCGGAAATGAAGATTGCGGTACTGAACTATCAGATGGCATTGCTGGAATCCGACGCGGCCAAGAAGTACGCCGTCGATGCCGAGAAGAAATTCGGTCCCCAGCTCAACAAGCTGAAGACCCTGGAATCCGACGCCAAGCGTATCCAGGATCGCCTCGTGAAGGACGGCGAGAAAATGCAGCAGGCCGAGCGTGAGCGCCTCGAGCTCGAGTTCAAGCAGAAGGCCCGCGACTTCCAGTTCCAGTCCAAGGAACTGAACGAAGCCAAGGCCGTTGCCGACCGTGACATGCTCAAGCAGCTGAAGCCGAAGCTGGACAAGGCCGTCGAAGACGTCCTGAAGAACGGTAACTATGACCTGGTGCTGGAGCGCGGTGCCGTCGTCGACGTCAAGCCGCAGTACGACATCACCCGTCAGGTCATCGAGCGCATGAACGCGCAGCGTTGATGATGACGACGCCGGTTTTCACCCTCGGCCAGTTGGCCGAACGCCTCGGTGCCGAGCTTCGCGGCGCCGAGGGCAAGGCCATCAGTGGTCTCGCCACCCTTCAGGAAGCGGGTCCCGACCAACTGAGCTTCCTGGCCAATCCGCAGTACCGCAAGTTCCTGGCCGACAGCCAGGCCGCCGCCGTGCTCCTGACCCCGGCCGACGCCGAGGGCTATGCCGGCAATGCGCTGGTGGTGGCCAACCCCTACCTGGCCTACGCCGAACTGTCTCACCTGTTCGATCCCAAGCCCAAGGCACAGCCGGGCATCCACGCTACCGCGGTGGTCGCCGCCGATGCCCAGGTGGACCCCAGCGCCAGCGTGGGCCCTTATGTGGTCATCGAATCCGGTGCCCGGATCGGTGCAGGGGTGACCCTCGGTGCCCATTGCGTGGTCGGTGCGCGGACGGTGATCGGTGAAGGCGGCTGGCTCGCGCCCCGCGTGACCCTTTATCACGACGTTCGGATCGGCAAGCGCGTGGTCATCCAGTCCGGTGCCGTGATTGGTGGCGAAGGCTTCGGTTTCGCCAAGGAGAAGGGCGCCTGGCAGAAGATCGCGCAGATCGGCGGCGTCACCCTGGGCGACGATGTCGAAGTCGGCGCCAATACCACCATCGACCGGGGCGCGCTCTCCGACACCCTGATCGGCAATGGCGTGAAACTGGACAACCAGATCATGATCGCCCACAACGTACAGGTCGGCGACAACACCGCCATGGCCGGTTGCGTGGGGATTTCCGGAAGTACCAGGATTGGCCGCAACTGCATGATCGCCGGGGGCGTGGGCATGGTCGGGCATATCGAGGTGTGCGACGACGTGTTCGTCACCGGCATGACCATGGTGACGCGCAATATCACCGAGCCGGGCGCCTACTCCTCCGGAACCGCGATGCAGACCGCAGCGGACTGGAAGAAGAGCGCCGCTCGAATTCGCCAGTTGGACGACATGGCGCGTCGTCTGCAACAACTGGAAAAACGCCTGGCGGCCGTGACCCCGGGCGGGGATGCTTCATCAGATGCGTGATCCACGCAGCGCCGTGCATCCCCAATCCTTTGAAAAGGCTCCAGGAACATGATGGACATCAACGAGATTCGCGAATATCTGCCGCACCGCTACCCTTTCCTCCTGGTGGATCGGGTCGTGGAACTGGATGTTGAAGGCAAGCGCATTCGCGCCTACAAGAATGTCAGCATCAACGAGCCCTTCTTCAACGGCCACTTCCCGCAGCATCCGATCATGCCGGGCGTACTGATCATCGAGGCCATGGCCCAGGCGGCCGGCATCCTCGGGTTCAAGATGCTCGACGTGAAGCCTGCCGACGGCACCCTCTACTACTTCGTGGGCTCCGACAAGCTGCGCTTCCGCCAGCCCGTGCTGCCGGGCGACCAACTGATCCTCGAAGCCCGGTTCGGCAGCGTCAAGCGCGGCATCTGGAAGTTCGACTGCCAGGCCAGTGTCGATGGCAAGGAAGTCTGCTCGGCCGAGATCATCTGTGCGGAACGCAAACTATGAGTTTGATTGACCCTCGCGCCATCATCGATCCGTCGGCAAGGCTGGCGGATGGCGTTCAGGTCGGCCCCTGGTCGATCATTGGACCCGATGTTGAGATCGGCGAGGGGACCGTGGTCGGACCCCATGTGGTCATCAAGGGACCGACCCGCATCGGCAAGCACAATCGCATCTACCAGTTCTCCTCGGTGGGCGAAGACACGCCTGACCTGAAGTACAAGGGTGAACCCACCCGGCTGGTGATCGGTGATCACAATGTGATCCGCGAAGGCGTGACCATCCACCGTGGCACCGTGCAGGACCGCTCCGAGACCACCCTTGGGGATCACAACCTGCTGATGGCCTATGTGCACATCGGTCACGACAGTGTGATCGCCAATCATTGCATCCTGGTGAATAACACCGCGCTGGCGGGGCATGTCCATGTCGACGACTGGGCCATCCTCTCCGGCTATACCCTGGTGCATCAGTTCTGCCGCATCGGCGCCCACAGCTTCTCCGGCATGGGTACCGCCATCGGCAAGGACGTTCCGGCTTACGTGACCGTTTTCGGCAACCCCGCCGAGGCCCGCAGCATGAACTTCGAAGGCATGCGTCGTCGTGGCTTCAGCGCCGAGGCCATCGCCGCGCTGCGTCGCGCCTACAAGGTGGTCTACCGCCAGGGGCTGACCGTGGAGCAGGCCCTGGCCGAACTGGCCGAGTCTTCCGCGCAGTTCCCCGAAGTGGCCGTTTTCCGCGACTCCATCCAGTCCTCGACCCGCGGCATCACCCGCTGAGACCATGAATCGTCCCCTGCGCATCGCGCTGGTCGCCGGCGAGGCGTCCGGCGACATCCTCGGTTCGACCCTGATGCAGGCCCTCAAGGCGCGCCATCCAGACGTTCGCTTCATCGGCGTCGGTGGCCCGCGCATGCAGGCCGAAGGGCTCGAATCCTATTTCCCCATGGAGCGACTGGCCGTCATGGGCCTGGTGGAAGTGCTTGGACGGCTGCCGGAGTTGCTGGCCCGTCGCAAGCGCCTGATCCAGACCCTGATCGACGAGCGTCCCGACGTCTTCATCGGTATCGACGCCCCCGATTTCAATCTGGGCGTCGAGCTCAAGCTGCGTCGCGCCGGCATTCGTACCGTGCACTATGTCAGTCCCTCGGTCTGGGCCTGGCGGCAGAATCGCGTGCTGAAGATCCGCGAAGGCTGCGATCTGATGCTCACGCTCTTCCCGTTCGAGGCGCGTTTCTACGAGGAGAAGGGCGTTCCCGTGCGGTTCGTCGGTCATCCGCTGGCCGACGCGATTCCCCTGGAAGCCGATCGCGCGGCCGCGCGTAATGCCCTGGACCTGCCTCTGGATTCACCTCTCGTCGCCCTCATGCCTGGCAGTCGAGGGGGCGAGGTCGGCAAGTTGGGCAGCCTGTTCCTCGATGCGGCCGAGCGGTTGCGCTCGGTCCGTCCGGGCATCCGCTTCGTGCTGCCCTGTGCCAGTCCCGAGCGTCGCCAGCAGGTGGAGGCGATGCTGGCCGGTCGCGACCTGCCGCTGAAGCTGCTGGACGGCCGTTCCCACGAAGCGTTGGCTGCCTGCGATGCGGTGCTGATCGCTTCCGGCACCGCCACGCTCGAGGCGCTGCTTTACAAGCGTCCCATGGTGGTGGCCTACAAGGTCGCTCCGCTGACCTACCGCATCCTCAAGCGACTGGTCAGAAGCCCCTATGTCTCGCTGCCGAACCTGCTGGCCCAGCGCCTGCTGGTGCCGGAGCTGCTGCAGGATGCCGCCACCGCCGAAGCCCTGGCCCAGACGCTCTCACCGTTGCTGGACGACGGCGAGATCCAGACCCACGGCTTCGACGTCATCCACCGCGCGTTGCGCCAGGACGCATCGCGCGAAGCCGCCGACGCCATCCTGAAACTGATTGGAGCTCCCTGATGCAACTCGGCCTGGATTTCAGCCTGGTGGAAGAATGCGTGGCCGGGGTCGACGAGGTGGGGCGCGGTCCGCTCTGCGGCCCTGTCGTCACGGCGGCGGTCATCCTCGATCCGGCTCGCCCGATCCTGGGCCTGAACGACTCGAAGAAGTTGTCTGAAGCGCGTCGCGATGCGCTGTTCGACGAGATCCGCGAGAAGGCCCTGGCCTGGTGCATCGCCCGCGCCGAGGTGGAGGAGATCGACCAGTTGAACATCCTCCACGCCACCATGCTGGCCATGCAACGGGCAGTCGAAGGGCTTTCGGTGACCCCGAAGCTGGCCCTGATCGATGGCAATCGCTGCCCGAAACTGAAGGTGCCCGCCGCGCCGGTCGTGAAGGGCGACAGCCAGGTGCCGGCCATCGCCGCCGCTTCCATCCTGGCCAAGGTCAGCCGTGACCGCGAGATGGTCGAGCTGGATGCGCGCTACCCGGGCTATGGCATCGCGGGGCACAAGGGCTATCCCACGGCGGTGCATCTGGAGGCGCTACGCCGCCTCGGGCCTACGCCCATCCATCGCCGTTCCTTCGGCCCGGTCAGGGAGCTGATCGAAGGCGTGCGCTGATCCTCGCGGCGCGTCGCAAGCCTATCCCGAACTTCCGCATCACTCGTGGGGCCCTCACCGGGCCCCGCTACCCTCTGCTGGCCTGCTTCGCCTGAGGCCGACCTGTGTCCATCGCGGGCAGGATCATCCATCCGCTGCGATACTCGTTCCGGGTATTCCGGAGTTTCACTCAACCGCCGCCACAAGCGGCTTAGGGAGTTTCTCATGCAAGAGATTGCCAATCTGGTAGTCGATTCCCTCAACGGCCTCATCTGGGGCAAGGTGCTGATCTGGTTGCTGGTGGCTTGCGGCCTGTACTTCACCCTGCGTCTCGGCCTGATCCAGTTCCTGCATTTCGGGCACACCTTCAGCGTGCTCAAGGGCAGCCGCAAGTCCGACGATGCCGGCATCTCCTCCTTCCAGGCCCTCTGTACGTCGCTGGCCGCGCGGGTCGGCACCGGCAACGTCGCCGGTGTCGCCGTGGCCATCACCCTGGGCGGCCCTGGCGCGGTGTTCTGGATGTGGGTCATCGCCATGGTGGGGATGGCCACCGGCTTCGTCGAGGCGACCCTCGCCCAGTTGTTCAAGATCCGTGACGACAAGGGGCAGTTCCGCGGCGGCCCGGCCTACTACATGGAGAAGGGCCTGGGGGCGCGCTGGATGGGCGTGCTGTTCTCGCTCTTCCTGATCCTCGCCTTCGGTTTCGTCTTCAACTCGGTGCAGGCCAATACCATCAGCGGTGCGATGCAGGGCGCCTTCGGCGTGCCCCTGTGGATAAGTGGCATCGCGCTGGTGATCATCACCGCGCTGATCATCTTCGGCGGCCTGCGCTCCATCGCCCGCTTCTCCGAGCTGGCGGTGCCCTTCATGGCGGTGGCCTACCTGCTGGTGGCGGTGGTGCTGATCATCACCCAGATCGATGAGATCCCCGGCGTCTTCGCACTGATTGTCAAGAGCGCCTTCGGCCTGCACGAGGCGGCGGCCGGCGGCATCGCCGCGGCGATCATGAACGGCTTCAAGCGCGGCCTGTTCTCCAACGAGGCGGGCATGGGTTCGGCGCCCAACGCCGCGGCTTCGGCGACGCCCTATCCGCCGCACCCGGCCTCCCAGGGCTACGTGCAGATGGCCGGCGTGTTCATCGACACCCTGCTGATCTGCACCGCGTCCGCCGCCATCATCCTGCTGGCCGGTCCGCAGCAGGGCGAGGGCATCATGCTGGTACAGAACGCGCTGAGCAGCCAGGTCGGCGCCTGGGGCAAGTACTTCCTGGGGGTGATCATCCTGTTCTTCGCCTTCACCTCCATCGTCGCCAACTACTTCTACGCGGAGAACTGCCTGGTGTTCCTCGAGCACAACCATCCGGGCGGGCTGCTCATCTTCCGCCTGGCGGTGCTCGGCATGGTGATGTTCGGCGCCCTGGCTTCGCTGCCCTTCGTCTGGAACCTGGCGGACGTCTCCATGGGCCTGATGGCGATCACCAACCTCATCGCGATCCTGTTGCTGTCCAACCTGGCCATCAAGCTGGCGAAGGACTACAACGCCCAGCGCAAGGCGGGCAAGCTGCCCACCTTCGATGCCAGCCAGTACCCGGAAATCCAGAGCAAGCTGGAGCCGGGCATCTGGGACGACCGACGCTGAACCCGTGTTGTCCCTGTCGATCCCTTGGTGGTCGGCAGGGGCCTCAAGCCTGTAGCTTTGCCAAAGGGCCCGGTACAATCCGGGCCTTGTCGTTTTCGCGTTTTGCATAGGACTTCCATGACCGCTTCCTTCGTCCATCTGCGTCTGCACTCCGAATATTCCCTGGTAGACGGCCTGGTGCGGATCAAGCCGCTGGTCAAGGCCGTAGCGGGGGCGGGGATGCCGGCGGTGGCCGTCACCGACCAGAGCAACATGTGTTCCCTGGTGAAGTTCTACAAGGCCGCCATGGGTGGCGGCATCAAGCCTATCTGCGGTGCTGATATCTGGCTGGCCAGCCCCTTCGAGGACGGCCCCCTCACGCGAATGACCCTGCTGGCGATGCATGCCGACGGCTACCGCAACCTGACCGAACTGGTGTCCCGGGGCTGGTCCGAGGGCCAGAGCAACGGCCTGGTCATCATTCAGCGCGACTGGGTGAAGGCGGCCGCTGACGGCCTGATCGCCCTCTCAGGCGCGAAGGAAGGCGAGATCGGCATGGCCCTGCTCAGTGGCGACCAGGCCGGCGCCGAAGCGCTCCTGGCCGAATGGATGGCGGTTTTTCCGGATCGTTTCTACCTGGAGTTGCAGCGCACCGCCCGGGTCAACGACGAGGAGCACGTCCACGCGGCGGTGGCCCTGGCCGAACGCACCGGTGCGCCGCTGGTGGCGACCAACGACGTGCGCTTCATCAAGCGCGAGGATTTCGAGGCCCACGAGACTCGCGTCTGCATCGGCGAGGGCCGTGTCCTCGACGATCCGCGTCGTCCGCGCAATTACTCCGATCAGCAGTACCTGAAGTCCCCGGAGGAGATGGCGGAGCTGTTCGCCGACATCCCCGAGGCGCTGGAAAACACCGTCGAGATCGCCAAGCGCTGCAACATCGAGGTGCGGCTGGGCAAGCACTTCCTGCCCGACTTCCCGACGCCCAACGGCATGGGCATCGACGACTACCTGCGCCACGCCTCCTACGAAGGCCTGGAGGAGCGCCTGGCGGTGCTCCTGCCCAGGGAGACCACGCCGGACTACGAGGAGCAGCGCCAGCGCTACGTCGACCGTCTGGAGTTCGAACTGGGCACCATCATCCAGATGGGCTTCCCCGGTTACTTCCTGATCGTTGCCGACTTCATCCAGTGGGCGAAGAACAATGGCGTTCCCGTGGGGCCGGGCCGGGGCTCGGGCGCCGGCTCCCTGGTGGCCTACGTACTGAAGATCACCGACCTCGACCCGCTGGCCTACGACCTGCTGTTCGAGCGTTTCCTCAACCCCGAGCGGGTCTCCATGCCCGACTTCGACGTCGACTTCTGCATGGACGGCCGCGATCGGGTGATCGACTACGTGGCCGAGAAGTACGGCCGCAACGCGGTGAGCCAGATCATCACCTTCGGTTCCATGGCGGCCAAGGCGGTGGTGCGCGACGTGGCGCGGGTGCAGGGCAAGTCCTATGGCCTGGCCGATCGCCTGTCGAAGATGATCCCCTTCGAGGTGGGCATGACCCTGGAGGCGGCCTACAACCAGGAAGAGGCCCTGCGCGACTTCCTCAAGGTCGACGAGGAAGCCCAGGAGATCTGGGACATGGCCCTGAAACTCGAAGGCATCACGCGCGGTACCGGCAAGCACGCTGGCGGCGTGGTGATCGCGCCCACCAAGCTGACGGACTTCTCGCCCATCGCCTGTGACGAGGAAGGCGGCGGCCTGGTGACCCAGTTCGACAAGGACGACGTGGAGGCGGCCGGCCTGGTGAAGTTCGACTTCCTCGGCCTGCGCACCCTGACGATCATCAAGTGGGCCATGGAGATGATCAACCGCGAGCAGGAGAAGAAGGGCCTGCCGGCGGTGGACATCGACCGCATCCCGCTGGATGACAAGAAGACCTACGACATGCTGCAGAAGGCGGAGACCACCGCCGTCTTCCAGCTGGAATCCCGCGGCATGAAGGAGCTGATCAAGAAGCTCAAGCCCGACTGCCTGGAAGACATGATCGCCCTGGTGGCCCTGTTCCGTCCGGGTCCCCTGCAATCGGGCATGGTGGACGACTTCATCAACCGCAAGCACGGCCGGGCCGAGCTCTCCTACCCGCATCCGGACTACCAGTACGCCGGCCTCGAACCCGTGCTCAAGCCCACCTACGGCATCATCCTGTACCAGGAGCAGGTGATGCAGATCGCCCAGGTGATGGCGGGCTACACCCTCGGCGGCGCGGACATGCTGCGTCGTGCGATGGGCAAGAAGAAGCCCGAGGAAATGGCCAAGCAGCGGGGCGGCTTCATCGAGGGCTGTTCCAGCAACGGTATCGACCCGAACCTGTCGGGCAACATCTTCGACCTGGTGGAGAAGTTCGCCGGCTACGGTTTCAACAAGTCCCACTCCGCCGCCTACGGCTGGGTCTCCTACCAGACCGCCTGGCTCAAGGCGCACTTCCCGGCGCCCTTCATGGCGGCGGTGCTCACCGCGGACATGCACAACACCGACAAGGTGGTGACGCTGATCGAAGAGTGTCGCCACATGAAGCTGCGCATCGTCGCGCCGGACGTGAACAACTCCGAGTACCGCTTCACCGTCGATGACGCCGGGCAGATCGTCTACGGCCTGGGGGCCATCAAGGGCGTGGGCGAGGGGCCGGTGGAGGCCATCACCGAGTGCCGCGCCGAGGGAGGGCCGTTCAAGGACCTCTTCGACTTCTGCAACCGCGTCGACCTCAAACGCATCAACAAGCGCACCCTGGACGCCCTGATCCGCGGTGGTGCGCTGGATCGCCTGGGCCCCTTCTTCAGCGAGGAGGTGAAGGCCTACCAGGCCAACATCGACCGCAACCGCGCCGTGCTGCTGGCCTCTATGGAGGAGGCCATCCAGGCCGCCGAACAGACCGCGCGTAGCCACGACAGCGGTCACATGGACCTCTTCGGCGGCCTGTTCGGCGAGCCCGAGGCGGACATGTACGCCAACCACCGCAACGCCAAGGAGCTGTCCCTGAAGGAGCGGCTCAAGGGCGAGAAGGACACCCTCGGCCTCTACCTCACCGGCCACCCCATCGACGAGTACGAAGGCGAGATCCGCCGCTTCGCCCGCCAGCGTATCGTCGAGCTCAAGCCGGCCCGTGACACCCAGATCATCGCCGGCCTGATCGTCAACCTGCGGGTGATGAAGAACAAGAAGGGCGACAAGATGGGCTTCATCACCCTGGACGACCGCTCCGGGCGCATCGAGGCCTCGCTGTTCGCCGATGCCTTCAATGCGGCCCACGGCCTGTTGCAGACCGACGCGCTGGTGGTGGTGGAGGGCGAGGTGAGCCATGACGACTTCTCTGGCGGCCTGCGCCTTCGGGCCAAGCGCGTGCTGAGTCTCGAGGAGGCCCGTACCGGACTGGCCGAAAGCCTGCGCATGAAGGTGGACTTCAGCGCCCTGCAGGGCGATCGCCTGCGCTGGCTGGCGGAGTTGTGCGGCCGTCACCGGGGCTCCTGCCCCTTGACCCTTGACTACAGTGGGAACGACGCCAAGGCTGTGCTGCAGTTCGGCGACGACTGGAGAATCGCGCCTGCCGATGCATTGATTCAGGCATTGCGTGACCAGTTCGGGCGCGACAACGTCTTCCTGCACTACCGCTGATGCGAACGTGACACCACGCTCGCACCGGCCCGATGTCGATTTGATCTCGACCCGAACGCGCCCGACCCATTAAGGTAGGGCGCCAAATGGAACCAGCCGCCTGGCCCCAAGCGCACGACGGAAGCCTATGAACCCGAACTTTCTGGATTTCGAACAGCCCATCGCCGATCTGCAAGCCAAGATCGAGGAGCTGCGTCTGGTCGGCAACGACAACGCCCTGAACATCAGCGACGAGATTGCCCGCCTGCAGGAAAAGAGCAGCGCCCTGACCGAGAGCATCTTCGGCAACCTCACCAGCTGGCAGATCGCCCAGCTGGCGCGTCATCCGCGTCGCCCCTACACCCTCGACTACATCGAGCACATCTTCACCGAGTTCGATGAGCTTCACGGTGATCGCCACTTCTCCGACGATGCCGCCATCGTCGGAGGCATCGCCCGCCTGAATGGCGACCCGGTGATGGTCATCGGTCACCAGAAGGGCCGCGAAGTGCGCGAGAAGGTGCGTCGCAACTTCGGCATGCCCCGTCCGGAGGGCTACCGCAAGGCCTGCCGCCTGATGGAGATGGCCGAGCGCTTCAAGATGCCGATCCTCACCTTCATCGACACTCCCGGCGCCTACCCGGGCATCGATGCCGAGGAACGCGGCCAGAGCGAGGCCATCGCCTGGAACCTGCGGGTCATGGCGCGGCTGAAGACCCCGATCATCGCCACCGTCATCGGTGAGGGTGGTTCCGGTGGCGCGCTGGCCATCGGTGTCTGCGACCGCCTGAACATGCTGCAGTACTCCACCTACTCGGTGATCTCGCCGGAAGGCTGCGCTTCCATCCTCTGGAAGACCGCCGAGAAGGCGCCGGACGCCGCCGAGGCCATGGGCATCACCGCCGAGCGCCTGAAGGGCCTGGGCATCGTCGACAAGGTGATCGCCGAGCCCCTGGGCGGTGCCCATCGCGAGCCGGCGGTGGCCGCCGAGTCCATCCGCAAGGAGCTGTCCGACCAGTTGGCTACCCTGAAGAAGCTCGGTACCGAGGACCTCCTGGCCCGCCGCTACGAGCGTCTGATGAGCTACGGCGTCGCCTGATCCTGTTTCCCCGCTGTAAAGATCGGGCCCCGGCTTTATGCTTGGGGCCCGATTTCATTTGGGCCAGCCCATGTCCCTCGAATCCCGCCTCCTGACTGCCCTGGCACCCTGGCGCGCCGCGCCGGCCTGGCGGGTCGCCTTCTCCGGCGGGCTCGATTCCACCGTGCTGCTCCATCTGCTGGCGAGCCTCGCCCGGCGGGAGCGCTTGCCGCCACTCTCCGCCATTCATGTCCATCACGGCCTCCAGGCTGCGGCTGACGCCTGGCCGGCGCATTGCCAGCGGGTCTGCAGCGAGCTGGGCGTGCCGTTGACGTTGTTGCGGGTGACCGTGGATGCCGGTCCAAGTCTGGAGCGTGCCGCACGGGATGCGCGCTACAGCGCCTTCGCGGGGGAGCTGGGTGCAGGGGAGGTGCTGATCAGCGCCCAGCACCGGGACGATCAGGCCGAGACCCTGCTTTTCCGTCTGCTACGGGGCGCCGGGGTTCGGGGGCTGGCGGGCATGCCCGCCAGTCGACTCCTGGGCCCCGGGTATCTGCTGCGGCCTCTGCTGGGCGTGTCCCGGACTGAGCTGGAGGCCTATGCCCGGAGCCAGGGGCTGAGCTGGGTCGAGGACCCGAGCAATGGCGATACCCGCCTTGCTCGCAATTTTCTTCGCCGCGACATCCTCCCGGCGCTGAGGACGCGCTGGCCTGCCGCCACGTCGAACCTGGCGCGCTGCGCCGAGCATATGGCCGAGGCTGATGAGTTGTTGGGCGAACTGGCCGAGATCGATCTGGCCATGGCGCGGACGAACGGCGAGTTCGGCTGGCTGGGATTGCCCAGTCTCGACCTGGCGGCCCTGGTCGGGTTGACGCCGTCCCGCCAGCGTAACGCCCTGCGTCATTGGTTGGCGCCCCTGACGCCTTTGCCCGACCGCGATCATTGGGTCGGCTGGGACAACCTGCGGGATGCGGCAGTCGACGCTCGCCCCGTCTGGCGCCTGGGGGCCGGGGAACTGCACCGCGCCGACGGACGGTTGTGGTGGCTCTCGGGCGATTGGCTCGCGCCTCCCTCGGGAGTGGTGCCCTGGCTCGACCCGTCCAGCCCCCTGGAGCTGCCGGGCAATGGCCGCCTGGAGTTTCTGGGGACGCCGCCGCCAGGTCCGCTGACGGTCGGTTATCGCCGGGGTGGGGAGGTGGTGGAGTTGCCGGGGCGCGGTCGTCGCGATCTCAAGCGCCTGCTCAATGAGTCGCGCCTGCCCGCCTTCGTGCGTGGCCGATTGCCGCTGTTGTCCGCCTCCGGACGACTGCTGGCGGTGGCCAACCTGCCGGAGCTCGACAGTTTGCGGGCGGCGGAGTGGCGACTGCGCTGGACGCCACCGACGAATGACCAAGGTTTGAGCTGATGGGGGCTTTCCGGTAGACTACGCTCCCGTCTTATATAGCTTCCGCTGGTTCCTTCGGAATCGGCGGTTGTTGCTTTTTAAGCAGCGCCCAGTGGCGCTCCATGGTTGAAGGCCCAGCCCTTCATCGCTTTCCCCGGCGGCCTTCCGCCTAAACGCAGACTTCTAGGGTTTTTCATGACGCGCTACATCTTCGTCACGGGTGGTGTTGTTTCTTCTTTGGGGAAAGGCATCGCCTCGGCATCCTTGGCCGCCATTCTGGAAGCGCGGGGGCTGAAGGTCACCATGCTCAAGCTCGATCCGTACATCAACGTCGATCCGGGCACCATGAGTCCCTTCCAGCACGGTGAAGTCTTCGTGACCGAGGACGGCGCCGAGACCGACCTCGACCTGGGCCACTATGAGCGCTTCGTGCGCACCACCATGACCCAGAACAACAACTTCACCACCGGCCGCGTCTACGCCGACGTGCTGCGCAAGGAGCGCCGGGGTGACTACCTGGGTGCGACCATCCAGGTGATCCCGCATATCACCGACGAGATCAAGCACCGCATCATCAAGGGCGCCGCCGGTGCGGACGTGGCCCTGGTGGAGATCGGCGGCACAGTCGGCGACATCGAGTCCCAGCCCTTCCTCGAGGCCATCCGCCAGTTGCGTGTGGAAGTGGGCGCCAAGCGCGCCATGCTGATGCACCTGACCCTGGTGCCCTACATCGCCACCGCCGGCGAGACCAAGACCAAGCCGACCCAGCACTCGGTGAAGGAGCTGCGCTCCATCGGTCTGCAGCCTGACGTGCTGATCTGCCGTTCCGACCATGATGTCGACCTGTCCTCCCGCCGCAAGATCGCCCTGTTCACCAACGTCGAAGAGCGTGCGGTGATCTCCCTGCAGGACGTCGACACCATCTACAAGATCCCGTCGGTGCTGCATGCCCAGGGCCTGGACGACTTCGTCGTCGAGCGCTTCGGCCTGCAATGCGGCTCCGCCGACCTCTCCGAGTGGGACCGCGTGGTCGACGCCAAGCTGAATCCCGAGAAGGAAGTCACCATCGCCATGGTCGGCAAGTACATGGAGCTGCTGGACGCGTACAAGTCGCTGATCGAAGCGATGAGCCACGCGGGCATCCAGAACCGCACCAAGGTGAACCTGCGCTACATCGACTCCGAAGATATCGAGACCCAGGGCACCAGCCTGCTGGAAGGCGTCGACGCCATCCTGGTTCCCGGCGGTTTCGGCCTGCGCGGCGTGGAAGGCAAGATCACCACCGTCAATTACGCCCGCGAGAACAAGATCCCCTACCTGGGCATCTGCCTCGGCATGCAGGTGGCGGTCATCGAGTTCGCCCGTAACGTGCTGGGCTGGACCGATGCCAACTCCACCGAATTCGACAAGTCGAGCGGCCACCCGGTCGTCGGCCTGATCACCGAGTGGCAGGATGCCACCGGCGCCACCGAGATCCGCACCGAAGCGTCCGACCTGGGCGGCACCATGCGCCTTGGCGCGCAGTCCTGCCAGCTGGAAGCGGGCTCTCAGGTCCGCGCCTGCTACGGCAAGGACGAGATCGTCGAGCGTCACCGCCATCGCTACGAAGTGAACAACAACCTGCTGCCGCAGCTCATCGAAGCCGGGCTGAAGGTGACCGGTCGCTCCGACGATGGTGCGCTGGTCGAAGTGGTGGAAGCCCCCGAGCATCCCTGGTTCGTGGCCTGCCAGTTCCACCCGGAATTCACCTCCACCCCGCGTGACGGCCATCCGCTGTTCAGTGGCTTCGTCAACGCCGCCCTGGCGCAGAAAGCGAAGAAGGCCTGACCCATGGCGCAGAAGATCGTCCGCGTCGGCAATATCGAGATCGCCAACGACAAGCCCTTCGTGCTGTTCGGCGGCATGAACGTGCTGGAGTCCCGCGACCTGGCGCTGAAAGTCTGTGAGGAATACGTGCGGGTGACCGACAAGCTCGGCATCCCCTACGTGTTCAAGGCCAGCTTCGACAAGGCCAACCGCTCCTCGATCAACTCCTTCCGCGGCCCGGGCCTGGAAGAGGGCATGAAGATCTTCGAAGAGGTGAAGAAGACTTTCGGCGTGCCGGTGATCACCGACGTGCATGAGCCCTATCAGGCGGCACCGGTGGCCGAGGTGTGCGACATCATCCAGCTTCCGGCCTTCCTTTCCCGCCAGACCGACCTGGTAGTGGCGATGGCGAAGACCGGCGCGGTGATCAACATCAAGAAGGCGCAGTTCCTTGCGCCCCAGGAAATGAAGCACATCCTCGCCAAATGCGAGGAGGCGGGTAACGATCGCCTGATCCTCTGCGAGCGCGGTTCTTCCTTCGGCTACAACAACCTGGTGGTGGACATGCTCGGCTTCGGCATCATGAAGCAGTTCGACTACCCGGTGTTCTTCGACGTGACTCACGCCCTGCAGATGCCCGGTGGTCGCGCCGACTCCGCAGGCGGACGCCGCGCCCAGGTCACCGACCTGGCCAAGGCCGGCATGAGCCAGGGCCTTGCGGGACTCTTCCTGGAAGCCCACCCCGATCCGGACAACGCCAAGTGCGACGGCCCCTGTGCCCTGCGCCTGGACAAGCTGGAGCCCTTCCTCGCCCAGCTCAAGCAACTGGATGAGCTGATCAAGGGTTTTCCGCCGATCGAGACTGCCTGAACGGGCAGTTCTCCGGTAAAGTGCCGCGTGGGCACAATCTGACCGATCGGTCAGAACATTCGCCGGGTCGGCCGACCCCGTGATCTGGCGAGTGGCCTCACTTTCTGCTGAGCGTTTTCGTCAACTTTTGGAGTGCTAACAACAATGGCAAAGATCGTCGACATCAAGGGCCGCGAGGTTCTGGACTCCCGTGGCAACCCCACCGTGGAAGCCGACGTGATCCTCGAGAACGGCTTCATCGGCAGCGCCTGCGCGCCGTCCGGTGCTTCCACCGGTTCCCGCGAGGCACTGGAACTGCGTGATGGCGACAAGAGCCGTTACCTGGGCAAGGGCGTGCTGAAGGCCGTGGCCAACATCAATGGCCCGATCCGTGACCTGCTGCTGGGCAAGGACGCGATCGACCAGAAGGCCCTGGACCGCGCGATGATCGAGCTGGACGGTACCGAGAACAAGGCCAAGCTGGGCGCCAACGCCATCCTGGCCGTCTCCCTGGCCGCCGCCAAGGCCGCCGCACAGGCCAAAGGCGTTCCGCTGTACGTTCACATCGCCGACCTGAACGGCACTCCGGGCCAGTACTCCATGCCCGTTCCGATGATGAACATCATCAACGGCGGCGAGCACGCCGATAACAACGTCGACATCCAGGAGTTCATGGTGCAGCCGGTTGGTGCCAAGAACTTCGCCGATGCCCTGCGCATGGGCGCCGAGATCTTCCACCACCTGAAAGCCGTGCTGAAGGCCCGTGGCCTGAACACCGCAGTGGGCGACGAAGGCGGTTTCGCCCCGAACCTGGCCTCCAACGAAGACGCCCTGGGCGCCATCGCCGAAGCCGTGGCCAACGCCGGCTACAAGCTGGGCACCGACGTGACCCTGGCCCTGGACTGCGCCTCCAGCGAATTCTTCAAGGACGGCAAGTACGACCTGGCCGGCGAAGGCAAGGTGTTCGACGCCAACGGTTTTGCCGACTACCTGGCCGGCCTGACCCAGCGTTACCCCATCATCTCCATCGAAGACGGCATGGACGAGTCCGACTGGGCCGGTTGGAAGTCCCTGACCGAGAAGATCGGCGAGAAGGTGCAACTGGTGGGTGACGACCTGTTCGTGACCAACACCAAGATCCTCAAGGAAGGCATCGAGAAGAGCATCGCCAACTCGATCCTGATCAAGTTCAACCAGATCGGCTCCCTGACCGAGACCCTGGAAGCCATCCAGATGGCCAAGGCCGCCGGCTACACCGCCGTGATCTCCCACCGTTCCGGCGAGACCGAGGACAGCACCATCGCCGACCTGGCCGTTGGCACCGCCGCCGGCCAGATCAAGACCGGCTCCCTGTGCCGTTCCGACCGCGTATCCAAGTACAACCAGCTGCTGCGCATCGAAGAGCAACTGGGCGACAAGGCACCCTATCGCGGTCGTGCCGAGTTCCGCGGTTAAGCGGACCGCCCGCGGAGGCCACGCCTTCGTGGGCCGGGCTCGCGCCCGGACGTCCAGGGTGAAATCAGGCGCTGCACGCGGCATTACTTGATGTAAACTTCGCCACTTCACCTGATTTCACCTGGCCGGTCGTCCGCCCGCCGCACGGCAGCGACGGACACCGGCCAGGAATGGTAAAAGGGCAGCGCAAGCTGCCCTTTTCGCATGGATATTCCTTGGCAAAATGACTCGCCCCAACACTTACTGGCTGTTCGTCGTCCTGGTCCTGCTGCTGTCCGGTCTGCAGTATCGCCTCTGGGTGGGTGACGGCAGCCTGGCGCAGGTGCGGGAACTGGAGCAGCAGATCGCCGAGCAGCAGGGCGAGAACGAGCGCCTGCTCGAGCGCAATCGCATCCTCGAAGCGGAAGTGATGGAGCTGAAGAAGGGGATGGAGACCGTCGAGGAACGTGCCCGTCACGAACTGGGCATGGTCAAGGAAGGCGAAACCCTCTACCAGATTGCCGAATGAGCCAGACCGAAAGTCCCTTCTTCTGGGCGGTGATTCCCGCCGCCGGTGTCGGGGCGCGGATGCGCGCCGACCGACCCAAGCAATACCTCGAGCTTGCCGGGCGCAGCATTCTCGAACGCACCCTGGATTGCTTCCTCGACCATCCACAGCTCAAGCGGCTTGTGATCAGTCTCTCGGTGGACGATCCCTATTGGCCCGCCTTGCCCTGCGCCAGTGACGAGCGGATCGTCCGTGCCGATGGCGGCAAGGAGCGCGCCGACTCGGTCCTGAGCGCCCTGTTGCGCCTGGCCGAACTGGGAGCTCGCGCCCATGACTGGGTGCTGGTCCACGATGCCGCACGCCCCAACCTGTCCCGCTTCGACCTTGACCGGCTGTTGGCCGAGCTGGCGGACGACCCAGTGGGCGGCCTGCTGGCCGTTCCCGCGCGGGACACGCTCAAGCGGGTCGGTCCCGATGGCCGAGTGAGTGGAACCGTCGACCGCTCCACCATCTGGCTGGCCTATACCCCGCAGATGTTCCGCTTCGGCGCCCTGCATCGCGCGCTGGCCGATGCCCTGGTGGCCGGCGTGGCGGTGACCGATGAAGCCTCCGCCATGGAATGGGCGGGGTTCGCACCGCGCCTCGTCGAGGGGCGCGCGGACAACCTGAAGGTCACCACGCCCGAGGACCTGCTGCGCCTGCAGCGCGGATTCGCCTCCTGAGCCGCCGGGTGTCCCCTCATTCCGCGACGGGATGACGCGTCGCCAGGCCGCTCTTGAGGAAGTCCACCAGTTGGCGCACCTTGGGCGAGAGGTGGCGCTGCTGTGGATAAAGCGCCCAGACGGCCGTGTTCGGTGGCCGATGCTGCTCCAGCAGCGAGACCAGTTCCCCGCTTTTCAGGTGCTCCAGCACGTAGTAGTCCGGCAGCTGGCACAGGCCGAAGCCCCGCAGCGCGGCATCCAGCACTGCCTGTCCACTGTTGCAGCGCCAGTTCCCTTGGACGCGGATGCTGTGTTCCCGCCCCTGCAACAGGAAGTCCCAGTGATCCGAGCTGCCCACCAGGCAGTTGTGCCTGGCCAGCTCCGAGAGGCTGTGGGGCCGGCCATAGCGTTCGAGGTAGGATGGCGCCGCGCACAGGTACATCACCCGGGGGGCAAGGCGCGTGGCGATCAGGCGGGAGTCCGGCAGCCGCCCCAGGCGGATCGCCACGTCCAGGCTTTCATGAACCAGGTCAAGGGTGCGGTTGCTCAGTTCGATGTCCACGCGCAATTGCGGGTGACGGGCCATGAAGGCGTTCACCAGCGGCACGATGAAGCGCTCGCCATAGGCGACGGCGCAGGTCATGCGCAGCAGGCCCTTGGGTTCCCCGGCGAGGTCGCTCACCGCCCGCAGCGCTTCGTCCCGCGCGTCCACCAGGCGCTGGCAATGCTGCAGGAAGGTCTGCCCGGCCTCGGTCAGCGCCACCTTGCGGGTGCTGCGGTAGAAGAGGCGTGTCTGGAGGCGCTCTTCCAGGCGGGCGATCTGCCGGCTGACATGGGAGGAAGAGAGGCCCAGGCGCTCGGCCGCCGCCGTGAACTGGCCGCATTCCGCGACCGCGACGAACTCGTCCAGGCCTTCCCAGAGACTCATTGATTATCCCTCCACGGCAATAAAGTTTTGCTAGAGGCCTGATTATTTACCATCAGCGGCTCAACTACACTCATCGGCTATTTCAACCCGTTGGAGAGTCTCCATGATCAAGTCCCGCGCCGCCGTGGCCTTCGCCCCCAACCAGCCGCTGCAGATCGTCGAGGTGGACGTGGCGCCGCCGAAGGCCGGCGAAGTGCTGGTGCGCATCGTGGCCACCGGCGTCTGCCACACTGACGCCTACACCCTCTCGGGCGCCGACTCGGAAGGCGTCTTCCCCTGCATCCTGGGGCATGAAGGCGGCGGTATCGTCGAGGCCGTGGGCGAGGGCGTGACCTCCCTGGCCGTGGGCGACCATGTGATTCCGCTCTACACGGCCGAGTGCCGCGAGTGCAAGTTCTGCAAGTCCGGCAAGACCAACCTGTGCCAGAAGGTTCGCGCCACCCAGGGCAAGGGCCTGATGCCGGACGGCACCAGCCGCTTCAGCTACAACGGGGAGCCCATCTATCACTACATGGGCTGCTCCACCTTCTCCGAGTACACCGTGCTGCCGGAAATCTCCCTGGCCAAGATCCCCAAGGAGGCCCCGCTGGAGAAGGTCTGCCTGCTCGGCTGTGGCGTGACCACCGGCATCGGTGCCGTGCTCAACACCGCCAAGGTGGAAGAGGGCGCCACCGTGGCGATCTTCGGCCTGGGCGGCATCGGCCTGGCCGCCATCATCGGCGCCAAGATGGCCAAGGCGTCCCGCATCATCGCCATCGACATCAATCCGGAGAAGTTCGAGGTGGCCCGTGAGCTGGGTGCCACCGACTTCGTCAACCCGAAGGAGCACGCCAAGCCGATCCAGGATGTGATCGTCGAGATGACCGACGGCGGCGTGGACTACAGCTTCGAGTGCGTCGGCAACGTCGATCTGATGCGCGCGGCCCTGGAGTGCTGCCACAAGGGCTGGGGCGAGTCGGTGATCATCGGCGTGGCGCCGGCCGGTGCCGAGATCAAGACCCGTCCGTTCCAGTTGGTGACCGGCCGCGTCTGGCGGGGCTCCGCCTTCGGCGGCGTGCGTGGCCGTACCGAGCTGCCGAGCTACGTGGAGAAGGCCCAGAAAGGCGAGATCCCGCTGGATACCTTCATCACCCACACCATGGGCCTGGACAAGATCAACGAAGCCTTCGACCTGATGCACGAAGGCAAGAGCATTCGCTCCGTCGTTCATTTCTGATCGCCCAGGCCGGACGCTGCGGGTGTTCGCCAGCAGCGTCCAGTTCGAGCTACACGTCTGACCGGAGGGCCCCATGACCCTTGAGATCGTTTCCAGCAACAAGAGCTTCGGTGGCTGGCACAAGCGCTATCGCCACCGCTCCAGCACCCTCAACTGCGACATGGTATTCGCCGTCTACCTGCCGCCCCAGGCCGAGCAGGGTGCCAGGCTGCCGGTGCTCTACTGGCTCTCGGGCCTGACCTGCACCGACGAGAACTTCATGCAGAAGGCCGGTGCCCAGCGCCTGGCCGCGGAACTGGGCCTGATCATCGTCGCTCCCGACACCAGCCCCCGGGGGGCCGAGGTTCCGGGCGACCCCGACGGCGCCTGGGACTTCGGCCTTGGCGCAGGCTTCTACGTCAACGCGACCCAGGAGCCCTACGCGCGCCACTACCGGATGCACGACTACGTGGTGCACGAACTGCCCGCGTTGATCGAGGAGAACTTCCCGGTGTCCGAAAAGCGCGGGATCAGTGGTCACTCGATGGGGGGGCACGGTGCGCTGGTCTGCGCCTTGCGCAATCCCGGTCGCTACCAGTCGATTTCCGCCTTTGCGCCCATCAGCAATCCCATGGCCTGCCCCTGGGGAGAGAAGGCACTGGGGCGATACCTGGGGAACGACCGTTCGCGCTGGCGGGAGTGGGACGCCTGCGCGCTGCTGGCCGAAACCAACGAGAAACTGCCGATCCTGGTGGACCAGGGCGATCGCGACGACTTCCTGGTCAACCAGCTCAAACCCGAAGCGCTCCAGGCCGCGGCACGGTCCGCCGGGTATCCGCTGACGCTGCGGCTGCAACCGGGCTACGACCACAGCTACTACTTCATCGCCAGCTTCATCGATGATCACCTGCGGCACCACTCCGAAGCGTTGTCGGCTCATTGACGTCGGTGGTGTGGGAGGCCCTGACTTGCAGCCTCGCGCTTTCAGTTAGAATCACGCCCTGACTTTTCAGGGCGTTTTTCATCATGCGTATTGGCCATGGCTACGACGTGCATCGTTTCGGCGAGGGGGATTTCATCACCCTAGGCGGCGTGCGTATTCCTCACAGATTCGGGCTTGTCGCCCACTCCGACGGCGATGTGCTGCTGCACGCGCTCTCCGATGCCTTGCTGGGGGCCGCCGCGCTGGGCGATATCGGCAGGCACTTCCCCGATACCGATCCGCAGTTCAAGGGGGCAGACAGCCGAGTGCTGCTGCGCCACGTACTCGCCCAGGTCCGGGCCAAGGGCTGGAGGGTGGGTAACGTCGACGCCACCATCGTCGCCCAGGCACCCAAGATGGCCCCTCATGTCGAGGCCATGCGCGGCCACATCGCCGCGGACCTCGGCGTCGAGATGGATCAGGTCAACGTCAAGGCGACCACCACCGAGAAGCTCGGTTTCACGGGCCGTGAGGAGGGCATCGCCGTGCACGCGGTGGCCCTGTTGCTGCCGGTATGACCGAACTGGAACTGCTGGGGCCCCGCGCCCATGGCGAGCCCCTCGGGCAGGCGCAGCTGAAGGCGGTTGCGGAGGACTTCCAGGTTGACGAGGTGCTCGATATCCCCCTGGCCGGTGAGGGAGAGCATCTGTGGCTATGGGTGGAAAAGCGCGAGCTGAATACCGAGGAGGCTGCGCGGCGTATCGCCCGTGCCGCCGGCGTACCCATCAAGGTGTTGAGCTATGCCGGCCTCAAGGATCGCCAGGCGCTGACTCGCCAGTGGTTCAGCCTCCATTTGCCCGGCAAGGTCGATCCGGACCTTTCGGCAGCCGAGGGCGCCAACCTGCGCATCCTGAAATCGGTTCGCCACAAGCGCAAGCTGCAGCGGGGTGCCCATTCGGCCAATGGTTTCACCCTGCGCCTGACGCGTCTCGAGGCTGACCGGGCGGGCCTCGAGTCGCGCCTCAAACGTCTTGCGGTCGCAGGCGTGCCGAATTATTTCGGCTTGCAGCGCTTCGGCCACGGCGGTGGCAACGTCGTCGATGCCCGCGCCTTCGCCGAACGACGGGAATTGCCCGTGCAGCGCAACTTGCGCTCGCGATTGCTCTCGTCGGCGCGCAGTTACCTGTTCAATCGGGTACTGGCCGAGCGCATCGCCGCCGGCACCTGGGACAGGGCCCAAGCGGGGGATCTGCTGGCCTTCACCGACAGTCGAAGCTTCTTCGCAGCGGGAGAGATGGAGTGCAGCGATCCACGTCTGGAGGCTCTGGATCTTCATCCCACCGGACCGCTCTGGGGCGCAGGTCCTTCACCCGCCACCGGAGCGCCCCAAGCGCTGGAGGACAGTGTCGCGGACACGGAGATGGCACTGTGCCGCTGGCTGGCTGAAGCAGGACTTGCGCACGAACGGCGCATCCTCCGCCTCCCCATTGGCGGTCTTACATGGCATTATCCGGAGCCTGACGTTCTGCAACTGGAATTCGTCCTGCCGGCTGGATGCTTCGCCACCGCAGTGGTGCGTGAGCTCGTCGATCTGCTGCCGGCAGGGCAGACGGAAAACCCATGCGCATTCTGATTTCCAACGACGACGGGGTGAATGCCCCCGGTATCGCCGCCCTGCATGGTGCGCTCGAGGATTACGCCGACTGCGTGGTCATCGCACCGGACCAGGACAAGAGTGGTGCCAGCAGTTCCCTGACCCTGGATCGTCCGCTGCATCCCGGTCGGCTGGACAATGGCTTCATCAGCCTCAACGGCACGCCCACCGATTGCGTGCACCTGGGGCTGAATGGTCTGCTGGAGACGCTTCCTGACATGGTGGTCTCGGGGATCAACCTCGGGGCCAACCTGGGGGACGACGTCCTCTATTCCGGTACCGTGGCGGCCGCGCTGGAAGGCCGTTTCCTCGGCCTACCGGCCTTCGCCTTTTCCCTGCTGTCGCGCCAGGCGGACAACCTGCCTACCGCCGCGCATATCGCCCGGCGGTTGGTGGCGGCCCACGACCGGTTGGACCTCCCGCCGCGCACCGTGCTCAACGTGAACATTCCCAACCTGCCGCTGGAACGTATCGGCGGTATCCAGCTGACCCGTCTGGGCCATCGTGCCCGTGCGGCGGCGCCAGTGAAGGTGGTCAATCCCCGTGGCAAGGAGGGGTACTGGATATCGGCCGCTGGTGACGCCGAGGATGGCGGACCGGGTACCGACTTCCACGCGGTGATGCAGGGCTATGTGTCGGTAACGCCGCTGCAGTTCGACCGAACCTTCAATGAGGCCTTCCGAGTCCTGGATGGCTGGCTGGAGGGTTTGCTCTGATGCCTCGGGAGCAGGATGACCTGATGCGCCGCGGGATCGGCATGACCTCCCAGCGCACCCGCGAGCGCCTGATCCAGAGGCTGTACGAGGAAGGGCTGTCGAATGCCCGCGTGCTGGAAACCATTCGCCGCACACCTCGGCACATGTTCGTCGACGAGGCGCTGGCTCATCGTGCCTACGAGGATACGGCCTTACCCATCGGGCATAACCAGACCATCTCCCAGCCGTACATGGTCGCCCGCATGACCGAGTTGCTGCTGGCGGCGGGACCGCTGGACAAGGTGCTGGAGGTGGGGACGGGGTCCGGATACCAGACGGCGATCCTCGCCCAGCTGGTGGAGCGGGTCTTTTCCGTGGAGCGTATCCAGGTGCTGCAGGACAGGGCCAAGGAGCGACTTGCCGAATTGAACCTGCGCAATGTGGTGTTCCGTTGGGGCGATGGCTGGGAAGGTTGGCCGGCGCTTGCTCCTTACAACGGCATCATAGTGACGGCGGCGGCGGCGGACGTGCCCCAGGCGCTGCTCGATCAGCTCGCCCCCGGCGGACGTCTTGTGATTCCGGTCGGGGCCGGCGATGTCCAGCAACTGATGCTGATCATCCGCGAGGAGCATGGCTTCGCCAGGCATGTGCTGGACGCCGTGCGCTTCGTTCCACTCCTGAATGGCCCTCTGGCCTGATCCGCACTGAGGGAACCGGCGTCGCGGATCGCTTTCTTACGCATCGCACGGCTGGCGCCGCGCCTCACTTTGTGCGGTAGGCGGCTGGCCGGTCTGGATATTTCCGGCACAATATTCATTTACTAGGACTGTTGGGAAAAGGGGACGAGAGTGAGCCTGATGGCCATTCGGCAGAGGATCAGCATGGGTAATAGGCTCGCTTGGTTGCCCGCAATCGCCATAGGCATACTGCTGGCCGGTTGCTCCAGTAGCCAGAAAACCAGTGTCAGCGTGGTGGATCGTGATCACCCGGCGACCACCCAGCAGCGACAACCCGTCACCAGCGGCCAGTACCGCGTCCAGCGAGGCGACACGCTCTATTCCATCGCCTTTCGGTTTGGCTGGGACTGGAAAGCCCTGGCAGCGCGAAACGGTATCGGTGCGCCCTATGTGATCCGGCCAGGCCAGATCATTCGCTTCGATGGTCAGGGCCAATCGCGTCCGACTGCCATCGCAACGGCCCCTGTCACCCGCAAACCGGTCACTGGCAGTGGAGTAGCAAGTCGTCCGTCCGTGCAGCCGCAACAACCAGTCGTCCCTCCCAGGTCGCAGCCGCAGACAGCCGTCGTACAGCCCCCCATTGCCACGAAGAATGCGTCTGGCGCGCGGTCTGCAAGCGGATGGGTATGGCCTGCCAGTGGGCCCTTGATCGGTCGTTTTTCGTCAAACGGAAGTTTGAATAAAGGGATTGATATCGCAGGGGAATTAGGCCAGCCTGTCCTGGCTGCGTCAGATGGTTCAGTTGTATACGCCGGAAGTGGATTACGGGGCTACGGCGAATTGGTCATCATCAAACACAGCGATACCTACGTGAGCGCCTATGGACACAACCGCAGGCTGCTGGTGCGGGAGGGACAGCAGGTCAAGGTCGGGCAGACAATTGCCGAGATGGGCTCAACGGGAACAGACCGGGTGAAGCTTCATTTTGAGATTCGCCGTCAAGGTAAACCTGTAGATCCGCTGCAATACCTGCCACGTCGTTGATCCGTTGTTCGGCCCGTTCAGTCGCGAGGTAAGGACGGGCTCAGGCGGGCCAGGGAAAGAAGGCTTCGCCAGGGCTTGTTGTCGAACTCAGCAAGGGACAACAACAATGGCACTCAATAAAGAAGCGCCGGAGTTTGACGTCGATGACGAACTGCTCCTCCTGGAGCCGGGCGTCATTTTGGATGAAGCGTTGAGCGAGGAGAACGACGCGCCTCTGCCTACGGCCAAATCCCGGCATTCAACCTCACCCAAGCAACACAAGTACATCGATTACACCCGCGCGCTCGATGCGACGCAGCTGTACCTCAACGAAATCGGTTTCTCCCCCCTGCTTACCCCGGAAGAGGAAGTGCATTTCGCGCGCTTGGCGCAGCGCGGTGATCCTGCCGGTCGCAAGCGCATGATCGAAAGCAACCTCCGCCTCGTAGTGAAGATCGCGCGACGCTACGTCAATCGTGGCCTCTCGCTGCTCGACCTGATCGAAGAGGGCAATCTCGGCCTGATCCGTGCCGTGGAGAAATTCGATCCGGAGCGAGGATTCCGCTTTTCCACCTACGCCACTTGGTGGATCCGTCAGACCATCGAACGGGCCATCATGAACCAGACTCGGACCATTCGACTGCCGATCCATGTGGTCAAAGAGCTGAATGTCTACCTTCGTGCAGCCCGCGAACTGACCCAGAAGCTGGATCACGAACCCTCACCGGAAGAGATCGCCAACCTCCTGGAGAAGCCGGTCGAGGAGGTCAAGCGCATGCTCGGCCTCAACGAACGGGTCACGTCGGTGGATGTTTCATTGGGGCCCGATTCCGACAAGACACTGCTGGACACCCTCACGGACGACCGTCCTACCGACCCCTGTGAATTGCTGCAGGATGATGATCTTTCGCAGAGCATCGATCAGTGGCTTTCCGAACTGACCGATAAACAGCGTGAAGTTGTGGTGCGTCGTTTCGGCCTGCGAGGCCATGAAAGCTGCACGCTCGAGGAAGTGGGGCAGGAAATCGGCCTTACCCGTGAGCGGGTTCGCCAGATCCAGGTCGAAGCGCTCAAGCGCCTTCGTGAGATCCTGGAGAAGAACGGCCTCTCCAGTGATGCGTTGTTCCAGTAATCACTGACCCCGAGATCGAGCCCGGCCTTGGCCGGGCTTTTTCTTGCGAGCATAGAATGCCCGTGGCCGTTTCTGGCGGAAATGAGCCGGTGGGGTTAATCAGAGGTCTTCTAACTTTGTTCATGTAAGAGATCGCTTACAAAGTGCGTACGTGATTACTGGAAGTTGCTGCTAGCAAAAAGCGAAAAACGCAACGACAGTTTTTATATCTATTTGAATTAAAAGGTTTTTTTGTTTTCCAGTGTCATTGGTCTTGCCTGAGACTACGGTTCTGTCGAGTTGCCTGGTCGCCACAGATCGCTAATATCTCACTTGCGTTCAGGATGAACGCAGGCCGAGAAGGAATTCGGTCAGGACATCGCCGGATGCGATCCATCAGGATGATGAGCAAGGAATACAGGGAGTAGGGACAAAAGAGTGGGCGGGTATCCCCCGCCCCTTTTTTCGTCCGCAGGAAAGCAAAAAGGCCCGCATTGCGGGCCTTTTTGTATATCTGTCGCGAGTTAGCGCTCGAGGTGCTGCAGCTTGCCCTTGACGCCATCCCACTCCTCGGCGTCGGGTAGCGGATCCTTCTTCTCGGTTATGTTCGGCCAGACTTCGGCCAGATCTCGGTTCAGTTCGGTGAACTCCTGCATGTCCTCAGGCACCTCATCCTCGGAGAAGATGGCCTGTGCCGGACATTCGGGTTCGCAAAGTGCGCAGTCGATGCACTCATCCGGATGAATGACCAGGAAGTTCGGGCCTTCGTAGAAGCAGTCCACCGGACAGACTTCCACACAGTCGGTGTATTTGCATTTGATGCAGTTGTCGGTGACGACGAAGGTCATTTCTATTCTTCTCCTCAAGCGGCGGCACGGAAGCCTTCTAGATCAGGCTTCTCGGCGCTGGAACTCACGATTTTGGGGCAGGCTGTTCTCCCGGCTTGTTCCAGAGCGCGCGGGATTCTAGCAGCTTGTGGGGGCCAAGGGTTAGAGGCGTGTCTTCAGTGTATATAACAGCTCGAGTGCCTGCCGGGGGGTGAGATCATCCGGTTTGATCCTCGACAATTCATCGAGGACCGGGTGTGGCAGGCTGGCGAACAGGTCGCTTTGCATCGGCGCAGTGGGCCTTCCCGGGGCAGCCTGGGGGATCTCGTGGGGAAGGCTGGTGGTTTCCAGGCGTGCGAGGTGCTCCCGGGCACGTTGGATTACAGCGCCCGGAACACCCGCCAGTTGCGCTACCGCGAGGCCGTAGCTCTGGCTTGCCGGGCCTGGAAGCACGTGGTGCAGAAACACGATGCGATCATTGTGCTCGGTGGCATTGAGGTGCACGTTGGCGACGACCGGCTCGCTCTCTGGCAGGACCGTCAGCTCGAAATAGTGAGTCGCGAACAATGTGAAGGCACGTAGGCGGGCGAGATGCTCGGCAGCAGCCCATGCCAGCGAGAGGCCATCGAAGGTGCTGGTGCCACGGCCGACTTCGTCCATGAGCACCAGGCTGTTGGAGCTTGCGTTGTGCAGGATGTTGGCGGTTTCGCTCATCTCGACCATGAAGGTGGATCGACCGCCGGCGAGGTCATCGCTGGAGCCGATGCGCGTGAATATGCGGTCCACCAGGGATAGCTCGCACCCGGCCGCTGGCACGAAGCAACCTATGTGGGCGAGGAGCACGATGAGCGCGGTCTGGCGCATGTAGGTGGACTTACCCCCCATGTTCGGGCCGGTGATGACCAGCATGCGTGTCGCGTCGTCGAGGTTGAGGTCGTTGGCCACGAAAGGCGTGTCGAGCACCTGTTCCACTACGGGATGACGCCCCTGGTTGATTCGCATGCAGGGCTCTTCAACGAATCGAGGGCGGTTCAGGTCGAGGTTGAGTGCGCGTTCGGCGAAGTTGCTCAGTACGTCCAGCTCCGCCAGGGCGGCAGCGGTGTCCTGCAAGGGCGCCAGCTGCTCGATGAGCAGGTCCAGCAGTTCGTCGTAGAGCAGCTTTTCCCGCGCCAGCGCCCGGCTCTTGGCCGACAGCGCCTTGTCCTCGAAGGCCTTCAGTTCGGGAGTGATGAAGCGCTCGGCGCCTTTGAGGGTCTGGCGGCGTATGTAGTCCGCCGGCGCTTGCTCGGCCTGCACTCGGGGCAGTTCGATGTAGTAGCCGTGGATACGGTTGTAGCCCACCTTGAGGTTGGGCAGGCCGGTGCGCGCCTTCTCGCGCGCCTCCAGGTCCATCAGGTACTGGCCGGCGTTCTCGCTCAGCGCCTGGAGTTCGTCCAGCTCGGGGTCATAGCCGGTCTTGATGACGCCACCGTCGCGAATCACGGCAGGAGGATTGTCGATGATGGCGCGGCTCAGCAGGTCCGCGAGCTCCGGGTAAGTGCGGATGCTGCCGGCCAGGGTCTGCAGGTGGGGTACGTCGAGTTCGGTCATGGCGGCCTGCAACTGGGGCAGGGCCGCCAGCGCATCGCGTAGACGGGCAAGGTCTCTGGGGCGCGCATTGCGCAGGCCGATTCGCGCCAGAACGCGCTCGACGTCGCCGATCTCCTTCAGCTGCGGTTGAAGGTTCTCGAAGCGATAGCGATCCAGCAGGCAATCAATGGCGTTCTGACGAGCCTCGAGAACGGCCCGGTCGCGCAGCGGGCGATTCAGCCAGCGGCTTAGCAGGCGGCTGCCCATGGCGGTCTGGCATCGATCCACCACCGATTGCAGCGTGTTGTCGCGGCCGCCTGACAGGTTGACGTCCAGTTCGAGGTTGCGACGGGTCGCGGCATCGAGGATCACGGTATCGTCGATGCGTTCGTGTCGCAGGCTGCGCAGGTGGGGCAGGGCGGTACGTTGGGTTTCCTTCGCATAGGCCAGCAGGCAGCCGGCGGAGCCGATTGCCAGGGTGAGGCCATCGCAGCCAAAGCCCTTGAGGTCCTGAACGCCGAATTGCTGGCAGAGGCTTTTTCTGGCGGAGTCGCGGTCGAAGTCCCAGGGCGCGCGGCGCCGCACACCTCGACGCTTCTCTGCTGGAAGCCCCTGAGGCCAATCGTCCGGAATCAGCAGTTCCGCAGGGTTCAGGCGTTCCAGTTCAGCCAGCAGATTCTCCCAGCCCTTGATTTCCTGCACGGTGAAGCGGCCACTGGTGATATCCAGCACCGCCAGGCCGAACAGGCGTTCGTCCCCGAGCACGGCAGCCAGCAGGTTGTCGCGGCGTTCATCCAGCAACGCCTCGTCGCTCACGGTGCCAGGGGTGATGATGCGAACCACCTGACGCTCCACCGGCCCCTTGCTGGTGGCCGGGTCGCCAATCTGCTCGCAGATCACCACGGATTCGCCAAGTTTCACCAGCTTGGCGAGGTAGCCCTCCACCGAGTGGAAGGGGATGCCTGCCATGGGAATCGACTTGCCCGCAGACTGGCCCCGTGCCGTCAGGGTGATGTCCAGCAGTTTGGCGGCCTTCTTGGCGTCCTCGTAGAAGATCTCGTAGAAGTCGCCCATGCGATAGAACATCAGTTGATCCGGATGCTGGTTCTTCAGCTTCCAGTACTGCTGCATCATCGGGGTGTGTTCGCTGAGATCGCTCTGACTCATTGGCTGGCCTTGCATGCAAAAGGCGCTAGTGTACGGTATCCCGTCAGCCTGCTTTAACCCCGGAGTGAACATGTCCGTTGCCGAAGAAGATCTGACCTCCCTGGCGGCCCGCCTGGGTGAGGAATTGCGTAAGCAGGGAGAGCAGGTGAGCACCGCGGAGTCGTGCACCGGTGGAGGTATCGCTGAGGCCATCACTCGGATTCCGGGAAGCTCCGCCTGGTTCGAGGCGGGCTTCGTCACCTATTCCAACGAACAGAAGACCGCTCAGTTGGACGTACCGACCGAACTTTTTCCACAGGTGGGGGCGGTCAGTCGGGAAGTGGTGGAGGCGATGGTTCGCGGCGCTCGGCGGCGCAGTGGTGCACGGTTTACGGTGGCGGTCAGCGGAGTGGCCGGCCCGGATGGTGGTTCGCCCGAGAAGCCCGTAGGTACCGTTTGGCTCGCCTGGGGGGATGGTGATGAAGTCGTGACCATTCGTCGCCAGTTTTCCGGTGATCGCCTCGCGATACGTCGGCAAACCGTGGCGGATGCGCTCTCCGGGCTGATCCGACTGGCTGCCGGAGAAAAAGCCATCGAGGGGTAGGCGAGCGACTTGCCCTATGGAATAATACTGGCTACTTATACAGTTGTTGGTGGCCGCCTGGCCCTCTTGAGTTTAGTGAGGACTTCAATGGACGAGAACAAGAAGCGCGCCTTGGCTGCTGCCCTGGGCCAGATCGAGAAGCAGTTCGGCAAGGGCGCTGTCATGCGCATGGGCGATCACGATCGCCAGGCCATTCCGGCCATTTCCACCGGCTCGCTGGGCCTGGACATCGCCCTTGGCATCGGCGGCCTGCCGAAAGGCCGTATCGTCGAGATTTACGGTCCCGAATCCTCCGGCAAGACTACCCTGACCCTTTCCGTCATCGCCGAAGCCCAGAAGTTGGGCGCTACTTGCGCCTTCGTCGACGCCGAGCATGCCCTGGATCCGGACTATGCCGGCAAGCTGGGCGTCAACGTCGATGATCTGCTGGTCTCCCAGCCGGACACTGGTGAGCAGGCGCTGGAAATCACCGACATGCTGGTGCGCTCCAACGCTGTCGACGTGATCATCGTCGACTCCGTGGCGGCCCTGGTACCCAAGGCCGAGATCGAAGGCGAGATGGGCGATTCCCACGTCGGCCTGCAGGCCCGCCTGATGTCCCAGGCTCTGCGGAAAATCACCGGCAACATCAAGAACGCCAACTGCCTCGTCATCTTCATCAACCAGATCCGCATGAAGATCGGCGTCATGTTCGGCAACCCCGAGACCACCACTGGCGGCAACGCCCTGAAGTTCTACGCATCTGTGCGCCTCGACATCCGCCGTACCGGTGCGGTGAAGGAAGGCGAGGAAGTCGTGGGCAGCGAAACGCGCGTGAAGGTGGTGAAGAACAAGGTGGCGCCGCCGTTCCGCCAGGCCGAGTTCCAGATCATGTACGGCAAGGGTATCTACCGCACTGGTGAGATCATCGACCTGGGCGTCCAGCAGGGCCTGGTTGAGAAATCCGGTGCCTGGTATAGCTACCAGGGCAACAAGATCGGCCAAGGCAAGGCCAATGCCGCCAAGTACCTCGAAGACAACCCCGAAACCGCCAGCGCCATCGAGAAGATCATCCGCGAGCGGCTACTGGTCGGATCCAACGCCTCCAGCAAGGCTGCTGCGGCGACTGCCGATGCCGATGATCTGGCAGACGTAGACCTCTGATCCCACATGGCCATCGTGCTCGACAGCCACGCCGCTGTGCGACGGGCGGCGATGGACCTGCTGGCGCAACGCGAGCATGGGCGGGTCGAACTCACACGCAAGCTGCGTCAACGCGGCGCTCCTCCCGAGATGATCGACAGTGCCCTCGACCGCCTGGCGGAAGAGGGCCTGCTCTCTGAGTCGCGTTACCTTGAAAGCTTCATAGCCAGCCGCGCTCGGGGCGGCTATGGGCCCCAGCGAATTCGCGAAGAATTGGCCCAGCGCGGCTTGCCCCGTGGAGATATCGATCAGGCCTTGCGTGATGCTGACATCGATTGGGGAGAGCAGTTGCGGGAGGTCTGGCGGCGGAAGTTCGGCCATCCCCCCCGAGACGCCCGTGAACGTGCGCAACAGGGGCGCTTCCTTGCCTACCGTGGCTACGCCATGGACATGATCAGCCGCGTGCTGCGGGGGCATCCCGACGACTGAAACTCCGGGGGCATGTCATGTGCGTACACATGGCATGCCTCCGAGTTGCGGGTACCGGGGTCAGGCCTTGATGGCCCAGTTCTGCGGCAGATTGAGTCGATCGATCAGCTCTCGCAGGCGACCATGGTCGCGGCCGTTGAAGCGGAATGCCAGGCGAACCAGATCACTGAACTCCGGTTCGTCCTTCTCCGATTCATCGAAGCTCTGCTGGGTGAAGCTGCCTTCAATGCACAATTGGGCGAAGTCCTCCTGGATCTGCCCCAGTGCCGTTTCATTCAAGGCATGGTTCATGCGGATCATGAACAGGCCCTTCAGCCAGCGGCTGGAGTGGTAGTTGCGATAGAACTGCGCGATTTCTGCTGCCGCCTCTTCAGCGCTGCGAACAAGGCGTACCAGGTTCATGTCGCTGGGCAGGATGTAGCGGTTGCCTGCCAGCTGTTCGTGCAGGAAGCCAATGGCGTCCTCCCAGTAGGTACCATCCGGCTCATCCAGTAGCACCACCGGCACGATGGGGCTCTTGCCCGTCTGGATCAGGGTGAGGACTTCCAGTGCTTCGTCCAGCGTGCCGAACCCGCCGGGACAGAGCACCAAGGCATCCGCCTCTTTCACAAAGAACAGTTTGCGCACGAAGAAGAAGTGGAACGACAACAGATGATCGGTTCCCGCGACGATATCGTTCGCCTGCTGCTCGAATGGCAGGGTGATATTCAACCCGAGGCTGTTTTCCAGTCCGGCCCCCTCATGGGTGGCCGACATGATGCCGCCGCCCGCGCCCGTAATCACCATCAGGTCGCGTTTGGCCAGTTCGGCGCCCAGGTCTCGGGCCAAGGTATAGAGCGGATGGCCTTGAGGCGTGCGCGCCGAGCCGAAGACCGTGACCTTGCGGCGTCTTTTGAACTGTTCGAGGACGCAGAATGCGTGCTCCATTTCGCGCAGGGTCTGCAGCATGATCTTGGCATCCCACCGATTGCGATCCGCCTGGGCCATGCGGACCACGGTGATCAGCATTTCGCGGTAGAGCTGGAGGTTCGGGCTGTCGTTGGGGACGATGAGGCCGATCAGGTCATCGACCTTCTGTTTGAGATCGATTCCACTGGTCTGGAAGTGCCGGGAGAGGTAATCGTCCGGATCGTAGGGCATAGCAATCTCCTTGCTCATCAACTACTCGGAGCTGCTCGGCTGGATAGACCGGAAACCGGGCGACCCAGACGAGCCGCTTCCGTACAGCTTGCGGCAGGGCGTTGATCTTTTCCAGTCGCTGCCCTGCGAAGTAGCGTGAGAGGAGATTTCAGGCGGGTGGCGGGTTCCGCGTAGGCGACCTCGGGAGACCGCCTTCGTGCTGGGTCAGCTGGATTTGGCCTTGAGTCCACAGTCCGGTGCGGTAAAGCGTTCGGTGGTGACCGGACGATTGGTCTTGTACTCGCTGAACTCGTACCGCAGCGCTGCTCCGCGGGCTAGCAATTGGCGGTAACCGGTATTGCGACAGACGCTGGCGGCCAGTTGGCTGCGCACGGCGTCCGGGTTGGCGCGCATCTGGGCCGCATGGGCGGGGCGCACGCTGAGGTGGTTCACCAGTTCGTTACCCTCCACCGTGTAACCCTGGTCGAGGATGTCCTCGTTGATGGCGCGAGGCGTGCCGACGCTGCTTTGTTCGGCGACCTTCTCGAGCATCTTGCCCAGTTCATAGTCCTTGAGGGAGGCAGCCTGGACGCCGAAGGGCAGGATGATGCCGAGGGCGATGGCGATATGGCGCGACATGAAAGTCTCCTGGGGGATGGAAGCCTTTGACCGGGTTGAAAACCCATTGTTCAGCGGCAGGTGCGAACGACGGCGAATCCTGAACAAGGCGACGAGTGAGATCAAGCCGATGTTTTTCTTCACCGACCAGGGCCGTCACCAACTGGTGACGCAATGATCGCTGACCCGGGAACTGAGCTTGCTTCATGTCGATGAAACCGTCTCGTCCTCATTTTTTCGGCCGTGGCATCGATCAACACTCCGGATGGGGGCGGGTCGACGCGCGCCCGGGCCTGCCCCCGCGTTACACTATGGATCCGCCGCTTTCACTCCATCTTGCCGATCGTCTGCCAGACCTATCATGAGCCATGCCGTTTTCCGCCTGCGTGCCGATTGCCTCGCTCGCAGTACCCGTCCTTTCGTCGCCCGAGGCTCACGAGCGCCCCGCTGCCCTGGCTGCCGGGTGGCGTTCGACTACTGTTTCTGCGCCTGGCGCCCATCGGTGCCGGTGCGATCGGGCTTCTGCCTGTTGATGTACTACTCGGAGCCCATGAAGCCCAGCAACACCGGCTGGCTGATCGCGGACCTGGTGCCGGATACGTCCGCCTTCAGCTGGTCACGTACTGGTGTGGACCAGGCGCTGCTGGCCTTGCTCGATGACCCAGAGTGGCAGCCTTACCTCGTATTCCCAGGCGAGTACGCCGAACCGGGGAGGGTGGTTGATCGTGTTGAGGTGGCGGAGGGCAAGCGGCCGCTGTTCATCCTGCTGGATGCGACCTGGACCGAGGCGCGCAAGATGTTCCGCAAGAGCCCCTACCTGGACCGCTTCCCGGTCCTCAGCCTCACTCCGGAGCAGATTTCCCGCTACCAGTTGCGTCGCTCGAAGAATGACGAGCACCTGTGCACAGCGGAAGTGGGCGCCCTGTGCCTGGAGCTGGCGGGGGACGATCAGGCCGGTGGTGCATTGAACGCCTATCTGGATGTGTTCACCGAGCGCTACCTTGGGGCCAAGCGTGCCTTGCCCCTGGATGAGTCCAGCTCGGCGCACCGGGCCTTGGCGACCTATCTCTGATCAGTTCGTGGTCGCCGCCACGGCCGGCGCCTGCCTCTGGGGCCAGAGTTGGGCGACCAGCATGCCGACGAACATCAGGGCGCAGCCCAGATAACCACGCGCGTGAAGCGACTCGTCCAGCATCAGGGCGCCGGCGATGGCAGCGAACACCGCTTCCAGGGAGAGGATGATGGCGGCGTGGGAGGCGATCGCGTGACGTTGGGCGACCACCTGCAGGGTATAGCCGATGGCCACGGCGATCACGCCGCCGTAGAGGATGGCCGGCCCTGCCTGGACGATGGCACTGAACCGGATGTCCTCGAACACCATTGCCAGGACCAGGCTCACCACGGCGCAGACGGCGAACTGCAGGAGTGCGAGGCGGATCGGGTCGTAGCGGCTGGCGAAGAAACCCACCAGCAGCACATGGATGCCCCAGACGAAAGCGCCGGCGAGCTGCAGCCAGTCGCCGGAGGCAACGTGGAAGTTATCACCCACGCTGAGCAGGAACATGCCAGCCACCGCCAGGCTGGCGCCGATCCAGGTGCCCATTCCGGTGCGATGGCCGAGGAACAGGCCCAGCAGCGGCACTATGATGACGTAGAGGCCGGTGATGAAGCCGGAGTTGGTGACGCTGGTGAAAAGCAGGCCGACCTGTTGAAGGTTGATCCCCAGGGATAACGCCAGCCCCATCAGCAGGCCGCCCAGCAGCATGCCGCGATTGAGGGGTTGCTTCACCGCCGGTTTCGGCAGGACCAGCAGCAACGGAAGCAGCACCAGTGCTCCCAGCGTGAAGCGCAGGCCGGTGTAGAGGAACGGACCGATGGCATCCATGCCCAGACGTTGCGCGACGAAGGCCGCACCCCAGATGGCAGCGGTGATCAGCATCAGGACATCGGCGCGCAGGGCTTGGCTTCGCATGGCGGTTCTCGGCATGAAAAGCCGGGAACTTTGCCGCAAAGCGCGCGACTTGACCACCCCGTTCCGGGTCGGCATTCTGGGCGCCGCTTTACGGCCTGCCCGTATCAAGCTTCGGGCCTGGCTGGCGTATCCCGTCGAGCCGAAATGCTTCCTTCATCCATGGGGAAGCCTGTCTGGGCCCATTACAACAAGGACATGCCCATGGCCTCATACGAAATCCTGATCGCCGATGACCACCCGCTGTTCCGCAGCGCCTTGCACCAGGCCCTGACCCTTGGCCTCGGTCCAGATGTGCGGCTGGTGGAGGCTGCGAGCATCGCCGAACTGGAAACCCGGCTGGCCGAACGCGCCGACTGGGACCTGGTCCTGCTGGACCTGAACATGCCCGGTGCCTATGGCTTTTCCGGCCTGGTGTTGCTACGTGGCCAGTACCCGCAGATTCCCGTGGTCATGATCTCCGCCCAGGAAGAAGCCTCCGTGGTGGCGCGCTCCCGGGAGTTCGGCGCCAGCGGGTTCATCCCGAAATCCAGTCCCCTCGAGGTGATCCAGGCGGCCGTACGGGCGGTGCTCGACGGCGACACCTGGTGGCCGCCGCAGATCGAGGAAGCCCAGGCCCTGTCCGCTGAGGCCAAGGCGGCGAGCGAAGGGTTGGCCAGCCTCACGCCGCAGCAGTTCCGGGTACTGACCATGGTGTGCGAAGGCCTGCTGAACAAGCAGATCGCCTTCGAACTTCATGTGTCCGAGGCCACGGTAAAGGCCCATGTGACGGCCATCTTCCGCAAGCTCAATGTGCGCACCCGGACCCAGGCGGCCCTGTTGCTGCAACAGATGGAATCGATTCCCTCGGCCTGATCGCCAGTATTTCACGCATTTTTGAGGCGCGCCGCGCTAGCCTGCGCGCTTCCATTCAACAGCCAGCCTCCCTATGTCGCCATTCAAAGGCCAGACCGGCCTAAAACGTATCCTCAACGCCGCCGGCTATTCGCTCGACGGCCTGCGTGCAGCCTTCACCGGTGAAGCCGCGTTCCGCCAACTGGTGCTGATCAACCTGGTGCTGATCCCGTTGTCCTTCTTCCTCGACGTCAGTCGGGGCGAGCGGGCCCTGATGATCGGTGTCTGCCTGCTGGCGCTGATCGTCGAGTTGCTGAACTCCGCAGTGGAGGCGGCCATCGACCGCATTTCCCTGGAGCGTCACCCGCTTTCGAAGAATGCCAAGGACATGGGCAGTGCCGCTCAGTTGACGGCGCTGACGCTGATCACCGTGGTGTGGGCCACCATCCTGCTGGGGTGATGCCTCAGGCGATGGGCGGCAGGTCGATCTCGTCGCTGCGCCTGACCCCCTCGGTCAGCGCCTGGCACTGGTCAAGGAACTCGCGCATGGCGGCGGTCTGGTACTTCTGACGGTGCCAGATGAAATAGAACTGCCGGCGCAGGTCGATTCCCGGGGTTTCCACCGGGACCAGGCTGCCGCGCCGGAAGGCGTCCCGCAGGGCGAGGCGCGAGATGCAGCTGATGCCCAGTCCGGACTCCACGGCGCGCTTGATCGCTTCGGTATGTTCCAGTTCCAGGCGGATGTTCAGCGGAGTCGGATGATGACGCATCGCCTGGTCGAAGGTCAGGCGTGTGCCCGAGCCCTGTTCCCGCAGGATCCAGGCCTCCCGGCTGAGCTCTTCCAGACTCACCTGGCCTTTCTGCGCAAGGGGATGCCGGGGGGCGCAGAACACCACCAGTTCGTCCTCCACCCAGGGCAGCACCTCGATTTCCGGGTGCTGGCAATCACCTTCGATTAGACCCAGATCAAGTTCGTGCAGCGCAATCTGCTGGACGATATGCGCCGTGTTCTGCACATGCAGCTTCACTCGGCATTCCGGGTGGCGTTGCATGAAGGAGCCGATCAGCAAGGTCGCCAGGTAGTTGCCCACCGTCAGGGTGGCGCCCACATCCAGGGAGCCGAAGCCGGACTTGCCATTCAGCAGGTCCTCGATCTCCCGGGCCTGGTCCAGCAGGGCCACCGCTTGTGGCAGCAACTGGCGGCCGAGGGCGTTGAGACTGAGGCGCTTGCCTGCGCGATCGAACAGCTGGCAACCGGACTGCCGCTCCAGCTCCGTCAGAGAGGTGCTGGCTGCGGACTGCGACAGGGACAGTGATTCGGCCGCGCGGGACACGTTGCCCTGCTGAGCGACGCTGACGAAGACCTGCAATTGACGGAGTGTGAAACGCATATCGATATAACCGATAACCTATATCTTGATAATCCAGTTAACAGATATTGTGGCGATCACTACAATGTCGCGCAATCGCGCCCCATCGGCGGCGCTGGCGACTTGAATTCTTCGGAGCCCCGTACATGAGCAACATGAATCAGGAGCGCGTTCTCAGCGTTCATCACTGGAACGATACGCTGTTCAGCTTCAAGTGCACCCGCGACCCGGGCCTGCGCTTCGAGAATGGCCAGTTCGTCATGATCGGCCTGCAGCAGCCCAACGGTCGTCCGCTCATGCGCGCCTACTCCATCGCCAGCCCGAACTGGGAAGAGCACCTGGAGTTCTTCAGCATCAAGGTACCGGACGGCCCGCTGACCTCGCAGCTCCAGCACCTGAAGGAAGGTGACGAGATCATCATCAGCAAGAAGCCCACCGGCACCCTGGTCCTGGACGACCTGAATCCCGGCAAGCACCTGTACCTGCTGAGCACCGGCACCGGCCTCGCGCCCTTCATGAGCGTGATCCAGGACCCGGAAACCTACGAGCGTTTCGAGAAGGTCATCCTGATCCATGGCGTGCGCTACGTGAACGAAGTCGCCTATCGCGAGTTCATCACCGAGCACCTGCCGAAGAACGAATTCTTCGGCGAATCGGTGAAGGAAAAGCTGATCTACTACCCCACCGTGACCCGCGAGCCCTTCGAGAACCAGGGCCGCCTGACCGACCTGATGCGCAGCGGCAAGCTGTTCCGGGACATCGGCCTGCCGCCGATCAACCCGCAGGACGACCGCGCCATGATCTGCGGCAGCCCGAGCATGCTGGACGAAACCAGTGAAGTGCTGGACAGCTTCGGCCTGAAGATCTCCCCGCGCATGCGTGAGCCGGGCGACTACCTGATCGAGCGCGCCTTCGTCGAGAAGTAAGCGCCAGTCGCCAACACGAAGCCCGCCCATCGGCGGGCTTCGTCGTTTCAGGTCGGGGCGCTGAAGCGCTGCCCCGAAATGGCGGGGTGGTAGATGGGCTGGATCTTGTTTCCCGCCGGGTCCAGCACATGGAAGCTGTGGGCACCGTCGCCATGGGCGAAGGGACGGTCAAGCAGGGTCACGCCTTGTGCCTTGAGGTACTGGTACCAGGCCTCCAGTTCTTCGAGGCTGTCCACCACGAAACCGTAGTGATCCACCGCCTGTACGCCGCTGCTGGGGACGTCCGAGCGCCCCAGGGACAGGTTGTCGTTGCCGCAGGTGAGATAGACGAGGTCCTGGTTGGCGCGGTTCAGGACTTCCATGCCCAGCACCTCCACGTAGAAGCGTTCGCACTCCTCCAGGTTGGGCACGACGATGGCGATGTGGCGCAGGCCGTTGAGACGGCCGGGACGACTGGGCATTTCGCTGACTCCAATTTTGTATACAATTTTTCGCGAATATAAGACAAAACGGAGTTCAACGTGTACTGCCTTCTACTCAAGACCCGCCTGCGTCCCGGTAGCCTGGACGCCTTCATGGACGCCATGCGCATCAACGCCGCCGCTTCCGTGCGTGACGAGCCTGGTTGCCTGGTGTTCGACGTATTGCGGGATCGCAGCGATCCCGATCTGGTCTGGCTCTATGAGGTCTACACCGACGAGGCCGCGTTCGAGGCCCATATGCGGACCTCGCACTTTCTCGCCAGTCGGCCATTGATTGAACCCCTGATCCTGCAGCAGGACTGCATCGAAGCGGACGCCCTGGCCCTCAACGCCGCGCGTTGAGGGCAGTGCGCCCGGTCAGCCCGGCTCGATCGCCAGCACGCGGATGCGGCCGGGCTCCGGATAGTGCCAGCGCACATCCACATCCCAGAAACGGGCGCCATAGCGGCGTCCGGGTTCCGGCTTCTGGTAAGCCGGGCGCGGGTCCTGGGCCAGGCATTGTTCCACCAGCTCAACCAGGGGCTGCGCCAGGCGCGAGCCGTGTTCATGGGCCTGGGCCAGCGCCTCGGGCGCCCAGTCCACGGGAATCAGCGCCGGTGGTGCGTCAGCGATGGCGTTCAGCGCCCCGTCCTGGCGATCGGCATAGGGCACGTAGGGCTTGATATCCAGGATAGGCGTGCCGTCCAGCAGGTCGATGCCCGATAGCCAGAGGCGGCCGGCCTCCACCCTGTCCAGCTTCACCACCGACTGGCCGATGCCGTTGGGGCGATGGGTGGAGCGGGTGGCGAAGACGCCGATGGACTGGTTGCCGCCGAGGCGCGGCGGTCGCACCTTGAGCCTCGGCTTCTCCTCCAGGGCCTGGTGGAAGAGGAACAGGAGCCAGACGTGACTGACCTGCTCCAGTCCCGCCACCGCTTCGCCGCTGTCGAAGGGCGGCACCAGCTCCAGCACGCCACGGGCGGCCGGCGCCAGGTGCGGCTGCCGGGGAATGGCGAATTTTTCCTTGAAGCAGGAGCGGACGTAGCCGACCGGGGAGACGCTGTGCTGCATATCAGTAGGGCACGCGGCAGCCGGCGTCACGGAAGGGACCGCCCAGGCGCAACCAGCCATCGCCGGGGCGGGTCTGGGCGCAGGTCAGTCCGCCATCCAGCTTGCTCTGCCAGATGAAAAAGGGGGCTGGCGCGGCGAAGGCCGGTGCAGCGAGGGTGAGCAGCAGGGGCAGGCAGGCGAGGCGCATGGGCGGAGTCCGGTGGGTAGCGGGGCTACCCTAGCGCCGGCTCCCGCGCTGCGCAAGGGATGGGTTACAGGTGGAAGCCGCCGTCGATGGGGATGATGGCGCCGGTCATGTATGCCCCTGCGGTACTGGCCAGGCTGATGGCCAGGGCCGCCATTTCTTCGCCACGACCCCAGCGCTTCATGGGGATCAGCGCCCTGTCCCGCGCCAGGGCCTCGGGATCCTGGGCGATGAAGCGGGTCATCTTGCTGGGAAAGCGCCCTGGAGCGATGACATTGACGTTGATGTGCTCGGCCACCAGTTCCCGGGCCAGCATCCTCGACAGCTGATGCAAGGCCGCCTTGCTGGGGCCATAGGCGTAGGCGTCCTCGCCCTGGGAACTGAGGCCGGCCACCGAACCGATGTTGATCACGCGGGCGGGGTTCGCTTCGCTGCCGGCCTTTCGCAGCAGCGGCAGCAGTTGCTGGATGCAACTGAACACCGAGGTGACATTGAGCTGCATGACCTTTTCCCAACCCTTCACCGGGTAGTTTTCCAGCGGGGCGCCCCAGGTGGTCCCGGCGTTGTTCACCAGAATGTCCAGCCGGTCGATGCGTTGCCCGAGCGCCTCGGCCAGGGCGCGTGCGCCTTCTTCACCGGACAGGTCGGCGGCCAGGTACTGGCAGTCACCGAAGGCCGAGAGCTCCTGGGCGGTTTGATGGCAGGCCTCGGCATCGCGGGCGCAGATGAAGACTTGCGCACCGGCTTCCAGCAGGCCCTGGGCGATCATTCGTCCGATGCCGCGGGTGCCGCCGGTGACCAGGGCGATACGGCCCTGAAGACTGAAGTAGGGATGCATGACGAACCTCCTTTTAGAGCCGGGAAAGGCTCCACCCTAGCCCCGGATACGCCGGGGCGGGGGCATTATCGAGGTGCGGAATGCAGGGGCATTGTCAGGCCTTGGCGTCCTGCTGGGCGGCGGCCAGCTCGGCGTCCCTGGCCAGGGTCTTCTGGTAGGCGGGACGCTGGAGGAAGCGGTTGATGTAGTCGCGGACCTCCGGCACCTCGGGGATCAGCCCGAACTGGGTGGTCCAGTTCAGGGCGCTGCCCCAAAGCACGTCAGCGGCGCTGAATCGCTCCCCCAGCAGCCAGGGGCCGGCCTTCAACTGGCTGACCAGGGTGTTCATCACACTCTCGAAGCTGCCATAGGGCGAGCGTTGTTCGTGGATGGGTTCGCGATTCTGGACCCGATCCACCACGGCAGGTTCGAAGCAGGAACCGTAGAACACCATCCAGCGCAGGTAGGGCCCGCGCAATGGGTCGCCCATGGGCGGGGCCAGGCCGGCCTCGGGGTAGAGGTCGGCGAGGTAGAGATAAACCGATACCTGTTCGGTGACCACCGCATCGCCGTGGGTCACCGTGGGCACCTTGCCCATGGGGTTGATGGCGAGGAACTCCGGCTGGCGCTGTTCGCCGGCCTTCATGTTCATGACATGCAGTCGGTAGTCCGCACCCAGTTCCTCGAGGAGGGTCAGGGCGCCGGTGGAGCGGGTGAAGGGGCAGTGGTAAAGGGTGATCTGGCGGTCTTGTGTGGTCATGGCGGGGTCCGCTTCGTCCGTGGATGTTCCGAGTCTAGCTTGGCCCCCGCAGCCTGCCTTCGCGGCGCAGGCGATGCATGACCCAGTGGCGATAGAGACGTGACAGGAGCGGACGAACCAGGGGCAGGCCGATCAGCCAGGCCAGCGGCGCCAGCCGGGGGACGCGGGCCAGCAGCAGGATATAGGCGTCCAGTTCCCGGTGGATGCGGCCGGTCTCGTCCTGGACGTGGAGCTCGGTGAGGGCCCGGAAGGGGTCGATGCCCAGGGCGCGGAGCTGGTCATCTCGACCGGTGATGTCCACCCACTCCACACCCTGTGCGGCGCGGGGCAGGGATTCGTACCAGCGTCGATCGGCGATGCAGCGGGGGCAGGCGCCGTCGTAGAAGACCTTGAGCATGGGAGGCTCCGTCGATGGATCGCAACGCTCGCTCCTATCCTACGACCCGATCCCTGCTCCAGAAAGAAAAAGCCCCGCATGATCGGGCGGGGCTCAGTCCAGGGGGGGCGACTCAGACCAGTTCGGCCCACATGTCGTATTCGTCGGCATCGATGATGCGAACGCGCACCTTGTCACCCGGTTTCACGGTGGTGGATTCGATGAACACGCTGCCGTCGATCTCCGGTGCGTCCGCCCAGGAGCGTGCCACGGCGCCTTCGTCGTCCACTTCATCGATCAGCACATCCATCTCGCGGCCGATCTTTTGCTGCAGGCGGGCGGAGGAGATGGCCTGCTGGTGGGCCATGAAGCGCTCCCAGCGCTCCTGCTTGACCTCGTCCGGCACCGGCTCCAGGCCCAGGTCGTTGGCCGGGGCGCCGTCAACCGGGGAGTACTGGAAGCAGCCGACGCGGTCCAGCTGGGCTTCGCTCAGCCAGTCCAGCAGGTACTGGAAATCTTCCTCGGTCTCGCCGGGGAAGCCGACGATGAAGGTGGAGCGGATGGTCAGGTCCGGGCAGATCTCGCGCCATTTCTTGATGCGGGCCAGGGTCTTGTCCTCGAAGGCCGGACGCTTCATGGACTTGAGCACTTTCGGGCTGGCGTGCTGGAAGGGGATGTCCAGGTAGGGCAGCAGCTTGCCTTCGGCCATCAGCGGGATGACGTCATCCACATTGGGATAGGGGTAGACGTAGTGCAGGCGCACCCAGACGCCCATGGCGGAGAGGGCCTCGCACAGCTCCAGCATGCGGGTCTTCACCGGCTGGCCGTTCCAGAAGTCCAGCTTGTACTTCAGGTCGACGCCGTAGGCGCTGGTGTCCTGGGAGATCACCAGCAGTTCTTTCACGCCGGCTTTGACCAGGCGCTCGGCTTCGGACAGCACGTCGCCGACCGGGCGGCTGACCAGCTTGCCGCGCATGGAGGGGATGATGCAGAAGCTGCAGCTGTGGTTGCAGCCTTCGGAAATCTTCAGGTAGGCATAGTGACGCGGGGTCAGCTTGATGCCCTGGGGCGGAACCAGGTCGATGAAGGGGTCGTGGTCGGCCTTGGGCGGCACCACCTCATGCACGGCGTTGACCACCTGCTCGTACTGCTGCGGGCCGGTGACCGCGAGCACGCTGGGGTGAACGTCGCGGATGCTGCCCTCGGACACGCCCATGCAGCCGGTGACGATCACCTTGCCGTTCTCGGCGATGGCCTCGCCGATGGCGTCCAGGGATTCGGCCTTGGCGCTGTCGATGAAACCGCAGGTATTCACCACCACCACGTCAGCGTCCTGGTAGGTCGGTACGATCTCGTAACCTTCCATGCGCAGCTGGGTGAGGATGCGTTCGGAGTCGACTGTGGCCTTCGGGCATCCCAGGCTGACGAATCCGACTTTGGGGGTGGCGGTGGACATGTGCGGCTAACCTCGATGGGCGCTCGGGAGGGCGCCTCTGATCAAAAAGTGCGCAATTCTAGCGGCAGCCGTCCGTCATTTCCAGCCTCATCTGACGTCTTTGTTTGACGAGTTCGATTGACCTGGACCGAACAGCAAGGACGCATACTGCCGGCCGGTGGGGCATCCGGGGCGACACCGGCGGCGTGCTGCCGCCGGTCTTCCACTCGCGGGGCCGAGCGCCTTCGGCCAAGGGTCCGTTGTGCGTCCTGCGCCCCTCTGCGGGAGAGGGGCGGCGGGGTCAGTTGCGTCCGGGTAGCATCCGCTCCAGGGTGTTGTCCCGGGACACGTAGTGGTGGAACAGCGCGGCCACGGCGTGGAGGCCGATGAGCCAATAGCCGGCGGTGCCTGCCAGTTCATGGAGTTCCTTGATCTGCCCCGCCAGTTCCTTGTTCGGGCCGATCAGCGCGGGCAGTTCCAGGCCGAAGAAGGGAATCGGCTTGCCGGCGGCGCTGAGGATCAGCCAGCCGGCCAGGGGAGCGCCGATCATCAGGGCGTACAAGGCCAGGTGCATCAGCCTGGACAGTGCGTGCTGCCAACCCGGCGGGTTGGGGCGGATTGCCGGCGTGGGGGAGAAGAAGCGCCCGGCGATGCGCAGCCAGACCAGGACGAAGACCGCGAGCCCCAGCATGAAGTGCCATTGCTTGAGGAGTTCGCGGGTCTCGCTGCCCTTGGGGAAGTTGCCCTTGAGTTCGATGCAGGCGTAGACCGCCGCGATCAGCACCAGCATCAGCCAGTGCAGCGATATCGAAAGCTTTCCATAGCGGGATGGCGAAGTGTTGAGACTCATCAGGGTTCCTCTTTCTGGTTACTCATTTGCGAAGCCGGGGGCAGGATAGAGTCGATCCCTTAAGCGAATCTGAACCTGGATCAATTCGACTCGAGTGAACATCCGCGTTCGTAGTGCGTGAACTTGTGCTTGAGCCCGGCAACGGGGTGAGACTTTGCAGGTCATGGCTGAGTCCGGCTGGGCGTCGATGGGGTTCGCTTCGCAGCCGCCAGTTGCAGACTCTGCTGCGCGACTTCAGGCCAGCAGGACGGCAGCCAGGGCGTGGACCCCTATCAGCGACAGGCGTCGCCAGTGACCTCCGAGCATATTCACCTCAGCGCTTGACCAGTCCGGTGAAGCCGCCGGCGATGAGCGCGGCGGTATCCGCCAGCGCCACCAGCGGATCGAGCCCGGCGGGCACCGCCATGTAGCGCGGCTCCCAGTCGGGTTGGAATTTCTCCTTGAAACGGCGCAGTCCCTGGAAGTTGTAGAACTGCTCGCCTCGGCGGAACACCAGGGCGCCCAGGCGCTGGGTCAGTGGCGCGCCACGCCTCGGCTGCAGGCCGGCCAGGGGGACCATGCCCAGGCTGAAACACAGGTATCCAAGGGACTTGTAGTGCAGCAGCAGGCTGAGCATGAGGAACTCCATGGTCGGCTTGGGCGCTTCGGGGTGGACGCGCATCAGGTCGATGGTGGCCAGGCTGTTGCCCTCGGTTTCCAGCAGGTTGGCGAAGGCGACTGGCCGGCCCTCGAACTGGAGGGTCGCGATGCGGAAGTGCTTCAGGTAGTCCGGGTCGAATCGGCCCAGGGAGAAGCCCTTTTCCCGCGCCTGCCTGCCTTGCATCCAGGCGTCGGAGATGGCGCGCAGCGCGTCCATGGGCGCGCTGCCGACCTCGTGGATCTGCAGGCTCAGGCCGTCGCGCTGGCCGCGGCTCCAGGTGTAGTGCAGGTCCTTCATGGCCATGCTCCTGGCGTCCAGGTCGAACCGGGGCAGGTCCACCCGGGCTTCTTCGCCCAGCTTCAGGGCCGTGAGACCGATGTCCATGTAATAGGGCAGGTTTTCCGCCCGCACCTGGTAGAACACCGGCCGTGCATGGTGGTGGTCGCAGAGGTCGCGGAACTGCCAGATGAGCTCGGCGCGACGACTGGTCGGGCCTATGGGGTCGAACAAGGCCACCAGACTGCGGCCCCGGCGGGCGTACATGAGGAAGGCATCGCCCTGGGGGTGGAACAGCAGGGCCTTGTCGCCGGTCAGCACCAGGCCGCCATCGGGCTGGTCGGAGCGGCGAACGATAGCCCCCGCCTGTTCCAGTTCCGCGTCCGTGGGCTCGTGGATGGTGGGCGGTACCGGCCGCAGCAGCCAGGCCAGGGCGATCCCCGCCAGCAGCAGCCCGCTGGACAGCGAGGCGCGCAGCGCCCGAGGCGCATCCGCGTCCACGGCGAACTGCCACCAGAGCTCATGACTGTAGGGGACATCCTGGAAAGCGAAGAACATCAGCCAGACCGAGGCCAGCAGCACGCAGGCGCTGGCCGCCAGGTTCAGCGGCGAGAAGGGCACCTCCAGGAGCCGGCTCGGGCGGTAGAAGGCGTCGCGGAAGATCGCCAGCAGGATGGCGGTCAGGGTCAGGAGGCTGGCCTCTTCCCAGTCGAACCCCTTGAGCAGGGACAGCCCGGCACCGGTCAGCAGCAGCACCAGGGTCAGTGCCCAGGCTGCGGACAGGCGATGACGGAGGCCGTGGGCCAGCAGCAGGCAGAGTACGCCGACCAGGCTGGCGGCCAGATGCGAGGCATCGATCAGCCGGTGGGGAATCAGGAAGCTCAGGTGTTCCAGGCGGTTGTCCGTCGCTGGCGTTACCCCGGAGAGCAGCAGTACCACGCCCGCCAGGAACACCAGCAGAGAAAGGATTGGCGCGGCCAGGCCGGACGCCGCCCGCAGGGCCTGGCGTCCGGCCGGGAACAGGCGTTGCGCTTCATTGCCCAGCAGCAACAGGCAGGCCATTGCCAGGGGCAGCCCGACATAGATCAGGCGATACAGCAGCAGCGCCGCGGCGAGTGGCGCGGCGCCCAACTGGCCGGCGAAGGCCGCCAGCAGCACGGCCTCGAAGACCCCGACGCCACCGGGTACGTGGCTCAACACCCCGGCGGCCAGGGCGAGCATGTAGACCAGCAGGAAGGCACCGAGCGGTGGCGCCTCCGGCAGGAGCGCGTAGAGCACGCAGGCGGCCGCACAGACGTCGATCACGGTGATCAGCAGTTGCAGGCCCGCCAGGCGCAGACCCGGCAGGCGAACACCGCGATTGCCCAGGCGCAGGTCGATGCAGTCGGGAGCCGGCGCCTGCGGTGCGCGGTTCCGGGCGATCCAGGCCACCAGCCCAAGGGTTGCGGCGAGCACCGCGAGGGCGAGGGTGGTGACCATGCCTTCGGGCAGGCGCAGGGCCAGGGAAGCCGCCTTGGGCGCGCTGAGGGCGGCGACTGCGGCCAGTGGTGGCAGCGCGGAGCCCAGTGCCAGGCTGGCGAACAGGGTGATCCGGGTGATATCGCCTGCTCCCAGGTTGTCGCGGCCATAAAGGCGGAAGCGCACCGAGCCGCCGGTCAGCATCGAAAGGCCCACGGCGTTGCCGATGCCGGCCGCGCAGAAGCTGCCCAGGGCCATGCGCGACAGGGGCAGGCGCACCCCGGCGAAGCGGCAGCCCGACCACTCATAACCCACGTAGGCGGTGAAGCTGGTGGCGGTCGCCGCCAAGGCCAGCAGCAGGCTGCTGGTGGGCACCTCGCGGACGGCGGCGCGCAGGGCGTCCGGGTCCAGTTCCCGCAGCAGATGCCAGCAGGCCAGCAGGCCGAGGATGAACACCAGCAACGTGAAGGCGATCACTATCCATTGCCGGTAGGCCGTCAGGTGATCGATCCAGCGTAGGGGGGCGGACTCTTCGTTGAGGGCGTTATCGGCGGGGAGTTCCACGCTATCCGTCTGCGGAGTATTGGCGCGCATCGAGCACCTCTGAGCAATGTGCGCCACTCTGTGTGGGCGGACCGGGCCGGTTCCAAGGGTCGGTTCGAAATTTTCTTCCCGGCACGCCGGGGGCCGGATCGTGTCCGGTCAGGGCAAGTCTAGGCGAGGCGTGGCCTTAACGGCTGCGACGCGGGACGGGCTGGGCGGGGGCGGCGAAATGCCGCGCTCAGTGCCAGGTGGAGCGGACCTCCCAGTCGCGGAACTGCTCGGCGGGAATCGGCTGGCTGATGCGATAGCCCTGGACGATATCGCAGCCGAACTGGCCAAGCTGGTTGAGGGTGAGCTGGTCCTCCACGCCTTCGGCCACCACGGTCAGGTCCAGGTTGTGGGCCAGTTCGATGATGGAGCGGACGATCTTCGCCGAGCCGTCGTTGCTGGTCATGCGGGTGACGAACGACTGGTCGATCTTCAGGGAGTCCACCGGCAGTTTCTGCAGATAGGCCAGGGATGAGTAACCCGTGCCGAAGTCATCGATGGTCAGGTGCGCATCCAGTTCCTTGAGGGCGCTGAGGGTTTGCATGGAGGCTACCGGGTCCTCCATCAGGGCGCTTTCGGTGAGTTCGAACTCGATCCAGTGGGGCTTGGCCCCCCAGGTCGCGAAGGAGCCCTGGATACGTTCCAGCAGGCGCGGATCCCGCAGGTCGTGGGCCGACAGGTTGACCGAGATGGGGCGCTCGTCGCCCTCTTCGTGCCAGGCGTAGCGCTGGCCCAGGGCGGTATCCAGGACCCAGAGGGTCAGCGGGGTGATCAGGCCGGTGTTCTCCGCCAGGCGCACGAACTCGTCCGGCGGCAGCATGCCGTGCTGCGGGTGGCGCCAGCGCACCAGGGCCTCGGTGCCGCACACGCGGTTGCTGGCGATCTCCACCTTGGGCTGGTAGTAGAGCAGCAGTTCGTTGCGGTCGATGGCCCGGCGCAGGTCGCCCATCAGCGTCAGGTGCTGGGCGCATTCCTGGTCGAGCCCGCCCTGGAACAGCGCGAAGCCCGCATTGGCTCGTTTCGCCTGCTCCATGGCGCTGCCGGAGCGACGAATCAGCGATTCCGGAGCCGTGCCATGGCCGGGATAGAGCGCGATGCCGATGCTGGCGCGGGCTTCCAGGAAGAGGCCGGAAAGTTCCACCGGATCGTAGAGGGCCGTGAGGATCTGTCTCGCCAACTGCGAGGCCTGCTCGGCGCCGCCGTTGGGCATGAGTACCGCGAATTCGCATTCCCCCATTCGTGCCACCGTACGCTCGGGGCCCACCACTTGCGTCAGGCGCGTGGCGATCTCCACCTGCAGGCGATCGCCTTCCCGGTAGCCGAGGGTTTCGTTGATTTCCTGGTTACGGGCGATCTCCAGGTGCAGCAGGCCGAAGGGGCGACGGTCCTGTCGGGCGACGCTGATGGCGTCGTCCAGCAGTTCCCGCAAGCGCAAGCGGTTGGGGAGGCCGGTGAGGGTGTCTTCGAAGGCCATGCGGCGGATGGTGGTTTCGGCTTCCACTGCCCGGGCACGGGTACGCAGGGCGGCGATGCCGAACGCCAGGTCGTTGGCCATGGCCAGCAACAGCTCCACTTCCGGATCGTCGAAGGCGTCGGCGTGTTCGGCCATGATCACCAGCATGCCGATCAGGTCGTCGTCCACCTTGAGGGGCAGGACCAGGGCGGCGGCGAAGCCAAGCTCCCGGGCTTCCTGGTGCAAGGCCGCAGTGGGAGTGTTGAGCAGGTCCCGCATCACCAGGGGTTGTCCGGCCTCGAGGTTCTGTTCCAGCCGACCGTGGAAGCTGGCGTCATGCCGCCCCGAACCCCAGCCCTGGCAGATGCCGTCGGCGGCATCGCAGGCCATCATCCGGTAGGGGCGGGTCGGGTCAGACTGGCGATAGTCCACCCAGGCCTGGCGGTAACCGCATTCCTCCACCAGCACCCTGCAGATTTCCGCCAGCAGCGGCGTTTCATCGGTGGCGTGGATCACCGCGTGGTTCACCGCCACCCGGGTAGCCAGGGCGCGATTCAGCGTTTCCACCTGCCGTTCCGCCTGGCGTCGCTGGGCCTTGCCACGCAGCGCCTGGAGGCCGAAGGCCAGGTCGTCGGCGGCCTCGCTGAGCAGCGCCAGCTCCCGTTCGCCAAAGGCATCCGGCTCCTTGGCGCAGATGGCCAGGGCACCGAAGACGCGGCCGTCCACCCGCAGGGGCAGCGACAGGACCGAGGCGATGCCGTGGGTGATGGCGTTCTCCCGCCAGGGGCCGACCTTGGGATCGGTGAGGATATTGCGGCTGAGCGTGGGGGTGCCGGTGCGGATGGCGGTGCCGGTGGGGCCGCGCCCGCGCTCCCGGTCGGCCCAGGTCATCTGCAGGGAATTCACGTAGTCCTGGTCGAGGCCGACATGGGCCATGGGGGTCACCGTCTGCGCTTCGTCCTGCTCGGCGCGACCAACCCAGGCCATGCGGTAGCCGCCTTCCTCCACCACCACGCGGCAGATCTCCTGGAACAGGAAGGCCTCGTCCTCGGCGCGCAGCAGGGCGCGATTGCAGCCGCTCAGGGTCCGCAGGGCGCGGTTCAGGTATTCGACTTCTTCGCTGGGCACGCAGGACGCAGGCATGGCCGACCTCCAATAGATGGATGGGCGCGCTAGAAGTATAGAAGTGGAGGCTGTCGCGAACGGCGTGCCGACGGAGCGCCTGGACGGGCGGGGGAGGGGGAAAAGGACGGAAACGAAAAAGGCCACTCCGAAGAGTGGCCTTTGCTCGAATCTGGTTGCGGGAGCTGGATTTGAACCAACGACCTTCGGGTTATGAGCCCGACGAGCTACCAGACTGCTCCATCCCGCGCCGGCAATTCTACAGTTCTGGAGGGGGCTGTCAAACGATTTCTTCCATTTAAATCAAATGGTTACTTTCAGCCCAAACGAAAAAGGCCACTCCGAAGAGTGGCCTTTGCTCGAATTTGGTTGCGGGAGCTGGATTTGAACCAACGACCTTCGGGTTATGAGCCCGACGAGCTACCAGACTGCTCCATCCCGCGCCGGCAATTCTACAGTTCTGATGGGAACTGTCAAACGGTTTGTGGGGAAAAATCTTTTTTCCTCAAATATTTAGCGATTCTGATGGGGCGCGTGTTCCGACGGGAGCCTAGGCAGCCGGACGCGATATCATTCGTGAACCTTACGCATCGCCGACCGCCATGCCGCAACGAAAGATCATCCACATTGACTGCGCAGGCCGTTCTCGGCCGTTTTTTTGCATTCTTTTCACCCGCGCAGGCTGCGGGCTGCATGGCGTTGGTGTTCGTGGGTGTTCCGTGGCGTGCTGTTCCAGCCAACAAAAAAGCGGGTATTAAAGCGGGGTATTTTTACCCACTAGGCGATACCCACCTATGCCACTCACAGATGTCCAGGTCCGGCAGGCGAAGCCGGGCGACAAGCCTCGTAAGCTCACAGACGAGCGCGGGCTGTTCGTAGAAATCCGGCCGACCGGCGGCAAGTACTGGCGGTACCGGTACAAGATCGACGGAAAGGAAAACGTCTTTGCCTTGGGCGAGTATCCTGAGATGGGCCTGGCTGAGGCAAGGGCTGAGCGAGACAAGGCTCGGGCCTTGGTCAAGCAAGGCCGACACCCGGCGCATGTGCGGCGCACTGATCGGGCGCGGCAGTCCCTGGAGAATCAGTCCTCCTTTAAAGTGGTCGCCTTGGAGTGGATCAACGGCAAGGTAGGAATCAGCGATGGATACCGTAACCAACTGACCCGGGCGTTCGCCAAGAACCTATTCCCCTATGTGGGCAAGATGCCGGTGCGTGACGTGACGGCGGCCCACCTGCTTGAGTGCTTGCGGCGGATGGAGAAGCGTGGTGCGACCTACTACGCCATATCCCTGTGTAACTGGCTTTCGCAGATGTTCCGCTTTGCCGTTCGTACGCTGCGGGCCGACGCTGATCCGGCATCTGCGTTGTATGGTGCATTCGTGCGGAAGCCCATTGAGCACAGTCGACCGATGTCGGTAGCGGACATGGCCCACTTCCGAGAGCAGCTGAAGACCTATGGCGGCTTTCGGACCAACACCATCGCCTTGGAATTGATGCAGCTGCTGTTTCTACGGACAGTGGAGATCCGACGTGGGCGGTGGGAGGACGTGGATCTCGAGGCAGCGCTCTGGGATATCCCGGCGGAGTTCATGAAGAAGCGGCGGCGCCACCTGGTACCGCTTCCGCCGCGGGCGGTCGAACTGCTGAAGGAGTTGCACTCCATCACTGGCGGGCGCGGCCTGATGTTCCCCGGACTGCGGCACCCCGACAAACCGGTGGATGGCTCGACCTTCAATCGGGCGCTTGAGCGACTCGGTATGAAGGGGTTTACCTGCCATGATTTCCGGGCCACGGCTTCAACACATCTCTACGAATCGGGCCTATTCCGCGGGGAAGTGATTGAGATCCAACTGGCTCATGCAGAGGGCAACCAAACCAAGGCCGCCTATAACCATGCCCAGTACCTGCCCGAGCGGGTGGAAATGATGCGTTGGTGGCAGGACTTCTGCTTGTCGGCGGTCAATGAGTAAGGGCGGCTCAAGCCGCCCTTTTTCCTTTTTGCTGTTCGATCCAGTCCTGAACCTCCAGCTGTGACCATCGCGAGTAGCGCCCCAGCTTCACAGGTGCTGGAAATTCTTCGAGCTGGATCATGTCGTAGAGCTTCGTCCGGCCCATGCCGATCTGCAGCATGACCTCCTCGATCTTGATGAGGCGGTCGAGTGGCTTGTTGTTCATGCTGCCTCCTTTGTTGGCCAGGCGCCGACGGCATCGAAGACGCGGGCGGCCTGGGGCTCTTCCAGGGAAACGGTGTCCGGGATCGCGATCCAGGCCATGCCCTGCAGGTGTTGCGGGTTGCAGCCATCTTTCAACTCAACGCTGTAGGTCTCGATGACCTGCTCGAGGTCCTTGGCGAGGTAGGCGCCCTGGGGCGCCACCTCAATGGACTTCATGTAGCGCGTACCGGCCTGGTCACGGCAGAGCGCGGCCAGGTAGATGCACCACTGGTGTGGGATGTCGCACACCGCGTCGACGATGGTGGGGCGGGCCTTCGAGGTGATCAGGGCTGCGTTCTTCCAGTTGATCAGCGTTTGGACGTCGCTAGCCTCTGCATCGACCACCGCCACATGGTTGATGCGGAGCATGGCCTTGAAGTAGGCGTGAACCCTGGCGCGGTGGTTGTAGGGTTTGCGCTTGCTCATGCGGCATCCTCCTGCGGTGTTATGGCGAAGATATCGAGTTGTGCTGCTCGAGCAGCTGCTTCCTCGATCGCCGCGTTCGCTCGATCGAGTTCATGACCGATGCGCGCCTGCGCGATCGCGAAGTACTCCGGCGACAGCTCGCAGCCGATGAACCGGAATCCCTCGCGCATGGCCGCCTTGCCTGTGCTGCCGCTGCCCATGAACGGGTCCAGCACCGTTCCGCCGGGCGGTGTGACCAGGCGGCACAAGTAGGCCATCAGGTCGGTGGGCTTCACCGTGGGGTGGTGGTTCTGGCTGCTTTTGTCGGTACCCGCTGACTGGAAGCTCCCGGGGTTCTGGTCGCCGCTGGACCAGTGCAGGGGCTTGCGCTCCATGTCCTCGCAGCCCTCGTTGCGATCCAGGCGGCTGGTCTTGGGGCAGTAGAAGAAGCGAGCCGCGCTGCCCGAGTCGCCGTGGAAGGCACCGGGCACTCGATCGAGCATCCCGCTGTACTTCACGGCACCGCTGAAGCCGTTGGCGGTCGGCTCGGTCCCTTTCACCGGTGCACTGGCGCCGGTCTCATCGGGGAATGCTTCCACCACCTCGGCGCTGCCGTCATGGATCAGGTTGGCTGGCCACCGGCCGCTCGGGTGCGGCTGAGCTACGACCCCGGCGCCGCGCTGCTCCTCTGGCCGGCGCCGGGGTAGGCCTCCTGCGCCAGTGTTCGGCTGCATGGCCTCTGCCGGTATACGGCAACCGTCAATGTTCAGCGCGCCGGTACCGTGGGCCAGCACGTTCGCGGCAACCGTCCCGGCCAGCGGCTTTCGGGCGATGGTGATTGGCTCCATGGCCGGCTTGAGCGCCGTTCCCCAGCCCTGCCAGTCGCCATCCAGGTTTCGCGACTTCGGAAAGCCCGAGCCGTACACCCAGGCGATCAGGTCGCGGATCTCGAAGCCGGCGTCTTCGATGCGAACGGCCATGCGGTGCTGGGTGCGGGTACCGGCGAACGCCAGTAAGTGACCGCCCGGCTTAAGCACGCGCAGACACTCGGCCCACACCTCGATCGCTGGCACGTCGCAGTCCCAGCGCTTGCCCATGAAGCTCAGGCCGTAGGGCGGGTCGGTGACGATGCTGTCCACGCTGTTGTCGTCCATGCTGCGCATAACCACGAGGCAGTCGCCCAGGTGAAGCTGGTACCTCTCGCTCATGCCGCCTCCTCGCTCTGCTGCTGCTCTACCAGGTTCGCGCGCACCAGGGCGGCGGCCACTGGCGGGCAGACGCTGTTGCCGCACATGCGGACCTGGGCGGCCTTGCTCAGTTCGGGCTTGGTGGCAGTGCGGTTGTGGATGTAGTTGGCCGGGAAGCCCTGGGCCGCGTAGAGCTCGTGGGGTTCCAGCATGCGCATGCCGATGTCCACGATCTGGTAGGGCTCGCCCTTGACCATAACCAGGCCAATGCGGTCTTTCGTGGTGATGGTGTGCAGGGGTTCGTTCAAGGCCTGTCCATTGCCGTGCTCGTAGTACTTGAGCAGGAACGCGCGCACCTCGGCGTGGTGGTTGCCCTGGGCGCTGACGGTGTGCAGCGGCTCGTCCAGGGGCTGGCCATGGCGGCTGGTACCGCGCAGTTTCACCAGGCTGCTAGCCACCAGTGCGGCCTTGCCGCTGCCGCCGGCGGTGACGGTGGCCAGGGGTTCGTCTGCCGCGTGGCCGGTGCTGCCGGTGAAGTCTCGCTGGATGTGGGCGGTCACCAAGGCGTGATGGTCCTGGGGGGTGATGGTGTGGAGCGCGGTGGCTAGATCGGCGCCCGGCCCGGTGTAGTTGCCGCCGAAGTGCTTGGCGAGGAAAGCAGCGACCAGGCCGTGCTTGCCGCCGCCGGCCACCACGGTGCCCAGTGGTTTGTCCAGACCGGGCACCCGGGGCGCTTGGCCTTCGCGCTCGCCATAGCCGAGCTGGACCAGCGTCGGTGCTACCAGGGCGAAGTGACCGCCCTTGACCTCGGCACAGATGGTGCGCAGGGGGGCATCGATCGGCATGTTGCGCTGGGTCGTGCCGTTGGCGTGCTCGGTGATGAAGGGGGCCAGCTTCGGCACCACCAGACCAGTGCCCAGCTTGCTGGTCATGGTCTGCAGGGGCTCCTCTAGGGATTGCCCGCGGAAATAGTCGTAGCCGTGGTTCACCTTCACCAGGAAGGGCTGCTCGGCGTCCAGCACGAAGCGCTGGATGCCCCGCGCGATGCGGCGCATGGTGGCCTCGGCCAGCGGCCGGCGCACACCTGCCGCCTTCCCCTCCTCGCGGGTGAGGAAGATGGACGGGCAGGGGATCGACCAGTCGATGATATCGGCGGCCAGGCGCTGCGGCAGGGCGCGCTTTGCCTTCACCTCTGGGCTGTCGGCCGGCGCATGGGTGGGCTCTGGCCAGGCGATGGGCCTGCCGTCACAGCGGGCGATGAGGAACAGTCGCTTGCGGATGGTTGCCGCGCCGTAGGCGTTGCCCCGCAGCTCGCGCCACTCCACCTGGTAGCCGTGGCGGCGCAGGGCGTTGACGAAGCTGTTGAAGGTCCGGCCCTTGTTCTTCGGGCAGGGGCGGCCATCGGCCAGTGGGCCCCAGGTGATGAACTCCTCGACGTTCTCCAGCATGATCACGCGCGGTTTCACCGTGGCGGCGTAGCGGATGGCCACCCAGGCGAGGCCCCGGATCTCCTTCTTCACCGGCTTGCCGCCCTTGGCCTTGCTGAAGTGCTTGCAGTCGGGGCTGAACCAGGCCAGCTCGACGGGCTTGCCGCCGGTGATGGTGCGCGGGTCGACCTCCCACACCGATTCGCAATAGTGCTTGGTGTGGGGGTGGTTGACCTCATGCATGGCGATGGCTTCGGGGTCGTGGTTGATGGCGATATCCACAGGGCGTCCGAGGGCCATTTCGATCCCGGTTGAGGCGCCGCCGCCGCCAGCGAAGTTGTCGATGACCAGGCCACCGAAATTGAAGCTGGACTGGGGATGGATGCGGTAGAGGTTGTTCATACCTGGCTCTCCTTGCTGGGCTTGAACAGAGGATCGGCGCCGATGAACACCTCATCTGGGACGTTCTCCCACTCTTTGCGCAGGGCGTCGAAGTTGCCTTCGTTCCAGCAGCGCAGAAACTCCAGGGGCTCCTCGCAGGGGTTCGCCAGCACATAGGTGATTGCTGCGACAGCAGCGTCATTGCTTGCTAGCGTGGCGGCATACCGCACCGATGCCAGTACCTCGTCCGTTTCTGGATTGCACCCAAGGTCATGTCCAAGTGCTTCCCATGCATCGAGCAGAGAAATCGACTTGGTTTCGCTGCCGGTACCGATGATGGTGCCGCAGGGGCCTCCGAGAACTTCCAGCACGTATTGCCACAGGATCGAGGGTGGGAGCTGGAAACGGTCGAAGTCGGTGTCCGGTTCCACGCCGATCAGGCAACTGGAGGTGGCCCCGGCCTGGCCCTCCCACGACTTTTTCATGAGGGTGGCGACCCTGCCGTCACCGCCTGGCTCTGTGCGGTGGAAGTTGTATGCGCGCATGGTGTAAGTGGCCCCGGCAAAGATGATGTCTCGGCTGCTTTCGGCCATGCGTGCCTCGCCAGCGGGCACCCAGGGGCGCCCGCCTCGAGCTGTGCGGGGACCCTCATGCAGGTAGAGCGTGTGAGTAGCCGCCAGGCCGAGGTTAGGCATCGGCTGTGCGGGGATGTAGTTGATGTTGATCTGCTGCCCAACCAGCACGCGGGACTCGAAGTCGAATCGGTGGTTGTGGATGGCCGAGTGCTCAAAGCAACTGCGGCGAGGTAGGTCGGGGTGCCAGACGTGAAGGCGCTGGTCACCCTGGAGCTGAACCTGGATGAAGCCCAGACCGTGAAGGGTGATGGTTTCGCGCATCGGATCGTAGACGGTGCTCATGCTGCCACCTCGCCCTTCGGTTGCGTCGCCAGGGCTGCGTCAATAGCCGCGTCTAGGTGTTCTCCGTTGAGCACTACGTTCTCTGGCGTGGCGCCGGCAAACACGCCGCCGCCAGTGATGGTGTCCAGGTCGCGGGCACGCAGCCAGCGGTAGCGGTTGGCGTCCAGTGCGAGCTGGGCGAAGCGTGGGTGGAGGTCGATGGTGTCTGACGTGGGGTCGAGAATCTCGTTCTTCTCGTACATGATCACGTGGCACATCCCGCTGATTACGCGACCGTAGAAATTCGGGGCGGTACGGAGCAGGTGGGCCAGGTTGTTGTAGAGGGTCTGCAGGTGGGTCTCGTTGTCGCAGTCGAAGGACTCTTCGCCATCCTCCAGCAGCTGGCTGAGGCTTTCCCCAGCGTCGGGGTTGGCCCATGGCCCGCCGAAGCGGGCGTCAATCAGCTGCAAAACCTGCATCAGTTCTTCGGCAGCCTTAATGTCGCGAGCGGAAGGTTTAGCCATCTTCATGCCACAGCCCTCCCACGATGTGTCGTCGCCAGCAGTTGCAGCAGACGGTGGTGGTAGTGGATCGCCGCGTAGCTCGGCTGCCAGGGGTCGATGAAGGCTGCATAGGGCTCGATGCCGTTGAGGCAGGGCCAGGGCTCCGGGTGGTAGGGCATCAGGTCCCGTTTCTCGGTGGCCAGGGCGATCAGGTCGGCGTGCTTCACGCACTCCGGCAGGATCGGATCAAGGTCAAAGCGTTGGCAGATGGCGATCCAGACCCGGCGCTCGGTGAGGTCGTACAGGCACTCGTCGCCGTGGCTGTTGGCAAAGTCGCGCATGCCTTCCTTGAGCGGGCGCACCAGGTCACCCACGTAGGCCTCGGTGGCGTCATGGAGCAGGTCGGCGAGCTGGTATTCGGCCGGCACGAGGTCGGCCACCAGGTAACAGTGCTGGGCCACGCTGTAGAAGCTGCTGGTGTGACCGTTGAAGCGACACTGCATGCTCAGGCTGTGGGCGATATCGGTGGTGTCCACCATGTCGGCGTTGGGGCGGGCGAGATCGAACTTGCGGCCGCTGCGGGTGAGTATCCAGCTCATGCAGCACCTCCGGCCTGGGCGGCCTTCATCAGGGCCAGGGCGTGGCACAGTTGGTGGGCCTCGTGGAGGGCGTCATGCAGGGCATGGTGCTTGATACCCTCGAACTCTACTGCCTTCTTGGCCTCGGGGAAGATGGCCAGCAAGGTGCGCAGGTCGCGGTCGTTCCAGAACTTCCAGGGCGCTGAGTTCCAGCATCGTTCGAAGGCGCCGCGCAGGATCACGTTGTCGAAGCTGCTGCCGTTGCCCCAGACCAGGATATGGTCCGGGCTGGCCTGGCCTTCGCCCATGAACTGAGCAAGGCTGTGAAGGGCAGTTGCTAAGTAGATGGTGCCGGGCTGGCTGCCATCGATTTCCGCTCGGGCCTCTGCGCTCTGCTGCAGCCACCATTGCACGGTGGAAGCATCGACCTCGCCACCGATGGCCATGGAGTAGTCCAGCTCGACGCGCTCGTAGTAGCTGCCCGCGATCTGGCCATGCTCAACGCGAACGCAGCCGATGGAGACAATGGCGGCCTTCGGGCCCTTGCCCATGGTTTCGAGGTCGACGACGTAGTGAGTGGCGTTGATCATGCGGCAACCTCCATGCGCTGGGCTTCTACACGCTGCATGGCCTCGTCGAAGCTGAGAATGCGGCGCTTGAAGGGGGGGAACGGGCCATCGCTGTTGGTCAGAACCAGGGTGTTGAAGGCCGGTACCGGCATGCCCGGCTGCCAGTCATCGAGGATCTCGGTCAGGCCCAGGGTGTCGGCAATGGCGCGGGCATTACGGGTTTTGCCGCAAGCCATGGGGCCATGTACCAGGTAGCTTTTCACCAAAGCGGGCGGGCTGGCCTCAACCGGCGACGTGCCTTGCTCCGCCAGCGCCTGTTTCAGCCGCTCGTGCATCGCCCTGATGGCGGTCTGCTGGGTGGCGGCTGCGGTGTGGGCGTCCCAGGCCTGGAGGCCGGCGTAGGTGTTGCATGCCAGGGTCAGGCACTTGTTGGTGTCTGCCAGGGTGGCCAGGTCCTGCTCGGTGAAGGGATTGGCGCGGCGGGCGTAGGTGGCGATGCGCCGGTCGGCGTCCTCGATCAGGCGGTCGCGTTCGGCGCCGTACTGGTCACGCAGCTCCTGGGCGATGCGGTCACGCTCGTGGACGTGGGCATACCGCTCGGCGGCGCGCTTCTCGGCAAGGGTTGCCAGGTCGACGTTGAGCAGGTCGATCCGCTGCTGGGCGGCGTTGCGCGCAATGGTGTGGCCGTCGTCGAAGCCGTTGGCGCGCGCCGTGGCGGCGAGGCGGGTGGCGATCAGGGGCCAGATGACCAGGGTGATCACCAGGGCGCCGGCCAGTAGCTTGATGATGGTTGCTTCTTGCATGTGCTGTGTCCTCGTAGGTGCCCGGCGCCGGGAAAGGCGTAAGAGTCCGGCGGCCGGGGCTTGAACGGTGGCTTACTTGCCGAGGTTGAAGGTGCCGATGGTCAGCGGTACCAGGCCGCCTACCTGCTGCTCGAGCACGTCCTTGAATTCCTTGGCGAACTCCTCACGCTGGGATTCCTCGCCTACCCAGCGCAGCTTCAGCAGCGGTTCGTCACGGCCGGTGATGACCGACAGGCGCAGGGTGATGCTGGCGACGCTGAGGCCCTCGTAAGGTGCGGTGCTGAATACGAAGGTGCTGGGCATGGTTTCCAGTCTGCGCGCCTCGATCTCGTCCATGGCGCTGCGGCTGGCGGAGAAGTCGCCCACCACGCTGTCGCGGGTGCTGGCAGCCTTGATGGTCATCCGGCGCACGGCATTGATCGCCGCTGGCATGCCGATGGAGTCCTCGCCAGCGCTGGCCACCAGGTGCGGCATCCAGTCTTCCAGCCACTCCGCCAGGGCCTGCTGAGACAGCCCGCGACCGAGGATCGCCTGCAGCGCGGTGTAGGCGGCGGTCTGCTTCAGCGTCAGGGTGGCGGAGTCGTCACCGTGGCCCGGTGCGGCGTCGGTGCCCAGGTTGAAGATGATGGTGGCGCTCATCTGGTCCTGGTCCACGAAACCGGCCGGGGTCTGGTTGTCGGTGGTGTGGCCCGCCACGTACTTGGAGAAGTCCGTGATGGAGTGCGTGGCAAGGGCGCCGCGGAAGCGATTGCGGCCGGCCTGGTAGGGCTCCAGGTTGCTCAGCTTCACCGACTCGGGCAGCACGGCCAACTGGGCGCCGCCGACGATGTTGATCTGCTGGCTGGCGGCGGCGAGGGCGTTGGCGAGGATCAGTTGCAGGGTGTCTTTTTGCAGCATGGTTCAGTTCCTTCTTTCGTAAGTGGTGGGTGTTGCCGGGATCAGGTGCGGGCGTGGACCGGCGCGTCCTTCTCGTTGAAGAGCTGCGCGGTGGGGTTGGTCAGGAACAGCTGGAGTCCCTCCGCCGTGACGTAGAGGGGCGTGTCCAGTGTGGTGTCCTCGCGCTTCTTGCCGCGCTTGGTGGGCTGGACGAAGTCCAGGGTGTGGGTGACGGCAACCTGCTGGCTCTGCGCGATCTGCTTGAGCTTGAAGGTCAGGGTCACCTGGCCTTGCTTGCCGAACTCCACGACGCCGGCGGCGACGTCGGAGAGGGCCTTGCCGACCTGCTGGGAGAACACGCCGGCATTGAGCGAGTTGATGAAATCGGCGGTATCGGTGGCTTTCATGTGCTGTGCCTCATGGTTGTGGAACGTAAGAGAGGCGCCCGGGTGGGCGCCGGCTATGCCGCCTTCTCGGACTGCTTGTCGAGGAAGGCGGCCAGGTCCTTCAGGCGCACCCAGTGGCAGGCCAGGCGGGATTCGGTGTGCTTGTAGGTCACCAGGTCCACCTTCCCTTCACGGATAAGGGCACGCATGCGTTTCTCGGTCTTGATGTGCGGGAAGTAGTGCTCCCTGACCTGGTCAAGGGTCAGGCTGCTGGCCTTCCACTGAGCCATCAGTTGCTCCAGGGTGCTGCTCATCCATGGACCTCCCCGCGCCCCTTCCGTGGGAGCTGGGCTGCGAGAAGCTCGACGAGACTGTCGACACTCTTGCCCAGCTGGCGGGCGACTACGTTGTCGTTGGTGTCGGTGATCACCGCGCCGTAGGGGCGCTGTGGGTCCTGGGTGAGCGTCACGTAGGGCCGGTAGCCCTGCGGGGTGCGCTCGATCAGCCGGGCGTAGAGCAGGGCCAGGTGGTGGGCGGCCGGGGCGATCTGCTGCTGCAGGCGCTCGATGGCCTCCGCGCTGGCGTCCCGCACCAGCTTCTGGTCGATAACGGTGGGGTGGTCGATGTGCAGGCCGACGAGCTTGAGCACGCCCACGGCGTGGTCGACGGCAGTTGGTCGGTGCTGGCTCATGCCGCTGCGTCCTTGTCCTTGGTGACGGTGATCCCGACGCCGAGCCGCTGGGCCAACCAGGCGATACCCGCCTCGGTGACCATCAGCACGGCGTAGTGCTGGTAGCGTTTGGTGGCCTCGACCCAGCGAGAGCGCGGGTCCATGAACAGGTTGCCGCCGCCGACGTGCTTGGCGGCCAGGCTGCCGTCACGGTTGAGCACCTTGGTGTCGCGCAGGTGGGCGCGCAGTTCGCGCTCGCGCACTCCCAGCACCTGGGCGGCCTCACGGATGGTCCGGTTCATGGCCGTGGCCTCAGGCTGCCCGCTGGACTGCGTTGTGGTGCAGTCGAGCGATCAGGGCATCGAGCTTGTCGTAGAGCTCGGCGAGGGTGCCGTCGTTGTGGATAACCAGGTCGTTCGGGCCTACCGTGAGCCCCTGCTCGGACGTGTGAGCGGCCACCTGCTGGGCGTCGGGCCGCAGGATGTGGACGATGACCCCGCCCTTGCCGCGCAGCCAGTCGGCCTCGTTCTCGAAGCGCACGTCACGGATCACGGCGCCGTGCATGTCCTGGTGATGCTCCGCCAGCAGGTGCAGGTTCTGCTCGGCCAGCAACAGCCAGAGCTGCGGGTGGACCAGGTCGCGCCCCCACTCGGTGCCGAGCAACTGCATCAGCTCGCGGGGCGACTTGCCGATGACGGGCAGCGGCACTTCCTTCAGGTCGCCTTCGAGGTGGGCCTGGGTCAGGTGGAAGATGCCGGCCAGAGCCTGCTTCAGCGGATCGGCGAAGGCGTAGCTGATCAGGGCGAGGTGCAGGGCCAGGTAACGGGCCACGGTGTCTTTTCCGGAACGGGCGCGGCCATGCAGGCCGATGAGGATCTGGTTCATGCGGTTTGCTCCTGAGTGGGCGCAGGGTCTAGGCGGCGGGTGTAGGCGGGTTTCGTGATGTCTTCCAAGCGGCGACAGTCATTGGCGCTGTCGATCAGGGCATGCAGGCGATTTCCCTCGGCCGCGCTGATGGCGTCGAGCATCAGCGCCCCCGAGATCATGCCGATGGCATGGAAGAGGGCATGCGTTTGCGACAGCGTGTCGGAAGCCTCGCGGACATTGCGAACACTGGTGAGGAAGCGATCCCGCCAGCAGGCGATGTTGAGGGCGTTCATGCGGCATCACCCCCGAATGGGCCGGGGCTGGGGGCGCGGTTGCGGCGCTGCTGGGTGCCGATAAAGGGCAGGCCCGCGTCACGCGCCTGGCGGCGGATCTCGAAGATCAGGCTGGGGTTGGTGGCTGCCGGGTGCAGGTGCACCTGGCAACGGGTGGAACTGTGCTGTGTCGTTTGCATCGTCGCGTACTCCAGAGGTAAGAGGTGGGTACGCGAATAAAATTAGCGAGACCAATTTTATAAATCAATAGTCGTGCGAATATTTTTTCCTTGGGCACAAAAAACCCGCCATTTGGCGGGTCGTTGGTATGTGCTGGGGCGCTAGTAGTCCACTATCTTTCTGCGAACGCGACCGCAGAGGTGCCACTCCTCGCTAAGCTTGATCACTCTTTCCGGCCAGTCTGGATTGCTGGCGAAGAGATAGTGTGCCTCACCCTCCTTGCGAAGACGCTTAAGAGTCACAGCGTGATCGCTGATTCTCTTGGCAACAACAAAGTCGCCCGGTTTGCACTCCATGTCGGGGTCAACGACGACTTTCTCTCCCGGTTTGAAGTCCGGCTCCATGCTGAATCCCTCTACCCTGAGGATGAAGGCTCGGGGCCCTGCGGGGCCATACGATTCAATCCATTCTTCGGCATCGCCTGGGTGGAAGCTGTCGATCGCTTCGCAGAAGGATCCGGCTTGAACGTGCCCTATTACGGGCAGAAGGCGCGACGCTTTTGCGTCGGCCATGGTGACTTCGTGAACCACTCGAGGTGCTGCATTGAGCAAACCTGCAAGACGAGGGCTGACCTCGGCGGGATCGAAGACCAAAACCTGGGCGAACTTAAGCAAAGCCTCGAGATTGAGTTCAAGGCGACCGGTCATGTATTGGCTGACGGTTCCTTGGGACTGCCATCCGGCGAGTGCAGCGACGTCTGCTTGGTTGCCGATCAGGCCATCTTTTTTTCTTTGGCGATAGATAGCCTTGAGATTCTTGGCTTCTTCGCTCACGTGCTTGGGTAGATTTTCGCTCATTCCCTGATCTTATTAGCGCGTCTAATTGACTTGCAATTCGCTCAAGCAATTTATTCTTGATTCGAAAAATTCCCGTGGCTAATATCTTCGACGGGTCACCATCCTGAGGATTCCCCCTATGGACGAAGAAATTGGTATGCCCCTGAAGGAATTCGCTCAGGGGCGCAAGCAGCCCGAGATCGCGGCGCTGCTCGGTGTGACGCAGGGCGCTGTATCACAAATGCTCAAATCTGAACGTGATATTCGGGTTCGGAAGCGCCAGGACGGTTCTTTTCAGGCCGTAGAGATTCGGCCTGTTGGCAGCCGCCGGAAGCCGGCGGCTGCGTAAAAAGAGATTGCCGGCGCGGGCCTCTTACCTCCCGCGCCGGCAGGGTGCCTGGCAAGGTCTCTTACCCCCTTGCTTCGGCTTACGACGACACAGCACATGCATCGGTCGTGGTCATAGAGTAGGCCCAGGCCCGCTCGATGGCTACACCGTAAAGGGAGCTTTTACGGTTATGAGCCGCGTTGACCTTTTGCCGGACGCCGGTCCGGTCCTTTCCATCCGCCAGGCGCTGTACCGTGCCGGGCGCGACTATCACGGCGGGATCACCGCCCTGGCCCATGACCTGGTCATGGATCTCGACACCCTGCAGAAGAAGCTCAAGCTCGATGAAGAGCGCCGCTGGCCGACGCCCGACGAGCTGGAAGAGATCATTGCCGCCACCCGTAACCCGCGCCTGCTGGACGCCCTGACGCGGCCCGCCGGGGCGGTGTGGTACCGCCCGGAACCGGTGAATGCCACGCCGGCCGCGCTGAAGGCGGTGGGCGATCTGCTGGTGAAGGAAGGCCAGTTCGTCGGCAGCCTGCACTCGGGCGCTGCGGACAATCTGTGGCAAGCCCATGAGGTGGCCCAGCTGGAGTACCACGGCCACCAGGTGATCCGCGCCGTGCTCGGCATCATGGCCGGCGCCCGCGCCGCGATGGAGGGTACCCAGCATGGATGAGCGTTTCATCGAGCTGGCGGAGGCCGCTCAAGCCGAGGCCCTGCAACGGTCCATCGACAATCGGGTGCGGTACCAGGGCGAGAGCGCCAGGGAATGCGATGAATGCGGGGACGAGATTCCCCAGGCCCGGCGCCTTGCGGTGCCGGGTTGTCGTTTCTGCGTGGATTGCCAGGGATTGCTGGAGGTGCGCCGTGCGTGAGCCTCTGACCTTGTCCGCTGGGCCCGCCATGGAGGCGACTGCATGACACAGGCAGGGAACGCCGCTCCAATTGCCGCCTGGGCGCGGCGCTACATCGAAACCTTCAACCTCGCCCTGGTCCCCATCGATCCGGGCGAGAAAGCCCCCAAGGGCAACGGCTGGAACCAGCCCGGCGGCTACTTCGTCGACGCTGACCAGGCCGAAGCGTTCTGGCAGAAGCACCCCCGGCACAACATGGGCGTGGTCCACGGGCCCAGCCGGCTGTGTTCGCTGGACGTGGACCATGTGGAGTATTCGCGGCTGGTGCTGCGGGACCTGCTGGATCTGGACGTGGATGCCCTGGCGGTGGATTACCCCACGGTGGTGGGCAACCCGGCGCGGTTCCGGGTGATGTTCCGCCTGCCCGAGGGTGCCGACTTCGGCCGGCATGCGTTGAGCTGGCCGAATCCGGACGACCCGGATGGCAGCAAGTTCAAGCTGGCCACGGCTGCCGCCAAGCGGGCAAAGGATACGGGCGACTCGGCGCTGGAGGCTGAGATGCGGGCCAAGGCCAAGACCCTGGCGCCCGTGACCGTGTTCGAGCTGCGCGCCGGCCTGGTGCAGGACGTGCTGCCGCCTTCTATTCACCCGGACACGGGCCAGCCCTATCACTGGCGCACGGCGCCCTCGGCCGATGGCCTGCCAGAGCTGCCGCGCGACCTGGTGAACATCTGGCGCAACTGGGAGGTGTTCAAGCGCATGGCGCTGGAGGCCTGCCCCTGGGCGCCGAAGGCGAAGCCTCCGGTGAAGGCCAAGCCGAAGCGCCCGTTGGCGCCGGCCGGTGACAAGCCGTCGGTGATCGATGCCTACAACCAGGCGTATGACGCCGAGTCCCTGCTGAAGGCCCACGGCTACGTGCGGCGCGGCAGGAAGTGGCTCTGCCCGCAAAGCACCACGGGCTTGCCCGGCGTGACGGTGAGCGAAGAGGGCAAGGTGTACTCGCACCACGGTTCCGACCCGCTGGCCAACGGGCATATGAACGACCCGTTCGATGTGTTCTGCATCCTCGAGCACAACGGCGACCAGGGCGCGGCGGTGAAGGCGGCGGCGAAGCAGCTTGGCCTGGAGGTGAAGCGTTCGCCCCGGGCGCCGAGTCCGCCGCCGGAGGGCGAGGCACGCCCACCCGTTCCGCCGGCTGCCGACCATTCGCTGGAGGATGCCGCTGAACAGGAGGACCTTCCCCCGGCCCCATCCGCCGATGACTCCGGCGCAGAGCCCGGCCGCTCCGACAACGGGGGGGCGGGGGAGGGCCTGACTCTGGCGCGCTTGCTGCGCCGCTACGCGCTGGTGGAGGGCACCACCCATGTGTGGGACCTGGACACTGCGAAGAAGATGAAGAAGTCGGCCTTCGTCGCTCACGTCGGCAAGGAGTTGTTCAAGGAGTGGGACTCGGTCACCGACACCAAGCGCAAGAAGCGCGTCAGTGAAGAGTGGGTGCGTGAGATCGAGCAGGCCCGGACGATGGCCGGCAAGGCGGTGGGGGATATCACCATGCCGCCGCTGGTGCGCTACGTGTATATCGACGGCACGAAGGACGTGTGGGACTACGCGAAGAAGCGCCGGGTTGCCGAGGGCGCTGTGAAGATGGCCCTGGGCGATGCCTACAGCCTCTGGTTGAACAGCCCGGATCGACGCGTGGTGGACATGGATCACATCGTGTTCGACCCGACCCTGAGCCATGACCCGGCGGTGTACATCAACACCTTCGAGGGGCTGCCGCTGACGCCGAAGCGCGACGACGCGGCCTGCGAGAACCTGCGCTGGCTGATCCACTTCCTGTGCAACCACACCGAGGACGTGGCGCAGTGGCTGACCCGCTGGCTGGCGTTCCCACTGCAGCACACGGGCGCGAAGATGGACACGGCGGTGCTGATGCACTCGACCATGGAGGGCTCGGGCAAGAGCCTGCTGTTCTCGGTGGTGATGGGGATCCTCTATGGCCGGTACGCGGCCACGGTGGGGCAGACCCAGTTGGAAGGGAACTTCAACGCCTGGCAGAGCGGCAAGCTGTGGGCGGTGTTCGAGGAAGTGGTGTCGCGGGACCAGCGCTACAACCAGGTGGGCAAGATCAAACAGTTGATCACCGGCCAGACCGTGCGCATCGAATCGAAGTTCGTGAACGGTTGGGAAGAGGCCTCGCACATGAATGCGGTGTTCCTCTCCAACGAGATCATGCCGTGGCCCATCGGCCAGGATGACCGGCGCTTCCTGGTGATGTGGCCGGAAGAGAAGCTGCCCGAGGATCGGCAGAAGGCGATCAAGCATGAGCTGGCCAACGGCGGGGTGGAGGCGCTCTATGCCTGGTTGCTGGAACAGGACCTGGGCGACTTCGACGAGCGCACCAAGCCGCCGTCGACGCCGGCTCGCGAGCGGCTGGTGGCCCTGAGTCGGGCGACCTGGCAGACCTTCATCCACCTGTGGCGCACGGGCGAGCTGGGCGCCGGGATCTGGGGGGCGTGCCTGACCACGGACCTCTATGCGCTGTTCCTCGAGTGGTGCCACCGGAACAAGGAACACGCGATGAGCCAGACGAAGTTCAGTCTGTTCATCAGCTCGGCCGGTATCGACAAGACCCGGGCGATCCCCTGGACGGACCGCAACACGCGCCGGTTTGCGGCGTTCTTCTTCCCCAAGGACGACCAGTCCTTCCTGCCACCTTCCCCGTCATCGGCCGAGCTGGGCAAGCACGTCGCCGAATGGCGGGAGCGCGCCAAGCTGGCGGGCTGGAGCGTGGACGCCTGGGACCACGTGAAGGCGGTGGCGGCATGACTACGACCGAATGTGTGTTGGGTGTGTTGCCTGTGTGTCGGGTCGTTTCGCTCAACCCAACACAGCCGCAGGCCACGAACGGCGCGGGGTGTGGCGGGTGTGTGTTGGGTGTGTTGGGTTTACGGGCGCGCGCACGCGTGTACGAATTCATTTTCTCGGGCTTGGTGGGTGATGCGTTTTTTTCTCCACGCGAGGACCGAAACACCCAACAAACCCAACACACCCTACACAGCATGATTCAAAGCCTTGTTTTTATTGGGTTTGTTCTGTGTTGGGTGTGTGTTGGGTTGGGGGTTTTTGTGTTGGGTTGGGTTTTTGACCAGGGAGAGCGCGCATGATCGAGGCCATCGAGGACCTGTTGAAGCACTGGGGCGAGCAGCACCGCAAGAACGGCTCGGCCGGTGGCCTGGGCAGCACGCTGGGTACCATCCTGGAATACGGCGGCTGTGCGCCCCGGGGCGGCGTGTACGGTACGCGGGAGTTGGTGGCGGGTGCCGGGCCCGACCACGTGGCCGAAGAGATCGAGGCGGCGCTGGTGGCCGTGGGCGCTGCCGCCGACGGGGCCGCGCTGATGACCCTGGCCCGTGTGCGCTACCGGCCCGGTGCCGGGCTGGACGAACTGAGCCTGGCGGAACAGATCGACGTGCTGGAGCTGGGGCGAGGCGCGGGTGGTCGTAGCGCCTACTTCCGTCTGCTGGAGCGCCTGCATGTGCGCCTCGAGGCGGAGCTGACCGCCCGCGCGGAACGGCTGAAGGCGCGCCGCCGTGAGGCCGGGCGGGCAGGGGGCAAGGTGCGGGCGGCGTCTCTGCGGCAGGCCAAGGCGGCGCACCGGGCGCGTGGTGTGGAGCTGTTCAAGGGGGAGAAGGCTTGACCGTTCGTCGGGTCACTCGGCGCCGTAGCGCCCCCGTGCGGCTCCGGTCGGCGCCCGTCAGCCACAACCGAAAACTGGGGGTTTTCGGTTTGCAACTCGGGGGGTACAAAGTCCCCACGATTCGACAGTAACGCCTGAACGGATCGCGCGCACTGTGCTGTGTGCCAGCCCCGAGCCTCACTCGGGCACCCGAACCCCGCCGCCAGGCGGGGTTTTCTTTTCCGCCGACGGCTGTGGTGGCTCGAGGCGCTCCGCCCGCAGGCAGCGGGCTTTCTACTTCAAGGTGACGCTATGAGCGATCAGAGCCAGGTGGCGGCAGACATGCCGCTGTGGTCGGTGATGCTGGCCCTGGTGCTGGCGGGCCTGAGCGGTGAGATGTGGCGCGCGGACAAGGCGGGGCTCACCGGTTGGGATTTGCTGAAGCGCATCGTTCTGCGCGCCGGGGCGTCGGCCTCCTTCGGCCTGGGCACCTTCGGCCTGGTGCTGATCGGCTTCGAGGCCCACATCGTCGCGGCGGTGGCCATCGGCTGCATCGTCGCGACCATGGGCGCCGATGTGGCGTCGGCGCTTTATGAGCGCTGGCTTGCGCGGAAGGCGGGTCTCTCTGATGCTGCTCGGCCTGATCCGGAAGGCGGGGCCTGAGACCAGAACCTAGGGGGCTGATCCATGTTCAAGGTTTCGTCGTCTGGTCTGACTGAACAGCTTGCGATGCTGGTTGACCTGGAGGAGCGGCATATTCCGGTGGCCACGGTGCTGGCGTTGAACCAGACGGCATACGATCTCCGGGCGCGCCTGCAACAGGAGATGGAGTCTGTCTTCGATCGACCGACCCGTTACACCCTGAACAGCCTCAAGGTGTTCCCCGCATCCCGGCAGCGCCTCGAGGCGCGGGTGTGGATGAAGGATGAGTCGGTGAAGGCGGAGCCCGCGACGCGCTGGTTGGCCCCGGAGATCTTCGGCGGTGATCGGCGCAACACGCGCATCGAGCGGCAGCTGCGGGAGCGCGGCATTCTGCCCGCCGGGAAGTACGTTGTGCCTGGGGCGGGCGCCAAGCTCGATCGCTTCGGCAACATCAGTCGAGGCCAGGTGACCAAGGCGGTGTCGGGGGTTCGAGGGTTCACCGAACAGGGCTACAACGCGAACGCCTCGGACAGCGCGCGCAGTCAGCGCAAAGGCTACGGCCGGCGCTACTTCTTGATGCGGCGGGGGTTCGAGTTCATCGGCATAGCCGAGCGGACAGGGCGAGGGCGTGACAAGGTGCAGATGATCCTCGCCTTCGTCGGCAAGCCCTCATACCAGAAGGCCCTGAAGTTCTTCGACGTGGCTGATGAGTTCGTGGCTCAGCAGTTGCCGAAGCGCTTCGCCGAAGCCCTCGCGAAGGAGCTGCGCTACGGGCGTCGATAGGCCCTCCCTATCGGCCGGGGGCCCCAGGTAGAGCGGGTCAAAGAGGGTAATTCGAGCCGCGTTTCTCGGCTAGCTGCTGGATCCGGAAGTTAGTTAACAGGGGTTAACCGGGTTAACCGGCGGCCATGTCCCGGTTAACAGGGGTTTGCGCCATGACGTTCATGACCAAGTCGGAGTATGCGGACAGCCGAGGCTGGTCCCGGCCCTACGTTTCCAAGCTGGCCAAGCAGGAGCGCCTGGTGCTCAACGAGCAGGGGCTGGTGGACGTGACTGCCACCGACGCCTTGCTGGCCAGCACGGCAGACCCGAGCAAGGCCGGGGTGGCCGCGCGGCACCAGCAGGAGCGGGCAGAGAAGGGCGTCCACGCCCTGGTGACCGCCGCCGCTCCGGCGACATCGCCACCTGCGGCCGGCGGCCAACTGCCGGACTTCCAGAAGGCTCGCGCTCGGCGTGAGCACTACCTGGCGCTGTTGGCCGAAGACGAGTTCCTCAAGGGACGCGGCGAACTGGTGTTGCGCACCGCCGTTGAAGATGCCGCGTTCACCATCGCGCGCACCCTGCGTGACCTGCTGCTGGGCCTGCCGGCCCAGGTCGCGGGGGAGCTGGTGAGCATCGACGATGCCTGGGAGATGGAGCGCAAGCTCACCGGCCTGTTTCGTCGTGTCCTGGAGGATGCGGAGAAGCTGGTCACGCTCGATGCCGAGCTGCAGGACGACAAGAGGGAGCCGAACTGAGCCATGGATCACCAGTATGCCGACGGTGCCGCCGCGTACCGGGCGGCATACCTGCGGGGTCTGAAGCCAGACCCTGAACTGTGGGTGGACGAGTGGGCGGACGAGTTCCAGAGGATTCCGCGCGATACCGGCGCTGCGGAGCCCGGCAAGTACCACACCGACCGCACCCCTTATGCCCGTGAGCCCATGCGGTGCCTGTCGCCCACTCACCCGGCGATGCGCGTTGTCACCATGGTCGCCTCGCAGTTGATGAAGACCCAGATCGGCCTGAACTGGATCGGCGGGTGCATCCACATGGCGCCGGCCAACATCCTCGCGCTGTTGCCCACCCTGGGCCTGGCCAAGCGTGTCTCCGGCCGTATCAGCAAGAACATCGAAGCGGTGCCTGAGCTGAAGGCGCGGGTGGCCAAGCCGAGGTCGCGCGATGCCCGCAACACCATGGACACCAAGGAGTTCGAGGGAGGGACGCTCTATTGCACCACGGCGGGTGCTGCGGCCAACCTGGCCGAGCTGTCTGCCCGCTACATCTACGGCGATGAGGTGGACCGCTGGGAGATCAACCTCAACGACGAGGGCGACCCCATCGAGCTGGCTGAGGCGCGCGGATCGACCTTCGGCCGGCGGGCGAAGTTCTACTATTCCAGCTCGCCCACCCTGAAGGGGGTGTCGAAGATTGCCGACCTGTTCGAGCAGGGCGACCAGCGTCACTACTACGTGCCCTGTCCGCACTGCGGCGAGATGCAGGTGCTGGAGTGGGAGAACCTCAAGTACACCCCGGACTACAGCCGGGTGGAGTACCTCTGCAGCAATGCCGACTGCGGCTGCCTGATCGAGGAACACCACAAGGCCGACATGCTCGCCCGGGGCGAATGGCGTGCCCATGCCGAGGGCGATGGGGAGACGGTGAGCTTTCACCTGAACGCGCTCTATTCCCCCCTCGGCTGGCTGAGCTGGACCAGCCTGGCCAAGCAGTACGACAAGGCCAAGGAGAAGCAGGATCGCGGCGACCTGGAGCCGATGCAGACGTTCTACAACACGCGTCTGGCACGGGTCTGGGACAGTGCTCAGGAGATGACCAAGGCCTCCGAGTTGAAGCAGCGCGCGGAGGACTTCCCGCTGGGCTTCGCGCCGCGCGGCGTGCTGCTGCTGACGGCTGCGGTGGACACCCAGGGGGACCGCCTCGAACTGCTGGTTCTCGGTTGGGGGGAAGGGCTGGAGCGCTGGACGGTCGATCACCAAGTGATCGTCGGCGACCCTTCCGATGCCCGTACCTGGGCCCTGCTGGACGAGAAGCTGAAACGCCGTTACCGGCACGCCTCGGGCGTTGAGCTGGCGATCCTCGCCACCGCCGTCGACTCGGGTGGTCACCACACCGACGAGGTGTACCAGTTCGCCCGGCTGCGCCGTTGGCGCAACGTCTTCGCCGTGAAGGGGCACAGCAAGCCGGGTCGTCCGGTGATCGCTCAGCGGCCGTCGAAGGTCGACGTGACCTGGCAGGGCAAGACCGAGAAGGGCGGCGTTGAGCTGTGGATGGTGGGCACCGACACGGCCAAGGACTGGATCTATCACCGCTACCCGCTGACGGAAGGGCCCGGGGCGCTCCACTTCTCCAAGGACCTGCCGGACGACTTCTACGACCAGATCACGGCCGAGCGGCGGGTTACCCGCTACGTGAAGGGGCACAAGCGTTCCGAGTACGTAAAGGCCAAGTCCGACCGAAACGAGGGCCTCGACCTGCTGGTTTACAACCTGACCATGGCCCACTACCTGGGCCTGCACCGCTACAGCGTGAACGACTGGGAGCGGCTTAAACAGGCGGTTTCGCAGTCCAGTCTGTTCGCCGAACCGGCGGAGGCCGCTGATCACTCGAGCGAGTCCGGCCCGATGGCCGAAGCACCCGCGGCGGTGGTCGCACCACCATCTGCACCGACCGCCACCACCAGCCGCCGCTTCTCCCGAAGCGGCTACCTGAAACGCCGATAACACCGAGGCCACCATGAGCACCGCACAGCAGCGCCTGGAGGAAGTCCAGGCGGCCATTAGCGAGATCCTCGCCAAGGGCCAGTCGGTACGAAAAGGGGATCGCCAGATCGACCGCGCTCAGTTGGCCAGCCTCCGCATGCTGGAAGAGCAGTATGCGGCGCAGGCGGCCCGCGAGAACGTGTCCGGGCGTCCCCGGCAGGTACGGCTCTACAGCAAAGGCAAGGGGGCATGATGGCGCGACGTATCCGTCACACCTCCGCACGCATCAGGGCGAGTTATGAAGGGGCCGGACAAGGGCGCCGCTCCCAAGCCTGGGATGCGCCCGAGGCGGCCCTGAACACTGTGGCGATTCCGGCCTTGCCGACCCTGCGCAAGCGCTCCAGGGCGGCCGTCCGCAACGACCCCTATGCCTTCAGTGCGATCTCGCGCCGGGTCAGCAGCCTGATAGGCGCCGGCATCACCCCGCGCTCGCGCATTGCCGACAAGGCGCTGCGCGAGCGGGTCAATCAACTCTGGGAGGACTGGACCGACGAGTCCGACGCCGACGACCGCACCGACTTCTACGGCCAGCAGGCCCTGATCGCGCGGATGGTCGAGGAGAGTGGCGAATGCTTCGTGCGGTTGCGCTACCGGCGCCCCGAGGATGGCCTTTCGGTGCCGCTGCAACTGCAGGTGTTGGCGCCGGAGTTCGTGCCGCTGGACCGCAACTTCACCACCCGACGCGGCAACGTCGTCCGCGCCGGCATCGAGTTCGACCAGGTAGGCAAGCGGGTGGCGTACTGGATGTACAAGTCCCACCCGGGTGACCCACGCGCGGCCGGTGCGAACTACAACCAGCTGAACCGCGTCCCGGCCGACCAGGTGCTGCACATCTTCGAGCCCCTGGAGGGTGGCCAGTTGCGGGGCATCCCCCGCCTGGCGCCCGTGCTGCTCCGGCTGAAGGCTCTGGACAACTACGACGATGCGGTGCTGTTCCGGCAGGAGGTGTCCAACCTCTTCGCCGGCTTCATCACCAAGCCCCGAGGCGATGGCCCGCCGCAGCTGGACCCCATCACCGGCCAGCCCGTGCAGAAGGATGCCGATGGCGTCCCGATGGTGGGGTTGGAGCCGGGGACGATGCAGGAGCTGATGGATGGGGAGGAGGTGACCTTCTCCGACCCGCCCGACGCCGGCAACACCTACGTCGACTTCATGCGTCAGCAACTGCAGGCCGTCGCGGCTGGGGTCGACCTGCCGTATGAGCTGCTGACCGGCGACATGGGGGACATCAGCGATCGGGTGCTCCGGGTCTTGTTGAACGAGTTCCGGCGGCGCATCGAGCAACTCCAGTTCTCCGTGTACGTGTACCAGCTGTGCCGCCCTGTTCGTGCCGCATGGCTCGATGCTGCCTGGCTGTCCGGTGCGCTGGACCTGCCGGACTTCACCGCGCGCCGCCGGGAGTACCTGCGCACCCGTTGGGTTCCGCAAGGCTGGGCCTACCTGCACCCCGTCCAGGACGTGCAGGGCAAGTTGCTGGAGATCAAGGGCGGCCTGGCCAGTCGGTCGGAGCACGTCCTGCGCACCGGCTACGACGCCCAGCAGATCGACGAGGAAAACGCCGAGGACAACGCCCGGGCCAAGGAGCTTGGCCTGGAGTACACCACCGACACCCAGCCGGCCGGTGAGCCGACGGGAGACAAAGAGGACACACCATGATGAAGCACAACCTGAAACTGGCCTTGGCGCTGGTACTCGGGAGCCTGGGCATCTGCACCCTGGCAGCTCCCCGGATCCTCAACAAGGCTGCGGGGCTGCCGGAGTTGCAAGCCGAACACTGGTACAACATCCGGGCCGTTGGCGAGGGCTCGGCCAAGGTCATCGAGGTCTTCATCTACGGCGAGATTGGCATGTGGGGGGTGACCTCCGGCGACTTCATCAGGGACCTCAAGGCTCAGGATGATGGTGTGTCGCAAGTGCTGGTCCGCTTCGACACCATCGGTGGCGATCTCTTCGACGGGATCGCCATGCACAACATCCTGCGGGGGCTGGGAGAGCGCTGCACCGCCCGAATCGACGGTGCGTGTTTCAGTGCCGGCAGCGTGGCCGCCTGTGGGGCGCACCGGGTGGAGATGGCGGACAACGCGCTGTTCATGATCCACAACCCGTGGACGTGGATCGCGGGGGATGCCGGTGAGCTGCGCAAGATGGCCGACATGATGGACAAGGCCTTCGAGGGCATCGTGGCCAGCTTCCAGCATCGCGCCCTGAGCATCGACGAGGCCGAGCTGAAGCGCCTGATCGAGGAAGAGACCTGGATGACGGCCACCGAGGCCAAGGCCATGGGCTTCGTCGATGAGGTCCTCGGGGAAGGTCAGCCGATGGCCGCCAATGCTGCCCTGGGCAAGATCCTCAACCGCTACCGCAACACCCCGCCGGAGGCCCTGAAACTGTTGAAGGCGGAGGCCGATGACGACGACCCGGCGCCGTCTGATCCACCCGCCAATGACCCGCCCACCGAACCGGACAGCGCCGAAACGGCTGCGTTGGCGGCCCAGCTCGCGGCCGATTGTGCCGCGGCCGGGCTGTCGGCCTGCGTGCCGGCGCTGATCAAGGCCAGCGGACTCAAGAGTGCTGCGGAAGTGAAAGCACAGCTGGATCGGGCCAAAGCCGTTCGCGCGGTGTGCCTGGTCGCCAAGTTGCCCGATGAGGCGCCGGGACTGATCGAAGCGGGCCTCGATGCCGACGGTGCCCGCGTCAAGCTCTTCGACAAGATCGCCAGCAACAGCAGCGCGCTGGAGATCGACAACAAGCAGCGGTTGGACGACCTGCCGCAGAACACCGTTTACCAACCCCCGGTGCCTGGTGATGTCTACGCCCGGCGCCGTACCAACGCCTCGAAAGGAGGAAAACACGCATGACCATCAAGACCGAAGGCGTACATGCCGGCGAGTTCCTCCTCTCGGAGGCCAACGGCTCCCGCAGCCGCGAGAACATCGTGATCTGCGCCGGCTCCGGCATGCTCCGCGCCGGCACCCTGCTGGCGATGATCACCGCCGCCAATGCCCTGACTCCGACCGCGCAGCCCGGCAACACCGGCAATGGCACTGTCGGCTCCGTCACCGTGACCAGCGAGGCGATCACCGGCACCTACGTTCTGGAAATCACCGAGGCCGCTGCCAACGGCGGGACGTTCGAGGTGACCGATCCGCTGGGCCGGTTGGTGGGAGAGGGCCAGGTCGGTCAAGCCTTCACGGGTGGTGGGCTGACTTTCACCCTGGCCGATGGCTCCACCGACTTCGCAGTGGGTGATGGATTCAGCCTCGCAGTGCTGGCGAACCTGGGCGAATGGACCGCCTACGACGACGACGGCACCGATGACGGCCGCCGCGCGGCCACCGGCATCCTCTATGCCGGTGTCGACGCCACGGACGTCGACGTGAAAGCGGTGGCGGTCGTTCGTGATGCCGAGGTGATCGAAGCGCTGCTGACGGGGTTGGATACCCCCGGCCGAGCCGACCTCAAGGCCCTGGGCCTGATCCTCCGCACCTGATACCCAACCCACCTTCATTCCACTTAGACCCCGCGCCCTGCGGGGTTTCGCATTTCAGGAGCATCACATGGCTGAAATCAGCATTTTCGAAGACGAGGCGTTCACCGTCGAAGCGCTTCTGGCCGTGATCAACGAGGATCACGTCGTGTATGGCCAACTGGCTGCCCTGCAACTGTTCGAGGAACGGGGAGTGCCCAGCCTGGTCGTCCAGATCGAGAAGGACGGCACCACCCTGAACCTCGTCGAAGCCAAGGCCCGTGGTGGGGTTGGCCAGGTCGTGACCGGCGACAAGCGCGTGCTTGTACCGTTCAATACCGTTCACCTGCCGCAAACCTTCCAGATCCTGGCCGACGAGATCCAGGGTATCCGTGCCGTCGGCAGCCGCACGGAGCTGCAGGGCGCTCAGGCCGTGGTCAACACGCGCATCGAGAAGGCCCGCCGCCAACTGGACCTGACCCACGAGTACCAGCGCATCGGCGCGGTCAAGGGACAAGTGGTCGATGCCGACGGCAAGACCGTGCTGGTGGACATCTATCGCTCCTTCGGCCTGCAGAAGCCCAAGCCCTTCTCCCTGGAACTGGGTAATGCCGACACTGACGTGAGTGCTCACCTCACTGAGGTGCTGGATATCCAGGAAGACGAACTCGGTGAGGTCCCCAGCACCGGCTCCCGCGCTCTCTGCGGGAAGCGGCTGTGGAACGACCTGATCTCTCACCCGCGCGTCCGCGAAACCTACCTGAATACCCTGCAGGCGGCCGAGCTGCGCGGGGATCGTCGCCAGTCCTTCGAGTTTGGTGGCATCACCTGGGAGCGCTACCGCGGCAAGCATGCCGGCAAGCCCTTCGTGGCGGATGACCGCGCCTACCTGGTACCGGAGGGTGTGCCGGAACTGTTCATCAGTGCCTTCGCGCCCGCCGACTATATGGAAGTGGTCAACACCGAGGGCCTGCCGTACTACGCCAAGCTGGAGCGCATGCCGTTCGACAAGGGCGTGGCCGGCGAGGCGCAGTCCAACCCGCTGCACCTCTGCACCCGCCCGCTGTCGGTGCGCGAGCTGACCATCTGACCATGGTCGGGTTCAGCGAGCTGGTGGAGGACATGGACGAACAGATCATGTCCTCCTTGGGTGATGCGGTCGGCCAGTACCTGGACGGGGTATCGGGTCGACTGCATTGCGGCATCGAACTGATCATCGACCGCAATCTGCAGCAGTCGGGCCCTGATGGGGTCTTCCTCACTGATGCGGTGGGCATCACCTGCCGCCGCGCAGCCCTGGGTTGCGTGGCGCGAGGTGGGGTCTTCATCGTTGGTCCGACCCGCTACCTCGTCGAAGAGATCATCGCCGACGACGGTCACATGGTCACTGCGGCCTGCCAGGTGCAACCATGAACAATCAGAATCCTCTGACCGCAGGTCGGGAAGCCCTTCTGGCCCGGCTTTCCACCATCAGCGTGGCGGATGGTTACCTCACCAATGTCGGTGCGAATGTGCACTCCGGCTGGCTGAATGAGGTGATCAAGGCCCAGACGGTGGCATACCCGCTGCTGGTTGTGCAGCCGGGTCGTGGCCAGCCTCCAGCGGCTGGCCCGGGGGCGATCAAGCTGCAGCCAGGCTTTCGCATCGTCGGCGCGGTGGAGGCCGGCACCAGCTACGAGTCGGCGCTTGAAGACCTGCAGCTGGATGTAATGCGCTGCCTGCTGCCGGGCCACAAGAACTTCCTCAAGTGGTTGCCGCTTGGCGTGACGGGAATCCAGTTCGGTACGCCTGACGCGTTTCCACCAGGTGACGGGCTCAGCTGCGCCACCTTCCTCCTGCCGGTTTACCTGACCACCCTGATCCAGCAGTGAATACATCAACTTCACGAGCCCGCCCTGTGCGGGTTTCGCTTTTTCTGGAGGCCACTCCATGGCTCGCACGATCGAAACTGTAATTCTCGGCGGCATCGTCAAGATCCGTCCTGCTGGTACCGGGTTGCCCTTCCGCGACGTGGGGCTGGTCTCGACGGTGACTCAGGCGACCGAAACCCAGGAGATCATCCTGGCCAACACCCGGACGCCGGAGGGCGGGAACTTCGACAAGAAGACTCGAATCACTGCCCTGACCCTGGCCATGAACTTCCGTGAGTTCAACACGGAGAACATCGCTGCGAATCTCTGGGCCAACGTCTCTGAGGTCCCCTCCGCAGCCGTGGCCGATGAGGCTCATATCGCCCAGGTCGACAAGACCATCGTCCTGGAGAAGATGCCCCTCACCATTACCTCGGTGACGGACGCTGCCACCGGCACCACGACCTTCGTTGAAGATGACGACTACCGCATGACCGGTTCCGGCATCGAAGTGCTGCCCGGCGGGGCCCTGGCGACGGCGATTGAGGGGGCGGTTGGCGATTACTCCGTCGAGGTCAGCTATACCTGCGCCGCCTTCGACGAAATCGAAGTCCTGACTAACTCCAGCCAGGAGTTCGAGATCCTGCTCGAAGGCCAGAACGGTGCCGGCACCATGAAGCGGATCAACCCGCGCTTCTGGCGCTGCAAGTTCGCGCCGGCCGAGTCGCTCGACTGGCTGGGCACCGAAGACTTCATGGGCATGAACGTCGCCGTCGAGGTGCTGGCCGATCCTACGCGTGGCACTGGCAAGTCCGCTTACATGAAGATCCAGAAGGAAAAGCCGTTGCCAGCGCCGTGACGACGGACCGGCGGATGATCTACATTCCCTCCCATTCCAATTTGGGAGGGATGCCCTGATGAAGTGTGATGACTGTGGCTACGAATTCACCTTGAAACAGATTCAGGCTGAAGCCGAATGCCCGGTATGTGCCGACGCTACCATGCGGCATGTCGGTGCTGCTGGCGACTACGTTAGGCCCCAACAGGTGGTGGTAGTGGATTTCCAGATGAGCTTCAACTCGATGGTCTGGTTTATGGTGAAGGCAGCGTTGGCCTCCATTCCAGCCCTGATCATCCTGGCCGTCATTGGTGCGTTACTGACGATCTTCTTCGGCGCCTTCTTCGGCGTCCTTTCAAAAATGTAGGGCCTGACGCCCTGGAAACCCGCTTACGCGGGTTTTTTTTCGTCCGGAGGATTCATGTCCGACGCTATCACCATCAAGTCCAAGACCATTGCCGGGCGCGAAGTCCAGGTGCGGGAAATCACTGTGGCTGAGGCTCGGGTGATTTTCGCCGATCGCGGCGGGGATATCTTCGGTGACCTGTTGTTCAAGGAGTGCCGCTTGTCTGACCTGAGGGTCATGACCAATCTCTCCGAGGATGCCCTGGATGCCATGACACCCAGTCAGGTAGCCGAGGTCATCAAGCTGGCCAAGGAGCAGAACCCCCATTTTTTCGAGCTACTGGACCGGCTAAGCAAGGCTCCGGCGGCAGCCTGAGCGCCCTGGAGTCTGCAATTTGCACGCTGGTCCGGGTGGGCCACCACCAGGTGTTGAGTTACCCCTGGTCTCTATTCCTCCGTGCCCTGAAGGGGTGAGCTGATGAACCCTGAAGTTGAGTTGCGGCTGACCGCTGACCTTGATGACGCTGCGCGCGAAGTAGCCGGATTCCGCAAGGAGTTCGGTCGGCTGGTCCAGGAGGTGGAAAAACCTCTGCGCCAGGTCAACTCCTTCCGAGATGTCGGGCAGAGCCTCGTTGGCACCCAGCGGCAGATTGCTGCGACCAAGGATCGCCTGCGTCAACTGCGGGATGAATTGGTTCGGAGTGAGGCGCCCTCGAAGGAGCTGCAGGCCGATTACCGGAACGTCACCACTGAGCTGAGGCGCCTGGAGCGGCAGGAGTTGGCCCAGATCGGCCAGTTGCGCAACCTGCGCGAAGAGCTGCAGGGCGCGGGGGTTGATGTCGGCAACCTGGCCGCCGAGCAACGGCGTCTCAGCGCCGAGTTCAACTCCCGCATGGACGCGGGGCGCAGTGATGCGGCGCTGACTGCGGCGCGGAATGCGCTCGGTGTCGGCGAGATAGAGACAGCCCAACGCAAGCTGGTCGAACTTCGGCAGCAGTACCAGCTGGTGACCCGGGACGGCAATCTTTCCGCGCGTGAGCGAGCCGAAGCCGAAAGCCGGTATCGGCGCAATGTCGGCGAAACCCTTTCGCGCCTGCGGGACCTGCGTGAGCAGACCCAACGGCAGGCTACCGCCGAAGAGCGGGAGGCTGCCGCCCAGGCCCGGCGATATGCCCAGGCGAAGCAGGGGGTGGCTCAGCTGGCTGCCGCCCAGCGCCGGGCGGGTGTTGAGGCCCGCCTGGCTGCTGCGGAGCGTGCTCGCGACAACCTTGGGATCAATCAGGCTCGTGCTGCCGAGCAGGAGATTGCCGGCCTGCGGCAGCAGTATGAACTGCTGCGTCGCTCCGGATCCCTGACGACGAAGGAGCTGGCCATTGCCCAGGCGCAGCTGAAGCGCCGGGTTGCTGAGACAAAGGCCGAGCTGAAGGGAATGTCAGGCGGCGGTGGTGGTGCGGCCTTGTCAGGTGCTGCCAGCGAGATCCCCGGGCTATCACGTGTTTCCGGCGGAGGCGCCAGTGCGGCGGCTGCGGCGGGAGTCGCCGCGTTGGGTGCTGCCGCGCTTCAGGTTGGGACGGGCGCTGATGAAGTCGGCCGCCTCGACTCGAGGTTGCGCTTGGCTACTCGTTCTCAGGGGGAGTTCAACACGGCTCAGGTTGAACTGGACCGGATTGCAGACCGGACGCAAGGCGATGTGGCGGACCTGATCGGTCTGTACTCCAGGCTTCAGCGCCCCATGCGAGATGCCGGCCTGGATCAGCAGGCCACCCTCGAGACCATCGAGGCGGTGTCTCTTGGCCTGAAGATTGGTGGCGCCTCTGCTGAGGAATCGGCATCGGTCATCCAGCAGTTCTCCCAGGCGATCAGCAGCGGGGTGCTGCGTGGCGAAGAGTTCAATGCGGTACTTGAAGGTTCAGATCGTATTGCCGGAGCGTTGGCCGACTCTCTTGGGGTGACCATCGGCCAGCTACGGGAAATGGCTGCCAACGGCGAGCTGACCGCAGAGCAGGTGACCAACGCCTTGCGCAAAGAGTTGCCGAAGCTTCGGCAGGAAATGGACTCATTCGCCCCCGAGATCGGAGCCGGATTCCGGCGCATCTTCACCGAGACCCGACGTTACTGGGGGCGCTACGCCAAGGAGTCAGGGGCAGCGGATGCCATTGCCGGTGCTCTGAACGATGTGGCGAAGAGTATCAACGGCGCCAACAACCTCATCAAGAAGGGTGACTCCGACCTGACCGAGTCGATGCGGCAGGAGTCTGCCAGTCGACAAGAGATCTTGAAGCAGGAGAAGGCCAATACGGAGCAGGCGCGCAAGGAGCTCCTGAGCAGCCTCAATCAGGCTATCAGCGACCAGCGAAGCCTGTTGGCCCGCGCGAACTCTGAGCTGCTGGCTGCGCGCAAGCAACAGGAGAGCATTGCGGCCGAGTTCCGTGCTGCGGCCGCGGAGTTCGGCAGTGCAGCGGGAGGCGCTGGTGAGGCTGATTTCGGTGCTGTTACGGCGGCGAAGGCGACGGCGCGGCAGAAGTTGCAGCAGGGCGATACCGAGGGCGCTGTCGCTGAGGCCCGGAAGGCGATCGAGATCCTGCGGCAGTTGCGCGCGAGCGACGGCAATGAGTACGGCTTCGAGGGCGTAGCTAAGGAGTTGGAGGCGATCGCCAACCAGGCCGCCCGCGTTGATGCCGAGGCCGCGAAGGTCAAGGAAGGCCTGGCGAAAATGGAGCTGGAGAGCCTGTCCAGCCAGGCCCGGGCATTGGAGAACATCACCATTCGCTTCGGCCTGGATGCCAGCAGCGTGGAGACGGTGAAGCAGCAGATGGCCGATCTGGCGAAGGGCCTTTCCGACCAGATGACGATCCAGGTCAAGGTTGTGCCGCCGCCCGAGATGGGGGCGCCCGGTGTGCCGACCGCAACCGGCGTCGAGTTTCCCGGGTACGCCCAAGGGGGGCTGCTGCGCGGGCCTGGTACCGGCACCAGCGACAGCATTCTGATGTGGGGGTCGAACGGCGAGTACATGGTGCGCGCGGACGCCGTGCGCCATTACGGCACGGCCCTGCTCGACCAACTGAATGCCCGGCGACTGCCGCGTTTCGCCGAGGGTGGCTCGATTGGGGGGCGATCGCTCCCGGCTATTCCTACCCCAGCCGCGCCGCCTGCGCCCGCTGGCGGCGGCAACCCTGTGATCCTCCAGCTACCTGACGGCGGCACCTACACGCTGCAAGCAGACAATCCAACCTATGACGCGCTCGTGAGGGTTGAGTCGCGAAAGTACGGGAGAAAGAGACATGGTTGAGGTGATGCTGGGTGGGATACCCATTCGCCTCCAGAGCGGCGTTCCGGTGGAGGAGTATTCGCCGGTCGGTGGTGTCTCTACTGGGCGCCGTTCGGGCGGGGCGCTGGTCAAGATGCGCCATTGGCGGAAAACGGCGATCACCATCCGTGGTAGCGGGTGGATGGGCCCCGGCTTCTCGGGCCTCGACTTCGACCAGCCACTGGAGCTGCGCTGCACCAAGCAGAAGGCGCTGACCACTACGGAGCTCACCGGCACCTTGCCGGGGACTCCGCGCCCGGACGATGCGCCCTGGGCGCTGGCCTATGTGGGGGGCGACTGGCATCGGACGCCCGTGGTGGTCGAGCCTGACCGGACCTTCACCATCACCCCGGTTCCCGGAGCCCTGCAGTACCAGGTGTGCTGGCTGCCAGTGTTCACGGTCTTCTGCGAGCCTCCGCCGGAGGCGCAGGATTCCTCTACCGGAATGCACGACTGGACCATCACCGCCGAGGAAATCTGATGGAGCTGAATGCATCGGAGCTGAACACCATCGAGTTGAACGGCGCTTCGGGCGGCGGGAATGCGGTCGACGTCGAGCCCATGGTGTCGGTGATCTGGGATGTGCGCCTGATGCTCAATGGGGTGGACGCCAGCGATCTGCTCACCGGAGTGGTCAGGATCGAGCGGGAGGAGGGCGCCCGGGCCCTGGCCGACTTCAACCTGTTGCTGGATGCCGGTGCGGTGAATCCCGCCAGCTACGTCGGCCAGAGCGTGGCGATCTACTACCGCGACCTTCGGAACGGGGCCTGGGTGGAGACTCTGCGCTTCACCGGCCAGGTGATCCGCCCTCAGTTCAACCTGCAGACCCGCGTGCTTGCCTGCGAGTGCAGCGACCGCCTGCAGGAGGAAGTGGAGGCCATGGACGTGGCCGCCATCGACGCCCTGGTGGGTGGCCTCTGGTCGGCCGACGTGTTCGAGGCGGTGGAGGGGCGGTCGCGCTGGGACTATGCCCAGGAGCGCCTGAGCACCCGGGCGGCCAGCTTGCAGCGCGCCGTCGAGGGCTCGCTCCAGGTGACTCCCTGGGCAACCGGACCTACGGCGTTCGTGATCCCGGCCGGGGCTGTGCTGGACGGCAGCCTGGACTGGCTGCCAGTAGAGCTCAACGACCGGGTCAACGTGGTGGAGGTGGCGGCGGACTACCGCTTCATCCGCCTTCGCGAGCGGCACCAGGACTTCAGCTGGGAGCATCCGGCGGTGGCGGGCGTCACCATCATCGACGGCTTCTGTTCCACCTGGGGCCGCAATGACAACACCGAGGTGCCCGACATTGCCATGATTGAGGCCGCCAGCAGCGGTGCCGGTTACCAGGCGATTCTCGCCACAGCGAACTGGGGGCGGGTGCCAGCGACCGGCAGCGGCGCTCTGTGCGACCCGCCCTTCGGCTGGACCAACGCCTATCCTGACCTGCTGCTGAGCGCCACCTGGACCAGTGCCATGCGCTGGAGTCAGCGGGTTACCGAGCAGTACAGCCTGCGGGTAGAGGCGCCGGCCAGCGTAGCCCAGGCGGGGGAGGTGATCAGCCGCGAGCGCGTTGCCCTGGAGACCGAGAGCGACCGCGAGGCGGAGTTCGAAGGGGCGACCTTCACCGAACCGGAGGCGGACGCCATCCAGGATGCCCTGGGCGATTGGGTGGTGGACCTGCGGGAAGAGGAACGGCGCATTGATGCCATCAGTTGCCTGCTGGCCATGGCCGCCACCAGCATCCGCGCCGCCCATCGCGGCAACCGCCTGGCGTTTCAGTTGCCGACCTCCGACACGCGCGGGTTCAGGCTGGAGCATACCCTGCATGTGCAGGACACCATTCTCGGGCACCCGGTGCAGTGTCGGGCCCGGGTCTTCAACCTGACGGATGAATGGGACCTGGATGCCGGGGCGGCCATCACCTCCATCCAACTGGCGGTGAGCCAGGGCGGTGGCGATGTGGCCGATCCGCTGACGCCGCCGGCCATCCCGTCGAGCACGCCGCCCGGAGTGCCGCCGAGTCCGACCCAGCTGGCCACCCAGCTCGGTTCGCGCAACAGCAGCCCGATCTACGACGACGAACTGGACGGCTTCGCCGGCAACTACACGGTGAACGACCTGGACATCAATCCCGCCCTCGAGGAGTTCCCCCGGCGCTTCGACTTGACAGCGCCGGAGATTCCCGAAGAGCACCGCGACGAGTACCTGGTCACCGTGGCGCAGACCTACCGGGTGACCATCGACAACGACCTGCTGGAGCTCTGACATGACGCTTGCCGAAGAACGTGCGGCCATCCGCACGGGGGTGACGGCTGCCCGCACGAGCACCCTGCGCCGCGACCTGAACTCGCTGGAGACCCAGCGGCGCCAGGTCCAGGCGCTCAACACGCTGGAGCGCAAGGGCGCCCGGCCGTCGACCAAGGGGCGGGGGACCTGGGATCCCGCGCGGGCTACGACCGGGACCGGCGGCGGCATAGCCAGCCCGCTCACGGAAACCTCCTACTACGACCGGACGCACTGGGCGGAGCGGACGCTGCTCAGCTCCGACGGGCTGCTGTCCTTCCGGGTGCAGCCGATCAAGGAAATCACCCAGCGTGATGCGAACGACGCCGAGGTGAAACAGGTGTTTGCAGACCCGTCGGTGACGCCATGATCGAAAGCCACTTTCATCCCCTGGATGAGATCGAGACGTTCGGTTTCACCTGGCACGGCCTGGCAGAGGGTGGATCGTACAATCCGAAGATCACCATCAATGGTGTGAAGCGCACATTGCCTTTCAGTGCACCGTCGACACCCCTCGGCGGGGATATCGACTCGCTGGGCGATACCCACCTGCTGCAGGCCCCCGGCATCGGTGCGGTACCACTGACCGAGGAGCAGCTGGCGGCGGAGCTGGCCGAGGGCCGGGCCTGGCAGAACTACGCGCTGATCTCTGGCGGCAGCCTGCATCTGTTCGGTCAGGCCTTGGGTGGGTGGGTTTGTATCGACCCGGCCGGCAAGCGCTGGCTGGTGCGGACGTATGGCGCTACCAGCTTTACCGGTGGCGAGGTGACCCCCGGCGAGGCCGCCACCTTCAACTTTCGAGTGCTTCCGTTTGGCTACCTTGATGACGCGCCATCGGCGCCGGTGGAGTTCTCCGGCACTCTGGAGGATATCGGCCAGGCTGCGATACCGACGTATGAGCCGCCCGTCAATTCGCTGTTTCAGTTGGGGATCAATTCCATTTCCAGCGACGGTCGGCGGGTCATCGTCTACATCCGCAACCGTTGGAACTTCACGGGTACCCGATCGGCGTTTCCCATTGGCTACCTGCTCCTGACCCTGGAGGGCAATGGGCCGACGTTCACGCCGGTGCTGGAGGTTCTCTACACCCGTGCGGACTGTTTCCCGAAATGGGAGGAGGAGGGGCCGCGTAGCGAGCTGAAGGGGTGGGTGTTTGAGGCGGAGTCCGACGTCATCGAGCTACCCCCGGGAAGCGGGAACATGGTCACCCGAACCTGGTACACCGGCCTGAACTACGTCGGCGCCGGCGAAGGCCGCGAGGACGTGTCGATCGGCAGCCCTGACGTGGTTGAGCGTTGGGCGGGGCGGATCGTCACGGTGGTGTTCGATGAGCTCGACGAGATTCGCACCTTCACGCTGTCGGCCGAGAGCTCCTGCACCGGGAGCTTCCCCGAATTCACCTTCACGTCCAGTGGGTACCTCTACAGCGACAGCACGCCGAGCACGCTGGTCTGGGAGATGAGCAGGCCGACCAACTCCTACACGACGGTGGACTGGGTGATTCGCCTGGATGGCGTAGAGGTGGAGCGCGTGACATGGAGCGCGGCCCAGTCCGGCACTGAGCGGCGTGGCAGCGACGTTGCCGCCGAGGATCACTGGACACTGACCACGACGGCGAGGCTGGAGATCCGTGGTGCTCAAACACTGGAGCACACGGTGGACTATCCGGGCGGGAGCCAGTTCGGTCCGCGGGCGTTCTCGGGGCCTCTGTTAACGAGCGCGTCGCGGCCTGACTCGCACCTCTACAACGGTCGATGGATCTGGAGGCTGGACAGCCTGACTGGCTGGGAGGACGCGGTGTTCTCCGTCCAGCGTCACTGCAATCAGGTGGTGGCCGTTGGTGTCAGCCTCAGGAATGAGTCGGCCCAGGTATTCGAGGCCTACACGACGCGTGTTCTGGCGACCGGTGCTTCCTGGGATGGAGAGGGGCAGAACGAGATCTACACCCGTGTCTCGACCTACGAACCGAAGAAGAAAATCATCGTCACCGACGCCTCCGGGGCGTTCGATGGCCCCTGCTGGATTTGAGGAGACCCCATGACCCAGCGATTCATCGATAACTGGAACGCCGCCACGGTAGCGCCGCTGTCGGCCTCGGGGGGCGGCGTGATCGAGGACCTGGCCCCGCCGGAGCGCCTGGCCGAGATCACGGACCTGCTCGGCCGGGACGAGTTCTACATGGAGCTGACGCTGGCCGCCGTGGGCGGTGGCGTGGAAACGGCCTGGGAGATCGTGCGTGTGTTCGGCGACGGTACCTTGCAGCGCGGCGTGAACAGCCAGCCGCTCGACTGGCCGACGGGTACGCGCATCGCGGCCCGTTTCACGGCCGCCGCTGCCACGGCTGCTGCCACCTCCCCGCGCGGGGTTGTGCGCGTTGAGGAGAACCTGCTGGTGGTGGATGAGCAGGGCATCACCTGGCGCTGGGAGCCGGATTCGGATACCTGCACGCTACAGATGCAGGCCTTCTCGTTCCTGGATCGCCCGCAGCGCGCCTACGACACGGACATCGAGCTGGACTGCAGTTGGGCGCCTCAGGTGCTGAACATCGACGTGGCGGGCGCATGGGCCTTCCTGCTACCGGATGGCGCCACTGCGGAGCGTCCTGAGCAGTCGCCCTACATTGTGACCCTGCCCGGTGAAACGACCTACCGGCTGCGCCTGCGCGGCTCCCCGTGGGCGGCGACCATCGAAATCGTCGATATCGGCCAGTACTACTACCCCTGATCACCCCCTGACCAATTGCCACTGGAGAAGCCAGCCATGCAGCCGGCCTGTGTACCCCTGCGTCTGTTTCAGGGCGCGACGTTTCGCGATGTGCTCCGGCTGAGCCAGCCGACGCGCGTCTACCGCGACATCCAGAGCATTCAGGCGGTGGCTCCGGTTCGGCTGGTGGTGCCGGATCACGGCGTGCCATCGGAGTGGCCGGTGTGGGTGGTGGGTGTCCAGCAGTGGCCGGAGATCAACCGTCAGCCCGTCACTGGCCGCCCGTGGCAGGCGCTGCGTGTGGATGAAAACACCCTGGAGATCAACACCCTGTCCGCCGTTGGCCAGCGGCCGGCGGGCGGGCAACTGATCTATCTGGCTCCGGTCGACCTCATCAGTTGCACCGCACGAATGCAGATCCGAGACCGTCCGGGCGGCCAGCTCCTGCTCGAACTGGGCTCCGGCCCAGGACAGGGTCTGGTCATCGAGCAGGCCGGGACCATTCGGCGCGAGATCTCGGCGGTGCAGACCGGGGCTCTGCCGGCTGCTGCGGCGGTCTACGACCTCGAGGTGACCTTCGCCGACGGCAGTGTGCTGCGTTGGGTAGAGGGCCCCGTGACCGTTTCGCCTCAGGTGACCCTATGAACGACACGCCCCAGACCGTCGAGGCTTTCGTCCTGGTGGTGGAGGCGCAGGCCGCCGCCGCCCTGGTCGAGGGCGGCGAGCAGTACGCCGTCACTCTGGAGCACCCCGAGACCCTGGTGGTCGCGGCTGGTGGCCAGGGCCCGCCGGGCCCGCCCGGTGGTGGCGCTGCCGAATGGCAGTCCCGCGAGTGGTAACCCTCAATCCCTGAAACAGGAGGCCCTATGGCCCTGCTCAAGTTCTTCAAGGTCGCGTCGCTGCCAGGCAGCCTGGAGGCTGACGCCTTCTACTACGTCGAGAACGGCACCTACGCCGAGTCCTACCTGACCAACGCCGCCGGCGAGGCCCGGTCCATCGGCAACAGCGCAATGATCAACACCCTGATCAGCGAGGCGCTGGCCGGCTTGCCCAGCGCGGGGGCGCCCGTGTTGTTCGTGGCCGATATCGCGGCCCGGGACGCCCTGGAGCCGACCCTGGATCAGGCCGTGTTCGTCCTGGTGCAGGACGCCAGCGCGGACCCCACCGTCACTTCGGGTGCCGCGCTCTACGCCTGGAACCCGGCGACCACCACCTGGTTGAAGGTGGCCGAGTACGAATCCATGGACGTGACCCTGACCTGGGACGCGATCCAGGGCAAGCCCACCTCCACCCCGGCGCAGATCGATACGGCAGTGAGTCAGGCTCACAGCCACGCCAACAAGGCGACCCTCGACAAATTCAGCGAGTCCGGCGGCCTGCTGCGCTTCAACGGCAGCCCTATCCCCGCAGAGTGGACTGGCACGAACTGGTGATCCCATGGCGGAACTCAAGCTGTACAAGGTGGTGGCCAGCTTGCCGGGTGCGCTGGAGCCCAATGCGATCTACCTGGTGCGCGTGGGCAATGGTTACGACCAGTACGTAACCAACTCCTCGGGCACCATAGTCAGCTACCCGATGAATCTGCCGACCAAGGGCAGCCTTGGGCTGGGCGCGGCGGCTGACTACGGGGTGACCTCCGGGCCTACCGGACAGCCTGACGGCCTGCTCTGGCGCACCAATGACCTGGTGAAGACCACCAGCAGCACCGACACCACTGCTGGGCGCGTCACCCGTGTCGGTGACGGCGGCCTGCTCGGCGATGGGCCAATCCAAGACCCGGACACCGTCGGCCAGCCGGGCGGGCTTTACTCGATCAACGCGGCGAGCAACCTGATGCCGTCGTGGGGGCCGTACCTGACCCTGAAATATTGGGGGGTGGACCGCAAGTTCCAGATCGGTGGCGTCGTATCGAGCGCAGGCGCAGAGGGCTACTACGTGCGCGCTCAGCACGCCAACGGCGTGTGGTCCAGCCGGCGTGCGCTCTGGCATGACGGCAACTTTGATCCGGCCGGCAAGCAGGACGCCAACGCCAACCTGAGCGCCTTCGCCGACTTGACGGGCTCGGCCAACAAGTTGCCTTACTTCACCGGTGCGGGCGCGCTGGCTCTGGCCGACTTCACCGTGTTTGGTCGCTCGTTGGTGGACGATGCCGATGCACCTGCGGCACGGGCAACCCTTGGTCTCGGCACTGCGGCCACCCGCGATGCCACCACCTCGGCCAGCGATACCACCAGTGAGCGGCTGTGGCGCACCAACGATCTAGTCAAGGTCACCGGCACCACAGACAGCACGTCGGGCCGCGTACTGACCACCGGTTACGCCAACCTGATGTCGGCCGCCGGCACCGCAGACTTCGCCACCGTGCTCGGCTCGCGTTTCCTTCGGGCCTCCGGCGACGGCCCGCTGGGGGCGACTATCTGCGGCGGGATTACGATAGGCGTCACGGGCTCTATCGAGCAGCAACTGGCTGCCCGCCTGGGGCGACTGTTCTTCCGCTCGGTGGGCGACCCTTCCGGTCCAACCGGCTGGGGCGAGGTGTACACCACCCACAACTTCGACCCGGCGACCAAGGCCAGTCTGTCCGGTGCGACTTTCACCGGCACGATTTCTGCCGTTCAGCTCAATATGTCGGCGCAGATCGTCTACGAGGCGGACAACTACGGTTCCGGCTGGGCGCGCGGGCTGTCCTATGTGGATGGTGGAACCACTCAGGCCGGCATTGGCGGTTACGGGACGGCGGGGGTGGTGGAGTACGTGTATATGGGCTATGGCGCGTCGCCGTGGGTCGCGCCCTACCGCGTCGAAGTCAGCTCGACCAAGGTCAGTGTTTACGGCGTTACCGTCATCGAATCGGGGCAGCTACAAACCAAAGGCTCCATCGAGAGCATTCGTATGTACGCCCCGGCTGGGGTGAATGCCATCTATCAGACCTTCTACGACAACCAGTCTTCCCCGGTCCGCCTCGGTTATGTCGGCAAGGGCTCGACGGGTAACAACAACATCACCTTGGCGGCTGACCAAGGTGAGGTGCAGCTGGTGCGTAGCGGCCTGACGGTCCTGCTGAGCAACGCCACCGGCGCCACCCTCAACGGCTACACCAAGCTGGGCACCGATGCTCCAGCGATCAAGCAGAAGAAGCTCACCGGCACCACCGCCGCTGCCCAAGGGAACGCGGTCACCGTGGCGCACGGCCTGACCAGCTCGAAGATACTAGACGTGCGGGTGACGATCTTCTACGAGGCCGGCAAGGGTATTCCGACCAACCACCCGGTCGCGGGCTATCAGGCCGGCACCGGCTTCGATGCAACCAACGTCACGGTGTCGTGCATCGCCAGCAACTCGGCCAACATCCTGTCCAAGCCGTTCACCGTGCTGATTACCTACGAGGAGTAAACCGTGCCCGACTATCAGGAAAGCGCCGTCGCCGGCACCCGTTGGGTGCGCTGCGGCTACCTTGGTGTCAACAACCCGCGCCCGCACCTGGGTGATCCCTCGGTGACCTTTGTCGAGGAAGAAGTCATTGCTCTAGGGGATGGTCGCGAGCTGATTACACCGCTGGGCAACCTGGTGGAGCCGGTCAATGCGGGCAACCTCGGCGAGTCGTTCGACCTGCTGCACCCGGAAACCGGCGCCGTGCTGGGGCAGATGACCTACCAGGACCTCTACGTGGCACTGGCCAGCGCCTATCGGCATGTGGCCGGGAAGCGTGACCAGGCGGCTACTGAGCCGCCTCTCGAACTCCCCGCTGAGTAGCGGATGACCGAACCACCAACCCCGCTCCGGCGGGGTTTTTCATTCTGGAGACTCCCATGACCCCGAGAGAACTGCGCTGCGGCCCGGTGGCCGAGGCGTTGGCGTTGCTGCCTGCGCCAATGTCCGGCGCCCAGGCTGAGGCGATGCTGCTGGCCATTGCCATGCAGGAGAGCGAATTGCGGTACCGCCGCCAGCACGGCAACGGCCCGGCCAGGTCGCTGTGGCAGGCGGAGCGTGGCGGCGGGATGGTTTCCGGCCTGCTGCGCTACCACGATCACCGTGTGCGCGACCTGGCCGTGGGTCTGTGCGCGGTGCGCGGCGTCTCGCCGGATGCCATGTCGGTGTGGACGGCCATCGAGCATGACGACGTGCTCGCCGCCGGCCTGGCCCGGCTGCTGCTGTGGACAGACCCGGCGCGCCTGCCGCGCCTTGGTGACGAGGAGGGGGCCTGGCAGCTCTACCTGCGCACCTGGCGCCCAGGTGCGTTTGACCGGGGCACTCCGGCCCAGCGTGCCGAGCTGCGGCAGAAGTGGGCGCGGAACTATGCCCGGGCCCTGGCCGAGGTGCAGCAATGAACGCGCTACAGGTGGTGCCGGCCTGGTGCTGGTGGCTGCTGGCGCTGGCCCTGGTGGGCGGTGGGCAGCAGTTGCGGGTCAGCTGGGCCCAGGCCGACGCCGCTGGCGCCCGGTCCGAGCTGGCCGACTATCGGCTGGAGGTCTCGGAGCGCGATCGTCGCGCCGTCGCCCAGGCCAGGACTGAAGAGCAACGCCGCCAGCGGGCGGCCGACGAGGTGGAACAGAATGCACAAGGGGAATTGGAGGTTGCCCGGGCTGATGCTGATCGGGCTGGGGATGCTCTGCAGCGGCTGCAGCAGCGATACGCGGATCTCGAGCAGCGCAGCCGAGCCTGCGGCAATGCCGTCACTGCCCAGCTCAGCCAGGCAGCCGGCGCCACCGCCCGAGTGCGAGCCGAGCTGTTCGGCCGGCTCGGAGAGGCTGTTCGATTCTATGCTGCCGAGGCTGACAGAAGGGGGGTAGCGGGCCGGGCCTGTGAGGCGGCCTATGACCGGGTGAAGGGATAGGGATAGGGCCTATGCATTACGAATTTTCGGAGAGGTAAGTTTCGAGGTTGTTGAGGTAGTAGGACAAGTCGTCGGCTACGTCATATAGGCCGCTCACCCAACTAACTTTTCTTGGATTTGCATTGATTGTCAGTCTAAAACTGGCTGACGCCCTTTGAACTGCTGGCGCGAAGAAGCAACGCTCGAGGTCTGTGAGTGCAAATTTCTTCCGGGAGAGAGTGCCGTGCTTTGCAGCTGCCTTGATTTCCCCCTTAATTGCTTTCAGTCGTTTCTGGAGTGATTCGACCTCGGCATCGGTGAAGCTTCGGCGATCACCTGTCTCTTTCATTAGGCTGTCGACTTCATCATGCATGCGATGCAGCTCACCTGCGATAGCTTGCGCTTCTTCCATGTTGATGGATGTCATTCGTCGGCCTCTTGAATTGAAAAATTGTTGTGCCGCTGGTGTGTGTGCGGCACAACGTAAAGCATTACTTGATTTCGAGGGCTGACTGGATCTGATCGGCGTATGTACTCAAGTTGTTCAGCTCAGCCTGCAGGTGCGTTCCATTAGCAGGCGCGGAGGTAACCCGTGCAGCGATCAATTCAAGCGCGGCGGCAACAGCAATAGAGCGTTTTCGGGTCGGGCTGGCATGTTCGTAGCTTGCGTTGGTGTTTGCTGCAAGCGCGATAGTCACTTCACTCATGTCCATTTCCTTGTGTTGCGTTGTCGGAGCCTTCTATCTGAAGGCGCATTGCTAGCATTTCAACCCCGGCTTGCGATAGAGGGGTTGGTCCTGCAACAGCTCATAGCTGTCACCCGAGCATTCAAGCGATTCACCAATGAGAAGCGACCGGCCCCGGTGTTCCAGCACCAGAGCCGGCCGCTGAACCCGCAGACCGTACCTGCAAGCCCAGCCAAGGCTCCCCGCCTCGTGCACGAAGCGCGGCGAGTCTAACAACTGGATATTCATACAGTAAAGGCTTGCATAAAATGACCAATCCGATCGTTCCCTGGATGGGCGGCAAGCGCCGCCTGGCCGACCGCCTTATCCCGCTGTTCCCGCCCCATGAGTGCTACGTCGAGGTGTTTGCCGGCGGCGCTGCGCTCTTCTTCCTTCGCCCGATGCCGGCGCCCACTGAGGTGCTGAACGACATCAACGGCGACCTGGTGTGCCTCTACCGGGTGGTGCAGAACCACCTTGAGGAATTCGTGCGCCAGTTCAAGTGGGCCCTCTCCAGCCGCCAGATCTTCGAGTGGCAGAAGATGACCCGCCCCGAGACTCTGACCGATATCCAGCGCGCCGCGCGCTTTTTCTACCTGCAGCACCATGCCTTCGGTGGCAGGGTGTCCGGGCAGACGTTCGGCACGGCCACGACCGGCCCGGCCATCAACCTGCTGCGCATTGAGGAAAATCTCTCTGCCGCTTGGCAGCGCCTGTCCGGCGTCTACGTCGAGAATCTGCCCTGGCTGGACTGCGCCGAACGCTACGACCGGCCGCACACCTTCCTCTACATAGATCCACCGTATTGGCAGACGGAGGGATACGGTGTCGACTTCCCGTTCGAGAACTATGAGCGGATGGCCGATTTCATGCGGCGGTGCAAGGGGAGGGTGATGGTCAGTATCAACGACCATCCTGATATCCGGCGGGTGTTTCAGGGCTTCCACCTCGAACGGACCGACATTCGCTACAGCAATACCAATCAGCGGCAGGGGCAGGCGGAGGTCACTGGAGAGCTAGTGATAACCAGCTGGGAGCCTGGCCGATTAGGGCGGCTCTTGTAGTGTTAATAGTCGGTCTTTCCTGTTGGTCTTGGTCGTCCCAGAGGGGCTACCAAGCTTCAAGCAGTAGCATCAAGAAGGGGGGCCGCGCCCTTATGAAGCTCGATATCCCAGTCGTCGGTGTGAGGATTAAGCGTGGCCCGGATGTGTCCAATGCTTTTGTCGATTGGGGCTATCTCTGTGGCAGTTGCTTTAATCATTTTCTCAACAAGGGAGGAGCGCGAGGGTTTTCGTGTCTTCCGCAGATGACGCGTAGTAAATGCACGCTCGGAGCGTTTCGCGATACGCGCGATGTCAGCTTCGGTAGGAAGCTTTGAGCCGCGGTTGTATGGCGTAAGTATGCTCACTGGATTTGGGGCAAGCATTTTTTCCCAGACGCCGTCATGGTGGCCATTCTGCGAGCCGTGATGCGGTACCTTAAATAGTGTCGATTTTTGTTGGGGTCGCCCGCCAGACTCAAGAATAGCGGTCCAGCCTTTATGGGTTTCTTCTAGGTCAGCTCCAAGAAGTACAGCATGATTACCATACTTTATAAGAAGTGCGACCGCTGTTTCGTTTGCGTGGATCGATGGTGCTCTAGTCTTGGTTACCCCCTTCTGGGGCATATTCGATGCGATATATCTCATGAACCTTTCCATGCACGCATCAGAAGGGGATAAGGACCAAATTTCAATTTCGTCACCATCGGCAATTTTCGTACAGAAGAGCCGCCGATCAGGTTCGGCCCTGCGCGGGATAGCTTTCCGTTCGCTGAGTAACCTTAGAGAGCGAATTAGCTCCATAGATCCAGATGAAAATTTGTCGTTGGGTGGCGTCTGATTGAAGGCTGTCAAGAATGCCACAAACTCGGATCTTGAAAATACATTGCTCATACAGAACACTGCATTGGTGCAAGTTTGTACAATTTCTGATAGCCCTCTGACGTGGTCATCATGCCAATGAGTAACCACTACTAGAGAAACTTGCTCTGGCGGGACTCCAATTTGCTCAAGGTATGAGAGTGCAGCAGGTTTACCTGCTTCATCCTGGCAAGAGTCCACAATCATCCATTTGTCATGGTCGATTTTGGCGACAATGCATTCGCCATAACCAGGCCCAAACAGATTGACCTCAAAGGTAAAGCTGGTAATTTTATTGTCCCTTCAATCCCATTGAAGATCGGCCAGCAAGTCGTCGGCTTCCTTCTTGCTTCTTTCAATGTCGCGCGCGCTCCAGGCAGGTAGGCGCCTGAAGACTAAGCTAGATACTTTGCTTCTTGTTCCACCCTTCTGGCGTTGATATCCGATTGACCATCTGAATAGGGCGCCTTCTTTTAAAAGGTCATGGTGGATGCTTGATATTTCGCCGATATCGAATACTGCTTCTTCCTCAATGCCTTCGTTGGTAAGGTCTAGAAGATGAGCGTGGAATTGCTTGTCGTCAAACCAAGTTACGCAACCTTCCCACTCTTGTTCTGCCACGAAGGAGCATTCAAACTCAAAACTATGCAGTATCCTTGTTTGGGCTGGTTGCTCAATCGGGGACTGAGGTTTTGCTAGACTGTTGTCGGGTTCGTTAAGGTCGACAAGAGCGGAATAATCATAGCTCGATGCGTGGATTCGAGGAGAGTTGGCCGCTGCTGAAAAGGGGCGTGCTGTTTGGTTGTGCTCGGGGAGATTTAGCTCCGCGCTCGAGTCAAATATCAAAGCAGCTGTAGCGCCCATTATTCAACTCCTTGCATAATTTCTTCCGCAATTGAGTGAGACCGTTCCAAAGACTTTTCGAATTCTGATGCGAGCGTCTTTGCAGCAATCTCGGAATTTACACTGGAATCCGGTTCATCCATGTACGAATAATGATCGTTGATATATATGGATATGCCGTATGGTTTCAGGATGTTAGAGCTTTTAACGGAAACATCCACATACTTATTGTAAGGGTTCTCTAGGTCAGAACCCTGTCGCATGGTTATTAGGGTAAGGCCGTTGCTCGGCTTTGTCGGGTCGGCATTGTTCAAGCGTTTCCCCCAGTTTCCCCAAGCATCTCTTGGAGCGAGTTTTTGGCCAAGAGATTCGCGTTGCTCTGCAGTAACCGGGTAGTCCATTGAGACATTAATGCCAACTGCTCGACAGGTAGTGCCAGGCAGTACTTCGCTGAGCATTTTGGAAATTAGGTCGCTTGCTCTTACCCATGGGGACTGAGATGTGGAAACTTGTATGCGCTGCTGGTCGGCGTAGAATCTTCCCCATCCAAAATCTATCTGGGTCAGTTCCGGAGTCATTAGCGTTACGGTAGCTTCTTCAGCTTCTCGGGTACTTACTAATCCGTGGAACGAGAACCAGAACGGAGACATGATCCCGGGCGTGAAGACACCCACGATCACGATCGTCACTTCCTCTATTTCTGGTGAATGTCTCACAGTAACCCTCATCCCAAAGGCGTGAAATCTGGCAGCCCGCAATCATGGCACGTCGAGTCGGCTTCGGCCACTCTGGACAATCCCTGGGTGAGACTATAGGTCATGGCTCAATAGCCCGTATAGATCTACGCCCCAGCGTAGCTGCGCGTCTTGGGCAGTGACTGGCCTACCCGAGGGGGGGGGCCGAGATCTCATGGCGGCCGCCCGTCGGAAAATTCTGATGCGTGCGTTTCATGCGCTCTTCAAAATTTTGCAGCTTTAAAAAAGGCGGGTATCAAAGAGGGTAGCAATTGGCTGTTTCTGTAAAAAAACCATAAATATCATCAGCTTATGAGCCAAAGAAAAATCGTCCACATTGACTGCGATTGTTTCTATGCCGCCATCGAGATGCGCGACGACCCCAGCCTGGCAGGCAAGCCACTGGCCGTCGGCGGCTCGCCGGACAAGCGCGGTGTGGTCGCCACCTGCAATTACGATGCGCGAGCCTACGGCGTGCGCTCGGCCATGCCCATGCGCACGGCGGTCAAGCTTTGCCCGGACCTGACCATCGTCCGGCCGCGCATGGACGTCTACAAAGGGGTGTCGCGGCAGATCCACCAGATCTTTCGTGACTTCACCGAGGTCATCGAGCCCCTGTCCCTGGACGAAGCCTACCTGGACGTCTCCGACAGCCCGCACTTCGCTGGCAGCGCCACTCGCATCGCCCAGGAGATCCGGCGGCGAGTTGCAGCGGAGTTGCTTATCACCGTGTCCGCCGGCGTGGCGCCGAACAAATTCCTGGCCAAGATCGCCAGCGACTGGCGCAAGCCCGACGGCCTGTTCGTGATCACTCCGGACCAGGTGGACGACTTCGTCGCCGCGCTGCCGGTGAGCAAGTTGCATGGGGTGGGCAAGGTCACGGCGGAGAAGCTGGCGCGCCTGGGAGTGCGCACCTGCGCCGACCTGCGTGACTGGAACAAACTGACCCTGGCCCGGGAGTTCGGCAGTTTCGGCGAGCGCCTCTATAACCTGGCGCGGGGACAGGACGAGCGTAGCGTGCAGGTGGACAGCCGGCGGCAGTCCATCAGCGTCGAGAACACCTATGACCGCGATCTGCCGGATCTGCCGGCCTGCCTGGCGCAGTTACCGGCCCTGCTGGACGAATTGCGCGGGCGCATGGCGCGGCTGGACGCCAGCTACAAGCCGGACAAGCCCTTCGTGAAACTGAAGTTCCACGACTTTACCCAGACCACCCTGGAACAGGCCGGCGCCCGGCGCGACCTGGACAGCTACCGGCAACTGCTCAGCGCGGCGTTCGCCCGGGGCGATAAACCGGTGCGGCTGATCGGGGTGGGCGTGCGCTTGCAGGACCTGCGTGGAGTCGCCGAGCAGTTGAGCCTGTTCTAGGCGGGCTCAGCCTTCCACCGGCCAGAGCCGGATCGGTTTGCCCTCGGCTGGCCACAGGCGCAGTTGGTCGATAGGGGAGATGTCCCAGCGTTGCACCTTGTCCAGGGCCTCGAGGAAGCGTTGTTCCTGCTCCATCAGGGCCGGGGCGCACAGTTTGCGGGTGCTGCCCGCGGCGCCGAAGGTCAGGGTGTCGCCCTTCAGTTCATAGGATGCGAACCAGTGGTTGCAGCCGGCGTTGCCGTAGGCGCGGTTGTCGTCGCCCAGGGTAATGGTCAGGTGACTGCGATCGATCAGCGGTCGCTCGCCTATCCATTCCACCTGGTAGGTGGTGCCGGTTTCCAGGCGCGGGCGATCGCTGGCGCAGCCGGCGAGGGCGGTGGCCAGCACGATCAACGGCAGGGCGCTGTGGTTCATGGGGTGTCCTCCTGACGACAGTTCGGGCAGTAGTGCTTGCCGGCCTGGCTGCGCCAGCCCAGTTCGGCGATGCGGGCTTCGGCGGCCGGCGCCTGGGCCGCCTTGCCGAGTCCGCCGTCCACGGCGAACTCGAAGTCCAGGTGCGCGCCACAGGCATCGCAGTCCACTTTCCAGTTGTGGATGGCGAGTTCCTTGAAGGCCGGACCCTTGGCCACCGCCAGCCACTGGCCGGGCGGGTTGATCAGGTGGCGTACCTTGTCCACGGTCAGGCGCATGCTGAGGTCGCGGCTGCCCTTGAGGGTGACCAGCAGGGTGTCGCCCGACTGGATCGAGCCGCCAGTGCCCGTGACCTGGTACAGGCCCGGGGACAGCGCGCGGCATTCGTTCAGGGTGTGGGCAGGGTTGAGCAGGTTGTAACGGAAATCGTGTTCGGCCATGGGTCCTCCAGCTAGGTCGCGCATCCTACCATCACTGGGCTTGCACCTGATTGCACGGCTGTCCGGCAGCCCAGGCGGTGATGTTGTCCAGGGTGGTGCGAGCGATGGCGGCCAGGGCCTCGCGGGTCAGGAAGGCCTGGTGGGCCGTGACTATCACGTTGGGAAAGGTCAGCAATCGCGCCAGCACGTCGTCCTGCAGGGGCAGGTCGGAGCGATCCTCGAAGAACAGGTTGGCTTCTTCTTCATAGACGTCCAGGCCGAGGTAGCCGAGCTGGCCGGATTTCAGGGCCTCGATCAGGGCAGGGGTGTCGACCAGGGCGCCACGGCCGGTGTTGATCAGCATGGCGCCGGGTTTCATCCGGGTCAGGCTGTCGGCGTTGATCAGGTGGCGTGTCGCGTCGTTCAGCGGGCAGTGCAGGCTGAGGATGTCGCTGTTGGCCAACAGGTCCGGCAGGTCCACGTACAGGGCACCCAGCGCCTCGACGCCCGGATTGCGCTGCGGATCGTGGGCCAGCAGGCCGCAGCCGAAGCCGGCCATGATGCGGGCGAAGGCCTCGCCGATCTGCCCGGTGCCGACCACACCGACGGTCTTGCCCACCAGGTCGAAACCGGTCAGGCCGTGGAGGCTGAAGTCGCCCTCGCGGGTGCGGTTGTAGGCGCGGTGGAGGCGTCGGTTGAGGGCGAGGATAAGCGCTACCGCGTGCTCGGCCACCGCATGGGGCGAGTAGGCGGGTACCCGCACCACGGTGAGCCCGAGTCGCTCGGCGGCGGCCAGGTCCACATGGTTGTAGCCGGCCGAGCGCAGTGCGACGAGTCGGGTGCCGCCGTTGGCGAGGCGCTCCAGTACCGGTGCGGAGAGGTCGTCGTTGATGAAGGCGCAGACCACGTCGAAGCCATTGGCCAGCGCCGTGGTGTCGAGGGTCAGGCGGGCTTGCTGGAAATGCAGTTCGACGGTGGGATTGGCGCCCAGGAAGCTGTCGCGGTCATGGGCCTGGCTGCTGAACAGGATGGTTCGCATGGGATCTCCTTGTGTCGTTCAGCAGCATAGCTGGCCGCTGGCCAGCGCCCATTGTCGCGGATCAGGCCTCCTCCCGGGCAACGTCCGCGAGGCGCTGGATGGCGGCGTCCAGTTCCTCCAGCGCGTGCTGGGCCTCCGGGTCGTTCTGCTTGATCAGGGTTTCGCTGAGCTGGCAGGCGGCGCGCAACTGAGGCACGCCGCAGTAACGGGTGGCGCCGTGGAGGCGATGGACACGCTCCAGCAGGGCGGTTCGGTCGCCGCTGCGGGCGGCCTGGGCGATGGCTTGGCGGTCGGCGTCCAGGGAGGCCAGCAGCATGGAAAGCATATCGGCGGCCAGGTCGGCCTTGCCGGCGGCCAGGCGCAGGCCTTCTTCCGGGTCCAGCACCTGCAGCGCCCGTTCGGCGTGGGGCCCGTGGATGGCGCGCGGAGCCCCCTGGTTGCCGAGGGTCAGGCCGCTCCATTTGAGGACCACCTGGGCCAGTTGGCGCTCGCCGATGGGCTTGGTCAGGTAGTCGTCCATGCCGCCCTGGAGCAGGGCGCGCTTCTCGTTGGCCAGGGCATGGGCGGTCAGCGCGACGATGGGCACCGGATCCAGGCCCTGCTGGCTTTCCCAGCGGCGGATGGCTTCGGTGGCCTGGCGGCCGTCCATGCCGGGCATCTGCACATCCATCAGCACCAGGTCGAAGCGCTCCCGCTGCACCGCCTCCAGGGCGGCGAATCCGCTGTCGACGGCCAGGACGTCGGCGCCCATGTCGCCGAGCAGGGTCTGCACCAGCAGCAGGTTGGCGGGGTTGTCGTCGACGCAGAGCAACCGTGGGGCGCGACTGACGACGGGGCCGCTGGGCTCGACCGCCGCCTGGCGAGGCGCCACCAGGACACTGAGGGCCTGTTGCAGCTTGCGGGTACACACCGGCTTGGCTTGCAGCTGGCTGTGGGATTCGGGGAGCACGCGGTGGTAGAGCGCCTGCTCGGTGGTGGGGCAGAGCACCAGGGTCTTGCAACCCAGTTCCTCCAGTTCCCAGACCCGGCGGGCCAAGTCTTCGGGCGAGAGGCTGCGGCTGTCGGCGGCGATCACCGCCAGACCGAGGGGGTGCTTGCCCTGGCGACGGGCGGCGACTTCCTCCACCAGGGCGTCGAGGCTGGAGAAGTCCGCAGCCTCCAGTCCGCAATCCTCCAGCTGATGGTGCAGGGCCTGGCGCGTGAGTTCCTGCGGCTCCAGCACGGCGACCAGACGCCGGCCGAGGCTGGGCGCGAAGGCGTCCTCGCTGCCATCGAGGGACTTGGGCAGGCTGAGGCTGATCCAGAACTCCGAGCCCACGCCCGGCGTGCTGCTGACACCGATCTCGCCGCCCATCTGTTCGATCAGGCGCTTGGAGATCACCAGGCCGAGGCCGGTGCCACCGGCCTGGCGGGAGAGGGAGTTGTCTGCCTGGGTGAAGGCCTGGAACAGCGCCCTCACGTCCGCGTCGGAGAGGCCGATTCCGGTGTCCTGAACGCTGATGCGCAGTTGCGCGAGCTCGTCGTCGCTGTCGTCCTCGAGCATGGCGCGCACGGCGATGGTGCCTTCGCGAGTGAACTTGATGGCGTTGCTCACCAGGTTGGTCAGCACCTGCTTCAGTCGCATCGGGTCGCCCACCAGCTGCAGTGGCGTGTCCCGGTACACCAGGCTGACCAGCTCCAGGCGTTTTTCATGGGCGGAGGGGGCGAGGATGGTGAGGGTGTCCTGGACCAGGTCGCGCAGGTTGAAGGGGATGTTCTCCAGCACCAGCTTGCCGGCCTCGATCTTCGAGAAGTCCAGCACCTCGTTGATGATCCCCAGCAGGTTGTCCGCGGATTTTTCGATGGTGGACAGGTAATCCTGCTGGCGCGGGGTCAGGTCGCTCTTCTTCAGCAGGTTGGTGAAGCCGAGGATGCCGTTCAGCGGCGTGCGGATCTCATGGCTCATGTTGGCCAGGAACTCGGATTTGATTCGGCTGGCCTCCAGGGCTTCCTTGCGTGCCAGGTCCAGTTCGATGTTCTGGATCTCGATGGTTTCCAGGTTCTGCCGCACATCCTCGGTGGCCTGGTCGATGTTGTGCTGCATTTCTTCCTGGGCGCTCTGCAGCGCCTCGGCCATGCGGTTGATGCCCGAGGCCAGTTCGTCCAGCTCATGGCTTCCCAGGGGCGGCAGGCGGGTTTCCAGCCTGCCTTCCTTGAGCAGCGCCACGCCCTGCTTGATCCGGCGCAGGGGGTCGTTGATGGCGCGGCTCATGCGCAGGGCGAGCAGGGCGGTGATCCCCAGGCCGGCGGCCACCAGCAACAGGCTGGCCAGCAGGCTGCGGTAGCCCCGAAGCAGGGTGCCTTGGTGGGACATCTCCAGCTCCACCCAGCCCAGCAGGTGGTCCTCGGCCAGGCTCGTGGAGGCTGCGGAGAGATTGCGGTGACGTTCGAACACCGGTTGCAGGAAGCGCGTGGCTTCGGTGCTGCTGGTCAGGGTGAGGCTGCCGGCTTCCCCGGCGGGGCTTTCATTGAGCATGCGCGGGCCGGCGTGGGCGAGGCGCCGGTGGTCGGCGCCGATGAAGCTCACGGCGCGGACATCGGCCTGGTCGAGGGCGTGGTCGGCGATGCGCTCCAGCAGCACCGCATCGCCCCGGGTCAGGGCGGGAGCGGCCAAGGGGGCCAGGTGTTCGGCGATCATCTGCCCCCGCTGGAGCAACTGGGCCTGCATGTCGGCCTGCTGAACCCAGGTGAAATAGCCACCCAGGACCAGCGCCAGCAGGCTGGTGGGTAGCAGCGTCAGCATGAGCACGCGGCCCTTGATGCCCAGATCCTTGTACACGCCCATCTTCCCCTTGCACTTTTCGGGCAGTTTAGCGACTCATCGGGTGGGAATCTTCAGGCAGTTTTGTCAGAACCCTAACCTGCTAATCATTTCCACTCGCAGGCTGTGTCGATGCGCAGGCGTGGGCTCAGTCCCTCCATTCCCGACAGGCCCACCTTGCGACATACAAGCGAACTCGCTTGCGAAGCGGCCCTTGCGATTCGCCGGCAAGCCGGCTCCTACGAGACCAGGCCGGGCACGGAGTCGCTGTAGGAGTGGGCTTGCCCGCGAAGCCATCCACGCGATTCGCCGGCAAGCCGGCTGCTACCAGGCCGGTGCCTGTAGGCACTGCGCTGTCCCTGGTTCTAGGGAAGGAGGTTTCGGACATGGTCCGCCAGGGCGCGGCGGTCGCTGTCGTCGCCCAGCTCGGCGGCGCGTTGGTGATAGGGCAGGGCCAGTGCCCGGATCTGTGGCTGTGGCGCCTGGGCCAGGCGGGCGCGGCTGGCCCGGAGGAAATTCAGGTTGCCACCCGCCAGGGCCTTGTCCAGCCAGCGCAGGGCTTCCTCCAGATAACCCCGGTCCGCCAGTGCGGCGGCGTGGCTGAACTGGCCCCGGAAGTCTCCGGCTTCGGCGGAGCGCTGGTACCAGTAGCGCGCTTGCTCGGACGAGGGGGCGATACCTATGCCCTCGTCATAGAAGCGCCCCACGAAGTTCATTGCCTTGGCGTGGCCCATCTCGGCGGCCTTGAGGTACAGCTGGAAGGCGCCGGCCGGGTCAGGCTCCACGCCCCGTCCCGACGCCAGCAGGGCAGCGTAGTTGTAGTAGCCCCAGTCCAGTCCGGAGGCCATGGCCAGGTGGTATTCACGCGCGGCGGCGGTCAGGTCCACCTCGCCTCCCCAGCCCTGTTCCAGGCAACGTCCGAGCATGTTGCGCGCCATGGCGTCACCGCCCTCGGCGGCGATTCGGAACCAGGTGCGCGCCAGGGCGGGATCGCGCTCGATGCCGGTGCCGTCGAGCAGGATCTGCCCCAGCAATGTCTGGGCCGGCACCAGGCCTTCGCGAGCGGCATCGAGAAGGATCCGGGCAGCCTGGTGCGGGTCCGTTGCCAGGCGCTGACGCAATGCCTCGCTGTCGAGGGTTTCGGTTCGGGTGAGGGGCATGGTCATGGCCGGAAGGACGGAGCGGGCAGGCTGAGGAAGGCGAATGCTATTCATTTTCATCAAGGCTGTAAAACCGCCTCGACCCTGGCCATTCCTTTTCGTCACGGGCTTATAGCCGTAAGCCATAAGCCGAAACGCTTGTGCGATATGGCGTCGAGCGGTTTGTCGCTATCATATGCAGCCCCTGCGTCCGGATTGCGAAACCCGCCATGACCCTGCAGTACCCCACTATCGCCGACTGCGTCGGCCAGACCCCGCTGGTGCGTTTGCAGCGCCTGGCCGGCGATACCAGCAACACCCTCCTGGTCAAGCTCGAAGGCAACAACCCGGCCGGCTCGGTGAAGGACCGCCCGGCCCTGTCGATGATCACCCGTGCGGAGCTGCGGGGCGATATCCAGCCCGGGGACACCCTGATCGAGGCCACCTCCGGCAACACCGGGATCGCCCTTGCCATGGCGGCCGCCATCAAGGGCTACAAGATGATCCTGATCATGCCCGACAACATGAGCGCCGAGCGCAAGGCCGCCATGACCGCCTACGGTGCGGAACTGGTTCTGGTGAGCCGTGAGGAAGGCATGGAAGGCGCCCGCGATCTGGCCGAGAGCCTGCAGCGCGGTGGTCGTGGCAAGGTGCTGGACCAGTTCGCCAACGGCGACAACCCGGAGGCCCACTACGTGGGCACCGGACCGGAGATCTGGCAACAGACCCAGGGCACCATCACGCATTTCATCAGCTCCATGGGCACCACCGGCACCATCATGGGTGTGTCGCGTTACCTGAAGGAGCAGAACCCGAACATCCAGATCGTCGGCCTGCAGCCCCAGGAAGGCTCGGCGATTCCCGGCATCCGCCGCTGGCCGCAGGAATACCTGCCGAAGATCTACCAGGCCGACCGCGTCGACCGGGTGATCGACATGGCCCAGGCCGAAGCCGAGTCGACCATGCGTCGCCTGGCCCGCGAGGAAGGCATCTTCTGCGGCGTCTCTTCCGGCGGTGCGGTGGCGGCCATGCTGCGACTCTCCCGCGAGGTGGAGAACGCCACCCTGGTGGCCATCATCTGCGACCGCGGCGATCGCTACCTCTCCACGGGAATCTACGACGCCCCCCATGTCCCGGCGTAACGCAGGCCTGCGCTTCCAGCCCAGTGGCGGAGCACGGACGCCGCAGGTGCCCGTGGGCAAGAAGCAGCGGCTACGCATCGAGCGGCTGGCCCATGACGGACGGGGCATCGCCTTCCTCGAAGGGCGCACCTGGTTCGTCGCCGGCGCCCTGCCCGAGGAAGAGGTGGAGGCCCGTGTGCTCGCCGCTCGCAGCCAGGTGGTGGAGGCCCGCGCCGAGCGAGTGCTGGTCGCCAGCCCGCTGCGCCTGGCGCCGCCCTGCGCCCATGCCGGGCACTGCGGCGGCTGCACCCTGCAGCACCTGCCCCATGGCGAACAGCTCGCCCTGAAACAGCGCACCCTGGCCGAGCAACTGGCACGTTTCGCCGACCTGGCACCGGCCACCTGGGCGGCCCCACTTGTGGGGACCGAGTTCGGTTATCGGCGGCGCGCGCGCATTGCCGTGCGCTGGGATGCCAGGGCGCGGCAGCTGGAGGTCGGGTTCCGCGCGGCGTCCAGCCAGGCCATCGTCGGCATCGAGGATTGTCTGGTGCTGGTACAGCCCTTGCAGCCTCTGCTGCGCGGGTTGTCCGACCTGCTGCGTGGCTTCGACAAGCCCCAGGCGGTCGGCCATGTGGAACTCTTCCAGGGCACCGCGTCGGCGCTGTTGCTGCGTCACACCCAGCCGCTTGCCGAGGCCGATCTGCTGCGCCTGCGCGCGTTCTGCCAGGCGCAGGGCGCGCAGCTCTGGCTTCAGGGTGAAGGCGAGCCCCAGCCTGACCAGGCGGACGCCCGGCTGGCGTACCGGCTGGAGCGCTGGAACCTGGAGCTGGACTATCGCCCGGGAGATTTCGTCCAGGTGAATGCCGCGGTCAATGAGGCGATGGTCGCCCAGGCGCTAGACTGGATGAACCCGCAGCCGGGCGACCGGGTGCTGGACCTGTTCTGCGGACTCGGCAACTTCGCCCTGCCTCTGGCGCGCCAGGTGCGTGAAGTGGTGGCGGTGGAAGGCGTCGAGGCCATGGTGCAACGGGCCCGTGGCAATGCCAGGGCCAATGGCCTGGAGAACCTGCAGGTCTTCCAGGCCGACCTGTCGAACCCGCTGGCCGATGCGGCCTGGGCGCGTCAGGGATTCGATGCGGTACTGCTGGATCCGCCCCGTGACGGTGCTTTTGAGGCCGTTCGGCAGATGGCGGCAACCGGCGCACGCAGAGTGGTCTATGTATCCTGCAATCCGGCGACCCTGGCGCGTGACAGCGCGGAGCTGGTGAAGCAGGGGTACCAGTTGAAGAAGGCCGGGATTCTCGACATGTTTCCTCAGACGGCCCATGTCGAGGCCATGGCGTTATTCGAGGCGGGCTAGGGATGCCCGCGTAATCCGACCGGCACGACAGAGGCTGGCGACAGTTCGACGTGAGGGGTTCACGTCGTAGGGAAGGTAGGCAAGATGGTACAGGTGAGAGCGCAACAGCCGGTCAATACGGACGGCAGCATCAACCTCGAGGCATGGCTGGACCATGTCATCAGCCTCGATCCGGTGCTCGACCGCGCGGTACTCAAGGAGGCGTGCGAGTTCGCCCGCGACGCCGAGCAACAGGCCATCGCCGCCCAGAACCGCTGGGCCGAGGGTACTTCCAGCTTCCAGACGGGCCTCGAGATCGCCGAGATCCTCGCGGACCTGAAGCTGGACCAGGAGTCCCTGGTGGCCGCCGTTATCTATCGCGGCGTACGCGAAGGCAAGATCCAGCTGCAGGCCGTGCAGCAGCGATTCGGTGCGGTGGTGGCCAAGCTGATCGAGGGCGTGCTGCGCATGGCCGCCATCAGCGCCAGCCTCAACCCCCGCCAGTCCATGGTCCTGGGGGCTCAGGCGCAGGTGGAGAACCTGCGCAAGATGCTCGTGGCCATGGTGGACGACGTGCGCGTGGCGCTGATCAAGCTCGCCGAACGCACCTGCGCCATCCGCGAGGTGAAGAACGCCGATGAGGAGAAGCGCCATCGCGTCGCCCGCGAGGTGTTCGACATCTACGCGCCACTTGCCCACCGCCTCGGCATCGGCCACATCAAATGGGAGCTGGAGGACCTGTCCTTCCGTTACCTGGAACCGGAGCAGTACAAGCAGATCGCCAAGCTGCTGCACGAGCGGCGCCTGGATCGCGAGCAGTACATCGCCGACGTGATGAAGCAGCTGCGCGAGGAACTCGCCGCGACCGGCATCAAGGCCGATATCAGCGGCCGTGCCAAGCACATCTATTCCATCTGGCGGAAGATGCAGCGCAAGGGGCTGCAGTTCAGCCAGATCTACGACGTGCGCGCCGTTCGGGTGCTGGTGCCGGAAGTGCGGGACTGCTACACCGCCCTGGGTATCGTCCACACCCTCTGGCGGCACATCCCCAAGGAATTCGACGACTACATCGCCAACCCGAAGGAGAACGGCTACCGCTCCCTGCACACCGCGGTGATCGGACCGGATGGCAAGGTGCTGGAGGTGCAGATACGCACCCACGCCATGCATGAGGAAGCCGAGCTCGGGGTCTGCGCCCACTGGCGCTACAAGGGCACCGACGTCAAGTCCAGCTCCGACCACTACGAAGAGAAGATCGCCTGGTTGCGCCAGGTGCTCGAATGGCACGAGGAACTGGGCGACATCGGCGGCCTCGCCGAGCAGTTGCGGGTGGATATCGAGCCCGACCGGGTCTACGTCTTCACGCCCGATGGCCATGCCATCGACCTGCCCAAGGGCGCCACGCCCCTGGACTTCGCGTACCGGGTGCACACCGAGATCGGCCATAACTGCCGTGGCGCCAAGGTCAATGGGCGGATCGTGCCGCTCAACTACGGACTGCAGACCGGCGAGCAGGTGGAGATCATCACCGGCAAGAACGGTGCGCCCAGCCGCGACTGGCTGAACCCCAACCTGGGCTACATCACGACCTCCCGGGCACGGGCGAAGATCGTCCACTGGTTCAAGCTGCAGGCCCGCGACCAGAACGTCGCCGCCGGCAAGGCCATGCTGGAGCGCGAGCTGCAGCGCCTGGCGCTGCCGCCGGTGGACTTCGAGAAGCTCGCCGAGAAGTGCAACCTGCGCACCGCCGAGGACATGTACGCCGCGCTGGGCGCCGGTGACCTGCGCCTGGCCCATGTGGTCAATGGCGCCCAGGCGCTGGCGGAGCCGGAGCGTGGCCACAACGAGCAACTGGAGCTCATCCCGCGCAAGGCCACGGCCTACAAGCCGGGCAAGCGCGGCGACGTGCAGATCGAGGGTGTCGGCAACCTGCTGACGCAGATGGCCGGTTGCTGCCAGCCGGTGCCGGGCGACCCCATCGTCGGCTACATCACCCTGGGACGCGGCGTCAGTATTCACCGCCAGGATTGCGCCTCGGCCCTGCAACTGGCCGGTCGCGAGCCGGAGCGGATGATCCAGGTGAGCTGGGGGCCGGTGCCGGTGCAGACCTACCCTGTGGATATCGTCATTCGGGCCTACGACCGCTCCGGCCTGCTGCGTGACGTCTCCCAGGTCCTGCTCAACGAGCGCATCAACGTGCTGGCGGTGAACACCCGCTCCAACAAGGAAGACAACACCGCGTCCATGTTGCTGACCATCGAGATTCCCGGGCTGGATGCCCTGGGCCGGCTGCTGGCGCGCATCGCCCAATTGCCGAACATCATCGAGGCCCGTCGTAACCGCGCAGCCTAGGTTGGCGCCGAGCCTGCGAAGCCCAACGCTGCGATGTTGGGCTTCGCTACGCTCTGTACCAACCTGCGGTGCTGCTCACTGGAATGCCTGCCATGTACCAACTCAATGATCTGCTGCATCTGATGGCGCGGCTGCGTGACCCGCAGCACGGCTGTCCCTGGGACCTGAAGCAGGACTACGCCAGCATCGTCCCCCACACGATCGAGGAAGCCTACGAAGTGGCCGATGCCATCGAGCGCGGTGACTTCGATCACCTGCCGGGTGAGTTGGGTGACCTGCTGTTCCAGGTCGTCTACTACAGCCAGCTGGCGAAGGAGGAGGGGCGCTTCGAATTCGCCGAGGTGGTGGACGGCATCACTCGCAAGCTGCTGCGCCGCCATCCCCACGTGTTCCCTGACGGCGACCTCCATGGTGCGCCGGACATGGCCCGCCTGGAGGAAGCGGCGATCAAGCAGCGCTGGGAGGAGATCAAGGCGGAGGAGCGCGCCGAGAAGGCCGCCGCACCGGAACAGCTGTCCCTGCTGGATGACGTACCCAGCGCCCTGCCGGCCCTGTCCCGCGCCGCCAAGCTGCAGAAGCGAGCCGCCCAGGTGGGCTTTGACTGGCCCGAGGCGCTGCCGGTGGTGGACAAGCTCCGGGAGGAGCTGGACGAGGTGCTGGAGGCCATGAGCGAGAACGATCCCGAGGCGATCGCCGAGGAGGTGGGCGACCTGCTGTTCGTGGCGGTCAACCTTGCCCGGCACCTCAAGGTGGACCCGGAGGCGGCGCTGCGTTCGGCCAACGCCAAGTTCGATCGACGCTTCCGTTTTATCGAACAGGCATTGCGCGATGCGGGTCGTCCCATTGAAGATTGCGCCCTGGAAGAACTGGATGCCCTCTGGGGCGAAGCCAAGAAGCAGGAAAAAGCCGCCCTTGGCTGCTAAGTAGAGAGACTGAACCACCCATGAGCCTATCCCTTCGCGACCAGCTGCTGAAAGCCGGGCTGGTGAATGAAAAGCAGGCCAAGCAGGCCGCCAAGCAACAGCAGAAGCAGACCCGCCTGGAGAAGAAGAACCAGGTGGAGAAGGACGACTCCCTGCGCCAGGCGGCTCTCCAGGCCCAGGCCGAGAAGGCCGCCCGTGACCAGGAGCTGAATCGCCAGCAGCAGGAAAAGGTCGACCAGAAGGCGCGTGCGGCCCAGATCAAGCAGTTGATCGAGACCAGCCGGTTGCCGAAGCTGACCACCGAGGATTACTACAACTTCGTCGACGAGAAGAAGGTCAAGCGCCTCTCGGTGAACGCCATGATGCGTGACAAGCTGAGTCGCGGCTCCCTGGCCATCGTGCGTCATGGCGGCGGCTACGAAGTGATTCCCCGCGATGCGGCACTGAAGATCCAGGAGCGCGACCCGCGCCGGGTGGTGTTGCTCAATACCCAGGTGGACGAGCCGGATGCGGACGATCCCTACGCCGCCTACAAGGTGCCGGACGATCTGATGTGGTGATGCGAGAAACCGGGCCGAGGCCCGGTTTTTCATGCCCGCAGATCGGCCCTGTCGATTCTCAGCACACCTGGTTGCCCAGCAGGACACGGCCGAAGCTCGCCCCTTCGGTGAGCGGGGTGATGGCGGTGATGCGGTCCAGCCGCAGGCGTTCCTGGCCACCCTCGTTCTGCACCAGCAGGTATTCCTCCTTGTCCGCCGTGGTCAGGGTGGTGACGGCGCGTGCGTCCAGGCGCGCGCCGCCGGCCAGTTCGATGTGCAGCTGGTAGTGGTGCAGGCAGGCGATCTCGATGTAGTCGTAGAGGTCGCAGGAAAGGGGCTGGTAGTCCTGGGTCATGGTGATCTCCTCTGCGGCAAGCGGTGCCAAGCATAGGCGCTGGCGAGTCGGTCGGAATCCCCTTCCAGTATCAGCCTGTTTCACCGAGGTTGCGCCCAGCACCGCTTCGGCTTTGTCGCCGGCACAAAAAAACCGGGCGCGAGGCCCTGTAGATTGCCACTTCATTGCGTTGCAAAGCCCGTCGTTACGGGCTTCTCAACCAATCGCCCATGTCGATTCAGGCCAGTTCTCGCCAGTGGCTTCGACACTTTTTCGACAGGCTTTTTAACCCGCGAGTCATCCTTGCGCTGCGAAAGAGAAGAGAATGACCCCCCTTTCTCCTAGCGCTCCCTGGTCTTGCCTACACTAAAATTCTTATAACTCGATCAACCGTGATTGGGTGCAGCCAGTGGATAAGCCCTACCGAAAGGAATGAAACTAAAACCACCATAAGTAGAGCAAGCCAATACTGACGCCCCCCACCATTAACCTTAAACCGCATTGCAATAAGTATATTAAACCCAATTAAAAGACACCAAAAAACAACAACTAGAATTGAAGCCGAAGCCACATTTGCGGCCTTCGAGAAAACATTGATACTGACAGTAATGAAGGCAAAAAAAGAAACAAATATCGAAAGAGCAGAAACCGCATTGGACTTTATGGATGATATTTCATTTTCAAGCTTTTCCCGGGCCTCGATAGATTTCTCCACCATCTTGGTGGATGTATCGAGACTTTCCTGAATGGTCTTTAGCATATTAGTGGAATGCTCGATATTTCTCGATACACGACTCTGAGCCTGCTCGATATATACGACCTTTTCTGCATGCATCCGCTCCACTTCCAAAGCAAGCTTGGCAAACGCTTGCTGAGCATACCTTTCAAGCTGCTCCTTTATATCGGCCTGAGAGATATTGTTAGAAGCTGCTTCACCCAGCGAGGCGGACGAAGTTGAAGAGGCAGAGGCCGCACTAGCGGATGCCTTAAAAAAATCATTAGAGCTTGATGATGACCCCCCGGCCGAAGTCTTACTGAAGCCAGCCCCCGGGGCCCCACCCTTTTGTGCGCCATCCTTTTTCGACGACATATTTTTATCTCACAAAATCGGAAACACTATTTCTATCAATCATCCCCTTCATAAAGTCAATCAACTCTTCTATGTCTCGGGGCGACATTGAATAGTTTATGTGAGGAACTGTATTAACATCTCTCACCAAAACATATCCATCCCCCATGTGAGCGGAGGCGCCTGAAGCAAAATTATATAAATTATTCAAGAGCCGACCGCCTCTTTCGAATCTTTTTGTGATCGAAAAATTCAGCTCAGCTACGTCATCGCTATCAACCTTAAGAAACTTCTGGGCAGCATCTTTTGCCGAAACAGTGCTTGAAAGGAAGTAGTTGCAAATAAGGCCAACTCTCGAGAAAGAAAACCCGTAACTACCAAGAATTCCAAGTAGCTGGGATGCCCTTTGATGAAACTCTGTAAGCTCTTTGTCTTCGAGGCCCAACGGCAGCGACATAAAAAAGTCAATCCGAAGCTTGCTCATTGTAAGCTGATAGCCTTTCGACGTATTTATCTGGAGCCTAGGGAATTCCTCAGGCATTCCTGGAGCTTCTGGGATCAACATTGGCTCGTAGCTGCCCAAATCCATGCCGCGCCTAACTTCCACGCTGAGTTCATCTGCTCGGACACTTCCAGATTCGACGAACAGCGCTAATTGGCAGCTGAAAAGAGTCATGTTTTCAAACAAGATAAAACTCCATAATTCCAATAAAGAAAAACCTAAATCTTAGAACCAAAATTCCGATAGAACCAGTGGTCAATGCCTTGCCGGTGGCTTGCTAGTCCGCGTTGGAAGCCGGCAAGTTTGAATGGGCTTCATCATAGGCGGGGCTCGTCTGTCCGATCTCGGGCATGACCTCTCCAGTCAGCAACCACCACCTGTACTGCGGGAACACTTCAGCGATCGCAAGGATCTCGGTTTCCTTGATCTCTCTACTTCGGGCTGGATTCTTGAGGTTGTTCCAAGTGTAACGACTGATACCTGTCCGCTCCTCCAGCTCTGGAAGGCGCATCTCTGAGCTTTTCAAAATCTCTATAACACGTGCTTTGATCATAACTTTTCGATCTATTGGTGATCTATCCAATTCGGATCAAAAGTGGCATGATCCGCCTTAATTGATCCAAATTGGATCAATTAAGGATGGATATCCACTCACAGAGACGAATAGTGACGGAACGAGCATGGAACTGGAAGACCTCTCACCGGCCAGCCTGGCCGGCCCCCAACAGGACGTAGAACCCATCGCCGCCTGGGCGGATCGCAACGGCGTCACCTGCGACACCGCCCGCGCCTGGGTGTATCGGGGAATCATCCCCTCGGTGAAGCTCGGCAAGCTGCGCATGGTCAACTGCGCCCTGCTGCGCCAATGGCTTCTGGAACAGGAGTGGAACGCATGAACAACGCCAACGTACGCCTCACCCTGGCCGCCCTGCCTTCCAGCGGCAACAGCGCCGTAATGAGCGCGGAAGCCTTCGCCGACATGTGCGGCGTTTCCGTCGAAACCGTGGTGGGCTGGATGGACAACGGCACCGTGCCTGCGGTGAGGGTCCAGGGCTCGCGCCTGATCAACCTGGAGCGGCTGTGCGAGGACCTGGAGCACGGCAAGGACGAGTTCGATGAGGGGGACTACGACAATGACTAGCTTCGCACTCAACCTGAACGCCACCCAGGCCATGGGCCTGATCGGCCAGACCGTCATGATGGAGCTGGTGTGGGAGCAGGACCCGGAGCCGCTCTGGCGCTGCTTCCACATCGTCGGCGTGGTGGTGCCGCTGGAAGGCCTCGTTGAGGAAGGCCACTTCCTGGTCCTCAATGCCCTCCATGAAGAGCGCTTCCCGAATGAGGTGTTCTGGTCGAACATCCGCACCCTCACCACGCTGCACCGCCGCCCGTTGTCGGGCTCGGACCAGCCCTCTCCCGTGTTCGGTGGCCTGATCCGGTCAGGGGCCGCGCTCCCGGCTCGTCGGAATCGTATTTCAGTTCCGGCGAACGGAAGCACGGGCGCAGCGCACCCTTGACCGTACACCAGCCCTGGCAGCCTTGGCTGGGGAGTGTGGGGCAGCTTCACCGCCCCGCGCTCCCGAGCCCTCGGCGGCAAGAGCGGGATGACAAGGGCGGCGCCCTTGGTGTTGTCGGGGTCCTGGTGTTCTCCCTGGCCCTGCTGGCGGTACTGGCTACCCTGCTTTGGCCGCAGTTCCGTGAACCCACGCCCCCGCTGCCCCCGCTGCTGATTCCCTGCCCGCTGGCCGAGCCTGTATCGGTCGCCCTCCAGAGCCCTCCCCGGAATGAATGTGCCAATCCGAGCGCACACGCGTTTTGCACGGATACGCGCGCAGCGCGTACCGCGCAAACGCGTGAGCGCGGGAGGGCTCCCGCGTGCGGGTGGGACCCGCGCTCAAGCGGTCGTCGGGACGTCCCTGTAGCACGTCCTATCAATGGCTTAACGCCATTTCAATTCGTGTCATTTCATGGAGTTTGACGACATGAGGAAAGCCGTAGACCAGATTCGCGTCGATTTGCAGACCGGCCAGGAGTGCCGCCACTCCCGTCTGTTCTTCGACCAGAAGTCGGCCCGCCTGACCAACCTGTCGGGCGTCCGCCTGTTGGGTTGCCGGGTGGACACCGTGCGCCAGTTGTACCGGGGCATGGTGCGGCCCCAGGTGCTGGCCCTGTTCGAGGAAAGCGGCTTGGTCAGCTTTGCCGGGCACCAGTGGCACGCGGGGCGTGTCAGCCGGGATTCCGGCTACCAGTACAAGCTGCAGAACAACGACCTGGGCTTTGTGCTGCTGCTCAAGAACTTCAACGTGAAGGCCGACGTGATCGGCGCCCACCTCAAGATCGAGGTCAGCCCTCATGCCATCCAGTCGTGTCCGCCAGAGGTGCTGCAGGAGTGGATGGACCGCTTCGCCCAGGCCGCCCTGGAATGCGTGGAGGCCAACCAGTGCGCCGTCCACCTCGCCCTGGACGTGCAAGGCTGGAAACCGCCGAAGGATCTGATGGATCGCCTGCTCTGCCGCGCCCGTACCCGGCGCAGCATCACCGGCATCAACGAAGTGTTCTACGACGGTGAGGCCGTGTCCTACGGCAACGCCCAGTCCTTCCTGTTCGGCTCCGCCTCGGGCATGCAGCTGGCCATCTACAACAAGTCCCTCCAGGCCTACAGCATCGACAAGCTCGACTACTGGCAGTCGGTCTGGAAGACCATGGACAACCCCTTCGCCCCGGACGACGACCAGAACTACGACGCCAAGGCCCCGGTGTGGCGCGTGGAGCTGCGCTTTCACCACTCCATCGTCCAGCAGTTCGCCGACGGCTCGGCCTGCATGGACACCGGCGCCATGATCGACAGCCGCACCTACAAGGAACTGGCCCCGCACCTGAACGGGCTGTTCCAGTACGGCCTGGAGTCCTTCCGCCTCTGCTCCAGCAAGGGCGTGTTCGATGCGTTCTGGTCGCTCATGCGGCAAGACGTGAAAGTCTCGGTGCCCGGCGTCTCGCTTGCGGGCCGCACTCACTACAAGCGCCACTACAAGACCGCCCAGGGCTTTTCGGGAAAGAACATCGACCTCTTCCTGGGCAACTTCATCAGCCTTGTCGCCAGGGGGCGCATCGGCGCAAAAAAGGCCTTTGCCGGCCTCCGCGACTGGGAGTGCTGGCCGCTGATCCGTGACCACTACGCCCAGAAGGGCATGGACGAACGGGCCCTCTACAAGCGCATCAAGCAACTGCTGGAGGAACGCATCATCCGATGGGGGCGTGCCGTCTGATGGCTATCCAGCAACTACCGGATGGCCGTTGGAAGGTCGATACCGAACCCATCAAGGGCAAGCGCTTCCGCAAGACGTTCAAGACCAAGGGCGAGGCCCTGCGCTTTGAAGCCACCTGCCGGGCCAAGTGCATCGAAACCCCGGACTGGTCACCCCGTCCGAGGGACCGCCGTCGTTTGCTGGAACTGTTGAAACGGTGGGGCATCCTGCACGGCAATGGCCTCTCTGACTTTGAAGGGCGTGAATTGCTGATGCGTCGAATGATCGAGCGCCTGGGCGACCCGATCGGCTGCCAGTTCACCGCCGTGAAGTTCGCCGAGTACCGAGCCAAGCGCCTGGCGGCCGGCATCAGCCGCAAGACGATGAACAACGAACTCGGCTACCTCCGCGCCTTGTTCAACGTGCTGATCGAGTTCCAGGAAATCGACTACCCGAACCCGCTGGCCACGGTGAAGCCAATGAAGCTCCAGGAGCGGGAACTGGCCTACCTCGATCACGACCAGTTGAACAGGCTGTTCGCTACGTTGCGCTCGATGCAGCACGTTCACGTCGAGCTGATCTCCACCATCTGCCTGGCTACGGGTTGCCGCTGGGGAGAAGCTCAGGGCCTGGTGCCGTCCAGGGTGAAGGGCGGCGCGGTGCATTTCGTGGAGACGAAGTCGAAGCGCCGTAGATCGATCCCGATCACGCCCGAGCTGGAAGCCCGCATCCTTGATCACTTCTCAAAGCACGGGCTATTCACCAACTGCCGGAACAGGTTCGATAAGGCGGTGAAGGAAGCTGGCCTGGAGCTGCCTGCCGGCCAGAAGGCTCACGTGCTGCGGCACACCTTCGCGTCGCACTTCATGGCCAACGGGGGGAACATCCTGTCGCTGCAGAAGATCCTGGGACACGCGTCGGTGGCGATGACCATGCGCTACGCCCACCTTGCACCCGGTCACTTCCAGGACGTTCTGGAGTTCGGCCCGACCAGAGACTTTCGACACTTCTTCGACACCTCCCCGCTTGCAGAGCAGGAAGATCAGAAAAAAGCCTGATAAATCAAAAAGGTAGGCGACAACGCCCAAACGAAAAAACCGGGCGCGAGGCCCGGTTTCTGGTGTGGCGAAGGGGATCAGTCGGAGGCGCCCTTGACCTCTTTCCCGTTGACCGTGCCTTCCTTGAGCATGATCTGGTACTCCTTGCCGTCTTTTTCCACCTGGTGCAGGCGAACCAGCAGGTAGTCCCAGTCCTTGGCGAACCAGAGCACGGTCTTGCGGCTGCTCTGGGTGGGGTCGCGCACGCGCTCCACCTTGATGGCGTCCAGCACGCCGGCCTTGGTGCGCACGCGCTCCTCGCCCAGCACACGGAAATCGTAGGTTTCGATCTCGTCGCCGTCGATCACCTGGTAGCTCATGCTCTTCTTGCCGTCGGCGACGTCATGCTGGAGCACCAGCTGGTAGGTGGACTTGTCCTGCAGGCCGCGGTTCAAGGGCAGGCGAACCTGGTCACCGCGATCGCTGCCGATGATCTGCTTCTGGGTCCAGTCGAAATCGAACTCCACCTCCTTGCTCTTGCCCAGGCCGTTGCGGCTGAAGCGATAGGTCAGGGGCAGGAAGGCGTTGTTCTCGACGCGGAAGGTGCTGACTTCGCTGAGGCTGGCTACCAGCATGGAAGCCTCGAAGTCCAGCTGCCAGCGGCCGTTGTCCAGCGGCTTGAGGCTACGTCCGGCGGTACCGCTGATGGGCAGTTGCTTCCAGTCGGCGGTGTAGCTGGCCGTGAAGGGCTTCAGGTCAGCGGCCAGCGCAGGCAGGGTGAAGAGGGAGAGGAGCAACAGCAAGGCGCGACGCATTGGCGAATCTCCTAGTTACGCAGTTGTCGCCCGGTGGGGGGCAACGCTTGTCCATCCAGTTCGGCGCCGTCAGGGCCCAGGCGCAGCCTGCCTTCGGCAAACCAGCGCATGGCCAGCGGATAGATGCGGTGTTCCTGTACATGGACCCGCTGGGCCAGGCTTTCCGGCGTGTCATCCGACTCTACCGGGATCAGGGCCTGCGCCACCAGGGGGCCGCCATCGAGTTCCTCGGTGACGAAGTGCACGCTGCAGCCATGCTCGGAATCGCCGGCTTCCAGTGCGCGCTGGTGGGTGTGCAGGCCCTTGTACTTGGGCAACAGCGACGGATGAATGTTCAGCAGGCGACCCTGGTAATGGCGCACGAAGCCGGGGGTGAGGATGCGCATGAAACCGGCCAGTATCACCAGCTGCGGGTCGTAGGCATCGATGGCTTCGATCAGCGCGGCATCGAAGGCTTCGCGGTCGGCGAAGGCCTTGTGGTCCAGGGTCCGGGTGTCGATGCCGGCCTTCTTCGCGCGTTCAAGGCCGAAGGCATCGGCGCGGTTGGAAATCACCGCGCGGATGCGGGCCGGGTGCTCGTCGCCGGTGATGCTGTCGATCAGCGCCTGCAGGTTGCTGCCGGAGCCGGAGATCAGCACCACCACATTGCAACGTGCGGCCATCAGTGGCCCTTCAGGTTGTTCAGCACAACGCGCTGGGCGCCTTCGGCCGCTTCGGCGATCTGACCGATGATCCAGGGCTGCTCACCGGCATCACGCAGGACCTTCAGGGCTTCTTCGGCCTGTTCCGGCGCGACGCAGATCACCATGCCCACGCCGCAGTTCAGGACGCGATGCATTTCGGTCTCGTCGACGTTGCCTTGCTCCTGCAGCCAGTCGAACACAGCCGGACGCTGCCAGCTGGCCACATCGATCACGGCTTGGGCGTTGTCCGGCAGGACGCGCGGAATGTTGTCCAGCAGGCCGCCGCCGGTGATGTGGGCCATGGCCTTGACTGCGCCGGTGTCCTTGATCAGCTTCAGCAGCGGCTTGACGTAGATGCGGGTGGGCGCCATCAGCAGGTCGGCCAGGGGCTTGCCGTCGAGCTGCACGCTTTCGATGTCGGCGCCACTGACTTCGATGATCTTGCGGATCAGGGAGTAACCGTTGGAGTGCGGGCCGGAGGAGGGCAGGGCGATCAGGGTATCGCCGGTGCGGACGCGGGAACCGTCGATGATCTCGGCCTTTTCCACGACGCCGACGCAGAAGCCGGCCAGGTCATAGTCTTCGCCTTCGTACATGCCGGGCATCTCGGCGGTCTCACCACCCACCAGGGAGCAGCCGGCCAGTTCGCAACCGGCGCCGATGCCGGTCACCACGGTGGCGGCCACGTCGACGTTGAGCTTGCCGGTGGCGTAGTAGTCGAGGAAGAACAGCGGCTCGGCGCCACAGACCACCAGGTCGTTCACGCACATGGCGACCAGGTCCTGGCCGATGCTGTCGTGCTTGTTCAGGTTCAGCGCCAGGCGCAGCTTGGTGCCGACGCCGTCGGTGCCGGATACCAGCACCGGCTGCTTGTAGCCCGCCGGGATCTCGCAGAGGGCGCCGAAGCCACCCAGGCCGCCCATCACTTCAGGGCGCGCGGTGCGCTTGGCCACGCCTTTGATGCGTTCGACCAGGGCTTCGCCTGCGTCGATGTCTACACCGGCGTCCTTGTAGCTCAGGGAGGGTTGCTTGCTCATAAATCCAGGCCTATAGGGGGAAATCGTGGGTCTGCCGGCAAGTCTGGCTGCCGGTTTGCGAAGGCGAGCGATTTTATCAGGGTTGCCCCGTAGCGGCCATCGGCAGCGGTCGGGCGCCCGTGAAAAGAGTGGGAAAAGGTTGCGTTGCCGGGAAACGGAGGGCTGTTTAAGGTATAGCCCTCCGTTTCCCAGGGGCCGTCTTACAGCCTAAGCTGCACCCTGTTCGTCCATAGAGACCCCACCATGCGCCTGATCGTCCACGCCCTCCTGCTCTGTCTCACCCTCTTCGGCCTGTCGGTCCGGGCCGAGACGGCCCACAACCTCTATCAGGTTCGCGAGCCGGTTGCCTCCCAGCAACCGGAGGAGCGCAACCAGGCGCTGGTCCGGGCGCTGGATACCCTGGTGCTGCGACTGTCCGGCGATGCCAAGGCGTCCCAGAGCCCGGCGCTGGCATCGGTTCGGCAGGATCCACAGCAGCTCATCAGCCAGTACGGTTACGAGGGGCGGACCCTGGTGGTGGACTTCGATCCGGTGACCACCGAGCGAGCCCTGCGCCAGGCCGGTATCGCCCTGTGGAGCGCCAACCGCCCCACGATCCTCGCCTGGTGGCTGAATCGCGGCACCGCCAGCACCAGCCTGGTGGGCGATGGCCAGGAGGCCGCCGTCCCCTTGCAGGAGGCCGCACAGAACCGTGGCCTGCCGTTGCGCTTGCCGCTGGCGGACCTGGAAGAGCAGTTGCTGGCCACCCCCGAGCAATTGACCTCCGCCCAGCCGGGCGCCCTGACCCAGGCGTCCGAGCGATATGGCGCGGATGCCTTACTGGCCGTGGATGCCGCCGAAGCGGACGGCAAATGGCAGGCGCAATGGCGCCTCTGGCTGGGCGACAGCCGTGAGCAGGGCACTGCGGAAGGGGTCGACAGCGCCGCCGTTGCCGATGTGGTGATGCTGGCGGTGAACCAGCGCCTAGCCCCGCGTTTCGTGGTGGCGCCGGGGGCCGGGCAGAGCCTGGACCTGGAGGTGCAGGGCGCGACCCTGGCGCGTTACGCCGAGCTGTCCCGTCTGCTGGAGCCCTTCGGCGCCCGACTGATCCGGGTGGAAGGCGATCGCCTGGCCTATCAGGTCAATGCCAGCCCCGAGCAGCTGCGGGCCCAACTGGCCCTGGTCGGCCTGCAGGAATCGCCGGTGGAGTCGCCCACCGCGCAAGCTCCCTCGGCCGATCCACAAGCTACCCCCGCGCCCCTGGTCGTACCGCGCGACAACCTGCTGCGCTTCCATTGGTAAGCCGACATCGTCGAACCCGCCACACAGGGAAGAGGGCCTGACATGACCGATTCGCGCCGCTGGCTCTGGCTGGGTGGCTTCCTGCTGCTGGGCTGGCTGCTCTACCAGCTGCATCCGGTGCTTTCACCCTTCCTGGTGGGGATGCTGCTGGCCTACCTGGGCGATCCGCTGGTGGATCGCCTGGAGCGCCTTGGGCTTTCGCGGACCTGGGGCGTGGTGCTGGTCTTCGGTCTCTTCGCCTTGATCCTGCTGGCTATGTTGCTGGTGCTGGTACCGATGCTCGGACGACAGCTCTTCCGCCTCTATGAGGTGGCACCGCAGATGCTCGACTGGCTGCAGCAGACCGCCTTGCCCTGGGTCCAGGGCCGGCTGGGCCTGGCCGGCGAGTTCTGGCGTTTCGACAAGCTCAAGGCGGTGCTCAGCGGCCATCTCGGGCAGACCACCGATATCGCCGGTTCCCTGCTGGCCAGCGTCACGGCGTCCGGGCTGGCGCTGCTGGCCTGGCTCGGCAACCTGGTGCTGATCCCGGTGGTGGGGTTCTACCTGCTGCGGGACTGGGACCTGATGGTGTCGAAGCTGCGCGGCCTGCTGCCGCGCAGTCGCGAGTCCTATGTGGTGGGGCTGGTGGGCGAATGCCACGAGGTGCTGGGGGCCTTCCTCCGTGGCCAGTTACTGGTGATGCTGGCACTGGGGATGATCTATGCCGTCGGCCTGATGCTGGTGGGACTGGACCTTGGCCTTCTGATCGGCCTGCTGGCGGGGTTGGCCAGCATCGTGCCCTACATGGGCTTCGTGGTGGGATTCGGCGCCGCGGTAGTGGCTGCGCTCTTCCAGTTCGGGGGGTTCGAGTTCTATCCGCTGATCGGTGTGGTGGCGGTGTTCACGGCAGGCCAACTGCTCGAGGGAATGCTGCTGACACCCCTGCTGGTGGGGGATCGCATCGGCCTGCACCCGGTCGCGGTAATCTTTGCCATACTCGCCGGAGGCCAGCTGTTTGGCTTCACCGGCGTGCTCCTGGCGCTGCCGGTCGCGGCGATCATCATGGTGTTGCTGCGCCATGCGCATGATTTCTATAAACTTTCCGACCTTTACGGAAAGTCGAGTAGCGGTCCAGACGACCCTCCCAGTACGGCATGACACCGATCCAGCTTCCCCTGAGTGTGCGTCTGCGTGACGACGCCACCTTCGCCAACTTCTATCCCGGCGCCAATGCTGCGGCTCTCGGCTATGTCGAGCGCCTGTGCGAAGCCGATGCCGGCTGGACCGAAAGCCTGATTTACCTCTGGGGTGGAGAAGGCGTTGGCCGTAGCCATCTGTTGCAGGCCGCCTGCATCCGCTTCGAGCAGCGCGACGAACAGGCGATCTACCTGCCGATGGATGAGCTTGTGCATTACGGCCCTGAGGTCTTCGACAACCTGGAGCAGTGCGAGCTGGTCTGTCTCGACGGCCTGGATGCGCTGGCCGGGCGCCAGGAGTGGGAAGAAGGGCTGTTCCACCTGTTCAACCGGCTGCGGGATGCCGGTCGCAAGCTGTTGCTGTCGGCCAACAAGTCGCCCCGTGAATTGGGCATCAAGTTGCCGGACCTCAAGTCCCGGCTGACCCTGGCCCTGGTGTTCCAGCTCCACGGCCTGTCCGATGAGGACAAGCTGCGTGCCCTGCAATTGCGGGCCTCGCGCCGGGGCCTGCATCTGACCGATGAGGTGGGGCGTTTCATCCTGACCCGTGGGCCGCGCAGCATGAACCTGCTGTTCGACCTGCTGGATATCCTCGACCAGGCCTCGCTGCAGGCCCAGCGCAAGCTGACGATTCCCTTCCTCAAGGAAATTTTCGGCTGGTAGCCGTGGCGCGACCGCAAGCCCAAAAGGAAAGCCCGGACGAATGTCCGTAATGCCGTTCACATAAAGAAAACGCCGCTTTTCCTTCAGCAGGAAAGCGGCATTTTTTTGATTCTGCGTGATCGTAGGAGATTCTATGTCTACCCCGCCGTACAGGTTGGTGACCGATACGGCTGCTGGGTCTTCATGAGGGCGAAGGCAATTCGAGCCAGTTTCCGTGCCAGGATGGTCAGGGCTTCGGTCTTTTTCAGACCACGCTCCAGGTAGCCCAGATAGAGCTTCTGCCAAGCTTTGGTGCGACTGGCGGCCATGGCGGCATTGTGTAGCAGCCGCCGGACCTCCGGATCGCCCTGTTTGCTCAACTTGCGGCGTCCGCTGTAGCGCCCCGATTCCTTCGCGCGCACATCCAGGCCCAGGAAGGCGATGAAGGCGTCGCTGTTGCGGAAGGGGCCACGCTGAAAGGCCATGTTCAGGGCTGCTGCGGTTAGCGGGCCGATGCCTTCAATGGCCCGGCAACGCTTGGCCTGCTCGGCTAGGCCAGCGTCCTTCAAGGCCTGGGCAATGTCCTGATCGAGGCGCTGCTCCAGGCGCTTGAGGGAGCTGAGCGCCGCTTTCATCGACACCTTGAACTGGGTGTCATGGCCAAAGCTCTGGCGCAGCGCCGTGGCACTGCGGATCAGCGTCGCCCGGCGTCGCAGCAGGCTTTGCAGCAGCCGGTAAGCCTTGCCGGCGGGTTGCCAGACCCGCAGTTGGGCCTGTTCGTGGGCCAGATAACGGGCCAGTAGACGGGCATCGCTGGCGTCGGTCTTGATGCGGCCGCCGATGCCCTTGCGGTAATTGCTCAGGCGATAGCCATCAATGACATAGAGGCGATGACCACGCGCATGGGCCAGGTCGACGAGCTGCACGTGATAGGTGCTGGTGGCTTCCACTGCCAAGGCACAGTCGCCGGGGAGCGTCTTCAGCCAGGCGCGGATGCTGCGGGCGTCATTGTCCAGGGTGCAGTACTGGTCCAGGTCGGCGCGATACAGGCTCAGGCTGTCCTTGGCCACGTCGATGCCGATGATGGGGGATTGGGTTGTCATGTGCGATTCCGGCCGACAAGATGAATGAGTCTGTCGGGGGGCTCACCTGTGCGCAGGCTTGCAGATATGGTCGATCTCGAGCGGCTACTCGAGTCGATGGATTCCTTATCGGCGCTTGTCGTGAGCCAGGAGTGGGGGAGTTCTCCTACCGTCTGTCTTGCAGAAGCGAGCTCAGTCCCTCCACCCCCGACAGACCCACCTTACGACATACAAGCGAGCTTGCTCGCGAACAGGCCGTTTTCGCGAGCAAGCTCGCTCCTACATCAGGGGTTGAAGCCCCAGCGACTGACGCTGGCATCGCCTAAGTGAACAGCATTACGGACGAATGTCCGGGCTTTTTCATTGCGGAGCTTATTCCCCGGCCAGCTTGCGGTTGTACTGGAAGCGCCAGCGGGTGTAGAGCAGCGCGGCGCAGAACAGCAGCAGGCTGAGCCCCGCCTCCAGCCAGCCGAACAGCATGCGGGCCGGGTCGATGGCGGCAAGCACGCCCTGGATGAAGTAGAGGTTGACCACGAAGCAGGCCCAGGCATGGGCACGGGCGTTGCCCATGATGATGCCGGGGGCGAGCAGGAGCAGGGGCACCAGTTCGATGGTCAGCACCACCCAGGTGCGGGCGCCGTGCAGGTCGGCGAAGAACAGGGTGTTGATTGTCAGCAGGGCGGCCAGGGCGAGGAAGCTCGCCAGGCTCACCACGCGGCTGGCGCCCATGCGAGGTGCCAGCCATTCCAGTGCCGGGAGTGTCTTGGGTTTCCTAGCCACGCGGTGCCTCCAGGCGTTGGGCAATCTGTGCCAGGCGTTGACCCAGCGCCCGGCAGAGGGCGATCTCGTGCTCGTCCAGGGGGCGCTTGCCGTCGGCGCCCGCATGGTGGCTGGCGCCGTAGGGGGTTCCGCCGCCACGGGTCTCCAGCAGGGCCGGCTCGCTGTAGGGGAGCCCGGTCACCAGCATGCCGTGGTGCATCAGTGGCAGCAGCATAGACAGCAGGGTCGTTTCCTGGCCGCCATGGAGGCTGGCGGTGGAGGTGAACACCGCTGCCGGCTTGCCCACCAGTTCGCCGGTCAGCCAGAGGCTGCTGGTACCGTCGAGGAAGTACTTGAGCGGGGCGGCCATGTTGCCGAAACGGGTGGGGCTGCCGAGGATCAGGCCGGCGCAGTGACGCAGGTCGTCCAGTGTGGCGTAGAGGGCGCCCTCGGCGGGGATGTCCGGGGCCACCGCTTCGCACTCGGTGGACACCGCAGGCACCGTTCGCAGCCGTGCCTCCAGGCCGGCCTGCTCGACGCCCCGGGCGATCTGCCGGGCCATCTCGGCGGTCGCGCCGTGACGGCTGTAGTAAAGGACCAGGATGTAGGGTGTGCTCAAGGAAGGATCTCCAGCACGTTCTCCGGCGGACGGCCCACAATCGCCTTGTCGCCGGCGACCAGGATGGGGCGTTCGATCAGCTTGGGGTGGGCGACCATGGCGTCGATCAGTTGCGCTTCGCTGAGTCCCGCGTCGCCCAGGTTCAGCGTCTTGTACTCGTCCTCTCCGGTGCGCAGCAGCTGGCGGGCGGACAGGCCCAGCTTGGCCAGTAGCTCGCGAAGTTCGGCGGCGCTGGGCGGCGTTTCCAGGTAGCGGACGATGGTCGGGGCCAGGCCGCGGGCCTCCAGCAGTTCGAGGGCGCTGCGGGACTTGGAACAACGAGGATTGTGGTAGAGCGTCAATTCGGTCATGTCTGGGTCGCATGGGCTTGGTCGAGGCGGCTATTCTAACCGCGTCGTGGCATCGTCCTGAACCGTGGACCGCGCTTGTGGTCTGCTGGGACGGAACGGGCCCTACCGCAGCTAAGGAGATGGAATGCGCCAACGCCTCACCGACCTCGTCGAATTCTGGCGCTTCCTGCTGCAGCGGTTCATCGCCGATCGCGGTACCAACAGCGCCGCTGCGCTGACCTACACCAGCCTGTTCGCAGTGGTGCCGATGATGACGGTGACCTTCACCATGCTCTCGGCCATTCCCGCCTTCCAGGGCACCGGCGAGCAGATCCAGAGTTTCATCTTCCGCAACTTCGTGCCCTCCACCGGTGAAGCCTTGCAGGAGTACCTGCAGGGCTTCACGGTGCAGGCCCGCCACCTGACCTGGGTCGGTGTCGGCCTGCTGGTGGTGACCGCCTTCATGATGCTGGTGACCATCGAGAAGGCCTTCAACACCATCTGGCGGGTGCGTCAGCCCCGGCGGGGCATTTCCAGCTTCCTGCTCTACTGGGCGATCCTCAGCCTGGGGCCCCTGCTGCTGGGGGCCGGTTTCGCGGTGAGTACCTACATCACGTCGCTGTCGCTGATTTCAGGGCCGGATGCGCTGATCGGCGCCAAGACGTTGCTGGGGTTCATGCCGCTGCTGTCCAGCGTCGCGGCCTTCACCCTGATCTATGCCGCCGTGCCCAACGCCCGGGTACCGGTTCGTCATGCGCTGGCCGGGGGCGTGTTCACCGCGCTGCTGTTCGAGGCGGCCAAGGCACTGTTCGGCCTCTATGTCAGTCTCTTTCCGGGCTACCAGCTCATCTACGGTGCCTTCGCCACGGTGCCGCTGTTCCTGCTGTGGATCTATCTGTCCTGGGTCATCGTGCTGTTCGGCGCCGAACTGGTGTGCAACCTGTCCACGCCCTGGCATTGGCGACGCCGTGCGCTTCCGCGCCTGCTGGTGATGATGGGCATCCTGCGGGTCTTCCACGACCGCCAACTGCGGGGCATGCCGGTGCGGCACCTGGATGTCCAGCGCGCGGGCTGGTACCTGCCCGAGGACGAATGGCTGGAGATGCTCGAGTTGCTGGAGGGCCAGCACCTGGTCTGCCGGGCCAGTGGCGGTGCCTGGGTGCTGTGCCGCGACCTCAGCGGCTACAGCCTCTACCAGTTGCTGAGCCACATGCCCTGGCCGCTGCCCAGGCCGAACCAGTTGCCCGAGCACCTGGACGAGGCCTGGTACCCGCCGCTGCGCAATGCCTTGTCGTTGTTGCAGGAAGAACAGCAGGCCTTGTTCGGCGGCAGCCTGGCGCAGTGGCTCAGGGCCGAATCGGAATGACACGTCGCGTCGATCGCCTCTGTCGGTGCGACGGCCGTGCCGTTCACGCCAGTTGCAGGGGGTAGCGCGCGACCAGACTGGTCGTCAGGTTGGGGGCGGGCAGCCGGACGATGGCCTGGTTGTTCATATTGGCCAGTTGCAGCCAGAGATTCTCCCCTTCGACGAACTGCTGGCCGGGCAGCCAGAGGCCATGGTGCCAACCGATGCCGGGGGCCGGAGTGCTCTGCAGGACGCCGGGATGGGTCTGCGCGCTGGGGGCCCGGCGCAGCCAGGCAGGCCGGGGCAGGCCCTTGAGGTAGCGCAGGCCCAGATGCAGGCCTTCGGCGTTCTGGTAGCGCCAGCGCACCAGCGCGAGAATCGGGGAGCTGGCACCGCGGACCAGCACCAACTGGCCCACTGGCACCAGGCTGGTGAGGTGGCCGTCGCAGAGCAGGCGAGCGCCACCGGGGCTGGCATCCAGCAATTGCGTCTCATGGCGGTCGGGATGCTGGGTCAGCAGATCGGCGTGTATCGCGGGAAGGCCCACTACCAGTTGGCAACTGCCTGATTGTTCCGTGCGGGGATGGCGGCGCTGCTGGCGTCCCAGCCAATGCTGGCGAACCCGCTCCAGCAGGGCGCTGTCGCGCTCGCTGCGCAGGGGGGCGGGTTCATTGAGGGCGATCAGCAGGGCGCCGAGCTCCAGCCGGCGGAGGTGGGTGGACTCGCCGTCCGGAGTCTGGTCCTGTGGAAGGCAGGGTTGGGACTCGGTGAGGTCCACTGTCGGGTTGGCATTCTCGTCGTCCTCGTCCCAGGGCAGCAGGCGCGCCAGGCCGGCCAATGGTGCAAGGGCGCCGAACAGCTGCAGGCATTCGCCGTCGGGGAGGTGGAAGGGGTTGCTCAGGGCCAGGAGCAGCATCTGCTGGTAGAGGCCACGCAGGGTATTGGCGGGCGTCGGCACGAAGGCGGCGGCGACGGGTTCATCCAGGCAGTGCTGGTGTTCGCCGAGCCAGTAGAGCAGGTGGCTGTCGCGCCAGAGGCGCGGGTCGGGCTCCAGGTACAGCTGGTAATGGCGTAGCTGGGTCTGGGCGAGGAAATGCTCGGCCATGTAGAGGCACCAGGCAAGGTGCGGCCTGGAGGGCTGGTGCCCCTGCAGAATCTGCAGAAGCAGGCGCTTGAAACCGCAGGCCAGCTCGTCGCAGAGGCGCAGGAAGGGCGCTGGGACGTCCCGTTCCTGGCAGCCCTGCGCATAGTGGCGGAACTCTTCACTGAAGTTTTGCAGCACCCGTTGCCTTTCAAGTAAGGTCAGTGCGCTGCGATTGAGCCTGAAGAGAAGCGTCAGGACCTGCTGCAGGGCACTATCCTGAGGGAGTTGGCGGGCCTCGGCCAGGAGCGTTGGCACGCTCGCCAGGGGAGTGGAGTTCTCTTCCAGGATGTCCGGCACTTCCAGGCGCAGGGCATCCAGCGTCATATCAACCCCGCGTACACGAGGACCGAATGCATGGGATCGCGACTCCAGGCTGTCATTGGGGCGTTCGCACTGATGGGGGCCAGCCTGTTCCTGGCCGGCTGCTCGGACGACGTCGGCGTCGATCAGCATGGACAGAAGGTAGCGGTTGAGCGGCTTGAAGGCCAGTGGCTGGTCATCAATTACTGGGCGGAATGGTGTGCGCCCTGCCGCACCGAAATCCCCGAGCTCAACGCGCTTGCCGAACAGCAGAAGGACAAGGGCGTGAAGGTGCTGGGGGTCAACTTCGACGGACTCCAGGGCGAGGAGCTCAGCGATGCGGTGGACAAGATGGGTATCCGCTTCACGGTACTGGCGGAGGATCCGGCCGCGCGCTTCGAGTTGCCCCGCAGTGAAGCCCTGCCGGTGACCTACATCATCGATACCCAGGGCAAGGTGCGCGAGCGGCTCATGGGTGAGCAGGACGCCGCCGGCCTCACTGCGCGTCTCGCCAGCCTGCGCAAGGGTGAGTAGCGATGGCGCGAATCTGTCTGCACGGTTACGTCAGTGGCAAGGTCCAGGGTGTCTACTATCGCCAGTCGACCCAGGAGGAGGCGGATCGCCTGGACCTGGACGGCTGGGTGCGCAACCTGGACGACGGCAGGGTCGAGGTGTTGCTGGAGGGCGAGGAGGACGCCGTGCGCGAACTGGCCCGCTGGCTCGAGCGGGGACCCGACAAGGCGCGGGTGACGGCGGTGGAGCTCGCCGAGCAACCCCTCCAGGGGATCATCGGCTTCATCGTGCGACGTTGAGCCGCAAGGGGAGGGATCGGATTCCCTCCCGGTTCGTCACTCCGAATCGCCCGGATCCGCAGCCAGGCGGCCGGCGTCCTTCATTAGCGAGTGGAGGAATTCCTTCTGCAGTTCCGGATCGTTGCGCGTCAGCTCGATCAGGCTTTGCTCCAGTTCGCTGGCCTCTTCTTCCAGGCCTAGTTCCGACAAGCGTTTGACCCGGTGTACCCACTGCGCGACTTCGTCGTCCTCGAGGTCCTCGAAGATCAGTGCGTGGGCTTCCGACAGCTTGCCGCGCAGTGAGCGGCTGATGCCCAGGGTCGCGTCGGCGCGGGCGCTGTCCTGGTCATCCGAGACGCTCAGGTGCAGCGTGCCCACGCGGCTCACCTCTTCATCGGCGAAGGGGCTGTCCAGCAGGTTCAGGCGCAGGATGCCATTGCGGTCGGTCAGCAGCTCATGGCTTCGACTGCCCAGCTTCACCAGCACGGGGCGTTCCGCCCAGGGTTGGCTGGTGTACTCCATCCTCTTGTCCAGCTGCTTCTCGTCGATGCCGGCGAGGTTCTGCTCCGAGCGGCCGTTGGACTCCACGTTCATCGCCGGGTTGAGGCCAGCGAAACCGTAGCTGATCCAGTCCTTGGTGGCGGTGTCGGGCAGGCTGCCCAGCAGCACCACGTTGAGCACGTTGGCACCGACGCCGGCCACCACCGCTACCGCACCCAGCGGAACCTCGTAGAGCTCGCGCCAGGGCTGGTAGGGCGTGTAGCGGTCGTAATGACGACTGACCTCGAACTCGGTGACCTCGAAGGTCTTCTGTTCGTTGATGCGGACACGTCGTTGCGGGAGTTCCAGCACCTGGGGTTCGCCCACGTCGATCTGCAGGCTGTGGCTGAGAAGCTTGCGCTCGACGCGCTCCTCGTGTTCGCTGCGCTGCGGCAGGTGGTTGGCACAACCACTGACGAAGAGGGCGCCGCACAGGGCGGCACCCACTCGGATTAGGGAACTACGCTTGGACATGTTCTCGATCAGCGATTCACGCGGGCGGTGATGAAGGAAACGACGTCGGCGACCGGAACGGCCTCGCTGTCGGTTTCGCGACGGCTCTTGTACTCCAGGTTGCCGTCGGCCAGGCCGCGCTCGCTCACCACGATGCGGTGGGGAATGCCGATCAGCTCCATGTCGGCGAACTTGACGCCGGGGCTGGTCTTCTTGTCACGGTCGTCCAGCAGCACGTCGACGCCCGCCGCCCGCAGTTCGGCGTAAAGCTTGTCGGTGGCTTCCTTGACGGCCGGGGTCTCGTACTTGAGGGGAACCAGGGCGACCTGGAAGGGTGCCAGGGCCGCCGGCCAGAGGATGCCGCGATCGTCGTAGTTCTGCTCGATGGCGGCGGCCACCACGCGGGATACGCCGATGCCGTAGCAGCCCATGGTCAGGGTGACGGGCTTGCCCTGTTCGCTCAGCACGTTCAGCTTCATGGCTTCGCTGTACTTGGTGCCCAGCTGGAAGATGTGGCCCACCTCGATACCGCGCTTGATCACCAGGGTGCCCTTGCCGTCGGGGCTCGGGTCGCCCGCGACCACATTGCGCAGATCGGCCACTTCCGGCAGCGGCAGGTCGCGCTCCCAGTTCACGCCGAAGTAGTGCTTGTCATCGATGTTGGCGCCGATGGCGAAGTCGCTCATCAGGGCTACGGAGCGATCCACCACGCAGGGCAGCGGTAGGTTCAGCGGACCGAGGGAGCCGGCACCGGCACCGATGGCCTGGCGCAGCTCGGCTTCGCTGGCGAATGCCAGCGGGCTGGCCACCTGGGGCAGGTTGGCGGCCTTGATTTCATTCAGCTCGTGGTCGCCGCGAACGATCAGGGCGACCAGCTTGCCTTCTTCTGCGCCATGGACCACCAGGGTCTTGATGGTCTTCTCGATGGGCAGGCCGAACTTCTCCACCAGGTCCGCGATGGTCTTGGTGTCCGGGGTGTCCACCAGCGTCAGCTCCTGGGTCGCGGCGGGACGCTCGGACTCGCGGGGCAGGGCTTCGGCCTTCTCGACGTTGGCGGCGTAATCGGAGCTGTCGCTGAAGGCGATATCGTCTTCACCGGACTCGGCCAGCACGTGGAATTCATGGGAACCGGTGCCGCCGATGGAGCCGGTGTCGGCCAGTACGGGGCGGAAGTCGAGGCCCAGGCGGCTGAACACGTTGCAATAGGCCTGGTGCATGCGGTCGTAGGTTTCCTGCAGCGACTCCTGGCTCATGTGGAAGGAATAGGCATCCTTCATCACGAACTCGCGGCCGCGCATCAGGCCGAAGCGCGGACGGATCTCGTCACGGAACTTGGTCTGGATCTGGTAGAAGTTCAGCGGCAGCTGCTTGTAGCTGTTCAGCTCGTTGCGCGCGAGGTCGGTGATCACTTCCTCGTGGGTCGGGCCGACACAGAAGTCGCGATCATGACGGTCTTTCAGGCGCAGCAACTCGGGTCCGTACTGCTGCCAGCGGCCGGACTCCTGCCAGAGTTCGGCGGGCTGCACGGCGGGCATCAGCACTTCCAGCGCACCGGCGGCGTCCATCTCTTCACGGACCACTGCCTCGACCTTGCGCAGCACCCGGAGGCCCATTGGCAGCCAGGTATAGAGGCCGGAGGCAAGCTTGCGGATCATGCCGGCACGCAGCAGCAGCTGGTGGCTGATAACCACGGCATCGGCGGGGGTTTCCTTGAGGGTGGACAGCAGGTACTGACTGGTACGCATGTTTGGCCGTTTTGTCGGTTGCGATGGGTTTGGATGGCTCGGCATTGTACGGCCCTGATCAAGTGGCGTACAGGATTGCGGTCCGTTGGCGGAGGGAGGGTGATGGAGTGAGTCTTACAGCGGAGCAGGTGCAGGCGCTGATCCGGGGTGGCGTGCCGATGGCGGACGATATCGACCTGCGGATCGAGCGGCTGGATGAAACCGGTGCGCTGGCGCGAGTCCCTTTCCAGCCCAGGCTGGTGCGCCCGGGAGGAACGCTTTCCGGTCCGACCCTGATGGCGCTGGCGGATGCGGCCATGTATGCGGTGGTGCTGGGCAGGCTGGGGAAAGTGGAGATGGCGGTGACGTCAAACTTGAATATCAACTTCCTGGCACGACCTCAGCCAGTGGATCTGCTGGCGGAAGCGAGAATACTCAAGTTGGGTCGGCGGCAGGCGGTCTGCGAGGTTTCACTTTATTCGGCGGATGACAGGGATAACCTTGTTGCCCATGTAACCGGGACTTATGCGTTGCCCATTAATTAGTCGATTGATTATTTGTTGATCAATGATGGATAAAAAGAAAGCCCGGCAATGCCGGGCTTTCTTGTATCGAGCTTTTAGCTGATATCCAGATTACAGGATGCTCAGCGGGTACTCGACGATCAGGCGTACTTCGTCCAGGTCGGAATCGAAGGAAGTGGCACGGTGGGTAGCCTGACGCACGCGGAAGGACAGATCCTTGGCGGAGCCTTCCTGAACCACGTACTTGGCCTCGATGTCGCGCTCCCAGTGCTTCTCGTCGTCGCCGCCGAAGTTGCCAGCGTAGACACCGGTCGGGTCCATCTTGGTGCCATCGATGTCGTCACCGGTGATGTAGCGGGTCATGAAGCTCAGGCCGGGAACACCGAACTCAGCCATGTTCAGGTCGTAGCGAACCTGCCAGGACTTCTCGTTCGGGGCGTTGAAGTCGGAGTACTGCACGGAGTTGGCCAGGAAGATGGAGTCGCCGGCGTTCTGGCCGTCCATCGACAGGTAGTCGAACGGCTCGTCGCCGTTCACGCGCTGGTGGGCCAGGGTGAACTTGTGAGCACCGATGGTGTAACCAGCCGACAGGGACCAAGTGGTGTTGTCGATTTCGCCAGCGAGGCTCTTGCCTTCGTCGGAGGTGCGGTAGATGTTGAAGTCGAAGTTCAGGGCCTGGGTGTCACTGAACGGGATGTTGTAGTTCAGGTTGCCGTAGTACTGGCGCCAAACGTCCTGGAACTCGGAACCGTAGACGGTAACGCTGACGTTGTCGGTCAGGGAGTAGCTGCCGCCGAGGTAGTCGACATTCTGGGCGTCTACGACTGCGCCGAAGTCATAGGCCAGGGTGATGCGGCCGTTACGGTCGGTGGAGGCGCTGCCGTCACGAATGGAGGTGAAGTGACCGGCTTCGAGGTTCAGGCCTTCGATCTCGCTGCTCAGGATCTGGAAGCCTTCGGTGGAGCCGGGGAACAGGCGAGCGGTACCTACTGCGAATACCGGGTTGGCCGGCATCAGGTTGCCGTACTTGAACTCGGTGTTAGAGATGCGAGCCTTTACGGCGCCGCCTGCATAGGAGTAGTCATCCTGGGAGCGGCCGTCGCTGCCACGAGGCATCAGGCCGGTACCGGCGGTGCCTTTACCGCTGTTCAGTTTGATACCCAGCATGGCATGGGCATCAACGCCGAAACCTACGGTGCCCTGAGTGTAGCCCGACTGGTAGTCGGCCATGATGCCGTGGGCCCACTCGTTGCGGTAGTTCTGGCCGCCGGGGTTGTTCAGGAAGTTACGGTAGAAGGTGTAGTTCTTGTTCAGAAGAGTAAGGCTGCTGTCGTCGATAAAGCCCTTGGACTCTTCCTGGGCGCTGGCGAAAGCCAGCTGAGTGGTACCGGCGGTCACGGCCAGAGCCAGTGCGCTCCACTTCATCACTTGCATTGTGATTGCTCCTTTGGTTTTAGAAGATTCTCGCCGCTTTCTTATTGGGGTGAAGGCGGTTCTTTCTTTTTGTGTCGGCGCTAACTTATAGCATGACGACAATATTGGCGATAGTTGAAACCTGGTCCTTACGATTTCTTCACAGTGCTGTCGCAAATCGAGAAGGACTGTGTCGCATATCTATAGTTTCGGCCTTGCATCCTTTCATCCCCTATGTATCCGGGACACTTGGCGGGTCGGGGTGATTGGGGTCTGTTCCCGGTCCCGCGTGTGACCTTGGAGCAGATAAGCAACAAGCGTGCACAAAATGCTACGGCTGCCGAAAAAACTTGTATCGCGCCGCGTTGAAGCGGCTTGCGGCGTATCGAGCCGCGAAATGGCTGTATTCCGAGGTGATTGTCTGCCCCGAAATGGAGCGTTCGGTTCGCTCGGCGGCGCTTGACACTGAGGCGCGAATCGCGTGGAAAGACGCTGGGGGCCGCGTCGCTACTGGCGTTGGTAACTGCGGTGTGGCGCTCGGTAACGAGTTGTTAACGCTGCGCGAATCTGGTGCGAGCCGGGTAACGAGGTTGGCTTCGCCTTCCTTATATATAGGAAGGGGCGAGCGTTTCGCTGGGGCTTCGGGCTCGCTATGCTGCGCGGCTGCTTTGAGCTGCGCCCCGTTGCGGGGGGGGTAAGCTCGAATTCCCTAACGTCGAACAGGAGAGGTCAGTATGTTCGCACTGGACCCAAGACTTCAGCAGGACACCCTGCCCATCGGTGATTTTCCCCTGTGCCGGCTGCTGTTGATGAACGACTCACAATATCCCTGGTTCATTCTGGTGCCTCGCTGCGAGGAGGTCAGCGAACTGTTCCAGCTCGGCGTAGAGGATCAGCGGCGCCTTTGGGAGGAAACCACCTTCCTCGCTGAAACCCTCAAGGACACCTTCGGTGCCGACAAGATGAACGTCGCGAGCCTGGGAAATGTGGTGAGCCAACTGCACATGCATGTGATTGTGCGGCGTCGATCGGATGTAGCCTGGCCCGCTCCGGTTTGGGGGCGTCAACCAGCAGTGGCCTATTCGGCGGACGAGGTGTCGGCCATCCGTGCCAAGCTCCGCATGGCGCTCACTGACGATTTCACCTTCGTGGAGGGCTGAACCATGAGCCTTGAGATGCGCATAGCCGATCTGGAGAGTCGCCTGGCCTTCCAGGACGACACCATTCAGGCCCTCAATGATGTATTGGTGGAGCAGCAGCGGATGGTGGAGCGCCTGCAGTTGCAGGTCGCCGCGCTGGCCAAGCGCCAGGAGGAGTTGTTGGGTCAGTTCGGGCCAGTCGATGACGAAACACCACCGCCTCATTATTGAGTCGACGAAAAAGCCGCCCGAAGGCGGCTTTTTCATGTCTGGCGATCAGCGGCGGCCGCTGGGCAGTGCGGCGATCACGTCCTCGGCCTGCAGGCCCTTGTCGCGTTGAATGACCGAGAACTCCACGCGTTGGCCCTCTATCAGTACGCGGTGGCCTTCGCCACGGATGGCGCGGAAGTGGACGAAGATGTCGTCACCCGTATCGCGGGAGATGAAGCCGAAGCCCTTGGAGGTGTTGAACCACTTCACGGTGCCCGTTTCGCGGTTGGACATGTCCTGGGGCAGAGGCGCTGCCTGGGTGGCCTTGCGCAGGTTCAGGGCCAGGTGCAGGGCAATGGCGATGACCAGCGCCAGGAGGCTGGCAAGGACCGCGGGTTGTCCGCCCAGGGAGGGCAGGGGCGCCAGCAGGACCAGGGTCTGGGCGATGACCGACAGGACCAGAAGGGCGGAGACCAGGTTCTGCAGCAGGTCGCGGGGGCCTTTGGGCCACGCGGGCACCACGGGGGCCAGCAGCAGGTTCAGCAGGCCGCAGAATGCCAGGTAGAGCGCATCGGGTCGTTGCAGGTAAGGCAGGGCTTCAGCGCGCAGGCTGGGGATGAACGACAGCAACAAAGCGGCAGCGCCCGTCAACAGATGGACGATTTTCAGTATGTTCAATGGATTCACCTTGAAAGCGAAATCTCTGATGGAAGAGCCGGTTGCGCGGGATGAATAAGGCGCAAAGGCCGGCCTATGCCGCTTGCGGAGTGTCAGCGAGCGGCACGGGCTGTATTTAACAGCAAAGGGCAGGGCTTCTCAAATCAGGCGGTTAGCACCGGCTCGGAGGTCGGAGGGTGCACCTGGTTACGCCCATTTCGCTTGGCTTGATAGAGCGCGTCGTCGGCTCGGGTGATGAAGCTTTCGACAGTGTCGCCCGGTTCTGCGAGTGCCAGGCCGAAGCTGGCGGTAATGGTGTCCAGTACCTGGTCGGTACGGCGGACCTTCACCCGCAGGGCCTGCATCTTGCCGCGCAGTTGCTCGGCGAAGGCCCGCGCGACATCCAGGCCCTTGCAGTCGCGGAGCAGTACGCAGAACTCCTCGCCGCCGTAGCGTCCGGCCATGGCGCGCGGGGGTAGCAGTTCCCGCAGCAATTGCCCTACATGCTGAAGCACGCGGTCGCCCAGCGGGTGACCGAACTGGTCGTTGAACTGCTTGAAATGGTCGATATCCAGCATGACCAGCGCCAGGCCGTCCCGGTTGCCCTTGAGGTGCTGTTCCAGCAGCCGGGTGAAGGCGTGGCGGTTGAACACCTGGGTCAGGCCGTCGAGCGTGGCGGCCAATTGCGCGCGCTCCAGCTGATGACGCAGGTGCTGGATCTCCGACTGCGCCGAACGCAGGCGATAGAGGAACTGCTCCTGCTGTTCCTGCATCAGCTGGGTGCTTTCCTGCAGATGGTTCAGCACGCTCGGGAGGTCGTCGATGATGGGTTCGTGCAGGGCGGCGAGGCCCGCCGCGAGGCTGTTTTGAAAGGACTCGCTGCCCCGGACGCTGCGGTTGACGTCGCCTTCGATGTCGTCCACCAGCTCGATGACTTGCTGTTGGCCCTGGCGGGCTTCTTCCAGCTCGCCGCGAATGATGTATTCACGGAACAGCTTGATGGCGGACTCGGGCGGGAACACATCGAAGTCGCCGGTGATCTTGTCCAGGCGACGGTTGAGCTCCGGTTCCATGCCCTTGCTGTAGGTGTACCAGAGGGCGTAGTGGACCGGGTTCGGTGGAATCGAGTGGCGAACCATGTGCGGCACGGCCTGCTTGAGCAGTTCGGCTGCCTCACGGGTTTCTTCAGGGTAAAGCTCAAGCAGCGACGGTGGTTTCGGAGGCTGGCTCATGCACTTCACTGTGGCAAGGTATCGAATCGCCAGAGCATAGATCAGGCGGGCTTCCGCGCCTAGCGAAAGGCCCGGTTATCCGGGCCTTTTTGATGCGGTCGGGGCTCAGGCAGCCAGCAGGCTGCGGAGCATCCAGGCGGTCTTTTCGTGAACCTGCATGCGCTGGGTCAGCAGATCGGCTGTGGGTTCGTCGCTGACCTTGTCGAGCAGCGGGAAGATGCCGCGCGCGGTACGTACCACGGCCTCCTGGCCCTGGACCAGTTGGCGGATCATGTCCTCGGCACCGGGGACGCCTTCCTCTTCCTTGATGGACGACAGTCGCGCATATGCGGCGTAGGTGCCGGGTGCCGGGAAGCCCAGTGCGCGGATGCGCTCGGCGATGGCGTCGACGGCGAGGGCGAGTTCGTTGTACTGACCTTCGAACATCAGGTGCAGGGTGTTGAACATCGGGCCGGTGACGTTCCAGTGGAAGTTGTGGGTCTTGAGATAGAGGGTGTAGGTGTCGGCCAGCAGACGGGACAGGCCCTCCGCAATGGCTGCGCGATCCTGCTCGGCGATTCCGATGTTGATTTCCATTCAGGTTCTCCTCTGGGTAGCGGCGGCCCGATCCGGGCCCGTAATGGCCGAAGCCTAACACGGGCTCATCGGGATTCGACCTTGCCCTTCATCAATGGATGCGATGGTTAGAAGCGATTGGCCTTTCAGAGGTTCAACGCGTTTTCCAGTGAATCGGCGGACATCGATCCCGCCAGGCCTACCGATTTTCATCGGGCTTCGAGCCTTTCTCCTACCCCCCCCCGGTGGGAATCAGTCCGAGGGGCGCGGAGGGAAGTGTTGGGCTGGAGCCTTCCCGCTAGGCGGGGTGAAGGTGGAAGTCGGCCCGGGCGCAGGCCGCCGGGCGGGCGGCTGCACCCGGGCGATTTACGCTATATAATCCCGCTCTTTGCCGCGAACCCCGGCCCGTTCGGCAGGGGGTTGCACCTCCGCCGGATGATCCGTCGCCTTCGAGGCAGGCGGACGAATTCACGACTCAAGAGAAGCGAAACACGACCATGATGCGCAGCCACTATTGCGGCCAGTTGAACGAGAGCCTGGACGGCCAGGAAATCACCCTCTGCGGTTGGGTGCACCGCCGCCGCGACCACGGCGGGGTCATTTTCCTCGATATCCGTGACCGCGAAGGCCTGGCCCAGGTGGTATTCGACCCGGATCGCGAAGAGACCTTCGCCCGCGCCGACCGCGTTCGTAGCGAGTTCGTCGTCAAGATCACCGGCAAGGTGCGCCTGCGTCCGGCCGGCGCCGTCAACCCCAACATGGCCTCCGGCGCCATCGAAGTGCTGGGTTACGAACTGGAAGTCCTGAACCAGGCGGAGACCCCGCCGTTCCCGCTGGACGAGTACTCCGACGTCGGCGAGGAAACCCGCCTGCGCTATCGCTTCATCGACCTGCGTCGTCCCGAGATGGCCGCCAAGCTGAAGCTGCGCTCCCGCATCACCAGCAGCATCCGTCGCTACCTGGACGAGAACGGCTTCCTCGACGTCGAGACCCCCATCCTGACCCGGGCCACCCCCGAAGGCGCCCGCGACTACCTGGTGCCCAGCCGCACCCATCCCGGCAGCTTCTTCGCCCTGCCCCAGTCGCCCCAGCTGTTCAAGCAACTGCTGATGGTGGCCGGCTTCGACCGCTACTATCAGATCGCCAAGTGCTTCCGCGACGAAGACCTGCGCGCCGACCGCCAGCCGGAATTCACCCAGATCGACATCGAGACCAGCTTCCTCGATGAGCGCGACATCATGGGCATCACCGAGACCATGATCCGCAACCTGTTCAAGGAAGTGCTGGATCTGGAGTTCGGCGAGTTCCCCCACATGACGCTGGCTGACGCCATGCGCCGCTTCGGCTCGGACAAGCCCGACCTGCGTATCCCGCTGGAGCTGGTGGACGTCGCCGATCAACTGAACGCCGTCGAGTTCAAGGTGTTCAGTGGTCCGGCCAACGATCCGAAAGGACGCGTCGCCGCCCTGCGCGTTCCGGGCGCCGCCTCCATGCCCCGCAGCCAGATCGACGACTACACCAAGTTCGTCGGCAACTACGGTGCCAAGGGCCTGGCCTACATCAAGGTCAATGAGCGCGCCAAGGGCGTGGAAGGCCTGCAGTCTCCCATCGTCAAGTTCATTCCCGAGGAAAACCTCAACGTCATCCTCGATCGCGTGGGTGCGGTGGACGGCGATATCGTCTTCTTCGGCGCCGACAAGGCCAAGGTCGTCTGCGACGCGCTGGGTGCCCTGCGTATCCGCCTGGGCCACGACCTGAAACTGCTGACCTGCGACTGGGCGCCGCTGTGGGTCGTCGATTTCCCGATGTTCGAGGAGAACGACGACGGCAGCCTGACCGCCATGCACCACCCTTTCACCTCGCCCAAGTGCAGCCCGGAAGAGCTGGAGGCCAACCCGGCCGGCGCCCTGTCCCGCGCCTACGACATGGTGCTCAATGGCACCGAATTGGGCGGTGGTTCCATCCGTATCCACGACAAGGGCATGCAGCAGGCGGTGTTCCGCGTGCTCGGCATCAGCGAAGACGAGCAGCAGGAGAAGTTCGGCTTCCTGCTCGACGCCCTCAAGTACGGCGCGCCGCCCCACGGCGGTCTGGCCTTCGGCCTGGATCGCCTGGTCATGCTGATGACCGGTGCGTCCTCGATCCGCGAGGTCATCGCCTTCCCGAAAACCCAGAGCGCCGCCTGCGTCATGACCCAGGCGCCGGGCGTCGTGGATGCCAAGGCCCTGCGCGAGCTGAACATCCGGCTGCGCGAACAACCCAAGGCCGAGTAAGTCGAACCAAACCGCGACGGCGCCCAGGGCGCCGTCCGTCAAAGCAGAGTACGGAGTCAGTTATGGCTGGTCATTCCAAATGGGCCAACATCAAGCACCGCAAGGAGCGCCAGGACGCCAAGCGCGGCAAGATCTTCACCAAGCTCATCCGTGAGCTGACCGTCGCGGCCAAGCACGGCGGCGGCAACCCGGCGGACAACCCGCGCCTGCGCCTGGCGGTGGACAAGGCGCTGACCGCGAACATGACCCGCGACACCATCGATCGCGCCATCGCGCGCGGCGCTGGCTCCAACGATGCCGACAACATGGTGGAGCTGAGCTACGAGGGCTATGCGCCGAGCGGCGTGGCCATCATCGTCGAAGCCATGACCGACAACCGCAACCGCACCGCGGCCGAAGTGCGCCATGCCTTCAGCAAGTGTGGCGGCAACCTGGGCACCGATGGTTCCGTGGCCTACATGTTCGACCGCAAGGGCCAGATCAGCTACGCCCCGGGCGTGAACGAAGAGGCCCTGATGGAAGCGGCGCTTGAAGCGGGCGCCGATGACGTGGTCGCCGACGAAGACGGTTCCGTCGAGGTCTACACCACCTTCGCCGACTTCCTCTCGGTGAACGAGGCCCTGACTGCGGCCGGCTTCAAGGGTGACGAGGCCGAAGTGGCGATGATCCCGTCCATCAGTGCCCCGATCACCGACCTGGAAACCGCCCAGAAGGTGCTGAAGCTGATCGACATGCTCGAAGACCTCGACGACGTGCAGAACGTCTACCACAACGCCGAGATCCCCGACGAGATCATGGAGCAACTGGGCTGATAGCCGGCCCGATGCCGAAGCCGGAAGTCGCCTCGCGCGCTTCCGGCTTTTTTGTTTGGAGGCCCCTCCGTATACTCGCGGCTGGATAAATAGACAGTGTGTCGGCGCGGCCGGCACGTGGAGCTTGCGGCGGCATGACCCTGATTCTTGGTATCGACCCTGGTTCGCGAATCACCGGCTACGGCGTGGTGCGCGATACCGGGCGCGGCTGCGAGTATGTGGCTTCGGGATGCATCCGCACGGGTGCGGGCGAGTTGCATGAGCGCCTGCAGATCGTCTTTCGCGGCGTGGGTGAGGTGATCCGGACCTACGAGCCGGTCACCATGGGCATCGAGCGGGTGTTCATGGCCCGCAACGCCGATTCCGCGCTGAAGCTGGGCCAGGCCCGTGGTGCCGCCATCGTGGCCGCCGCCGAGGCCGGACTGGAGATTGCCGAATACACCGCCAGCCAGGTCAAGCAGGCCATCGCCGGCACCGGTGGGGCCGACAAGCAGCAGGTGCAGATGATGGTCATGCACCTGCTCAAGCTGGTGCAGAAACCCCAGATCGACGCCTCAGATGCCCTGGCCATCGCCCTTTGCCATGCCCACCATCGCCAGAGCCTGATCCCCCACGGCCTGGCGACCGCCAAGCGGCGGGGCGGGCGGCTTCGTTTGTAACCTGATTTAAGGACGCTCTTCGTGATTGGACGTTTGCGTGGCAACTTGGCGGAGAAACAGCCGCCGCACCTGATCCTGGACGTCAACGGCGTCGGCTACGAGCTGGAGGTTCCGATGACTACCCTGTATCGCCTGCCGTCCGTGGGCGAGCCGGTCACCCTGCATACCCACCTGGTGGTGCGCGAGGATGCCCATCTCCTCTATGGCTTCTTCGAGAAGCGCGAGCGCGAGCTGTTTCGCGAGCTGATCCGGCTGAACGGGGTTGGGCCGAAGCTGGCCCTGGCGCTGATGTCCGGGCTGGAAGTGGATGAGCTGGTGCGTTGCGTGCAGGCCCAGGACACCTCGACCCTGGTGAAGATCCCGGGCGTGGGCAAGAAGACCGCCGAGCGCCTGCTCGTTGAGCTGAAAGACCGCTTCAAGGCTTGGGAGAGCATGCCGACCATCGCCACGCTGGTGGTGGAACCCCGCGCCGGCGCGGCGGCGCCCAGTGCGGAGAACGACGCCCTGGCCGCCCTGGTCGCCCTTGGTTTCAAGCCCCAGGAGGCCAGTCGCGCGGTGTCCGCAGTCAGGGAAGAGGGGTTGTCCAGCGAAGAGATGATCCGTCGCGCCCTGAAAGGAATGGTGTAATCCCCGATGATCGAAGCCGACCGCCTCATCGCCGCCAGCAGCCGCGACCGCGAGGAACAGCTGGACCGGGCCATCCGCCCGCTGAAACTCTCCGACTACATCGGCCAGCCCGTGGTCCGCGAGCAGATGGAACTGTTCATCCAGGCTGCCAAGGGGCGGGGCGAGGCACTGGACCACACCCTGATCTTCGGCCCGCCCGGACTCGGCAAGACCACCCTGGCCAACATCATCGCCAGCGAGATGGGGGTGTCCATCAAGAGCACCTCGGGTCCTGTGCTGGAGCGCCCAGGCGATCTGGCTGCGCTCCTTACCAACCTGGAAGCGGGCGATGTCCTCTTCGTCGACGAGATTCACCGGCTTTCGCCCATCGTGGAAGAGGTGCTCTATCCGGCGATGGAGGATTTCCAGCTGGACATCATGATCGGTGAAGGTCCGGCTGCCCGCTCCATCAAGCTGGACCTGCCGCCTTTCACCCTGGTGGGTGCCACCACCCGCGCGGGCATGCTGACCAACCCCCTCAGGGACCGTTTCGGCATCGTCCAGCGCCTGGAGTTCTACAGCACCCAGGACCTGACCACCATCGTCGCCCGCTCCGCCGGAATCCTCGGCCTGCCCATCGAGCCCGAAGGCGCATTCGAGATCGCCCGCCGGGCCCGTGGAACGCCGCGGATCGCCAATCGGCTGTTGCGTCGGGTGCGGGATTTCGCCGAGGTGCGCGGCCAGGGACAGATCACCCGGCTCATCGCCGACAAGGCCCTGAACCTGCTGGATGTCGATGAGCGTGGCTTCGACCACCAGGACCGGCGTCTACTGCTCACCATGATCGACAAGTTCGATGGCGGCCCGGTCGGCGTCGATAACCTGGCCGCAGCCATCAGTGAAGAGCGTCACACCATCGAGGATGTGCTCGAGCCCTACCTGATCCAGCAGGGCTACATCATGCGCACGCCGAGGGGGCGGGTGGTGACACGGCATGCCTACCTCCATTTCGGGCTCAACCTGCCTCGTCGCATGGTGGAGAATCCGACGGCCGATCTGTTCGAACCGGGTGACGAATAGCGGGTTTCGCGGTCGAAGCGGACGGCTGGGATGTCGCCTTGAAAAAATCTGTTGCCTGGCCGGATTGGCAACCTTAGGAGTAAGCACTAGAGTATGCGCGCGCAAAATGGGGCCCAGCCTTTTCAGCATCGTTGTCGTGTCTATTACGAGGACACCGATGCCGGCGGCATCGTCTACTACGTCAATTACCTCAAGTTCATGGAGCGGGCTCGAACCGAGCGCCTGCGGAACCTGGGCTTTGCCCAGTCCCAGCTGGCCGGGGAGAACCTGCTGTTCGTCGTGCATTCGGCCGAAGCGCGCTATCACGCGCCCGCGAAGCTGGACGACGAACTGAACGTCAGTGCCGAGGTGATGGAGTTGAACCGAGCCAGCCTGCGTTTTCGTCAACAGGTGAGAAGAGCCGCCGATGACGCCTTGCTATGCGAAGGGCAGTTCCTGGTGGCCTGTGTACGTGCAGACAGTTTGAAACCCCGGGCGATTCCCGAAGCGCTTAAAGAAGCCTTCGCCGCCGACTCGGGTCTATTCCCAGCAGGAGATTAAGCGTGGAAGCCAACGTCGTCGACCATACCTCCATGTGGAGCCTGATCAGCAACGCCAGTATCGTGGTGCAGCTGGTCATGCTGACCCTGGTGGCCGCATCGGTCACCTCCTGGATCATGATTTTCCAGCGCAGCAACATGTTGCGCGCGGCGAAGAAGTCCCTCGAGAGCTTCGAGGAGCGTTTCTGGTCCGGCATCGACCTGTCCAAGCTCTACCGCCAGGCGGGCAGCAACCCCGACCCAGACTGCGGCGTCGAGCAGATCTTCCGTGCCGGCTTCAAGGAGTTCTCCCGCCTTCGCCAGCAGGCCGGCGTCGACCCGGATGCGGTGATGGAAGGGGTCGCCCGCGCGATGCGCGTCGCCATTTCCCGCGAGGAAGAGAAGCTCGAGCAGAGCCTCCCGTTCCTGGCCACCGTGGGCTCCACCAGTCCCTACATCGGCCTGTTCGGTACCGTCTGGGGCATCATGAACTCCTTCCGTGGCCTGGCCCAGGTCCAGCAGGCGACCCTGGCCACCGTGGCCCCCGGCATCGCCGAAGCCCTGATCGCAACCGCCATCGGCCTGTTCGCTGCGATCCCGGCCGTTATCGCCTACAACCGCTTCGCCGCCCGCGGTGAAACCCTGGTCGGTCGCTACTACACCTTTGCCGACGAGTTCCAGGCCATCCTGCACCGCAAGGTGCACACCAGCGACGAATAAGCCGCAGGTTCAATAGAGAACAGGTTTCACGCCATGGCCAGAATTCGCCAAAAACGCAAACCCGTCGCCGAGATGAACGTGGTGCCCTACATCGACGTGATGCTGGTGCTGCTGGTCATCTTCATGGTGACCGCGCCGATGCTCAACCAGGGCGTCAAGGTCGACCTGCCGAAGGTGTCCAGCGAGGCGCTGCCCCAGGACAACGACTCCCGAGTGCTGACCATCTCCATCAAGGCCGACAAGAGTTACTACTGGAACATGGGCGAGGAAGTGGAGCCCGACCAGGGCAGGAGCAGCGAGACGTCCAGCACGCTGCCGGAACTGGTGCAGGCGGTTACGGCGATCATGAGTCAGAACAGCAGCCAGGGTAAGAAGGTCCAGGTCTTCGTCCGTGGCGACAAGGCTGTCGACTACGGTTCCGTCATGGCCGTCATGGGCGGTCTGCAGCAGGCCGGCGTAGGTAATGTCGGGCTGATCACCGAGGCGCCCTGATGCAGCAGCAGAGCGAACGCTCCCCTTCTGAAAGCTACTTCTGGCCCACGGTATGGGCCGTGGCGCTGCACGCCCTCATGTTCGGCATGTTGTTCGTCAGCTTCGCCTTCACGCCGGAGCTGCCGCCTGCCCGACCGATCGTCCAGGCCACCCTCTACCAGCTGAAGTCCCAGAGCCAGGCCACTACCCAGACCAACCAGAAGATCGCCGGCGAGAAGAAGCAGACCAGCGCGCCCCAGTATGAAACCGAGCAGCTGGAGCAGAAGAAGGCCGAGGAACAGAAGGTAGCGGCGGCCAAGGCGGCGGAACAAAAGAAAGCCGACGACGCTCGAAAGGCCCAGGAGCAGAAGAAGGTCGAGGAAGCCAAGCAGGCCGAGGCGAAGAAGGCCGCCGAAGCCAAGAAGGCTGAAGAGGCCAAGAAAGTCGAAGAGAAGAAGCAGGCCGACATCGCCAAGAAGAAAGCCGAAGAGGAAGCCAAGAAGAAGGCGGCCGACGAGGCGAAGAAGAAAGCCGCTGAACTGGCCAAGAAGAAGGCCGCGGAAGACGCCAAGAAAAAGGCGGCTGCCGAAGCGGCGAAGAAGAAGGCTGCCGAGGAGGCGAAGAAAAAAGCCGCCGCCGACGCCGCGAAGAAGAAAGCAGCGGAAGAGGCCAAGCGCAAGGCCGCCGAGGACAAGAAGGCTGCGGCCCTGGCCGAGCTGCTGTCCGAGGATGTGGGGCATCAGCAGGCGCTCGCCGATGAAGTGGGCGACCAGGTCGCGGGCAGTCTCGATGACCTGATCATCAAGCTGATCAGCGAGAACTGGCAGAAACCCGTGACCATCCGGCCCGGTGCCAGCGTCGAGTTGCTGATCCAGATGCTGCCGGACGGCACCATCACCAACGCCAGCGTCTCCCGCTCCAGCGGTGACGGCGTTTTCGACAACTCAGCCGTGGCGGCGGTCCGCAGTGTCGGACGCATCCCCGAAATGCAACAACTGGATCGCGCTACCTTTGACCGGATGTACAGGCAGCGTCGCGTCATCTTCAAACCGGAGGACTTAGGTCTGTGAAAACCCTCATTCGTATCGCCCTGATCGGGGTGGCCATGCTGGTCGGCTCGGTCCAGGCCGCCGACCCGCTGGTGATCACCAGCGGTACCGACCGGGCGACCCCGATCGCCGTGGTTCCCTTTGGTTGGCAGGGCGGCACCGTGCTGCCCACCGACATTTCCGACGTGGTCGGCAACGACCTGCGTAACTCCGGCTACTTCGAGCCGATTCCGCGGCAGAACATGATCAGCCTGCCGACCCAGGCCAGCGAAGTGATCTATCGCGACTGGAAGGCCCTGGGCGCCCAGTACGTCCTGGTCGGCAGCATCGTTCCCGCCGGTGGCCGCCTGCAGGTGCAGTTCGCCCTGTTCAACGTCACCACCGAGCAACAGGTGATGACCGGCAACGTCAGCGGGTCCACCGACCAGCTGCGGGACATGGCGCATTACATCGCCGACCAGTCCTTCGAGAAGCTCACCGGCATCAAGGGTGCCTTCTCCACCCGCATGCTCTACGTCACCGCCGAGCGTTTCTCGGTGAACAACACCCGCTACACCCTGCAGCGCTCCGACTATGACGGTCAGCGTGCGGTGACGCTCCTTCAGTCCCGCGAACCCATCCTGTCGCCGCGTTACGCGCCTGACGGTCGTCGTATCGCCTATGTGTCCTTCGAGCAGAAGCGTCCGCGCATCTTCATCCAGCACATCGACACAGGGCGCCGCGAGCAGATCACCAATTTCGAAGGCCTGAACGGCGCTCCGGCCTGGTCGCCGGAAGGCAATCGCCTGGCCTTCGTGCTGTCCAAGGACGGCAACCCGGAGATCTACGTGATGGATCTGGGCAGCCGCCAGCTCCGTCGCGTCACCAACAGCATGGCCATCGACACCGAGCCGTTCTGGGGAGCCGACGGCCAGACCATCTACTTCACCTCGGATCGTGCCGGCAAACCGCAGATCTACAAGACCAACATCAACGGCGGCGAAGCCCAGCGCGTGACCTTCGTGGGCAACTACAACGCCAACCCGAAGCTCTCGGCTGACGAGAAGATGCTGGTGATGATCCACCGTCAGGACGGCTTCACCAACTTCAAGGTGGCCGCCCAGGATCTGACCCGCGCCGGCAGTGCTCCGCGCATCCTTTCCGGCACCACGCTGGACGATTCGCCCACTGTTGCACCCAATGGCGCCATGCTAATCTACGCAACTCGCCAGCAAGGGGGCGGCGTACTGATGCTCGTGTCTACAAACGGGCGCGTGCGGGTCCCGATTCCTACCGTTCAGGGTGACATTCGCGAACCTTCCTGGTCGCCGTACCTGAACTGAAGCGGTCACAAAAAAACACCTTTGCTAAACACACCTGGGGTTCATTAGGAGTTACATGATGGAAATGCTGAAACTTGGCAAATTTGCCGCTCTGGCTCTGGCCATGGCCGTAGCTGTTGGTTGCTCGTCCAAAGGCGGCGAAGGCACCGGCGAAGGCGCTGTCGATCCGAACGCTGGCTACAACGCCGGTGGCAGCGGTGTAGACGGCAGCATGAGCGAAGAAGCCGCTCTGCGCGCTATCACCACCTTCTACTTCGAGTACGACAGCTCCGACCTGAAGCCGGAAGCCATGCGCGCTCTGGACGTACATGCCAAGGACCTGAAAGCCAACGGCAACCGCGTTGTCCTGGAAGGCCACACCGACGAGCGTGGTACCCGCGAGTACAACATGGCTCTGGGCGAGCGTCGTGCCAAGGCCGTTCAACGCTACCTGGTTCTGCAGGGCGTTTCCCCGGCTCAGGCGGAACTGGTTTCCTACGGCGAAGAGCGTCCGGTTGCTACCGGTAACGACGAGCAGTCCTGGGCCCAGAACCGCCGCGTTGAACTGCGCAAGTAATTGCCATGCGTAAGTGCCGTCGTGCTTTGACCCTCTTGGCCCTCGCCAGCCTGCCGTTGGCGGCGCTGGCCGAGGTTCCCGTGGTGGATAACAACTCCGGATACGGCAGTTACCCACCTGCCGGTTACGGCACGACTGGCGCCTACGCCGGGACAGGGGCCTCCTCGGCCCCCGTCACGGCGCAGGGTGAGCTGTTCATGCAGCTCCAGCAGATGCAGGAAGAGATCGCACGCCTGCGCGGCGCCCTCGAGGAGCAGCAGTACGAAATCCAGCGCCTGAAACAGGAAAGCCTGGAGCGTTATCAGGACCTCGATCGTCGCCTCTCCAGCGCCCCCGGCGCGGGAGCTCCCGTTTCCCCGAATACTCCAGCCGCTGGCGGTCCCGCCGCCAACGGTGCACCGACCGCCCCCGCTCAGCAGCCTGCCGCAGGCAGCGGCGAGCCGGGCGATCCCGCGAAGGAAAAGCTCTACTACGACGCCGCCTTCGACCTGATCAAGGCCAAGGACTTCGACAAGGCCAGCCAAGCGTTCAGCGCCTTCCTGCGCAAGTATCCCAACAGCCAGTACGCCGGTAACGCCCAGTACTGGCTTGGCGAGGTGAACCTGGCCAAGGGCGACCTGCAAGGTGCCAGCCAGGCTTTCGCCCGCGTCAGCCAGGCCTATCCGCAGCACGCCAAGGTGCCGGATTCCCTGTACAAGCTCGCGGATGTCGAGCAGCGTCTCGGCAATGGCGCCAAGGCCAAGACCCTGCTTCAGCAGGTCATCGCCCAGTACCCGGGCAGTTCGGCCGCCCAACTGGCCCAGCGCGACCTCCAGCGCCTGCCCTGATTCGACCGCCATCTTTCGAAAACCCGCGCCTGTCGCGGGTTTTTTCGTTAGAATCCCCGGCCTTCACCCTAACTTCCCGCAACGGAGGCGGATGGCCTGTTTAGCCGTCACGCCCGTGGCTGATATGCATCAAACCCTGCGAATTACCGAGATCTTCTACTCGTTGCAGGGGGAAACACGTACCGCCGGCCTGCCGACGGTCTTCGTGCGCCTGACCGGCTGTCCCCTGCGCTGCCAGTACTGCGACACCGCCTACGCCTTCAGTGGTGGTGACATGATCACCCTCGACGACATCCTCGAGCGCGTCGCCTCCTATAAGCCCCGGTATGTCTGCGTTACCGGCGGCGAGCCGCTGGCCCAGCCCAATTGCATCCCGCTGCTTCAGCGTCTCTGTGACGCCGGCTACGAGGTGTCGCTCGAAACCAGCGGCGCACTTGACGTGTCCTCCGTCGACCCGCGCGTGAGCAAGGTGCTGGACCTCAAGACACCCGGCTCCGCCGAGGTGGGGCGCAACCGCTACGAGAACATCGTCCACCTCACGCCCAACGACCAGGTGAAGTTCGTCATCTGCTCCCGGGAAGACTACGACTGGGCGGTATCCAAGCTGATCGAGTACCGGCTCGAAAAGCGCGCCGGCGAAGTGTTGTTCTCTCCCAGCCACAAGCAGGTGAATGCGCGTGACCTGGCTGACTGGATAGTGGCGGACAACCTGCCGGTACGCCTGCAATTGCAGCTGCACAAGATTCTCTGGAACGACGAGCCCGGCCACTGACCGGTTCGATTGTCTACCTTGCCTGCCGGCGTCCGCGTCGGGCGGGCCGATTCGAGGGACATCCCATGAGCGAGAAGAAAGCGGTCATCCTGTTGTCCGGTGGCCTGGACTCGGCCACCGTCATCGCCCTGGCCAAGGCCGAGGGCTATGCCTGCTACAGCATGAGTTTCGACTACGGCCAGCGTCACCGCGCAGAACTCCAGGCAGCCAATCGGGTTGCCCGCCAATTGGGCGTGGTGGAGCACAAGGTCATCGGTCTCAACCTCAACGGCATTGGCGGCTCCGCCCTGACCGATACCCGTATCGCTGTACCGGAAAGTCCTACCGAGGGCATCCCGGTCACCTACGTGCCGGCGCGCAACACCGTCTTCCTCTCGTTGGCCCTGGGCTGGGCGGAGGTGCTGGGGGCGCGCGACATCTTCATCGGTGTGAATGCGGTGGATTACTCCGGCTACCCGGATTGTCGCCCTGAGTTCGTCGAGGCCTTCGAGCGCATGGCCAACCTCGCGACCAAGGCAGGTGTGGAGGGAGACGGCTTCCGGATCCGGGCACCGCTGCAGAACATGAGCAAGGCCGAGATCGTCCAGGCGGGTAGCCGGCTTGGCGTCGATTACGGTCTGACCGTGTCCTGCTATCAGGCCGATGATGAAGGTCACGCCTGTGGCAAGTGCGACAGTTGCCGGTTGCGCGCTGCCGGCTTCCTGGCAGCCGGTCTGAATGATCCGACACGCTACCAGTAATTTTTTTCGAAGAGGGTGTTGAATTCCTGAATAAAATCAGTATTATGCGCCTCGCGTTGGGTCGTTAGCTCAGTCGGTAGAGCAGTTGGCTTTTAACCAATTGGTCGTAGGTTCGAATCCTACACGACCCACCAACATTCAAAAGCCCGCCTTCATGGCGGGCTTTGTCGTTTCCGGAGACCGGTTTTTGATCCGGTGCAGGACAGACGGCGCCTGCTGCCGTGGTCCCCGCACCGTCAAATCTGCGTTATCATCCGCGACCCCAGGCTCCGCGGCCCAGAGGTCGGAGGGGGCAGGGCTATAATTATCTACGCGTCACCGTGCATGCAGGTTCAGCCTCTATGACTCAGCTTTCCGAACGCTTCCTGGTCCAGGCCCACCTTGCCGCCAAGCAGCCCAAGCCGCTGACGGCCGAGGAAGAGGCGCACTACCGTGCCGCCATCGCCGCCGAACTGAAGGCGCGGGATGCGGTACTGGTTGCCCACTACTATTGCGACCCGGTCATCCAGGCCTTGGCCGAGGAAACCGGTGGCTGCGTCTCCGACTCCCTGGAAATGGCGCGCTTCGGCAACCAGCATCCGGCACGGACGGTCGTGGTCGCCGGCGTGAAGTTCATGGGCGAGACCGCCAAGATCCTCAATCCCGAGAAGCGCGTGCTGATGCCCACCCTGGAAGCCACCTGCTCCCTGGACCTGGGTTGCCCGGTGGACGAGTTCTCGGCCTTCTGCGACCAGCATCCCGAGCGCACCGTGGTGGTCTACGCCAATACCTCCGCCGCCGTGAAGGCCCGTGCCGACTGGGTCGTGACCTCCAGCTGCGCCCTCGAGATCGTCGAGAGCCTGATGGACAACGGCGAGAAGATCATCTGGGCCCCGGACCAGCACCTGGGCCGCTATATCCAGCGCGAAACCGGCGCTGACATGCTGCTCTGGGACGGTGCCTGCATCGTCCACGAAGAGTTCAAGGCCAAGCAGCTGCAGGACATGAAGGCGCTCTACCCGGACGCCGCCGTGCTGGTACACCCGGAATCCCCCGAGGCGGTCATCGAACTGGCCGACGCGGTAGGCTCCACCAGCCAGTTGATCAAGGCCGCCCAGACCCTGCCCAACACCACCTTCATCGTCGCCACCGATCGCGGCATCTTCTACAAGATGAAGCAGCTCTGCCCGGACAAGCAGTTCATCGAGGCCCCCACCGCCGGCAACGGCGCCGCGTGCCGCAGCTGTGCCCATTGCCCCTGGATGGCGATGAATACACTGGAGCGCACCCTGCAATGCCTGCAGCAGGGGACCAATGAAATCTTCGTCGACCCGGCCCTGATCCCCAAGGCGGTCAAGCCCCTCAAGCGCATGCTGGACTTCACCCAGGCCGCCCGCCTCAAGCAGGCCGGAAACGCCTGATCCGCCTTCCGCCAGCGCCCATGAAAAAGCCCGGTTTCCCGGGCTTTTTCGTCTCCGCCGACGGTGCTCAGCGCATCATCTGCTTCACCATTCGCTGCTGCTCCATCAGCTGCTGCTGGCGGGCGTCGATCCGCGCGGCCAGCGGGAAGTTGCCACTGGAACGACGCTTGGCGAAGTCCAGCTGCTCGATGGCCTGGTCGAAATCGCCCACCAGGGCGAAGAACTCGGCGCGGGCCTGGTGCAAGCCGATGGTATTGCCGGCCAGGCCGCGCACTTCCGCCATTTCGTACCAGATGTCCGGGTCGTTGGGCCGCTCCTTGAGCAGTCCGTCCAGTACCCTTTCCGCGTCCTTCGGCTTGTTCAGCTTGATCAGCAGCTCGCTGCGCATCTGCTTCAGCGGGTAGCTGTTGGGGTAGACCCCCAATAGGCGATCGACACGCTTCTGGGCGTCGGCCACGCGGTTGGCGGTGATGTCGAGGTCCACCTGGGCCAGGTTGTAGGTGATGTCGTTGGGCGCCTTGGCCAGCAGCGGCGTCAGGTTCTCCCGGGCCTGGTTCAGTTGTCCGCCCTTGATCTGGGCGATGGCCAGGCCATAGCGGGCGGCATCCAGCTTCGGGTCTTCGTCGAGCATGGCGCGGAAACGCTTGGCGGCGATACCCGGGGTTTCCTCGAACATCAGTTGCACGCGGGCGCGCATCAACTGATAGCGCAGGCTGTTCTCCACGCCGCCGGCCGGCAGTTGCTCGGCGCGGTTGCGGGTATCGGCGATACGGTTTTCGGTCACCGGGTGAGTGAGGAGGAATTCCGGCGGCTTGGCGTCGTAGCGATACTGCCGCATCAGTCGCTCGAACATCCGCGGCATGGCGCGGGGGTCGTAGCCGGCCTTCTCCAGGTTGAGCAGGCCGATGCGGTCGGCTTCCTGTTCGTTCTGGCGCGAGAAGCGCCGCTGCTCCTGGATGGCCGCCGCCTGGGTGCCCATGATCGCGGCGATACCCGCATCCCCGGCTCCGGCCGCCGCCGCGACGATACCGGCCAGCATCGCCGCCATCACCGGAATCTGCATGCGCTGCTGCGCCTCCACGCCCCGGGCGAAGTGGCGTTGCGACAGGTGCGCCAGTTCGTGGGCCATCACCGAGGCGTACTCGGCTTCGGTCGGCGCGTAAAGGAAGAGGCCGCCGTTGACGCCGATGATGCCGCCTGGTGCGGCGAAGGCGTTCAGTTGTGGGCTGTTGAGCAGCACGAATTCCAGGCGCCGATCCTGTAACTGGCTCGTTTCCGCCAGGCGATAGACGCTGGCTTCCACGTAGTCCTTGAGCTGTGGGTCGTTGAGTTGCGGAACCTGGCCGCGTAGCAGGCCGAGCCAGGCGCGGCCCAGTTGGTGTTCCTGTTCGGGGGAGACGATCGAGGAGCTGGAGTCCCCCAGGGATGGCAGGTCGTCAGCCATGGCGGGGGACGCGAATAGGCAGGCAAGCGTCAGCAGAGTGGGGCGCAGAAAAGTCATGCACTGGGCTCGTTGGCGGCAAAGGCCTAAATGTAGCTTCCGGGCTGCCCAACTGGCCAGCGGCGTGCCGCCTTCGGTATCCTAACCGCCCGCTCAAGTATCACGCCCCGCGACCTTCCCCGGGACCGCCAGGCATCTTCCCCGGAGGATTTCCATGACCGACATCGCCAGTCGACCCGACGCGTTCGACGCGGAGCTGGACGCCAGCGGCCTGAACTGCCCGCTGCCGTTGCTCAAGGCCAAGCTCGAGCTCAACCGCCTGCCCAGCGGCGCGGTGCTCAAGGTGATCGCCACCGACGCCGGTTCCCAGCGCGATTTCCGTGCCTTCGCGCAATTGGCAGGGCACCAGTTGCTCCATGAAGAGGTCGAAGGCGGCGTGTTCCGCTATTGGCTGCGCAAGGCCTGATCCCGCCTGGCGGCCCCATCAAGGATTTCCGATGCTCAAGGTCCTTCGCGACTGGGTACAACGCTACTTCTCCGATGAAGAAGCCGTGGTGCTGGCCGTCGTCCTCGTACTCGGCTTCACCGCCGTCCTCACCCTCGGCAACATGCTGGCCCCGGTGCTCGCCGGCCTGGTGCTGGCCTTCCTCATGCAGGGGCTGGTCAACCTGCTGGAACGGCTGCGCCTGCCCCACAGCCTGGCGGTCTGGGTGGTTTTCGCGCTTTTCCTGGGGGCTCTGGGGCTGATCTTCGGCGTGCTCATGCCGCTGCTCTGGCAGCAGGTCAGCACCCTGTTCCAGGAGCTGCCGCGAATGCTCGGCGAATGGCAGTCGCTGTTGCTGCTGTTGCCGGAGCGCTATCCGCACCTGGTCACCGATGAGCAGGTCCTGAACGCCATCGAAGTCACCCGCAGCGAGGTGGGCAAGTTCGGCCAGTGGGCCCTGACCTTCTCCCTGTCCAGCCTGCCGCTGCTGGTCAACCTCATGATCTACCTGGTGCTGGTGCCCATCCTGGTGTTCTTCTTCCTCAAGGACCGGGACCTCATCGGCCGCTGGATCGTTGGCTACCTGCCCAGCGAGCGGGGGCTGATGAAGGAAGTCTGGCAAGAGGTGCACCAGCAGATCGCCAACTACATCCGTGGCAAGGTCATCGAAATCGTCATCTGCGGCGCCGTCACCTACGTCGCCTTCGTCTGGCTCGGGCTCAACTATGCGGCGCTGCTGGCCCTGCTCGTCGGACTTTCCGTGGTGGTGCCCTACATCGGTGCGGTGGTGGTCACGGTGCCGGTGGCGCTGATCGCGCTGTTCCAGTGGGGCTGGAGCGACCAGTTCATCTACCTGATGGTCGTCTATACCGTCATCCAGACCCTCGACGGCAATGTCCTGGTGCCGCTGCTGTTCTCCGAAGCGGTGAACCTGCATCCGGTGGCCATCATCTGCGCCGTGCTGCTGTTCGGCGGGCTCTGGGGCTTCTGGGGCGTGTTCTTCGCCATTCCCCTGGCCACCTTGTTCAAGGCCGTACTCGATGCCTGGCCCAAGGCCGCGCCTCGGGAGTACGGCACCCCCTAGCCGGGCCAGGTACCGTCCATGAAAAAGGCCGCGTTCGCGGCCTTGTTCGTTTCAGCGGGCACTCAGCCCCTGTTCAGCGCCTGGGCGGCTTCCAGCACCGCGTCGGCATGGCCCGGCACCTTCACACCGCGCCATTCCTGGCGCAGCACGCCGTCCTTGTCGATCAGGAAGGTACTGCGGTCCACCCCGAGGTACTCCTTGCCGTACAGCTTCTTCAGCTTGATCACGTCGAACAGCTGGCAGACGGCTTCGTCCTTGTCCGAGATCAGCTCGAAGGGGAAGGCCTGCTTGCACTTGAAGTTCTCGTGGGACTTCAGGCCATCGCGGGACACCCCGAAAATCACCGTATTGGCCGCCAGGAAGGCGTCGTGGCGGTCGCGGAAGTCCTGGCCCTCGGTGGTGCAGCCGGGCGTGCTGTCCTTCGGGTAGAAATACAGCACCACCTGCTTGCCCTTCAGCGCCGACAGGCTGACCTCCAGGCCGCTGGTGGCCTGGACGGTGAAATCGGCGACGGGTTGGTTCAGGGATACGGCCATGTCTGCTTGCTCCTCAAGGATGCTGCGGGCGCCAGGGCTCGATCAGGGCGTCCAGGTTCAGGGCGTCGGCGAAGTCCAGGAACTGGTCGCGCAGCCAACTGATCTGGGTCCCGGCGGGCAGGGTCACGGTAATGGTGGCGTTGAGCATCATGCTGCCGGTCTGCGGCGCCATATAGGTATCGCAAGTCATGTTCTCCAGCTCCACGCGGTGGTCGATGAAGAACTGGCACAACTCGCCGAGCACGTCCGGGCGATAGGCCGCGCTCACATAGGCGACGTAGGGCAGCGCCTGGGGACGCACTTCCTGGGCGTTGCTGCGGGTCACGTGCACCGTGAAGTCGTGGCGCTTGGCCAGGGTATTCAGACCGGCCTCCAGTCGGGCGAGGCCATCCCAGCTGCCGGACACCTGGAACACCAGGGCGGAAAACTCGCCGTGACGGCTCACACGGCTGCTGACCACGGCGCAGCGGCTTTCCTGGCTGGCGCGGCACAGCACATTGGTCAGCTCCATCGGGTTGCGGCCCAGGGCACTGATCAGGAGGAATTGTTCGCGAGGCGGGGTGGTGGACATGCAGCGTTCCTAAAGCGAGGGGAGGGCGGCCGGGGCCGCGCGGTTCAAACGGGGAAGGTTAGCGAAAAGCGCCGCCGAGGGAAATGCCGCAACCGCCTGACGGCGCTTGTGTTCACCTTGTGCAAGGCCAGAGCCGACAGTACCATTACGGCTCTCTTTTTCCGGCAGGAGCGGTTGCATGATTGCGGGCAGTATGGTGGCACTGGTTACGCCCATGGATGCGCAGGGTCAATTGGACTGGGACAGCCTTTCCAAGCTCGTTGACTTCCATCTTCAAGAGGGTACCAACGCCATAGTCGCCGTCGGCACCACCGGCGAGTCCGCGACCCTGGACGTCAAGGAGCACGTCGAGGTCATCCGTCGCGTGGTCGACCAGGTCAACGGCCGCATCCCGGTCATCGCCGGCACCGGTGGCAACTCCACCCGTGAGTCGGTCGAGCTGACCTCCGCCGCCAAGGGCGTGGGCGCCGATGCCTGCCTGCTGGTGACCCCGTATTACAACAAGCCGACCCAGGAAGGCCTGTACCAGCACTTCCGCCACATCGCCGAAGCCGTGGCCATTCCGCAGATCCTCTACAACGTGCCGGGCCGTACCGTCTGCGACATGCTCCCGGAAACCGTCGAGCGCCTGTCCAAGATCAGCAACATCATCGGCATCAAGGAAGCCACCGGCGACCTGCAGCGCGGCCAGGAAGTCCTGGATCGCGTCAGCAAGGAGTTCCTCGTCTACTCCGGTGACGACGCCACCGCCGTCGAGCTGATGCTCATGGGCGGCAAGGGCAACATCTCCGTCACCGCCAACGTCGCCCCCCGCGCCATGGCCGACCTCTGCGCCGCCGCCATGGCGGGCGATGCCGCCGCCGCCCGCGCCATCAACGACAAGCTGATGCCCTTGCACAAGGCCCTGTTCATCGAATCCAACCCGATTCCGGTGAAGTTCGCCCTGCACGAGATGGGCCTCATCCCCGACGGTATCCGCCTGCCGCTGACCTGGCTCAGCCCGCGCTGCCACGAACCGCTGCGTCAAGCAATGCGCCAGTCCGGCGTACTCGCCTAATCCAAGGAAAACTCCCGCATGAAGCGACTGGCCGGACTCTCCGCTCTCGCACTGATCATTTCCAGCACCAGCGGTTGCGGCTGGCTCTGGGGTAAAGATGGCTATTTCCGCGACCGCGGCAGCGACTACCTCGAGGCGCGCCAGACCGCTCCCATGCAACTGCCGCAGGACGTCGACGCCAAGCGCCTCGACCCCCTGCTGCCGGTGCCGATGAACGTCGCCGACACCCGCACCACCGAAGGTGAGTTCGAAGTACCCCGCCCGCAGGCCCTCCAGGCCCGTGGCGAGGTCAGCGACTACAGCCTGCAGAAGAGCGGCGACTCCCGCTGGGTCGTCGCCCAGCGCGTACCGGCCGAAGTCTGGCCGGTGGCCCGCCAGTTCTTCGAAGACGGCGGCTTCCGCGTCGTCGACGAGCGCCCGCAGACCGGTGAATTCACCACCGACTGGCAGCGCCTCGACCAACTCTCCGGCCCCTTGGCCCGCCGCCTCGGCAGCCGCGTCAGTGGCGTCGAGCCCGACAGCGAACTGCGTGCCCGCGTGCGCATCGAGCCGGGCGTGCAGCGCAACACCAGCGAGATCTTCGTCACCACCGTGACCCGTCCGGCCGGCAGCAGCGCCGACACCGGCTGGCCGAGCCGCTCCGACAGCCCGAGCCTCGAAGCCGCGCTGCTGGACGAAATGCTCGCCAGCATGGCCCGCAGCGCCGAACAGGGCGGCTCCGTCTCCCTGCTCGCCGCCCGCGACTTCGACGCCCCCAGCCGCGTGACCCTCTCCGAAGACGGCAACGGCAACCCGCTGCTGAGCCTCGGCGCCGACTTCGACCGCTCCTGGTCCAGCGTTGGCCGCGCCCTGGAAACCGCCGACGTCCGCGTCGACGACCTCAACCGCAGCCTGGGTGTGTACTACATCAACCTGGCCGAAGGCGCCGAGAAGAAGGACGAGAAACCCGGCTTCTTCAGCCGCCTGTGGGGCAGCGACCCCAGCGAGGAAGAAATCGAAGCCCGTGCCGAGCGCTTCCAGGTTCGCCTGACCCGCGTCGGCGACACCGTGCAGGTCACCGTCGAGAAGGACATCAACACCGTGGCACCCGCCGACGTGGCGCGCCGCGTGCTGACCCTGATCCAGGAAAACCTCGGCTAAGCGACTCGCCGCAACGCGGCGGAACGTGGAACACAACAAGGCGAAACCCCCGGGTTTCGCCTGTTTCGTTTGATAAAGGCGGAAATCACATGAGCACACCCACCACCCTCAGCTTGAAGAAGATCTACTCGGGCAAGGTCCGTGACCTCTACGAAATCGACGACAAGCGCATGCTGATGGTCGCCACCGACCGCCTTTCCGCGTTCGACGTCATCCTCGACCAGCCCATCCCGGAGAAAGGCAAGATCCTCACCGCCATCTCCAACTTCTGGTTCGACAAACTCAAGGACATCGTCCCCAACCACTTCACCGGCGACCGGGTGGAAGACGTGGTGCCCGCCGCCGAACTGCCCCTGGTGGAAGGCCGCGCCGTCGTCGCCAAGCGCCTCAAGCCCGTCGCCGTCGAAGCCATCGTCCGTGGCTACATCGTCGGCTCCGGCTGGAAGGAGTACCAGAAGAGCGGCACCGTCTGCGGCATCCAGCTGCCGGCCGGCCTCAAGGAGGCCTCCAAGCTGCCCCAGCCCATCTTCACCCCCTCCACCAAGGCCGCCGTCGGCGACCACGACGAGAACATCTCCTTCGAGCAGTGCGAAGCCATCATCGGCAAGGAACTGGCCGCCAAGGTCCGTGACACCGCCATCGCCCTGTACAGCACCGCCGTCGAATACGCCGCCACCCGCGGCATCATCATCGCCGACACCAAGTTCGAGTTCGGCATCGACGAAGACGGCACCCTGACCCTCATGGACGAAGTGCTCACCCCCGACTCCAGCCGCTTCTGGCCCGTGGAAAGCTACGTCGAAGGCAAGAACCCGCCCAGCTTCGACAAGCAGTTCGTTCGCGACTGGCTCGAGTCCACCGGCTGGAACAAGGAACCGCCGGCCCCCGCCGTACCCGCCGACGTCGCCCAGAAAACCGCCGACAAGTACCGCGAAGCCCTCACCAAGCTCACCGCCTGATCCCGGCGGCTCCTCTCCCTCCCGGGGGAGGGGAGCCCTGTTTCAGGACGCCTGCCCACCTGACCAATCCCCACGCCTGATCCCCCGTAGCGCGCATCGCGCCAAAGGCACCGTGTTCCTGGTGCGCAAAGCCCGGATCCGGAGCCAAGGCGGAACCCCGCTCCCCGGATTGCATCCGGGCTGGCCCGACCTCCCGCGATCGCAATGGGGCGCTCAACAGGTGTACCCGAGACCCGGTACACCGCGCCCAAAGGACATGTCCCCAAGGCTGACGGCCCTCCATTACCCGGGGCACTCCGCTCATTCGGTACGCACTTGATGGCGCCGAGCCCGTGGCGTCGTTCCAGCGAGCCGATTGGACCTGCACCATGGAGCACATGCATGCAATATCCGGTCGTGTGGACTCGGCCATAGTGACCATTTGGTTTCGACGGAAGGCTGCATGGTCACGGCACTCAAGCCGGTGACGGCATCGATCGCCTGTATCCGATACTCGAATACCCACCCAAGGACCCGAGCCGGCCATGACCAATTCCTCTCCTTCCCCCTGGAGTCCGTTGCGTCACTCCACCTTCCGATGGCTGTGGTTGGCCAGCATTGCCTCCAACATCGGCACCTGGATGCATGAAGTAGGCGCCGGCTGGCTGATGACTTCGCTTTCAGCCAGCCCCTTGCATGTGGCAATGATCCAGGTAGCCGCATCACTGCCAATGTTCTTCCTGGCGCTACCGGCCGGCGCCCTGGCGGATATCGTCGACAAACGTCGCTACCTGCTGGTCGTGCAGCTCTGGATGTCCGCCGTGGCAGTCGTACTGGCGCTGCTCAGCCTCAGCGGCGCGATAACGGTTTCCTTGCTGTTGTTGCTGACCCTTGGCCTGGGTGTCGGGACCGCTCTGATGATGCCCGCCTGGAGCGCACTTTCGCCTGAGCTGGTGGATAAGGCCGACCTTCCCTCTGCCGTGGCGCTGTCCAGCGTTGGCATCAACCTCTCCCGTGCAATCGGACCTGCTCTCGCCGGCGTGCTGGTCAGCCTGGTGGGCCCCTGGCTGACGTTCGCCATCAATGCGGTGTCGTTCTTCGGCGTGATCCTGGTGCTGCTGCTCTGGAAGCGCGAGGTGGCCGAACCCCTGCTCCCGGCTGAGCGATTCCTGGGTGCCATTCGAACCGGAGCCCGCTTCGCCCGGAGCTCCCGTCCCCTCCAGGCAGTCCTGGTTCGGGCGTTGGCATTCTTTCTCTGCGCCAGTGCCGGCATGGCCCTGTTGCCGCTGATCGTGCGAACGGAGCTACAAGGCACTGCAGCTGACTTCGGCCTGCTGTTGGCCAGCGTGGGGATCGGGGCAGTCTGCGGGGCCATGCTCTTGCCGCGCCTGCGGGAGCGGGTCCAGCGCGATTACCTGGTGGCCGGCGCCAGCCTGCTCTACGCTGCCGTGCTGCTGGGCCTGGCTTTCCTGCGCAACTTCCACCTGTTGATGCCCGTCATGTTCGTCAGCGGTGCCGCCTGGATCGCGGTGCTGTCCAGCCTCCAGGTTTCCGCCCAGACCTCGGTGCCGGCCTGGGTGCGCGCCCGGGCGCTGTCGGTCTACATCCTCATCTTCTTCGGCGGTATGGCAGCCGGTGGTCTGCTGTGGGGGAGCATCGCCAGCCATGCCTCCATTTCCCTGGCATTGATCCTGGCTGCCGCCGGCCTGGCAGCAGGTACATTGGCAACCCTCAAGGTCAAGCTGCCGGCGACCGAGGCGGAAGACCTGGCGCCCTCGCTGCATTGGCCCGCACCGCTACTGAGTGCCGAGCTGGACCAGGAAGGCGGCCCGGTGATGGTGACCCTCGAATACGACATCGCCCCCGAAAAAGTCGCGGCTTTCAAGGCGGCCGCCCTGGAGCTGGAGCACATGCGTAAACGCAACGGCGCCCTGTCTTGGGGGCTGATGCAGAACAGTTCCAACCCGCGCTTGTGGCTCGAGTTCTTCTTTGAAGAGTCCTGGCTGGAGCATCTGCGCCATCACGGTCGGGTCACTCGCGGGGAACTCAGGATCGAAGCGTCGGTACGCCAATTTCAAACAGAGGGTGTGGAAATACGCATCTGTCATTACGTGGGAGGTATGAAAAAAACCTGATACCGAATATCCCCACCGCCTGAAATCGACCACAATTTCACCGATGGGGATTTCGTTGGCCTGGGCTTCCACTGGTGGTGTCGACGGCCCTTGACGCCTCGACCCAATCGAATATCGATTGGGTCGCATCAACTCCTTCAGAACTCCACGAGCGTGCTCAGCGCTCGCGTTTCGTAAGTCCATGAAGAAAATCGCAATCGTTCTATTTCATGACGTCCTGCTCCTGGATATCGCAGGGCCCATGGAAGTCTTCTCCATCGCCAATCGCTATCTGAGGCCGGAGCATCACTACCACATCGTCACCATCGGCCCCGAATCCGGGACCATCCGCGCATCCAACGGCCTGATGATGCGGGCCGAGCTGACCCTGGCGCGGGCCGACGAGACCTATGACCTGCTGTTGGTTCCGGGTGGCCCTGGCGCCTACCACGAATGTCATCCCGACCTCGTGGCCTGGCTGCCGGGCGCCTGCGAGCGGTCGGCTCGTTACGGCTCCATCTGCACCGGAGCCTTCATCCTCGGCCATGCGGGGCTGCTGGACGGTCACCGAGTGACCACTCACTGGAACTACACCGAACGGCTGACCAAGGCCTTTCCCCGGGCGCAGGTGGAGACCGATCACATCTTCCTGGAGGACCGGCGCCTGGTGACTTCCGGCGGTGTCACAGCCGGCATCGACCTTGCGCTGTCCATGGTGGCGCTGGACCACGGCCGCAAGGTGGCTCTGGACGTAGCCAAGGTCCTGCTCGTGGTGATGACCCGCCAGGGTGGGCAGGCCCAGTTCAGTCCCCTGGTGGCCAGCCTGACCACCCAGGAAACGGCCATCAATCGGGTGCAGAACCATGTCGTAGAGCACCTGGACCAGTCCTTCAGCATTGCGCAGATGGCGGAGATCGCTTCCATGAGCCCGCGCCATTTCGCCCGGTTGTTCGCCCGTGAAGTGGGCATGACGCCGATGGAGTTCCTGCAGAACGTCCGCATCGACCATGCGCGGGGACTGCTGGAATCCAGTGACCTGCCGCTGAAGACCATCGCATTCCGCAGCGGCTTTGGAAGCGTGCGCCTGATGCGCCAGCGCTTCGTCGAGCGCCTCGGACTCACGCCCCTGCAGTACCGCCGGCAATTCGGCTGAGGCCGTGTCTGCATCTGGCACTTTCATGTCCGTAACCGGTCCCTCGTGACGGTTGCCGTTCGTCGGGCCGCTGGCAATATTTCGGGGAGGTTTCCGGGGCAAGGTGGACGACCTTGCCTACCCTTGTTGAGCCCCGGAGGTCGATGAAATCCCTCGCACTTGCCCGCTACTCGGGTGTGCAGTGCTTCACGATCGGGCAGGACATCCTTCAGTCAGCCCCGCGACAATGGAAGTTCCTGATGGCACAACTCGACCCCTACACCTCTGGCAGCCCCGGAGCGGTGCCACGAGAGGGCCAGGACAACGGTGAATCCGGTGGTCTCAGCGCCAGCCGTGAGCGGTTGGTCAAGCAACTGATTCAGGCCAACCTCGGAGGCAGCCTGGAAGTCACCGCCCTGGCCGATGCCTGCTCGCTATCCCGCAGCCATTTCTCCCGGGCCTTCAAGTGCAGCACCGGCGTTTCGCCGCAGGAGTGGATCCACCGCCAGCGCATTGCCCGGGCCAAGGAACTCATCCGCCATTCCGAGCTGAGCCTGATCCAGATCGGCCTCGAATGCGGTTACTGCGACCAGGCGCACTTCTGCCGCAGCTTCACCCGCAGCGTCGGCGTGCCGCCCCTGGCCTGGCGCAGCGTAGTCCGCGACGCTCCACTGCCTGCCGATTCCGTCACCGGGACAGCCCCATGAACCGAAATGAACTGCGCCGTGTCGATCTCAATCTGCTGGTGGTCTTCGAGGCCCTGATGTTCGAGCGCAATGTCACCCGTGTCGCCGAAAGGCTCTTTCTCGGCCAGTCCGCGGTGAGCGCTTCTCTGGCACGGCTGCGCGACCTGTTCGACGACCCGATCCTGATCCGTCAGGGGCGCGGTATGGAGCCCACTGCGCGGGCACTGGCCATATTCCAGGAACTGCGTCCGGCCCTCGACGCCATCTCCGGCGCGGTGAGTCGGGTCAAGGACTTCGATCCCGTCAGCAGCCGCGAGATCTTCCGCATCGGTCTGTCCGACGATGCCGAGTTCGGCCTCTTTCCCGGCCTGCTGCGGCGCATGCGCGAGGACGCGCCGGGGATCAAGGTGGTGGTGCGGCGGGTGAACTACCTGCTGCTCCCTTCCTTGCTGGCCTCGGGAGAGATCTCGGTGGGGGTCAGCTACACCCAGGATCTCCCGGCTAACGCCAAGCGTCGCAAGCTGCGCGACATTCCCTGCAAGGTGCTGCGCGGTGACGACGGGGCCGGGCCACTGACCCTGGATGACTACTGCGAACGCCCCCACGCCATGGTGTCCTTCTCAGGCGACCTCTGCGGCAATATCGATCTGGACCTGCAACGGGTCGGACGCACCCGCAACGTGATGGTGGCGGTGCCCCAGTTCTCCAGTCTGCGGGCCGTGCTGCCGCGCACCGAACTGATCGCCACAGTGCCCGACTATGCCGCCTGCGCCCTGGTAGAGGGCACCAGCCTGCGGGCGGAAGATCCGCCGTTCCCCATCACCGCGGCGGAGCTGAGCATGGTCTGGAGCGGTGTTCACGACAATGATCCCGGCGAGCGTTGGTTGCGCAACCTGATGGTCGAGCACATGTCCCGACCGCTTGCTGAATGGGTGATCGGAGCCGTCTAGAACGGCCGTTCCATCATGGAGGACAGCACATTCGTTCAAGCGCCCCGAGATGGCTGCGGGCATGCTCCGGTTTCGACCTGAACCCTGAACCGCCGCCAGCCGGCAGCCGCACTGATCGAGGAGCCCTTCATGAACCGAGACCCCTCCGACAAGAGTCGCCGCCAGTTCCTGGCCGCCGGTTCGGTGCTGAGCGCCGCCGGCGCCCTCTGGTCCGCCTTGCCGTTCATCGGCGAGGGCGGTGCTTCCTACGCCAGCCCTTCGAGGAACGACATGAAAGCCGATCTCATCCTGTTCAACGGCCGCTTCCACACGGTCGACCGCGAGAAACCCACCGCCAGCGCCGTGGCCATCAAGGACGGCAAGTTCCTCGCAGTCGGCAGCGACGCCGAAGCCATGGCTCATCGCGGCGACGCCACCCAGGTCATCGACCTCAAGCAGCGCACTGTCATTCCCGGCCTCAACGACTCGCACCTGCACCTGATCCGCGGCGGCCTCAACTACAACCTGGAGCTTCGCTGGGAAGGCGTTCCGTCGCTGGCCGATGCCCTGCGCATGCTCAAGGAGCAGGCTGACCGCACACCTTCGCCGCAGTGGGTGCGGGTGGTGGGTGGCTGGAACGAGTTCCAGTTCGCCGAGAAGCGCATGCCCACCCTGGACGAACTGAACAAGGCCGCGCCGGACACCCCGGTATTCGTCCTTCACCTCTATGACCGCGCGCTGCTCAACCGCGCCGCGCTGAAAGCGGTGGGCTACACCAGGGACACGCCCAACCCGCCCGGCGGCGAGATTCAGCGCAACAGCAGCGGCGAGCCCACCGGCATGCTGATCGCCCGGCCCAACGCGATGATCCTCTACGCCACCCTGTCCAAGGGGCCCAAGCTGCCGCTGGAATACCAGGTCAACTCCACCCGCCAGTTCATGCGCGAACTCAACCGGCTCGGCCTGACCAGCGCCATCGACGCCGGTGGCGGCTATCAGAACTACCCGGACGACTACCAGGTGATCCAGCAACTGGCCAGCCAGGGCCAGCTCAGCGTGCGCATCGCCTACAACCTGTTCACCCAGAAGCCCAAGGAAGAACTCGCCGACTTCCAGAACTGGAGCAAGCAGGTCAAGCCCGGTGACGGCAGCGACTTCTTCCGCCACAACGGCGCCGGCGAGATGCTGGTCTTCTCCGCCGCCGACTTCGAGGACTTCCTCGAACCGCGCCCGGACCTGGCACCGAGCATGGAGCAGGAACTGGAACCGGTCGTGCGCCACCTGGTGGAGCAGCGCTGGCCGTTCCGCCTGCACGCCACCTACGACGAGTCCATCTCGCGCATGCTGGATGTGTTCGAGAAGGTCAACCGCGACATCCCCTTCAACGGTCTGCCCTGGTTCTTCGACCACGCCGAGACCATCTCGCCGAAGAACATCGAGCGGGTCCGGGCTCTCGGCGGCGGCATCGCCATTCAGGACCGCATGGCCTTCCAGGGCGAGTACTTCGTCGACCGCTACGGCGCCCGCGCGGCGGAACAGACCCCGCCGATACAGCGAATGCTCGCCGAGGGCGTACCGGTGGGCGCTGGCACTGACGCCACCCGGGTGTCCAGCTACAACCCCTGGACCTCGCTCTACTGGCTGGTCAGCGGCAAGACCGTCGGCGGGATGGAGCTCTACCCGCAAGGGCTATCCCGCGATACCGCGCTGCAGCTGTTCACCCACGGCAGCGCCTGGTTCTCCAGCGAACAGGGCAGGAAGGGGCAGATCAAAGTAGGCCAACTGGCCGACCTGGCGGCGCTCTCGGCGGACTTCTTCAGCGTCGAGGAAGAGGCCATCAAGTGGATCGAATCGGTGCTGACGGTGGTCGACGGCAAGGTGGTCTACGCCGCTGGCGAGTTCGACAAGCTCGGCCCGCCGCAGCTGCCGGTGCTGCCCGAGTGGTCCCCGGTGGCCAAGGTGCCTGGCCACTGGAAGCCCGCCGCGCCGCTCACCGCCCAGGTGCACCAGTGCGTCGGCGCCTGTGCCGTGCATGCCCATAGCCACGAGCGGGCACGCCAGTCCAGTGTGCCGGTGAGCGACTTCCAGGGCTTCTGGGGAGCACTGGGCTGTTCGTGTTTCGCCTTCTGACGACACCCCTCCCGTGGGAGCGATTCAATCGCAGATGAATTCGCGCCCCTCAAGGCATGCGATCCGCATGTCTCGCAAGATCCGGCGCCGATCCACAAGGCCGGCGCCAAACCCAAGCAAGGAGAACTTCCATGGCTACTCCCTACAAGCGTCTCGACAAGAACAACGCCGCCGTCCTGCTGGTGGACCACCAGGCCGGCCTGCTGTCGCTGGTGCGGGACTTCACCCCCGACGAGTTCAAGAACAACGTGCTGGCCCTGGCTGACATTGCCAAGTTCTTCAACCTGCCCACCATCCTCACCACCAGCTTTGAAAGTGGGCCCAACGGCCCGCTGGTCCCCGAACTGAAGGCCATGTTCCCGGACGCGCCCTACATCGCCCGTCCCGGCCAGATCAACGCCTGGGACAACGAGGATTTCGTCAAGGCCATCAAGGCCACCGGCAAGAAGCAGCTGATCATCGCCGGCGTGGTGACCGACGTCTGCGTGGCCTTCCCGACCCTGTCCGCGCTGGCCGAGGGCTACGACGTGTTCGTGGTGACCGACGCCTCCGGCACCTTCAACCCGGTGGTGCGCGATGCCGCCCTCAACCGCATGAGCCAGGCCGGTGCCCAACTGATGAACTGGTTCGCTGTGGGGTGCGAACTGCACCGTGACTGGCGCAACGACATCGAAGGCTTCGGCGGCCTGCTGGCCGGGCACCTGCCGGCTTACGCCAACCTGATGCAGAGCTTCTCCTCCAACGCCAAGTAAGCAGGTGTTCGCGGGCAAGCCCGCTCCTACGGCGGGGCCGCCTTTGTAGGAGCCGGCTTGCCGGCGAAGGGTGCGGAAATGTTCGCGAGCAAGCCCGCTCCTACGGCGGGGTTGGATTTCGTAGGAGCCGGCTTGCCGGCGAAGGGTGCGGAAATGTTCGCGGGCAAGCCCGCTCCTACGGCGGGGTTGGATTTCGTAGGAGCCGGCTTGCCGGCGAAGGGTGCGGAAATGTTCGCGAGCAAGCCCGCTCCTACGACCACGCAGAATCAAAAAAACGCCGCTTTCCTGCTGAAGGAAAAGCGGCGTTTTCTTTATGGGCATTACGCACCCGTGCGGGCATTTTGCTTTTCAGGGCCGCCCAGGCGGACACCCGCAAGGCTCAGCTCGCAAGAAACACCAGCAGCTCCTCATCACGGGAGGTAACCGTGCTCACAAGTGCCTCCTGATCATCGAAAAGAACCGCCTTGTCTCTACCTACGGAGCCAATTGGCGGAAAGACGGGTCACCCAGGGCATGATCACGAATACCACCGGGACGATGACGAAGAAGTTGATTATCAGGTTGCCCAGGATCACCCCAGCCAACTCCGGGTAGCGCTCAAACAGCGGCACAATAGAAAAGGAACCAGCAGGGTCATCGGACAGATAACCAGATAGGTGAGCACCGCTTGTTTCCACCTGGGCGGCGGGGGAGTGTCTGCATGGGGCGGGGTGAACCAGAACTCCGCACCGGCTTGAATCTCTGTGTGATCGCCGCCCTCCAGCAGCGGCAGCACCTCATGAATCAGTGCGGCGCGTTCGGACGAATCGATCCAGGCCTGCAGCAGGTGAGCCTCGGTAAAGCGCACCACCGTCGTGAAAAGCCGGCTTCCGCCACCGGGGCGAATGATGTTCGCGCCCAAGTGTCCGGGTTGCAGGCTGGCGGTCTTGACCGTCCGCTGGAGCCAGTCTTCGTAGCCTGACAGCGCATCGGAACGCACTTTGTGCTGGATCACCAGCGTGACAACGCCATTCGTGTCGAGGGTGGTAGTCATGAGTGCCTCTCGGGATCGCCCGTCTTGTCCCTACTATGGCTGCAGGCCTATTGGAGAGGCTTGCACTGGCGTGCTGCCTTTCTACCGATCGGCTTCAAGGGACGTTCGAAGGCTCAGGCAAAGCGCCAGGACTCCACCTGCAGGTTCTGAAATCTGGAACGGATATCACTTGGCGGCCTGGTCCCGGATGGGGGAGCACATGGGGCTCCCCCTCCCGGTGTCGCTGTCTGGTTACTGGTTGCCACTCAGGGCGTTGTAGCTGGTGATCAGGTTTCGGTAGTCCGGTATGTGGTTGGAGCACAGCGCCGCCAGGCCTTCGACGTCGTTGCGCCAGTCGCGATGCAGCTCACAGGCCACGCCGAACCAGGTCATCAACTGGGCGCCGGCGGCTTCCATGCGGCGCCAGGCGGCGTCGCGGGTCATCTCGTTGAAGGTGCCGGAAGCGTCGGCCACCACGAACACCTCGAAGCCTTCTTCCAGGGCCGACAGCGCCGGGAAGGCCACGCACACCTCGGTGACCACACCGGCGATGATCAGCTGCTTCTTGCCGGTGGCCTTGATGGCCTTGACGAAATCCTCGTTGTCCCAGGCGTTGATCTGGCCGGGACGGGCGATGTAGGGCGCGTCCGGGAACAGCGCCTTCAGCTCGGGAACCAGCGGGCCGTTGGGGCCGGTCTCGAAGCTGGTGGTGAGGATGGTCGGCAGCTTGAAGAACTTGGCGAGGTCCGCCAGGGCCAGGACGTTGTTCTTGAACTTGTCCGGCTCGATGTCGCGCACCAGCGACAGCAGGCCGGCCTGGTGGTCAACCAGCAGAACCACGGCGTTGTCCTTGTCGAGACGGTTGTAGGTGTAGGAAGTGGTCATGGTGCGGTCCTCGCTTTTCAGTTGGGTGCCGAGTGAGTCGGCTGGTGGGGTCGTTGCAGTGCGTCACTGCATGGACACAGATTAAAAATGACACCCTTGCTGCGCTAGACTGCGAAAATTGCTTGTAGCGTTCTATTTGAGGAACGGAAATGGAAGATCTGAACACGCTCTACTACTTCACACAGGTGGTGGAGCACGGCGGTTTCGCCCCGGCTGGCCGGGCACTGGACATGCCCAAGTCAAAACTCAGCCGTCGCATCGCCCAACTGGAAGACCGCCTCGGCGTACGGCTGTTGAACCGCTCCAGCCGCCTCTGCACGCTCACCGAGATCGGCCAGGAGTACTACCAGCGTTGCCTGGCCATGCGAGTGGAAGCGGAGAGTGCAGCCGAAGTGATCGAGCGCAACCGCAGCGAACCGAGGGGCCTGGTGCGGCTGGCCTGTCCCACCACACTGCTCAATTCCTGGGTCGGCCCCATGCTCACCCGCTACATGCTCGAATACCCACTGGTGGAGCTGTTCATCGAGAGCACCAACCGCCGTGTGGATCTGCTTCATGAAGGCTTCGACGTCGCGCTGCGGGTGCGTTTCCCGCCGCTGGAGAACACCGACATGGTGATGAAAGTGCTGGGCGAGAGCACTCAGTGCCTGGTGGGGCGACCGGACTTCCTGGCGCAACTGCCCCAGGGCTTCGCCCCCGTGGAACTTGGCCGGCTGCCGAGCCTCCATTGGGGCGGCTCGCAAAGGGAGTACCAGTGGGAATTGTTCGGCCCTGACGGTGGCAAGCTGCTGATTCCCCACCGCCCCCGGATGGTCACCGATGACCTGCTGGCCCTGCGCAATGGCGTCCTGGCGGGCGTTGGCATTGCGCACGTGCCGCGCGTCGCGGTGCGCGACGATCTGGCCAACGGAACGCTTGTGGAGATGCTGCCGGGCTGGGCGCCGAAGTGCGGCATCGTTCACGCCGTCTTCCCGTCACGACGCGGCCTGCTGCCATCGGTGCGCACCCTGCTCGACTTTCTCGCCGAAGAGTTCAGGCAAAGCGATATGGCGTAGAGCCGGCCACCCGGCATGTTGCGGTCGACGACGGCAAGGCATTCACCCGCCTGCGATCGCGCGACGGACCTACCCGCATCGCAACCAACTGAAACCACGCGAAAAAATCTCCCCACAGGCTTCGCCAACGGCCGATGAGCTGGTATGATGCGCGCCGTTCGGGAAGATGCCGGAGTGGCCGAACGGGACGGATTCGAAATCCGTTGTGTCAGCAATGGCACCTAGGGTTCAAATCCCTATCTTCCCGCCATATCTCATAGCCTAAGCCCCTGAAACTCCTGGAGTTTCAGGGGCTTTTGCTTTCTGGCTCCAGCCAAGTGTCGAGAAGTGTCGAAGGGCAGGAGTGAGTACGGCATCCGAACTCGCTAAACTGCGCCGCAAACGGTCAGGCCAATGGCCACTGCCTGCGCTCCTGTCGAGCCTGACCTGGTACATCACACGGATGCTCGAAAGGAGTCGATATGGCGAAGTTCCTGAACACCAGCGCAACCAATTACTTCCTTGAAGAAATGATCAAGGACGCCAAGGATCGCCTGGTACTCATCAGCCCGTTCCTCAAGCTCAATGATCGAATGAAGGAGCTGCTGGCCGACAAGGATCGCCTCAAGATCGATGTGCGTATTGTCTACGGCAAGAGCGAACTGCAGCCGGAAGAGATCAACTGGTTGAAGGAGCTGACCTACATTCGAACCAGCTTCTGCAAGAACCTGCACGCCAAGTGCTACCTCAACGAGGACATCTGCATCATCACCAGCCTGAACCTCTATGAGTTCAGCCAGGTAAACAACAACGAGATGGGTGTTCTCATCCGTCGATCTGACGATCCTGAGCTCTATAAGGACGCCTACGAAGAAGCTCAGCGAATCATCCGCATTAGCGATGAAGTGCGGATAACCATGGAGCGGGTGAGCTCCGAGGGGGAGGGCAAGCAGGATAATGAAGAGGCTACCGGCAAGCTCACCTCTTCAAAGCTCGCCCAGAAGCTGGGGCTCAAGACTTCCGAGCTGATCGAGAAGCTCATCGCCCAGGAATTCCTCGAGGACCGGGACGGCAAGCCCTACATCACGCAGAAGGGCAAGGACGCCGGCGGTGAGTTCCGCATGAGCCCGAAGTTTGGTCCTTACTTCCTTTGGCCCGAGAGCCTCACCATCTGACCTGGCTGAGCGACCAAACAGTTTATCCAGATCGAGCTTTGACCCCAGCCTGACCACATCCAGCCAGTGGTCAGGCGCCAGATGCGCATAACGCATCGCCATCCCCTCTGTCGTACGCCCCTGAATCCGCTGCAAGGTCAGGAGAGCGCCGCCCTTCATGATGAAGTGGCTGGCGAAGGAAGGCCGCAGCCCCTGTGATGGCTGACCGGATCAAGCCACCGAGCACCGGGGGTGGCGGGTTCGAGCCCGGCAATTTGCGGCGGTGCAAGATCCTGAGGGTGCGGATGCTCGACCAGAACACCTCATGCGGGTAGCGCGCTCCCTGGAGGGCGTTGATGACCAGGAAGTAGCCTTCCTCCACCAGCCCCTCGATGGGCAGCACCACGCCGACGATATGGAAGCAGTGCCAGATCGGTTCCGGGTCCTGTTCCCAGACCTGTTCGACCATCACGGTCTGGCCGATCAGGCCCATGGCCTGGGCGGCGTTGAAGGCGCAGGGCTTATGCATGCTCGTAGTCCCCCTTATCGAATGCGTCCTTGCCTTGCTCCAGGTCCTCGCACAGCAACTCCAGATCGATCAGGCGCGAGCCCTGGACCCTCACCGCAGGCACGGTGCCGTTGTCCATCCAGTCCACGACGGTTTCGACGGAAACGCCGCACATCCCGGCGAAGGCTTCCGCGCTCATCACGGCGCTGTTGCCGCTGGAGGGCAGGGCGGCCCGGGTGAGGCGTACATGGGGGCCGTTCATGCGTTCCACTCCTGTTCCAGAAGCCATTGGCGGAACAGGACGCAGTTGACCATGCGCAGCTTGCCGAGCTTCACCGAGGGGATGATTCCCCGATACACCCAGGCGCGGGCGGTGTCGCAGGTAACGCCGTTGCGATCCGCCCAGGCGGCGATGGGTTCAACGTCCTGTTGGGGGCCGGCCAGGCTGGCCGGTGAGAGGTCTTCCAGTTCCATGCTCGTTCCTTCACTATTCGTGCCGATGCACTCTCTGTGTATTTCCCGGGTTCTGAATGGTGGTTCAGAATTGGAGTGTAAATATTGAACTTGCGAGCACAGGGTAGCAGTTCAGATCAAGAGTTCAACTATTGAACTCATCTGGCGCGATTGAAATATGGAATCGATTCAGGAAAGGGCTATAGCGCTTATCTATAAGGCTGGCTTGGATAACCTGGTCCGGGAATCCGAGATCAACTACAGCCGGTGGAAGAACCTACGCCACAGAAAAGCCCGAATGAGCACCGAAGAGATGGAGGTCCTAGTGCGGCTCTATCCGAGCTATGGCCTTTGGCTGGCTACAGGACAAATCGCACCGGAAGCGGGGCAAACCAGTCCTGCCTATGACGAAGCTCATTCAAACTTGCAGACTCCCAGCACGGATTAGAAATCATCGCCTCGGTCGCGGCCCGTTGGTTCTCCCGGCGGACCAGGACCGCTTGAAATCACCTCGCTCTGCCACCTCACGGCGGAGCCACCAATTCCTCAACGATCAGCATCTTCGCGGGCGCTCGAATAATCAGCCTCACCGAGTCGCCCTGGATCGACGCAACCTCGATCTTTATCCCGTGAGTGAGCAACAGCCGCATCAGCTCCTCACCCGCCTTGCCTTTCAGGATGTTCAGCGACAGAACATCACCTATTCAGCACTCGCCTTCGTGCACTTGCATGGGGTTCTCCTCGTGCGTTTTTGGGGAGGAAAACACAAAGAGTTGGGGGCATATGCGACAAAACATAAGTTAGGGCGATTCCTAAGGTAGGATAGGAGAGGTCAACCTATTAACTATTGGCAGGGATTCAAATCCAAAATTGCAGGATCTTATTGGCTTATTTTTGACTGAGAAGGTCCAGGTTATCCATTTCTCTTTATCTTTTAAATTTTTAAGGAGGTAAGAATTGAAACCATTAAAGGCGCGTATCACAGAAGGTATTCTTTCTGCAGCAGGGAAAGCTCCTATAGTTTTTTCGCGGAGGTTAAGTGAGGCGGGGAAGTATTTTCTATTGGAAAGCAAAGGTGAGCTTGACTTTGACGAAGATCCGACAGAGACAGCCAGTCTTTTTGATTTTAGTTGTGACTGGAAAGCGATAGGCGTAGTCGTTCAAATTGATCACAATGAACTATCGGCGATCCATAACTGGATTAAGGGAAGTGCGTCAACGGGGTGGTACGCTCCGGAGCGGGACTCAGAAGTCTTTGAGACGAAGTTTAGCGGAGGTCTGAGTTATAGAAATTTGGGGTGGATAAATATAAATAAGCAGAAAGGTGTTGCTGCTATTGCGAGTATAGAGATTCTAGAGAGTTGTTGCAGTAATTGTTATGTGAGCATTCAAAAGCTTGCGCATGGATTCACATACCTTTCGCTTTATATGCTTTTGTCTGAAAGTGCTAAAAAAGAGCTATTCAGTAGCGATGTCCGTCATATCGAAAAATATAGGTGCTTTCAGTCTCTAAATCCATTCAGTAAGGGATTTAAAATTATTGAGCATCATGATAGGCATAATGGAATTGAAAGATATATTTACGGGCATGTAGAAAAGATTGTGAAAGATGCAAAGCAATCGTCTGTCTATATTCTTGAGATGTTGGGGTTGCATAAAAAGGTAGATGATTTAGTTGTTGTGGCTGATATATGCAGGAACGATGTTGCTCCGTATTTTGTTGAGGCTGATGTTGGTGCTCTGTCCGAGAGGCGAGGTGAGGAAAAGCATAGGGTAATTATTGAAAGATATAGAGGGTATATGAATGATGAAATTAGTTCGGATCCAAATGAGAACTCCTGTCGTCAAAGATTTTCCAGCGAATTAGGGGTAGATCGTATATTTATAAAAAGCCAAAATGATAATGCGGTGGATCAGTTTAAAGATTTTCGCAATACGGGGATGGCGCTTTATGATTCCCATTTATTTACTTCTATGCTGATTGATGTGGATAAGAAGTTTGACAGTGTTTCTGAGTTTTCTAATGGAGTCTTGCTTAGGAGTAAGAAGGAGGTGGCTCGACGGTATAAAATTTTATTGAACTCAAAGGTGAAGTTGGATTCGCTGAGGGAGAATATAAAGGCGATAGAAGGTTCAATTGGGTGGGCTTGTGATGGAAGATATGCCGAGTATTCAAAGCGAGTGATAAAGTGGCAGGCTAAAAAAGTAGATGAATTGCAGTTGGCAATTGAAAAGCGGAGATTGCATTCGGGGGACGAGCTTCAATACAGAAATCTTCTTTTTCAGAAAAAAAATTCCTATCTTGTTCTGTTTCTTGCGTTAGTTCAAATTGGTATTGCCTACTTTCAAATTAAGCAGGTGGAAAGTGAGTCTGATTTTAAGGTCGAAAAGATTTATAGCTTTCTAAGGGCTAAATGAACGTAAAGGGGCAGATTTATTTTTCGTCGCTCCGCTGCATCCAGGCAGGGATATCCCTCATCCCATGCAACACCCGCCACACATCGATATGGTCTTCACGCTCGATATAGAGGATCAGGTAGGGATAGCGCTTCAACGTCCAGAAGCGCAGTCCCGGCAGATCGAGCTCGTTGGCGTATCGCGATGAACCTAATTCGGGATGCCGGCTGATGTATTTATAGGCCCGCTCCAGGGCGTGGACGAAGCCGAGTGCGGCCTGCTCGGCTCCTTCCTCCAGGTAATAGCTGACGGCGTCGTCGATATCCTGATTGGCGCGTGCTCGGGGGATGATGGTCTTGGCCTTCATGTCTTGGCGTTCCGTACCCGGTTGCGCAGCGCTTCGAAGTAGTTGTCATCGGCCGGGGCGGCAGGGGAGGAGGCGGCGCCTTCCAGGAGCAGGTTGCGGAGGCGCTGGCGGTCCTGGTCCTTGCGGATCAGTTCGCGTACATACTCGCTACTGGTGCCGTAGCCGCGCTGGTTGACCTGGTCATCGACAAAGCTCTTGAGGGCGTCGGGCAGGGAGATGTTCATGGTGCTCATGGGAATCCACCTTTTGGCAAAATTTGCCAAAGCATCTTAGCACCTGGTTCCCGTGGCAGGTGTCGAAAAAGTGTCGAAATCACAGGCACGAACTTTCGAATATCGACACGCGGGGATGGCTAGAAACCCTGAATTGAGTAGGGTTGCGACGTACTGAGCCAGCCACCGGGATAATTCAAACCCCCATCTTCCCGCCATAGCTCATAGCCTAAGCCCCTGAAACTCCTGGAGTTTCAGGGGCTTTTGCTTTCTGGTTTACGCCATGTGTAGAAATGCGCGAGAAGGTTATGCGGGAGCTATCGCCTGACCCACCGACCATCTTCCGGAAATATCGCTCCGGGCCTTACCGCTCAATCCCCCACCACGTACTCCATCTGGTAATCGAAGGGCTCGCGCTCGATCTGCTCCTTGAACAGCCAGGCGGCGTCCCGGCAGCCCTGGCTCTTGTAGAACAGCACGGTTTCCCTGGCCGAGTGCGATGAGATGTACAGGCGCTTGAAGCCTCGGCTGCGGGCCGCGTCGACGCAGTGGGCGAAGAGGCGCTTGCCGATGCCTCGGCCTCTTGCCGAGGCTTCGACGTGGAACTCCTTCAGTGGGTGGTAGCGGCCCGCGTCATCGACGGGCTGGCCGTCCATGCAGGCGAAGCCGACCACCCGGTCGTTGCTGCTGGCCAGGCAGAGGATGCCGTTACGTGCCAGGCAGCCCAGCAGGTCGTCTTTCACCTGTTGCCGTTCGGCCTCGGTCCAGTCGTCGACGAAGGGGTCCGAATCCTCCACCACCCTGCCGTGCCGCCGCCGGAGGACCCGGTCCACCACCTGTCTTCTTTCGAAGGTGAAGACGAAGTCCAGGGTGGCGTCGGTATCCGTGACGCTGCTGATGATGATGTCGTGGGTGTGATGCATGCTGTTCACTTCGATACTGGGCGAGACGATGGAGGCGCCGGGGCTTCATTCGGTGTCTTTGCGCACCCGCTCGCGCAGCCCTGCGAATTCGTGCTCGTCGGTCTCGTTGGCCGTTGCGGAGGCGGCGCCGTCCATCAACAGCTGGCGCAGGTGTTGGCGATCCCGCTCCTTGCGGATCAGTCCGCCCAGGTACTCGCTGGGGGAGTCATGACCCTGCCGGCTGACCTGCTCATCCACGAAGCGTCGGAGGTCGTCGGTCAGGTGGATCTTCAGGGTGATCATCGGCGCTCGCCTTATGGATGGACACGCCAGGGTAGCCTAGCGCCTTGCGCCGTTGGAGGGGTGTCAGCCACGGCCCGAACCTCCGAGGTCCGGGCCGATGAGCTGAGGGGACGCCGCCGATGCCGTGCGCATCGGGGCGCTACGGGTCAGGCCTTCGAGCACATCAGGGCCACATTGATCAGGCGTCCCTTGTCCTGCCAGGCGCTGCGCTGGCGTACCGAGAAATGGTTCCCGCCCTGGGCGCTGGACAGTTCGACCAGACCGCTTGCCCGGTTGGGGTCGGTGCTGCCGACATACAGCAGGGTCTTGCCGTCTTCTTCCTCGGTGAAGGTATCGGTGCGGTATCCGACGTCTTCCTTCACGCAACTCAGGTACTCGGCAGCCGGCCTGGTGGTCATGCCGGAAGTACCGTCCCGGCTGGCCCTGATATCGGGATCATGGGCGCAGCCCGTGGCGAGCAGCAGGGCGCCGAGCAGCCAGGCGCGGCCGCCGGGCAGGAAGGCTGAAGGGGTGCCAGGGAACGAAGGATTCATGGCGGTTTCTCCAGGCTGAGGCATTTGGCTACCCCGGCATCTCGCCGGCGAGCCGGTTGGGGGCAGGGCGCCTGGAGAAGGCCGTCGACAATCGGGGAATGCACCTTTCCCCAAGTTGGCCGCTGCCTGTGGAGAAAAAGTCTAGGCCCGTTTTTTCATCGATCGGGAGAATCGGAGAAACGGTCACCCCCGCACGCCGGCTTCCGCTCCAGCGGCCATCCTCAGCCCGTTTCCACCGCCTCCAGCAGGTCTTCCCCCTCGTTCCGCACATCGTTCACCCGGGTGGACACCGGGTGGGCGACGACGTCCTCGCGGGCCTGTTCCATGGCCCGTTGCAGGGCTTCGCCTTTCGTGTCGGAGGCCAGCCAGAGCGAGAACTGCCCGGGATGGAGCAGCACCGGCATGCGGGGGTTGATGTCGCTGATGGCGGGGGCGGCGGGGCGGGTGAGAAGGGCGCAGGAGGTGACGGGGTGGCCATCCGGTGCGGTCCAGGTGGACCAGAGGGCTGCCATGGCCAGCACCGGGTCGTTGGGGCTGTGGAGGTAGTAGGGCTGGTGGACGAGGCGGCCGGAGGCGTTGCGCACCGACTCGCTCGCGTTCCACTCGTACCAGCCGCGCAGGGGCATCAGGCAACGCTGGCTGCGCAGTCCCTGGCGCCACATCGGCTTGTGCTGGGCTTCCTCGCTGCGGGCGAAGAAGGCGTGGGCCGGCGGTTTGGCGTCCTTCCACCAGAACGGGATCAGGCCCCAGCGGGCGGACAGCAGTTCCAGCTCGCCCTGCCGGTCCAGGCGCAGGATCGGCACCTGGGTGGTGGGGGCCACATTGAAGCGTTCCACCCAGCCGCCGGATTCACGGGCGCCTATGTGCCAGTAATCCTCGATGGCTCGCTGGGAGGGGCTGACGTACCTGCCGCACATGCTGGGCTCCTGATGGCGTCGATGATTCCAGCATAGAGGTTGGCGCAAGGGTGACGGCACGGCGGCCGGGCGGGGGGAACTGTTTCAGCAGATGACAGGGTGGCAAGCCCCGCCCCTGAAGTCATGGGCTTACGGGAGCCTTGCCGCGACGGGGCGGGTTGGCGGAGGGCCGAATGGCACCGGAAAGCCGGCAGCGGCCCATACTGGACAGAAGCCAATACCCAGGCCGTGAGGGGCGTCCATGTCCCATCCACCTCAGGAAGTCCGTCAATCCTCCCCTTTCGACAAGGACGCCGAACAATTGCTGGAGATCGTCCGGCGCACGGTGGCCGAATTGCGGCCGGATACAGCCGACAGGCTGCGCGTCGAGCTGGACAGCTCGCTGGAACATGACCTGGGCGTGGACAGCCTGGTTCGTGTCGAACTCTGGTCGCGTATCGAGCGGGAGTTCGGGGTGCGCCTCCCGCAGCAGCTGTTCGCGTCGGCCAATACGCCAGCGGATGTGCTGAAGGTGCTGCGCCGTGGCGACCCCGGCGGGCGGGTCGAGAGGACCGAGCGCGCCATCGTGGCGCCGTCTGCAGAGGGCGAGCTGCAGGTCCCGGAGCGTGCAGGCACCCTGATCGAGGTGCTGGAGTGGCATGCCCGGCAGCATCCGGGCCATATCCATGTGCGCCTGCTGGGCGAGGATGAGGCCACCGAGGACATCAGCTATGAGGCCCTTTACCGCGGTGCGCGGGAGGTCGCTGGCGGCCTGCTCGAGGGTGGCCTGCGGGCGGGCCAGTCCGTGGCGCTGATGCTGCCCACCGGGCGGGACTTTCTCCTGGGTTTCTTCGGCATCCTCCTGGCCGGTGGCGTGCCGGTGCCGATCTACCCACCGATGCGCCTGACCCAGATCGAGGAACACCTGCAGCGCCAGGCCGGCGTGCTGTGCAACGCTGGGGCCCGGGTCCTGATCACGGTGACGGAGGCGAAGCTGCTCGCGCGCCTGCTCCAGCCCCGGGTGCCGGGCCTGGAGCGTATCGCCAGCGTGGCGGAGTTGAGCCGGGACCCCGGGCCGGACCTGCCGGCCGTGCGGCGCCCGGAGGACATCGCCTTCCTCCAGTACACCTCGGGCAGCACCGGCCAGCCCAAGGGCGTGATGGTCAGCCATGCCAACCTGCTGGCCAACCTGCGGGCGATGGGGGCCGCGCTACGGGTCGATTCGCGGGACGTCTTCGTCAGCTGGCTGCCGATGTACCACGACATGGGGCTGATCGGCGCCTGGCTGGGCAGTCTCTACTACGGCTTCAACCTGGTGCTGATGTCGCCCCTGGCGTTCCTCGCCCGGCCGAAGAGCTGGCTGTGGACCCTCCACCGCTTCCAGGGAACGCTTTCGGCGGCCCCCAACTTCGCCTACGAGCTGTGCCTGAACAAGCTCTCCGACAGTGACCTGGAGGGCCTGGACCTCAGCCACTGGCGCCTGGCCTTCAATGGTGCCGAGCCGGTCAATCCCGACACGCTGAAGCGTTTCGCCGAGCGCTTCGCGCCCTGTGGCCTGGCGCCCGGTGCATTGGCGCCGGTCTATGGCCTGGCCGAGGCCACCCTGGGCGTGGCCTTCCCGCCGCCGGGACGCGGGCCGCTGGTGGACCGGGTTCAGCGCGACGCCTTCCAGACCCGAGGCGAGGCCGTGCCCGCCAGGGACGACGATCCGGCCACGCTGCGCTTCGTCTCCTGCGGAAGGCCGCTGCCGTGGCATCAGGTCCGCATCGTCGATGGCAATGGCGTCGAACTACCCGAGCGCCGGGAGGGCCACCTGCAGTTCAGCGGCCCTTCCACCACCTCGGGTTATTTCCATGCGCCGGAGGAAACCCGCCGGGTGCTGCGGGACGGCTGGATGGATTCCCTCGATCTCGCCTACATGGCCGGCGGCGAGGTCTACCTCACCGGACGGGTCAAGGACCTGATCATTCGAGCCGGGCGCAATATCTACCCCTACGACGTGGAGGCGGCGGTGGGTAGGCTGCCCGGCCTGCGCAAGGGCTGCATCGCGGCATTCGGCAGCCGTGACGCGGCCAGCGGAACCGATCGCCTGGTGGTGATGGCGGAGTGCGCGGTGCGTGACCGCGACAGCCAGCGAAGCCTGCGCCAGGAGATCAATCGCATCGTGGTGGAACTGACCGGCATACCGCCCGATGACATAGTCCTGGCGCCGCCCCGCAGCGTGCTGAAGACCTCCAGTGGCAAGATCCGCCGCGCCGCCTGTCGCGATCTCTATGAGCGGGGCGAGGTGGGACGGCCGCACCTGGCGCCCTGGCGACAACTGCTGCGGCTGTCCCTGCAGGCGTTGCGCGGCTATCTGGGACGGGCCTGGCGCAGCCTCGGGGGCTGGTGCTACGCGCTCTATGCCGCCCTGCTGTTCTGGCCCTTCGCGTCCCTGACCTGGCTGGCTGTCGTCCTGTGTCCGAGCCAGCGCGGCTGCCGCGCCATCACCCGGCAGGCCGCGAGGACCTTCCTGCGCCTGGCCGGCATTCCCCTCGGCGTCGAGGGGCGGGACCGCTTGTCGGCCAGGGGGGCGAGCGTGCTGGCCGTCAACCATGCCAGTTACCTGGATGGCGTGGTCCTCTGCGCGGTCCTGCCGTCGCACTTCGCCTTCGTCGCCAAGCGCGAGTTGGCCGGCCAGTGGTTCGCCGGCCTGTTCCTGCGCCGGCTGGGAGCCCGGTTCGTCGAGCGCTTCGACCTCGAGCGCAGCGTCGCCGACAGCGACGCCCTGGGCGAGGCGTTGCGCGCCGGCCAGTCCCTGGTGTTCTTCCCGGAGGGCACCTTCACCCGCGAGCCTGGCTTGCGGCCTTTCCGCATGGGCGCCTTCGTGCTGGCCGCGAACACCGGCGTACCGCTCTTGCCGGTGGCCATTCGCGGCACCCGCGAGATCCTGCGTGACGGCCAGTGGTTCCCCCATCGCGGGGCCGTGCAGGTCCATGTCTGCGACCCGCTTCAGGCGGGCGGCAGGGACTGGTCGGCGGCCATCAGGTTGCGGGACGAGGCGCGTGCGGCATTGCTGGCGCAGTTGCAGGAGGCCGAAAGGGTCTTGGGCTGAGCCGTCAGTCCAGTCCGAATTGACGTGGGGAATGCACTGATATTTACTGTATATAAATACAGTATTCGTAGGATTTCCCCCAATGGCCTTGATGATTGTTCCTGGCCCTTTCGGCAGTCCCCTTCGGGGGCTGCCGTTTTTCTTCTCTGGCGATGGGCGGGCCTGATGGGCGCGGTGGTCGCCCTCGACGCCCTGCTCAACGAGCGGCGGGTGTGGAAAGGCCAGCCCGTATCGCAGCCGGGCGGCAGCGACCAGCCCACCGGTCTGGCCGAGCTGGATCGGGCGCTGCCCGGTGGCGGCTGGCCCGAGGCGGCCCTGAGCGAGATCCTCGCCGCCGCCGTCGGGCTGGGTGAGCTGAGCCTGCTCTGGCCGACCCTGGCGCGGCTCACCGGCAGCGGCGAGCGGGTGGTGCTGGTGGCGCCGCCGCATATCCCTTATCCACAGGCCTGGCAGGCGGCGGGGGTGGACCTGCGCGCCCTGGCCCTGGTGCAGGCCAGTGGCCGCGACGCCCTTTGGGCGGCGGAGCAGTGCCTGCGTTCCGGCAGTTGTGGCGCGGTGCTCTGCTGGCCGCAGCAGGCCGACGACCGGGCCCTGCGGCGCTTGCAGGTGGCCGCCGAGACCGGACAGACCCTGGCCTTTGCCTTTCGCCCCCTGGAGGCGTCCCTGAACCCTTCGCCGGCGGCCTTGCGCATTGCCGTGGAGGGGGCGCCGGCGCGCCTGAGGGTGCTCAAGTGCCGGGGCGGCCTGCCGCCCGCCAGGCCCATCGCGCTGGCCCGGTGAATCCCCCATGCGCTGGGCTTGCATACTGCTCCCGCAGTTGGCGCTGGATAGCGTGCTGCGAGGGCATCCCGACCCCGAGGCGCCCCTGGCGCTGGTCACCGGCACGCCCCAGCGGCGGGTGCTGCGGGCGCTGAATCCGGCGGCCCGAAGCTTGGGGCTGCGCCCTGGCCAGTCCCTCACCGCCGCCCATGCGCTGACCCGCGATTTCGCCCAGGTGGAGTACGACCCGGCCCAGGTCGAGCGGGCCGAACAGCTGCTGGCGGCCTGGGGCTATGGCTTCAGTTCCCAGGTCAGCCGGCGCTACCCGCGCTGCCTGCTGCTGGAGGTGGAATCCAGTCTCGGCCTGTTCGGGCCCTGGCCGCGCTTCGAGGCGCGCTTGCGCCGGGAGCTGGAAGGGCTGGGCTTTCGTCATCGCATCGTCGCCGCGCCCAACCCGGCGGCGGCGCGGGTGCTGGCCAATGCCGCGGACGGCCTGGCGCTGGCGACCCCGGCGGAGCTGCGCAAGGCCCTGGGGCGCCTGCCGGTGGAGCGCGCCGGCCTGGATCGTGACGTCGCCACCGCCTTCCAGCGCATGGGCCTGCGAGCCTTGGGACAGGTGCTGGCGATGCCCCGGCAGACCCTGGCCCGGCGCTTTCCCGCCGAGGTGCTGCGGCACCTGGATTGCCTGCTGGGCGAGCGCCCCCTGGCCCTGGAGTTCTACCGGCCGCCGGATGAGTTCGATGTGCGCCTCGAACTGAATTTCGAGGTGGAGTCCCACCAGGCGCTGCTCTTTCCCCTGCGCCGCCTGACCGCCGACCTGGCGGCCTTCCTCGCCGGGCGCGACAGCGGCGTGCAGCGTTTCAGCCTGTTGCTGGAGCACCGCGACCGTCCCGATACCCAGGTGCCCGTGGGCCTGCTCAGCGCCGAGCGGGAGGCCGCCATACTCTTCGAGCTGGCCCGGGGACGCCTGGAGCAGTTGCAGGTGCCGGCGCCGGTGCGGGCCTTTCGCCTGCTGGCGCGGGACCTGCCGGCCTTCGTGCCGGAGCGGCGCGAGCTGTTCGACGAGCGCCCCCAGCAATCCCTGCCCTGGGAGCAGTTGCGCGAGCGCCTGCGGGCCCGCCTGGGGGACGAGGCCGTGCACAGCCTGGCCGCCCGCGCCGACCACCGCCCGGAATGCGCCTGGCGGCTGGACGCCGAGGCCCCGGCGCTGCACCTGCCGCCCGGTCCGCCACGCCCCGGCTGGCTGCTGCGGGAACCCCAGCCCTTGCGGGAGGGCAGCGTGCGCATCCTGTCGGGACCGGAGCGCATCGAGTCCGGCTGGTGGGACGGGGGCGATGTGCGTCGCGATTACTTCCTCGTGGAAACCCGCAGCGGCCAGCGGGGCTGGGCCTTCCGTGCCGTGGGGGAGGCGGGGCCGCTGTGGCTCCAGGGCTGGTTCGCATGAGTGCCTACGCCGAGCTGCACTGCCTGTCCAACTTCAGCTTCCAGCGCGGGGCCTCCAGCGCCGCCGAGCTGTTCCAGCGTGCCCGCGAGCATGGCTACGAGGCCCTGGCCATTACCGATGAATGCACCCTGGCCGGCATCGTACGCGCCTGGCAGGCGTCGAGGGACAACGGCCTGCCCCTGGTGATCGGCAGCGAGGTGCGGCTGGAAGGCGGTCCCAAGCTGGTGCTGCTGGTGGAGAACCTGGCGGGCTACCAGCGCCTGTGCCGCTTGATCACCGAGGCGCGGCGGCGGGCGCGGAAGGGCAGCTATCGGCTCTTGCGGGAAGACTTCGCCGATCCCACCGATGGCCTGCTGGCGCTCTGGGTGATGGAGGACGACGTGCGTGAGGCGGACTGGCTGCGCCGCCACTTTCCCGAGCGCCTGTGGCTGGCGGTGGAACTGCACCGGGGCGCGGACGACGCGGCCCGGCTGGCGCAGCGGCTGGCCCTGGCCGACGACCTGGGCATTCCGGCGGTGGCCTGCGGCGATGTCCACATGCACGCCCGTGGCCGCCGCGCGCTGCAGGATTGCATGACCGCCGTGCGCCACCACTGCACGGTGGCGGAGGCGGGCCATCGGCTCTTCGCCAACGGCGAGCGTCACCTGCGGCGGCGCGAGGTGCTGGCCGCGCTCTATCCCCCGGCGCTGCTCGAAGAGTCGGTGCGCATCGCCCGGCGCTGCCGCTTCAGCCTCGATGAACTCCAGTACCAGTACCCGCGCGAGCTGGTGCCGGCGGGCGAGACGCCCACCAGCTGGCTGCGCCGACTGACCGAGCGGGGGCTGTGCAACCGTTGGCCGGAGGGGCCGCCGGACAAGGCCCGGGCGCTGGTGGAGAAGGAACTCGCGTTGATCGCCGAGCTGGGCTACGAGAGCTATTTCCTCACGGTGGCGGATATCGTCAGCTTCGCCCGCCAGGAGCGCATCCTCTGCCAGGGGCGGGGGTCGGCGGCCAATTCGGTGGTGTGCTTCGCCCTGGGGATCACCGAGCTGGACCCCTGTGGCGACAGCGAGCTGCTCTTCGAACGCTTCATATCGAAGGAGCGCAACGAGCCACCGGACATCGACGTGGACTTCGAGCACGAACGCCGCGAAGAGGTCATCCAGTACATCTTCCGCCGCTACGGCCGCCGCCGCGCGGCCCTCACCGCGGTGGTCAACACCTACCACGGCGCCGGCGCCATCCGCGATGTGGCCAAGGCCCTCGGCCTGCCGCCGGACCAGGTGAACGCCCTGGCCGAGTGCTGCGGTGGCTGGAGCGATTCGGCCCCCTCGGCGGAGCGTCTGCGGGAGGCGGGGTTCGACCCCGAGAGCCCGGTGCTGCGCCCGGTGCTGGCGCTGACCCGCGAGCTGATCGGCTTTCCCCGGCACCTGTCCCAGCACCCGGGGGGCTTCGTGATTTCCGAGGCGCCCCTGGACAGCCTGGTGCCTGTGGAAAACGCCACCATGGCCGAGCGCACCGTGATCCAGTGGGACAAGGACGACCTCGACCTGGTGGGCCTGCTCAAGGTGGACGTGCTGGCCCTGGGGATGCTCAGCGCCCTGCGCCGCTGCTTCGACCTGATCGAACGCTATCGCGGCCGGCGCTGGACCCTGGCCAGCCTGCCGAAGGAGGACCGCGCCACCTACGACATGATCAGCCGCGCCGACACCATCGGCGTGTTCCAGATCGAGTCGCGGGCGCAGATGTCCATGCTGCCGCGCCTGCGGCCCCGGACCTTCTACGACCTGGTGATCCAGGTGGCCATCGTCCGGCCGGGGCCGATCCAGGGCAACATGGTTCACCCCTACCTGCGGCGGCGTAATGGCGAGGAGAAGGTGAGCTACCCCAGGGAAGAGCTGGTCCCGGTGTTCCGGCGCACCCTGGGGGTGCCGCTGTTCCAGGAGCAGGTGATGCAACTGGCCATGGTGGCCGCCGACTACACCCCCGGCGAGGCGGACGAACTGCGCCGCAACATGGCCGCCTGGAAGCGCCACGGCGGTCTGGAGCACCACCGCCAGCGGCTGACCTCGCGGATGCTCGCCAAGGGTTACGAGCCGGCGTTCATCGCGCGCATCTTCGAGCAGATCAAGGGCTTCGGCAGCTACGGGTTTCCCGAGTCCCACGCCGCCAGCTTCGCCTTGCTCACCTACGCCAGCAGCTGGCTGAAATGCCATGAGCCGGCGGCCTTCGCCTGCGCCCTGATCAACAGCTGGCCCATGGGTTTCTACTCCCCCGACCAGGTGCTGCAGGACGCCCGCCGCCACCGCATCCCGGTGCATCCGGTGGATGTGCGCCATTCGGACTGGGACTGCTCCCTGGAACCGGCGGGGCGGGGCGACGACCTTGCCATCCGCCTGGGCCTGCGCATGGTGCGAGGCTTTCGCGAGGACGATGCCCGGCGCATCGAGGCGGCCCGGAGCGGCGCGGCCTTCACCAGCGTGGCCGACCTGGTGCAGCGCGCCCGTCTGGATGCCGGCGCCCGCGAGCGGCTGGCGGACGCCGGCGCCTTGCGCGGCCTGGCCGGACACCGGCACAAGGCCCGCTGGGCGGTGGCCGGGGTGGAGGTGCAGGCGCCGCTGTTCGCCGGCCTGCCGGAGTCGCGGGAGGTCCAGGTGGCGCTGCCCCTGCCCAACGTCGCCGAGGACATGCTCACCGACTACGCCACCCTGGGCACCACCCTGGGCCCCCATCCCCTGAGCCTGCTGCGTGCGGCCCTGCGCAAACGCCGCTGCCGCAGCTCGCGGGAGGTACAGGGCACGGAGCACGGGCGCTCCCTCAGCGTCGCCGGCCTGGTGGTGGGCCGCCAACGCCCGCAAACCGCCAGCGGGGTGATCTTCGTCACCCTGGAAGACGAGTTCGGCATGGTCAACGTGGTGGTCTGGCATGACCTGGCGGAGCGCCAGCGGCGCGTGCTGGTGGGCTCGCAACTGCTGCAGGTGGACGGACGGCTGGAGTCGGTGGACGGCGTGCGCCACCTGATCGCCCGGCGCCTGCAGGACCTGACGCCATTGCTGGACGGGCTGGATATCAGGAGCCGGGATTTCCATTGAGCGACCTGCACCCGGCCAACCCCCTCTCCCTCCGGGAGAGGGCTGGGCAGAGGGAAGCGCGGGCTCGCTCGGTCAACCCCCTCTCCCTCCGGGAGAGGGCTGGGGAGAGGGAAGCGCGGGCTTGCTCGAACAACCCCCTCTCCCTCCGGGAGAGGGCTGGGGAGAGGGAAGCGCGGCCTCGCTCGAACAACCCCCTCTCCCTCCGGGAGAGGGCTGGGGAGAGGGAAGCGCGGGCTCGCTCGAACACCCCCTCTCCCTCCGGGAGAGGGCTGGGGAGAGGGAAACATGGGTTCGCTCGCTGTAGAGATCGTCCGCGAACGGTCAATCAATGGCCGCGAGGATGCAGCGATTTCGCGTTATCGAGTCGACCCCGACGAAAGGGCGAGCCTGGCCGCCTTTCACCCTGGGCGATTCGCGCGCCACGGGGAAAGGAGGCTGCCGGCTCGGCTGTCAGTGGGGGGTGGCCGGTGTGCCCTTGGCCTTGTTCCTGCGGAAGGAACGGCTGGAGTGGGGCGGCGATGGCCGGTGGTGATGAGGGTGATGGTGATGATGGGAAATCCTGAGCATGGCCCACAGCAGCGCCACCGCTGCCAGCAGCCAGCCCATGATCATCAGGGCTATGAAGATTTCGGGACCCATTGCAAACCGCCTCTGGCGCCAAAGTGGAGGGCGCACGGTTAGAGTCTAGTCCGCCTCCTGTGACGGTCCGATGCAGGAGTGGCGCCTTTGGTCGGGTGAGAACGGAAATCAGACCGGGTGGCGATTCGATCCGTCCGGTCGCCGGCTACTGGCAGGCCTGCTCCATGCTGCGCTTGGCCCGGTCGGTGGGGGCGTTGCGGTATTGCTCGGTCCAGAACTGGCACCTGGCGTTGCTGAGGCGGCGCTGTTCCTCGAGGCGCTCCACGCGCTCGTTATCCGCCCGCACGGCAGCGTTGTAGTTGTCCTCGTAGCGTTTCAGCCGCTCTTCGGCGCTGCCCGGCGCCACTGCGGGCGGGGCGGGGGCCGGGGTGGCGATGGCCGGAGGCGGCGGCACGACCTGGGCCACCGGGGCGCCGCCGGCCAGGTAGAGGCGATAGCCGAGGTAGCCAGTCAGGCCGATGGCGATGAACCCCAGCCACACCCCGAGGGCCACGCTCAGGGTCAGGGCGAGGGGGCTGAAGCTGATGCGCAGGATGCGGCGTGGGCGAGTCATGGGGCCTCCGGAGCGGTGGGCGGCCGGTTCAGTGTACCTGCAGCACCTCGAAATGCTGGTGCCCCTTGCCGATGTTCAGTGTGATCTCCGCGCCTTCTGCCTTGCCCAGCAGCGCCTGGCCGAGGGGAGAGCGGGGCGTGATCACGGTGATTTCCTCCCCTTCGAGCTGCACCTTGAGACCGGCCGCTTCGGGGCCGAGGAACAGCCATTGCTCGCTGCCATCCTCGGCGGCCAGCACCACCAGGGCGCTGAGCTGGATACCTCGCTGCGGGTCGAACGGACGCAGGTTGAGGGTCTGGAACAGGCCGATGGAATGCTTGATCTCGGCGGCGCGGCGGGCTTGCCCGGTGGCCAGGTAAGAGGCTTCCAGGCCAAGGGTGTCGTACTTGTTCTCGGCGACGTTCTCCTCGTGGGTCGCGGCCTCGTAGGCGGTCTGCGCGGCCCGCTGCAGCAGTTCCAGGTCGGCGGCGAGCCTGTCGAGGATCAGTCGGTGGATGCGGGCTTTGTCCATGGGGAGGCGATCGTGGAGGGGGAGTCGGCATTCTAGGGGGCGCACCGGCCTGGCGGTAGTCGGGTCGATACAACCCTGTGGCCAATCTGTGCACAGCTTTGGCGCAGGCGTATGTCCGTACCCGAAACAGGCGGGACGCCGGCCCCCTGTTTTCCTGCCATTCGTCGTCACTTGGAACGACCGTGCAACACCGGTCCCAGACGCATTTCCGAGGAAAATGCCCCGCAACAGGGCGAAGAGGGTATTGACAGAGTTGAGTTGTGCACAGTGGCGAGGCAGCCTCGCAAAAGGCTGTCGAATTCGGGCCTAAGCGCTTGATTCCCCATGACTGTTTTGTAAGTCATTGAAAAATATAGTATTTTTTTATTGGTGAAAAAATCGCCAGTTTGACTGGAGGCCAGGATCCATGAGCGCTCGGTGACGTTTCGAGCATCTTCTTCACAGAGTTATCCACAGCTTCTGTGGATTGTCCCGAGCACTTGCTCTAGAACGCGCCCTGCGACAATTGCAAGACTTTACCTGCCAAAAAAAAGGAGTAGAGTTGCGCGCCTTTCCGGTCACCACCCCCTTCCCATGAAGTACCGCGTCCCCGCCGCCACCTCGTCCACCTTGCCCACCCGTGTCGCCCTCTGGCTGCTGGACAGCCCGCGCCTGGGCCAGGCCAACAGCGTCAAGCGCCTGGCCGGCAACCTGCTCAAGCAGCCGGCCCTGGATGGCGAGGTGGAGGCACAGAGCCGCCTGGGCCAGATGCTGTGCCGGGACTGCGGCAACCCCCGGGATCGCCGTATCGGCCTGGACCTGCTGCGACAGGCCGCCCGCGCTGGCGACCGCCGTGCCCAACTGGAACTCGGGCGCCTGTACAGCCTGCCGCGCCACCATGAACCGGAGCAGGCCCGCCACTGGCTGGAGCTGGCCGCCGCCCAGGGTTCCCACGAGGCCGCCCGACTGCTCAGCCGGCTCGCGCCGCACGCCTGATCACGGCTTCGAGGCTGGGTATACTCCCGGCATTCCAGCGCGGAGCCGCTCATGCCTTTCGATATCCCCACGCTTCTGGCTGGCCTCCTGGCCGGCGCCATTCCCCTGCTGGGCGTCGCCTGGCAACTACAACGCCGGATCGGCGCCCTGCAGACCGAACGCACCCTGCTCGAAGAACGCCTGGCCAACGCCCAGCTGGCCCAGGACGGGCTCGCCGTGCAACTGGAGGACAGTCGCGAGGAAGCGCGCGAACTCAGCCAGATGAATGCCGCCCAGCAGGCGGAGCTCGCCGCCCTGGGACGGGAGGCCGAGCTGCTGGGCGTTGAGCGCCAGAGCGCCCGCGAGGCCCTGCTGGCCTGGAACCAGGAGCGGGAGCGCAAGGACGCCGAGCTGCGCCGGCTGGACGCCGACCGCGCCGGACTGGAAGCCGAGCTGCGGGAACAGCGCGAGGCACACGAGCAGCGCCTTGCCGACCTGCAGGCGGCCCGCGACGACCTCCGTGCCCAGTTCGCCGAACTGGCGGGGAAGATCTTCGATGAGCGCGAGCAGCGCTTCGCCGAGAACAGCCAGCAGCGCCTGGGCCAGTTGCTCGACCCGCTCAAGGAGCGCATCCAGGCTTTCGAGAAGCGGGTGGAGGAGAGCTACCAGCAGGAAGCCCGCGAACGCTTCTCCCTGGGCAAGGAACTGGAACGCCTGCAACAGCTCAACCAGCGTCTGGGCGACGAAGCCACCCAGCTCACGCGCGCCCTCAAGGGGCAGAAGACCCAGGGCAACTGGGGCGAGCTGGTGCTGGAGCGGGTGCTGGAGCACGCCGGCCTGGAGAAGGGCCGCGAGTACCAGACCCAGGTCAGCCTGAAGAGTGCCGAGGGCGAGCGCTTTCAGCCCGACGTGCTGGTGCGGTTGCCGGGAGACCGCCAGGTGGTGGTGGACGCCAAGGTCAGCCTCACCGCCTACCAGGCGCTGGTCGCCGCCGAGGACGAGGCGACCCGCAGCCAGGCGCTGAAGCAGCACGTGCTGTCCCTGCGCAGTCACCTGAAGGGTTTGTCGGTCAAGGACTACCAGCGCCTGGAAGGGCTCCACAGCCTGGATTTCGTGCTGCTCTTCGTGCCCATCGAAGCCGCCTTCGCCGCCGCCCTGCAGGCCGACCCGGGTTTGTTCCAGGAGGCCTTCGAGCAACACATCGTGATCGTCAGCCCCACCACGCTGCTGGCCACCCTGCGGGTGATCGACAGCCTCTGGCGCCAGGAACGGCAGAACCAGAACGCCCGGGAGATCGCCGAGCGCGCCGGGGCGCTGTACGACAAGTTCGTGGCCTTCGTCCAGGACCTGGACGAGGTGGGCAGTCGCCTGCAGCAGCTGGACAAGGCCTACGCCAACGCCCGCAACAAGCTGGTGGAGGGTCGCGGCAACCTGATCGGCCGGGTGGAGAACCTCAAGCTGCTCGGTGCCCGCGCCAGCAAGAGCCTGCCCAACGACCTGCTGGAACGCGCCGCCGGCCTGCCGCTGCTGGACGAGTCGCTGGAAGACTGATCGCGCGGCCCACCTGCCTGCTTTCGTAGGAGCCGGCTTGCCGGCGAATGGCGTGGGTCACGCTCCACCGACCCACCGGCGGGGTCCGCTGCGGGCACGTTGATGGGTTTCGCTGCGCTCTACGCCATCCTACGAACCGCTCGCCGGCACGCTTGTAGGGTGGGTCACGCTCCACCGACCCACCGGCGAGGTCCGGTTCGGGCACGTCGATGGGTTTCGCTGCGCTCTACGCCATCCTACGGTCTGCTCGCCGGCACGCTTGTAGGGTGAGTCACGCTCCACCGACCCACCGGCGAGGTCCGCTGCGGGCACGTTGATGGGTTTCGCTGCGCTCTACGCCATCCTACGAACCGCTCGCCGGCACGCTTGTAGGGTGGGTCACGCTCCACCGACCCACCGGCGGGGTCGGGTGCGGTCACGTCGATGGGTTTCGCTGCGCTCTACGCCATCCTACGGTCTGCTCGCCGGCACGCTTGTAGGGTGGGTCACGCTCCACCGACCCACCGGCGAGGTCCGCTGCGGGCACGTCGATGGGTTTCGCTGCGCTCCACGCCATCCTACGGGCCGCTCGCCGGCACGCTTGTAGGGTGGGTCACGCTCCACCGACCCACCGGCGAGGTCCGGTTCGGGCACGGCGATGGGTTTCGCTGCGCTCTACGCCATCCTACGGGCCGCTCGCCGGCACGCTTGCAAGGGTGGGGCACGCTTCACCGACCCACCGGCGAGGTCCGATGCGGGCACGTCGATGGGGTTCGCTGCGCTCCACGCCATCCTACGGGCCGCTCGCCGGCACGCTTGTAGGGTGGGTCACGCTCCACCGACCCACCGGCGAGGTCCGCTGCGGGCACGTCGATGGGTTTCGCTGCGCTCTACGCCATCCTACGGGCCGCTCGCCGGCACGCTTGTAGGGTGGGTCACGTTTCACCGACCCACCGGCGAGGTCCGTTGCGGGCACGTTGATGGGTTTCGCTGCGCTCTACGCCATCCTACGGGTGGGCGCCGGCGCGCGCCCGCGCGCCGAGGCTCAGAACATCAGCAGCACGGCGGCACCCGCCAGCAGGCCACCGGCGATGAAGGGGAAGGTATGCAGCGCCAGCCCCTTGCCGCCGATCACCGCGATCAGCCCGGCCTTCACCAGGCTATTGCTCAGCACGGCGAGGAAGATGCCGCGCACCGCCACCTCGGTATCCAGCCCGCGGTTGGCGCCCCGGGACAGGGAGAGGGTGATGGCGTCCACGTCGGTCAGGCCCGAGAGCAGCGCGACCAGGTAGACGCCGATATCCCCCAGGTACCGCCGCGCCGCCTCCACCAGGAACAGGATCACCGCCAGCATCACCGCGAAACGCAGCGCCGGCCCCAGCTCGAAGGGGTTCTTCAGCGGTGGTTCGGCGTTGGGCGATTCATCCTTGGCCGCCAGGCGCCAGAAGAACAGGGCACCCGCCGCGTAGGTCAGGCCAGCGATACCCAGGGGCACGGACAGGTGCGGCAACAGGCCCGGGTTCACCAGGCCCACCTCCAGCAGCACCCGGGGGAACATCAGCGCCGAGGTCGCCAGCAGCCCCGCGGCCAGCAGCGGGCGCAGGGCCCGGTGCTCGGCCAGGTGGGAGAGGGTGATGGTCATGGCGGTGGAGGAAACCGTTCCGCCCAGCAGCGCCGTCAGCAGCAGGCCGCGCTGGGTGCCTACCAGGCGGATGGCGAAGTAGGCGGCAAAACCCAGGCCGGCGATCAGCACCACCATCCACCAGGTGGCGTAGGGGTTGAACAGGTCCCAGGGACCGAAGCCCCTGTCCGGCAGGATCGGCAGCAACACCACCGAGATGAACAGCAGTTTCAGCGTCGCCAGCAGCTCCTCCTCGCTGAGGCGCTCCAGGGCATGGTGCAGGGGGTCCTTGAGGCTCAGCAGCAGGGCGACCACCACCGCGCCGGCGGCGGACAGCACGTGGTAGCCGGCCACCGCCAGGCTGCCGAGGAGGAAGGTGAGCAGCAGGGCCAGTTCGCTGGAGAGGCCCAGGTCGCCGACATAGACCAGCTCGCCGAAGTAGGAGGCGATCACCAGCACCGCGAAGCAGGCGAAGATCGTCACCCAGACGGCGATGCCGAACTGTTCGCCGAGGAAGGCCGCCATCCCGCCGAGCAGGGCGGTGAGGCCGAAGGAGCGGATGCCGGCCACCAGCCGCAGGGCTTCCTTGTTGCGGTCTCGCCAACCGCGCTCGGCGCCGATCAGCAGGCCAGCGGCCAGGGCGCTGGCGAAGTCGAGCAGGACCTCCGTGGCGTCGGGCATGGGGCTTCCTTTCGAGGGGGATGGAAGCAGTCTAGACCCTGCCCGGGCGGCATTCCTTTCGTCGGCGAGCCGGGTCCTGTAGGAGCGAGCTCGCGAAAGGCCCCGCACGATTCGCCGGCAAGCCGGCTCCTACGAAAGCCGGACGCCGCACCGCGCATCCGTAGGATGGCGTAGAGCGCAGCGAAACCCATCGACGTGCCCGCAGCGGACCTCGCCGGTGGGTCGGTGAGGCGTGCCCCACGGCATTCGCCGGCAAGCCGGCTCCTACGACGCCAGCGCCGCGCGCCGGCCGCGCTCCAGGCGCACGCTGGCGAGCAGCAGCAGGCCCAGCACGAAGTAGCTGCCGGTGATCAGCATCGCCAGGCGGTGGTCGCCCCCGGAGAGCCAGTTGGCCAGGCCGTAGGTCATGGGGCCGAGGATGGCCGAGAGCTTCACCGCCTGGCCCCAGAGGCCGAAGAATTCTCCCAGCCGCGTGGGCGGTGCCAGCAGGCCGACGATGGCGCGGCCCGCCGACTGGCTCGCGCCCATGCACAGGCCGGCGATGTTGGCCGCAGCCCAGAACAGCGCCGGGCCGCTGGCAAGCCAGATCATCCCCACCATGGCCAACCACCCCAGCAGGGTCAGGGCCAGGGTGGGGCGGTGGCCGATGCGGTCCTGCAGCCAGCCGAAGGCCACCGCGCCGAGGGAGGCGGTGATGTTGACGATGAAGATCAGCATCAGGGTGTCCTGGGTGCTGAATCCCATCACCTGGTCGGCGTAGATGGCCGCCAGGCTGATCACCGCGGCGATGCCCGCCTGGTAGCAGACGGTGCAGGCGAGGAAGCGCATCAGGTCGCGGTAGCGGCCGGCGTCCCGCAGCGTGCGGCTGAAGCGTGCCCAAGCTCCCTGTTCGCTGGCGGGCTGGGGTTGGCTGCGTTCCTTGAGGAGGAGGAAGGTGGGGGTGCTGGCGATGGCGAAGAGCAGGGCGGTGATGAGGACGCACACCGGCACGAACTGCGCCGCCGTCTGGCCCTGGGCCTGGGCCCAGCTGACATAGGCCAGGCAGGCCCCCAGGCTCACCAGGCCGCCGATGTAGCCCAGCCCCCAGCCCCAGCCGGACACCCGCCCCAGGGCATCGTCCCGCGCCAGTTCCGGGAGGAAGGCGGCGATCAGGTTCTCCCCGGTGCCGAAGCAGAAGTTCGACAGCACCAGGAACAGCACCGTCAGCGCCAGGGCGCCGGGGCCGGCCAGCGCCAGGGCGGCGGTGCAGGCGACGCAGCCGAGGGTGCTGAACAGCAGCAGGCGCTTCTTGCGGGCGGTGGCGTCGGCATAGGCGCCGATCAGCGGCGCAGTGAGGATGACCAGGGCGTAGGAGACCGCGAGGGTGCTGGTCCAGGCCAGGGTGCCCCAGGGCTTGCCCTCGGCCACCACGGCCACGAAGTAGGCGTTGAAGACGGCGGTGATGATGACGGTGGTGTAGCCGGAATTGGCGAAGTCGAACATCGCCCAGGCCCAGATTTCCCGGCGTCTCACGCCGGAGGCGAGGCTGGATCGCATTGTGCTTGTCCCCCTGCTTGAACGATGGCCTGAGCCTAGCCCGGTGCCGGTCAATCCGCGAACCGGGGGCCCGTCGGGCGCTTCCGGAATGCCGCCGCCCGGCCCGTCCTCGCTCAGCCCAGGCTGCTGCGCAAGGCTTCGATGCGCTGGTCGATCAGGGGGGTGAACAGCGCGTAGAGCTGCTCGGGCGGGACGCTCAGGCCGCGCGTGCTGAAGAGGTCGGGCGCCAGTCGCCCCAGGGCGTCGCGCAGTTCGCCATCGGCGCCTTCGAGCAAGCGGTCGTGCAGGTACTGCAGCTGGATGCGCAGTTCCAGTGGGCACTCCTGCCGCGCGGCGGCGCGGATCGACAGGCCACGCAGGCGGCCCAGGTCTTCCACCTGCCAGCCGCGATCGGCGATGGCGGGCGCGCGCAGCCGCAACCGGCACAGATGCAGCTCCAGGAAGCGGATGCGGGCCAGCAGGTTTTCCACGAGGCGGCAGTGGCCGTCGAAGTCCGCCGGGGATTGCCGCAGGCTCGTCCAGATCCTCAGGTGGCTGGCCTCCGGCCAGGCCTGCCAGGCCGGGGCCAGGCGCTCGGCCAACTGCCGGCGGTCCTGCGCCGCCCCCGGCCCGTCCTGGCCGCCCAGGGCACGGTGGCGCTGGACGCCCTGCATCAGTTCGAGTCCCAGCAGCAGCTCCTGGCCCAGGGTCCGCAGCAGGCGCTGCCGCCGGCGCCGGGTGAGGCCCCAGGCGAGCGTGCAGGCGGCCAGGAGCCCGGCGACGATCAGCGAGAGCGACAGGAACATCACGCCACCTCCCCGGCGAGGCGGGACAGGTAGCGGGTCAGGTCGTGCAGGCTGCGGGTCTGGCCGCTCTGGGTCTCCAGGCTGTCGCTGATCTGTTGCAGCTGCTCGCACAGGGCCTGGTTCGCCTGGTGATGTTCACCCAGGGCCTGCTGCATGCTGCCGAAGCGCTGCAGGTTGTCCCGGCTCTTGCGCGCCAGCTGGTCCAGGCTCTCCGCCAGCCGGCCGCTTTCTTCGCTGCCCTGCTCCAGCAACTCGCGGTGATGGCTGACCTCGCGCTCCACCTGGCCGACCGCCGCCGCGATCGCCGTGGCCGCGGCGGTGATGCCGCGGGTGGTTTCATCGGTGGCGCCGGCCATGCGCCGGACCTCGTCGGCCACCACGGCGAAGCCCCGTCCCTGTTCGCCGGCGCGGGCCGCTTCGATGGAGGCATTGAGGGCCAGCAACTGGGTCTGCTTGGCCAGGTTCTGGATGCCCTGCACCGATTGCTCCACCAGGGCCGTGCTGTGCAGCAGGTGTTTCACGGCGTCGGCCGTATCGCCGAGGCTGTCGTGAATGGCGCCCATGCCCTGGCCCAGCTTCTCCGCCGCGCGGCAGCCGTCCTCGCCCTGGCCCAGGGCGGCGGCGAAGGCGACGCGGGCGTTGCCGGCCAGTTCGTCGACGCCGGAGAGGCTGCGTTCGATCTGTTCGCTGGCGGCGGCGATCATGTTGACCCGCTGGTTCTGTTCGCAGCCCTGGACATGGGCCGTCTGCGCCAGTTGTTCGAGGGCCTGGCTGGAGAACCGGACCTCGCTCTGCAACCGCTCGGCTGCGCGCAATTGCTGGTCGCAGGTCACCAGCAGGGTGGCCGGATCGCAACCTGGCGAGCGGCCCAGCAGGTGGGCCAGCTCATCGAGCCAGAACCTTTCCAGGTGCCGCTGCCGCTGTTCCAGCAGCCTCAGGGCCACGGCCAGGTAGAGGCTGCAGGCCAGCAGCCCGAGGGCGACCGGCTGCGCTCCGTCGCTGGCGCTGGCGGTCGCGCAGAGGGCCAGGCCCAGGGGCAGCCAGAGGCCGGCGCCGGTGGCCGCCAGCAAGGCGATGCCCGGCTCGAACAGCCGCCCGAGGCGGTGCTTCTCTTGAGGGTGGATCTCGTTCATGGTCGGCTCCCCGTCCGCGCCTTTCCGTTCCGTGCAACTGTCCTCCGGGCGCGACGTGGCGCCGCGCCGGAGGCCGGCCCGTTGCGGGCCGGGTTCACTCAGTAGCTGTACTGCAGTTGCGCCCAGAACTTCTCGGTGTCCAGGGTACGGGTCCGGTCAGCCGAGTCGTAGTGCGCGTACTTGAGCATGCCGACCAGGCCCTTCACCCCGGGGATCGGCCGGGTATAGGACAGGTCGATCTCGTCGCCGTAGCGGTCGCCGCCCCGCTCGCTGGCGAAGTCGTGGTACCAGGCCTGCAGGCTGCCGCCGGCCAGGGGCGCGGTGAAGCCCAGGTAGGCGTCCTCGATGCCGTCGGCCGGCGTGGTGAGGAACTGGTCGGCCCAGCCCTGGAACAGGTGCTTGGTCGCCAGCGGCGTCTGGAACGCACGGTTGCCCGGGCCGCTGTCGCCCCCCAGCACCTCGTAGCCGCCCTTGAGCTGCACGCCCTTGAGGACATAGCCCAGTTCCGCCAGGTAGTACTCGCTGTCCAGGTCCTGGGGGTTGTCGGCGTAGTCCTGCTGGCGGGCGTACTCCAGCGCATAGCTGAAGCCTCCCAGCGCACCGTTCAGGCGCAGCCCGCGAGTGGCGCTGGAGAGGCTGCCCAGGGGGGAGGCGGCGGTCACGGCGATATTGTCCAGGCCGAGCAGGTAGCCGTAGGCGGTCACCGTGAGTGCCGGCATGACCTGGTACTGGGCGTTGAACAGGTGGCTGTGGCCTTCGATGTTGGCCGGGTTGGTGCGGTTGTCGAAGCGGCCGTTGTCCGGGCCGAAGATGGTGTTGATGTTGTCCAGGTAGGCGTAGGTCAGGGTCAGGCCGTCGAGGGGCTTGAGCTGGCCGAGGGCGGCGTCGTAGGTCTGCTCGTTCTGGCGCCAGGCGACACCGCCGACGAAGCGCTGGTTGTCCAGGTTGATGCGCTGGCGCCCCAGCACGGCGCTGCCGAAGGCCTGGTCGTAGCGCAGCAGGGCCTGGTTGACTTCCGTGCCGTCGGGGTCGACCACCATGGCGTAATCGGTCTGGCCGTTGCGGCTGCTGTTGTAGGCGGCGTCGCCCAGGCGGCTGACGTTGTCCACCTCCACCAGGCCCGAGAGGCCGTACCACTTGCCGCTCTGGAAGCCGACGCGGGTACGCAGGGTCTGGGCGTTGGCGTGGCGCAGGTTGTTGTCCTGGTCGACGTGTTCGTAGCGGTAGCGGGCGTCGAGGATGGGCTTGCCCTCGGTGAACAGCGTGCTGGGAGCCTCTTCGGCCAGGGCGGCGTGACTGGTAGCGGCAACGGCCAGCGACAGCAGGGCGGGCTTGAGCGGGTGCATAGCGGTCTTCCTTAGTGTGGAAAGCGCAAAAAAAAACGTCGCGGCCCCGTGCTCATGATGGCGAGGGGGCTTCGCGACGTCGTTGTCGGTTGGGTGGCAGACACGCCGTTGTGCTGACCGGGGAGGGTCCAAGCAGGCACTGTGCCAGAATGCTCAAGCCTTTGATTTTAGTGGGCTTTTATTGGATCGATGGCGTTTGTGTGGCAGCGCCCCGGACCTTGCCGTCGCCGCTTGCATTGGCAGGGTGCGAAGCCGCCGGAAAGAGCCCCTGCATGGGGCATGGAGGCAGGCGAGAGATGCCCCCTGGAAAGCAGAAGCCCGGCGCGGAGGCCGGGCTGTTGCAAGGGGCGGGGAGGGGAAGGGATCAGGCCGCCGGGCGACGCTGGCGCTGGTAGAGGAACTCCAGCACGGCGGTGCGGTACTCGTGGTAGCGGGCGTCGTTGGCCAGGGCCAGGCGGTCCCGTGGGCGTGGCAGCTCCACCCGCAGGATGTCGCCGACGGTGGCGGCCGGGCCGTTGGTCATCATCACGATGCGGTCGGAGAGCAGCACCGCCTCGTCCACGTCATGGGTGACCATCACCACGGTGCTCCGGGTCTGGCCGACGATGCGCAGCAGCTCGTCCTGGAGGTGCGCGCGGGTCAGGGCGTCGAGGGCGCCGAAGGGCTCGTCCATCAGCAGCACCTTGGGTTCCATGGCCAGGGCGCGGGCGATGCCCACACGCTGCTTCATGCCGCCGGAGATCTCGCCGGGATGCTTGTGCGCCGCGTGGTCCAGGCCGACCATCTGCAGCGCCGCCGCCGTGCGCTCCTTGAGCCGCGCCTTGTTCTCGCGGCCGCCGAAGACCTTTTCCACCGCCAGGTGGACATTGCCGAAGCAGGTCATCCAGGGCAGCAGGCTGTGGTTCTGGAACACCACGGCGCGATCCGGGCCGGGACCGTCGATCTCCCGGCCGTTGCAGATCAGCCCGCCCTCGCTGGGGGAGAGCAGGCCGGCGATGAGGTTGAGCACGGTGGACTTGCCACAGCCGGAATGGCCGATCAGCGAGACGAACTCGCCTCGGGCGATGCGCAGGTTGACGTCGCTGAGGGCCTGGAAGCGGCCCTTGCGGGTATCGAAGTGCTTGCTGACGCCGGTCAGCTCGACGAACTTGTCCATCAGGTTTCTCCTGTTCCTGGTAGGAGCGAGCCCAGCGCGCGAAGCGCATTCGCGAGCGAGCTCGCTCGCTCCACGGGAATGTTCAGTTGCTGTAGTCGAAACGTTTGGCCAGCCACAGCAGGCCCTGTTCCAGGGCCAGGCCCACCAGGCCGACAATGATGATGGCGATGAGGATGTGCTCGACGTTGAGGTTGTTCCATTCGTCCCACACCCAGAAGCCGAGGCCGGTGCCGCCGGTGAGCATCTCGGCGGCGACTATCACCAGCCAGGCCACGCCTATGGCCAGGCGGATGCCGGTCATCAGGTGCGGCAGCACGGCGGGGAAGAGGATGCGCGTGAGCACCTTGAACTCCGAGAGCTTCAGCACCCGCGCCACGTTGATGTAGTCCTGCGGCACGCTGGCCACGCCGGCGGCGGTGTTGAGGATGATGGGCCAGATCGAGCTGATGAAGATCACCCAGATCGAGGCCGGGCCGGCGGCCTCGAACACCAGCAGGCCGATGGGCAGCCAGGCCAGCGGCGAGACCGGGCGCAGCAGGCTGATGATGGGCGAGAGCATGCCGGCCAGGAAGGCGAAGCGGCCGATGGCGAAGCCCAGCGGAATGCCCACCAGCGCGGCCATGCCGAAGCCCAGGCCGACCCGCCCCAGCGAATGCAGGATGTTCCAGCCGATGCCCATGTCGTTGGGGCCGTTGTCGTAGAAGGGGTCGGCGAAGAGTTCCAGCGCCGAGTGCCAGGTCGACACGGGCCCCGGCAGGCCTTCGCTGCGTGCCGCCACCAGGGCCCAGAGGCCGATGAACAGCAGCAGTCCGAGCGCCGGTGGAACCAGCGCGCGAGCCAGGTTGCGCAGGAACTCCGCGCCAGGCAGGGGCTGGCGTCGGGCGCTGTCGGGGACCTGGCTGGAGGCTGCCGGCAATGGCGTGTTCAGGGGAGCATTCATGGCGGTCTCCTGGCTCAGGCCTTGATGGCGAAGGATTGGGCGTAGGCGGCCGGGTTGGAGCCGTCCCACAGCGTGCCGTCCATCAGGGTGCTGCCGCGCATCTGGCTGGCCGGAACCGGCAGGCCGAGGGCACTGGCCGCTTCGCTGAACAGCTTGGTCTGGTTCACCTGGGCGGCCACGGCGGCGTAGTCAGGGTCCTGCTTGATCAGGCCCCAGCGCTTGAACTGGGTCATGAACCACATGCCGTCGGAGAGGTAAGGGAAGTTCACCTGGCAGTCCTTGCAGAAGGCCATGGCGTGCTTGTCCTGCCAGCTGTTGCCGAGGCCGTCCTCGTAGTTGCCGAGGAAGCGTTGCTCGATCACCTGCACCGGGGCGTTCACGTAGGCCTTGCCGGCGATCAGCTTGGCGGTGGCCTTCTTGTTCTCCTCGCTGGCCTCGATGAAGCGGCTGGCGTCCAGCAGGGCCATCACCAGGGCGCGGGCGGTGTTGGGGTTCTGTTCGACGAAGGCGCGGGAACAGCCCAGCACCTTCTCCGGGTGGTCCGCCCAGATCTGCTGGGAGGTGGTGGCGGTGAAGCCGATCTTGTCGAAGATGGCCCGTGCGCCCCAGGGTTCGCCGACGCAGAAGCCGTCCATGTTGCCCACGCGCATGTTGGCGACCATCTGCGGCGGCGGCACGGTGATGGTCTTGACGTCGGTCATGGGGTTGATGCCGTGGCTGGCCAGCCAGTAGTAGAGCCACATGGCGTGGGTGCCGGTGGGGAAGGTCTGGGCGAAGGTCAGGGGTTTGGCGGACTGTTTGACGTGGGCGGCGAGCTGTTCGCCGTTGGTCACTCCGGCTTCCCGGAGCTGGCGGGACAGGGTGATGGCCTGGCCGTTCTGGTTCAGGCCCATGAGCACCGCCATGTCCTTCTGCGGGCCGGCCACGCCGAGCTGGCTGCCGTACATCATGCCGTAGAGCACATGGGAGGCATCCAGCTCGCCGGTGTTGAGCTTGTCGCGCACGCCCGCCCAGGAGGCTTCCTTGCTGGGGGTGATGCTGAGGCCGTACTTGGCGGCGAAACCCTGGGTGGCGGCCACCACCACCGACGCGCAGTCGGTCAGCGGAATGAAACCGACCTTGAGGGCGGCCTTTTCCGGTGCATCGGAGCCGGCGGCCCAGGCGGCGCTGCGCAGGAAGCCGGGGGCCGAGAGCCCGAGGGCGGCGACGCCGCCGACGGTGCCGGCGATGGCGATGGAGTGCTTGAGGAAGTTGCGGCGGCTGTTGTTGATCGGGTCTTTGGAATCACGTTCGCTCATGGTGCTGTCCTGATGGGAGGGCAAAAACAAAAACGGCGTACGCCAGAGCTCCCGCACAAGGGGATGGAGCTCTGACGGACGCCGTTGTCCGTGATCCGCGGCCCACCGCCGTTGGTGCGCTACGCAGGAATCCGCAGGTGGTTTTGCAAAGGTCTTGCCAGTTTTCGCCGCCCGCCCGCGGGTCGCCCCGATGTGCCTTCGATTCGGTGGTTATCGCCTTCTGAATCAAGCAGTTGCCCGCCGGATGCGGACACAGGTGCGGCCGGCGGGGGTGGGCGATATCTGTGCGAAGGGCGCGCCGCCTGAGCGGTTTTGGTTCGCTGGCCGCCGCTGGCCTGTGCCCCGCAGGCGCAGGTCAGGCGCCGAGCATCTCGTGGGTGGCGATGATCTGCTCGGCCACCTGGATCAGTCGCTGCTGACGCCCCATGGCCTGGCGACGCATCAGGGTGTAGGCCGCCTCCTCGTCGCAATTCTTCATCTTCATCAGCACGCCCTTGGCCTGTTCGATGCGCTTGCGCTCGGCCAGCTGGCTGTCCCGTTCCAGCAGCCGCGCATGCAGGGCCTGGTCGGCCTCGAAGCGGGCCATCGCCACCTCGAGGATCGGTCGCAGGCGCTCGGCCTGGATGCCTTCGACCACGTAGGCGCTGACCCCGGCGCGAATCGCCTGGCGCATCAGGCCGGGGTCGTGGTCGTTGGTGAACATGACGATGGGACGGGGCTGGTCGCGGCTCACCATCACCACCTGTTCCATCATGTCGCGGCCGGCGGATTCGGTGTCGATCAGCACCACGTCGGCGCTCGCGGCCAGGATGCGCTCGGCCAGGTCGAGGGTCAGGCCGGTCTCTTCGACGACGGCGAAGCCCGCCTCGACCAGGGCATCGGCCAGGCGGCCGGCGGTCTTCGGTGTGTCGTTGATCAGGAAGATGCGAAGCATGGGGTCAACTCCTGGCGTCGGCGGCAAGGGGAGTGAGCGAGGGGTGGGCGTGGACGGCGAAGCTGCGGGCGTAGCCGGCCGGGTCGCTGCCGTCCCAGACCCGGCCGTCGAACAGCCGGGAGCTGCGCATGGGCCGTGCCGGAACCTCGATGCCCAGGGCCTCGGCCGCTTCCCGGTAGCCTTCGAGCTGGTGCACCTGGCGGGCCACGCCGAGGTAGTCCGGGTCCTCCTTGAGCAGCCCCCAGCGGCGGAATTGGGTCATGAACCAGATGCCGTCCGACAGCCAGGGCATGGTCGCCTCGCCACCGGCGAAGAAGCGCAGCGGATGGGCGTCGCGCCAGGCGTAGCCGAGGCCGTCCTCGTAGAGCCCGAGGAAGCGCGGCTCGATGGCCGACAGCGGCGCGTCGAGGTATTCGCCGCCGCTGATGAGCCGGGCGGTGCCGCGCCGGTTCTCGTCGCTGGCATCGATGAAACGGCTGGCTTCCAGCACCGCCATGGTCAGGGCGCGGGCGGTGTTGGGGTAGCGCTCGGCGAAGGCGCGGGTGCAGGCGAGGACCTTCTCCGGATGGTCGGGCCAGATCATCTGGCTGGTGGCCAGGGTGAACCCCTGCTTCTCGTCCACCGCCAGCGCGCCCCAGGGACCTCCGGCGCAGAAACCGTCGATCTGGCCGCTGCGCAGGTGCCGGACCATCTGCGCCGGGGGCAGCACCAGGGTGTTGACCTCTTCCAGCGGGTGGATGCCGTGGGCCGCCAGCCAGTAGTTGAGCCACATGGCGTGGGTGCCGGTGGGAAAGGTCTGGGCGAAGGTCAGCTTCGCACCCCGTTGGCGCACCTGGGCGACGAGCGCGTCGGCGTTCGTCACGCCGGCGCGGCGCAGGGGCTCGCACAGGTTGATCGCCTGGCCGTTCTGGCACAGCCCCATGAGGATCGCCATTTCGGTGGGGGCGCCGCCCAGGCCCAGGTGGGTGCCGTAGACCTGGCCGTAGAGGGCGTGCGCGGCGTCCAGCTCACCGCTCTGCAGCCGGTCGCGCAGGCCGGCCCAGGAGGTCTGCCGTTTCAGTTCCAGGGTCAGGCCGTAGGGCTGGGCGAAGCCCTGGGTGGCCGCGACGATCAGCGAGGCGGCGTCGGAGAGGGGCATGAAGCCCAGGTTCACCCTGCCCTTTTCCGGGGCATCGCTGCCCGCGACCCAGGCGAGGTTGTCGTTACGGGTGCAACTCGTGTCGGTCATGTCGTTTGTCCCACCACTGAACGAAAAAGGCGCCGCTCCCGCCACCCTGCAGGTGGTGGCGGGAAACGACGCCATCGTCTGTGAACCGACTCCGCCGTTGGAGCGGGCTCTAGGGCGGGAGCGTTAGCAAGCGATATGCCAGGGCGCTTCGCCTCAGCTGGCAAGTTCCTCCGCGATGCTCTGCACCACCCGGTAGCAGGGCACGTAGGCCGCGCCGCCCGGCAGCTTCATCCGGTGCTGGCGGACGAAGGCCTGGAGCAGGGCGTCCAGGGGTTGCATCACGGCGGCTTCCCCATGGATCTCGTAGGGGCCGTGCTCCTCGATCAGGCGGATGCCCTTGTCCTTGACGTTGCCGGCGACGATGCCGGAGAACGCCCGACGCAGGTTCGCCGCCAGTTCGTGGGGGGGCAGCTCGCGGCGCAGGTCCAGGCTCGCCATGGCCTCGTGGGTGGGTTCGAAGGGGTGCTGGAAGCGCTCGTCGATCTTCAGCAGCCAGTTGAAGTGGAAGGCGTCGTTGCGCTCGCGGCGGAACTGCTTCACCGCCTTGAGCCCCTCGGCCATTTCGATCGCCACGGCGGCCGGGTCGTCGATGATGATCTTGTAGCGGGCCTGGGCGGCCTCGCCCAGGGTGGCGCCGACGAAGGCGTTCAATTGCTCGAAGTAGGCGGCGGCGCTCTTCGGCCCGCTGAGCACCAGGGGGAAGGGCAGCTCCCGGTTGTCGGGGTGCATCAGGATGCCCAGCAGGTAGAGGAACTCCTCCGCCGTGCCCACGCCGCCCGGGAAGATGATGATGCCGTGGCCCACCCGCACGAAGGCCTCCAGGCGCTTCTCGATGTCCGGCAGGATCACCAGCTCGTTGACGATGGGATTCGGCGCCTCGGCGGCGATGATGCCGGGCTCGGTCAGGCCCAGGTAGCGGCCGCCGTGGGTGCGCTGCTTGGCATGGCCGATGGTGGCGCCCTTCATCGGCCCCTTCATCACGCCCGGGCCGCAGCCGGTGCAGACGTCGAGCTGGCGCAGGCCCAGCTCGTGCCCCACCTTCTTGGTGTACTTGTACTCCTCGGTGCTGATGGAGTGACCGCCCCAGCAGACGACGATCTTCGGCTCCACGCCGGCGCGCAGGGTGCGGGCGTTGCGCAGCAGGTGGAAGACGTAGTCGGTGATGCCTTCCGAGCTCTCCAGGTCGAATCGGCGGCTTTTCAGTTCGTTCTCGGTGTAGACGATGTCGCGCAGGGCGCTGAACAGCATCTCGCGGGTGCTGGCGATCATCTCGCCATCGACGAAGGCGTCGGCCGGGGCATTGATCAGCTCCAGGCGCACGCCACGGTCCTGCTGGTGGATGCGCACCTCGAAGTCCTTGTAGGCGTCGAGGATGGTCTTGGCGTTGTCGATATGGGCGCCGGTGTTGAGGATGGCCAGGGCGCACTGGCGGAACAGCCGGTACATGCGGCCGGAGCCGGCTTCGCTGAGCTGCTGCACTTCCAGTTGGGAGAGGGTATCCAGGGTGCCCTTGGGGCCGACCTGGGCATTGATGACGTGTCTTTTTGGCATGTGATACTTCCTTACAGCATTGCCGGCGGGCCGGGGCGTCCGGCCTCGGGCGAAATGGGCGCCGGGTGGGGCGCAAACAGCGGAGGTCGTTCCTGTCAGGGCATCGCGAGGTTGCGGATTCGTGTCGTGGAGCGTTCTGTTCGGGTGCTGGCTCAGGTAATAGCGAGGTTGGTACCCGTCTGACAAGGATTTTCTTGGCGAGGCGCGGCGTCCCTGACGATTCATTGCGCGCGTCCGGGGGCCGGTGTCGCGGCCGGGTTCAGCCCCGGAAGCGCCACCGGTCGTCCCTCACTTGCGGGCTTCGAGGATCAGGTTGAACGGCGTCTCGGTGGCCCGGCGGAAGCGGGTGAACCCGGCTTCCTCGAAGACCTTGCGCAGGCGCGCCTCGCCGGCCTGGGCGCCGAGGCCGAGCCCCACCTCCTGGGACAGGGAGTTGGGCGTGCAGATGAAGGTGGAGGCCGAGTAGAACAGGCGGCCCACCGGGGTCGCGTTGTCGTCGAGCCGGTCGTTGGCGAAGGGCTCCACCAGCAGCACGGTGCCGTCCGGCTTCAGGGTCTCCCAGGCGTGCCGGGCGGCGCCCACCGGGTCGCCCATGTCGTGCAGGCAGTCGAAGTAGCAGATCAGGTCGAAACCGTCGCCCGGGTAGTCCTTGGCGCTGGCCTGGACGAAGGTCGCGCGATCCGCCACGCCAGCCTCCGTCGCCCGCCGGGTCGCGACCTCGATCGAGGGGCCGTGGTAGTCGAAGCCGATGAAGCGCGACGCCGGAAAGGCCTGGGCCAGGATCACCGTGGAGGCGCCGTGGCCGCAGCCGACGTCGGCGACCTTGGCGCCGGCCTCGAGCTTGTCCACCACGCCGTCCAGGGCGGGCAGCCATTCGCTCACCAGGTGTGCGCGGTAGCCGGGCCGGAAGAAGCGTTCGGTGCCGCTGAACATGCAGGGGTGGTGATCGCCCCAGGCCAGGCCGCCATCACCGCGCATGGCCTTCACCAGCTTGTCCTTGTCATGGAAGAGGGCGGCGATCACCGAGGCGCCGCCGGCGACGTAGACCGGCGAGTCCTCGACGGCCAGCGCCAGGGCCTGTTCCTCCGGCAGGCGGAAGCGCCCGTTGTCGTGCTCCATGTAGCCGGAGGCGGCGTGGGCGCTCAGCCATTCGCGCAGCAGGCGGGCGTTGCAGCCGGTCTTCTCGGCCAGTTCCTCCGGGCTGACCGGCTGGCTGTCGGCCATGGCGCGATACAGGCCGAGTTCGTCCCCGAGGATGATGTTGGCGAGCATGGCGGCGCCGCCCATGTCGGCCACCAGCTTGCCCATGAAGTCGTTGAGCCTGGATTCGTCCATCGCGTCTGCTCCTCTGCCGACGGGCGCGTTCCACGGGCCGGGCGACGGCGGGATGCGGCGGCGGGAGCGCGGAGGGGTGGAGGAAGAGGCCAGGGCGGCCGGATGGTGCCGGGCCGGAGTGGCCTCCTCCAAGTCCCGCCATCGCGGGACAGTAAAAGTGTAGTGGCCCCGGGGCCCGCCGACCGGCGGCCGGGGACCCGCAACCGATGAGCGGCGGGGCTCAGACGTAGAGGCTGATGCCGCCCTTGGCTTGCAGCCAGTCGCGGTAGGTGGCCAGGGAGGTGGTCTGCTGGTCGCCGTCGTAGCCGACGAAACCGAAGCCGCTGTCCTTCTCGTCGAAGCCGGCGTCGATCAGTGTCTGCACCTTGTCCTTGAGTTTCAGCGCCTCGTCGCGGTCCAGTTCGGCCACATCGGGCAGTGGGATCCGGTTGGCGTCGGTGCCGGTCTTCTGCCCCGTCGACTGGGTGGCGCCGAACTGGCTGCCGTTCAGCGCGGGGCTGCCGTTCATGGCGCGGAACAGCCCGCCCTGGCTCTGGGCGATCAGGGCGTTGGCGTAGCGGCGCAGATCGGCGACGGCGGTCTCGCGGGGGCTGCTGGTGCCCTCGGCGGTGTCCGGGGTGCTGCCGTTGCCGCCGTTCACCGGGGTACCGCCGGTGTTGCCGGTGGACCTGGAGGACAGCCCCAGGTAGCTGGCCAGGGCGTTGCTGGCGATGGTGGTCATGGTCGTTCCTCTTCGCGGATGCGCCCCCGTCCAGCAGGAATCGGGCCATCCGGCCGCAGGCCCCGTGGCGACTGGGTCGGCTGGCACGCCAGTGCCATCCGGGTGGCACGGGCTTGCCGCCCGGGGGCAAGCCGCCGCCGGTCCGGGCTCCTTGAGGCGGCGATCGACGGCCCCCATAGTGGATTCCATGACCCAGACCCGCTCGCCCGCCACCCTGGCGCTGGAGGGGTTCCATCCCGCCGTCGCCGCCTGGTTCCGTGGCCGTTTCCCGGCGCCCACGGCGGCCCAGGCGCGCGCCTGGCCTTCCCTGCGGGCCGGCCGGAGCCTCCTGGTGGCGGCGCCCACCGGTTCCGGCAAGACCCTGACCGCCTTTCTCGCCGCCCTCGACGCGCTGGTCCGTGAAGGCCTGGACGGGGAGGGGCTGCCGGACCGTTGCAGCCTGGTCTATGTGTCGCCCCTCAAGGCGCTGTCCAACGACATCCGCATCAACCTGGAAGAGCCCCTGGCGGGCATCCGCGCCGAGCTGGCCCGCCAGGGCCTTGCGGACGTGCCCATCCGCACCGCCGTGCGCACCGGCGATACGCCCCAGGCCGAGCGCGACGCCATGCGCAGGCGGCCGCCGCACATCCTGGTGACCACCCCGGAATCCCTCTACATCCTGCTGGGCTCCGATTCCGGCCGGGCCATGCTGTCGGGCTGCCGCAGCCTGATCGTCGACGAGATCCACGCCATCGCCGGCAGCAAGCGCGGCAGCCACCTGATGCTGAGCCTGGAACGCCTGGAGGCCCTCTGTGGCCGCCCGCTGCAACGCATCGGCCTGTCCGCCACGCAGAAACCCCTGGAGCGGGTGGCGGCCTTTCTCATGGGGCGACGGGAGACGCCCTGCGAAGTGGTGGACCTGGGTTACGGCCGCCAGCGCGACCTGGCCCTGGAGGTGCCGCCGGTGCCCCTGGAGGCGGTGCTCAGCCATGAGGCCTGGGACAAGGTCTACGACTGCCTGGCGCAGCGGGTGCGGGAGCACCGCACCACCCTGGTCTTCGTCAACACCCGGCGGCTGGCGGAGCGCGTCGCCCGGCACCTCTCCGAGCGCCTGGGCGGCGCGGCGGTGGCGACCCATCACGGCAGCCTGGCGCGGGAGCTGCGCCTGGACGCCGAGCGGCGCCTGAAGCGCGGCGAGCTGAAGGTGCTGGTGGCCACCGCGTCCCTGGAGCTGGGCATCGATATCGGCGACGTGGAGCTGGTCTGCCAACTGGGCTCGCCGCGCAGCATCGCGGCCTTCCTGCAGCGGGTGGGGCGCTCCGGCCACAGCGTCGGCGGCGTGCCCAAGGGCCGGCTGTTCCCCCTGTCGCGGGACGACCTGGTGGAGTGCGCGGCGCTGCTGGATTGCGTACGCCGCGACGAACTGGACGCCCTGGTGATTCCCCATGCGCCCCTGGATGTGCTGGCGCAACAGATGGTGGCGGAAGTGGCGTGCCAGGCGTGGGACGAGGACGAGCTGTTCCGCGTGATGACCCGCGCCATGCCCTATGGCGACCTGCCGCGCCCGCAGTTCGACGCCCTGGTGCGGATGCTCTCGGAGGGCTACGCCGGCCGCCAGGGCGTGCGCGGCGCCTACCTGCACCGGGACGCGGTGAACCGGCGCCTGCGAGGCCGGCGCGCGGCGCGGCTGACCGCCATCACCTCCGGCGGCGCCATTCCCGAGACGGCCGACTACACCGTGCTGCTGGAACCCCAGGGCATGCCGGTGGGCAGCGTCCACGAGGACTTCGCCGTGGAAAGCCTGGCGGGCGATGTGTTCCAGCTGGGCAACCAGTCCTACCGCATCCTGCGGGTGGAGCCGGGCCGGGTGCGGGTGGAGGATGCCCGGGGCCAGCCACCGAACATCCCCTTCTGGCTGGGCGAGGCGCCGGGACGCACCGATGAACTGTCCCGGGGCGTGGCGCGATTGCGGGCCTGCGTCGAGGGCTGGCTGGTGGCCGCCGAGGCGGCTGATGCCGTGCCCGGCCCGTCCTCCGACGGAAGCGGGGAGCGCATCGAGCGGGTCGTCGGGCGCCTGTGCGGCGAACTGGGTCTCGACGAGGCGGCGGCGCGGCAGATCGTCGAGTACCTGGCCCGGGCCCGCGCCTCCCTCGGGGCGCTGCCAACCCGTGAGCGGCTGGTGATGGAGCGCTTCTTCGACGAGTCCGGCGGCATGCAGCTGATCATCCATTCCCCCTACGGCAGCCGCATCAATCGGGCCTGGGGCCTGGCGCTGCGCAAGCGTTTCTGTCGCAGCTTCAATTTCGAACTGCAGGCGGCGGCCACCGAGGACGCGCTGATCCTGTCGCTATCCACCCGCCACAGCTTTCCCCTGGAGGATGTCTGGCGCTACCTGCATTCCAACAGCGCCGAGCAGGTGCTGATCCAGGCCTTGCTGGACGCGCCGCTGTTCGGCGTGCGCTGGCGCTGGAACGCCTCCACGGCCCTGGCCCTGCCGCGCTTCAGCGGCGGCCGCAGGGTGGCGCCGCAGATCCAGCGGATGCGCAGCGAGGACCTGCTGGCCAGCGTCTTCCCCGACCAGGTGGCCTGCCAGGAGAACCTGGTGGGCGAGCGGGAGATTCCCGATCACCCGCTGGTGGCCCAGACCCTGGACGACTGCCTGCATGAGGCCCTGGACACGGAAGGCTGGCTGGCCTTGCTGCGGCGCATGGAGAGCGGCGAGGTGGCGCTGCTGGCCCGCGACCTGCCGGCGCCCTCGGCCCTGGCGGCGGAGATCCTCGGTGCGCGGCCCTACGCCTTCCTCGACGACGCGCCCCTGGAGGAACGTCGAACCCAGGCCGTGCAGCAGCGGCGCTGGACCGACCCGGAGTCCGCCGATGACCTGGGCGCGCTGGACGCCGGGGCCATCGCGCTGGTGGCCGGGGAGGCCTGGCCCCAGGTGCGGGATGCCGACGAGATGCATGAGGCGCTGCTGGCCCTGGGGGGCGTCACCCCGGCCGAGGCGGCGGCCAACGAAGGCTGGCCGGCCTGGCTGGCGCAGCTGTCTCGCGCCCGCCGTGCCACCTGCCTGTCACTGGATGGCGAACCGGCATTCTGGGTGGCGGCCGAGCGCCTGGGGCTTTGGCGCGCGGTTCATCCCGAGGCCGGCGCCAGGCCGGCCATCGGCATTCCGGAGGGATTCGAGGCGACCTGGGAACCGGAAACCGCCCGGATGGAACTGGTGCGGGCGCGCCTGGGCGGGCATGGGCCGTTGACCCTGGCGAGCCTGGCGGCCTGGTTGCGCCAGCCGCCCCCCGCCGTGGCGATGGCCCTGGCCGGCCTGGAGCGCGAGGGGCAGGTGCTGCGGGGGCGCTTCAGCCCCGGCGCCCGGGAGGACGAGTGGTGCGAGCGGCACCTGCTGGCACGCATCCATCGCTACACCGTGCAGCGCCTGAGGCGTGAGATCGAGCCGGTGGAGCGGGCCGACTTCATGCGTTTCCTCTTCCAGTGGCAACGGCTCGCGCCGGGCGCCCAGGTGCGCGGTGCCGAGGCCCTGGCCGGCGTGCTGGCGCAACTGGAAGGCTTCGAGGCGGCGGCCGTCGCCTGGGAAAGCGAGATCCTGCCCAGCCGGGTGGCCGACTACGGGATCAACTGGCTGGACGACCTGTGCCGCGCCGGCCGCATCGTCTGGTGTCGCCTGGGGACTCGGGGCAGGGCGGCGGGACCGGTGCGCGGCACGCCCATCCTGTTGCTGCCGCGCAAGGACCTGCCCCTGTGGCGAGCCTGCCTGCGCGAGGCGCCTGCGCCGGAGCCCTCGCCCCGGGCGGAGCGGGTGCGCCAGGTGCTGGCCAGCCAGGGGGCGCTGTTCTTCGACGAGTTGATGGACGAGGCGCACCTGTTGCGCAGCGAGCTGGAGGATTGTCTGGGCGAGCTGGTGGCGCTCGGGCTGGCCAACGCCGACAGCTTCGCCGGCCTGCGTTCCCTGCTGTTGCCGGCCGCGCGACAGGGTCGCCAGGGGCGTCGCGCCCGCCTGGCCCTGGCCGGCATGCAGGACGCCGGACGCTGGGCCCTGCTGCGGGGGGCGCCCGAGACCGGCGGGCGGCTGCCGGCGGAGGCCCTGGAACATGTCGCCAGGACCCTGCTGCGACGGTACGGCGTGGTGGGCTGGCGCCTGCTGGAGCGGGAAGCCGGCTGGCTGCCCCCCTGGCGCGACCTGCTGCGGGTCTACCACCGGCTGGAGGCACGCGGCGAGATTCGCGGCGGCCGGTTCGTCGCGGGGGTATCCGGCGAGCAGTTCGCTCTGCCCGACGCCGTGGGTCTGTTGCGGGAGGTGCGCAGGCAGCCCCGCGACGGCAGCCTGGTCAGTCTGTCGGCCTGTGACCCGCTGAACCTGTTGGGGACCTTGCTGGCCGGCACCAAGGTCCCCGCGATCATGGGCAATCGCCTGCTGTTCCGCGATGGCGTTCCGGTGGCGACCCTGGTGGCGGGCAAGGTGGCCCTGTTGCAGGACGCCGACGCGGCCACCACCCAGGCCTGGCGCGCGGCGCTGATCCGCCAGCCGGCCGCGAGGCCCTTGAGACAGGGGGCGCACCATTCGCCATAGGAGCTTGCTCGCGAAGGGGGGTGTGCGATTCGCAGTAGGAGCGAGCTTGCTCGCGAAGGGGGTCGTGCGATTCGCCGGCAAGCCGGCTCCTACGAGGCGAGGGGTCGTGTGATTCGCAGTAGGAGCGAGCTTGCTCGCGAAGGGGGGTGTGTGATTCGCCGGCAAGCCGGCTCCTACGAGGCGAGGGACCGTGTGATTCGCCGGCAAGCCGGCTCCTACGAAGCCGAGGCCCGTGAAACCCTCCTGGCCCGGTCAAGCCGTTGAAATCGCTCAGAAATCGACCCGTGCCGCGCATCCCGCGTTCTACCTGGCCCGAAGCCATCTCCCGACAGCTTTTCCACAGGTTCATCCACCGCTTCTGTGGGTAAGCGCCCTTCAGGCTCCGGTGGACTTATCCACAGCCAGCAAGGGGGCCAGCAAGGCGCACATGCTGCGCCAGTGGGAGCCTTCCCAGTACAGCCGCTGGCAGGCGTCGCAGCCGAAGAAGCGCGAATGGCGTTCGCGCACCCGGGGCGGCACCTGAGGGCGGGCCTGCTCCGGGGCGACTTCCTTCAACGGGCCGTTGCAGTGCAGGCAGCGGCTGAACGGGTTGGCGCTGCGGGCGAGGTCGAGGCGCTCGAACAGCTCGCGCAACTGCAACGCGGGTTTCAGGGCGTGGATGTAGCAGCCGTGGGTGATGATGCGGCGCTTGAGCAGCTCGCGGTCGCGGGTGAGCACGATGCGCCCCTCGCGGGCGGCGATTCCGGCGATCTGGCCGTCCTCGAAGCCGTTGTCGTAGAGGGTGTCGAAGCCGCTCATGCGCAGCAGGCTGGCCAGCCCGCCCAGGTGGGCGTCGGCGATGAAGCGCAGCACCCGCAGCGGACGCGCGCGGACCCGCAGCAAGGGGGTGATGTCCAGGGTCTCGAAGGTGGGATAGACCGCCACCCGGTCGCCCTCGAGGAGCACCCGCTCGAAGCCCACCGACTCGCCGTTGACCAGCACCAGTTCCACTTCCGTATGGGGAACGCCCAGGGCTTCGATCATGTGCTTGACCGTGGCCGCGTGGGCGCAGTCGCAGCTGAAATCCCGGCGCCGCCGCGCGGCGGGCAGGAAGTCGTTGAGTTCCTCGTAGAAGCGAAAGGTCGCTCGAGTCATGGGGCGGGAACCCTGCGCGCCCGTCATGGGACGGGCGCGCGAGCGGTCATTTCGGCTGGGCGACCACGCGCAGGTAGGGCTTGAGGGTCTTGTAGCCGTCCGGGTACTTCTTCTTCGCGTCTTCGTCGGAGACCGAGGTGGGGATGATCACGTCGTCGCCCGGACGCCAGTTCACCGGGGTGGCCACGGTGTGCCTGGCGTTGAGCTGGAGGGAGTCCAGCAGGCGCAGCACCTCGTCGAAGTTGCGTCCGGCGCTCATGGGGTAGACCAGCATCGCCTTGACCTTCTTGTCCGGGCCGATGATGAACACCGAGCGCACCGTGGCGTTGTCGACGGCGGTGCGCGGGCCGCCGCCGCTGGCGTTGGGGTGGATCATGTCGTAGAGCTTGGCCACCACCAGGTTCTCGTCGCCGATCATCGGGTAGTTCACCGCGTAGCCCTGGGTTTCCTCGATGTCGCCGACCCACCTGCGGTGGTCGCTCACCGGGTCGACGGAAAGGCCGATGACCTTGGTGTTGCGCTTGTCGAACTCGGGCTTGAGCCTGGCCATGTAGCCCAGCTCGGTGGTGCAGACCGGGGTGAAGTCCTTCGGGTGGGAGAACAGGATGGCCCAGTGGTCGCCGATCCACTCGTGGAAGTGGATGGTGCCTTCGGTGCTGTCGACCGTGAAGTCGGGGGCTTCGTCGCCTATGCGGATGGACATGTTCGGACTCCTGTGGTGAGGGTGGCAGGAGGGCCGCCGGCAGCTGGCAGCCATCGGATTGCGTCGCGTTCGGGCCCTCAGTATAGGCCCGTGCCGGCCTCCCGCCAGGCGCGTCGGGGCGGATGAACGGACAGCGGTTCCGTCCGGGCGGTGCTAGCGTTAGTGGAGGGCGGCGTCGGCCTCGAAGCCGCGCCCGTCCCTTGTGGCAGGGCCGTCCGGCCATTCGCCGCCTGCAACCTTCCTGTCCCGGCCCCGGCGCCCAGCGGCGCCGCGGAAGGTGTGCGGCCTTGCCGAAACCCCTCAACCCGCACGGAGGTGATCGCCATGGCCCGTACAACGCCCATCAGCCACTACCGCAACATCGGCATCGTGGCCCACGTGGATGCCGGCAAGACCACCACCACCGAGCGCGTCCTCTATTACACCGGGGTCAACCACAAGATGGGCGAGGTGCATGACGGCGCCGCCACCATGGACTGGATGGTCCAGGAGCAGGAGCGTGGCATCACCATCACCTCGGCGGCCACCACCGCCTTCTGGAGCGGTTCGCGCAAGCAGCTGGACAAGTACCGCATCAACATCATCGACACCCCCGGGCACGTGGACTTCACCATCGAGGTGGAGCGCTCCCTGCGGGTGCTGGACGGCGCCGTGGTGGTGTTCAGCGGTGCCGACGGCGTGGAGCCGCAGTCCGAGACGGTCTGGCGCCAGGCCGACAAGTACCATGTGCCGCGCATCGCCTACGTGAACAAGATGGACCGCGCCGGCGCCGACTTCCTGCGGGTGGTGGAGCAGATCCGCAAGCGCCTCGGGCATACCCCGGTGCCCATCCAGCTGCCCATCGGCCAGGAGGAGAACTTCATCGGCCAGATCGACCTGATCCGCATGAAGGCCATCTACTGGAACGACGCCGACCAGGGTGCCTCGTTCCGCGAGGAAGAGATCCCCGCCGAACTGCGCGAGGAGGCCGAGCGCTGGCGCGCCAACATGGTGGAGGCGGCGGCCGAGGCCAACGAGGAGCTGATGAACGCCTACCTGGAAGGCGCCGAGCTGACCGAGGAGCAGATCAAGGCCGGCCTGCGCATCCGCACCCTGTCCTGCGAGGTGGTGCCGTCGGTGTGTGGCTCCTCCTTCAAGAACAAGGGCGTGCCCCTGGTGCTGGACGCGGTGGTGGAGCTCCTGCCGTCACCCACCGAGATCCCCGCCATCCGGGGCACCCACCCGGACGATCCGGAGCGGGAGGACGAGCGCCATGCCGACGACACCGAGCCCTTCTCGGCGCTGGCCTTCAAGATCGCCGCCGACCCCTTCGTCGGCACCCTGACCTTCGTCCGCGTCTACTCGGGGGTGCTCAACTCCGGTGATGCGGTGCAGAACTCGGTGAAGGGCCGCAAGGAGCGGGTGGGCCGCATGGTGCAGATGCACGCCAACCACCGGGCCGAGATCAAGGAGGTGCGCGCCGGCGATATCGCCGCGCTGATCGGCATGAAGGACGTCACCACCGGCGACACCCTCTGCGCCCTCGACAAGCCGATCATCCTCGAGCGCATGGACTTCCCCGAACCGGTGATCTCCATCGCCGTGGAGCCCAAGACCAAGGCCGACCAGGAAAAGATGGGCATCGCCCTCGGCAAGCTGGCCCAGGAGGACCCCTCGTTCCGCGTCCGCACCGACGAGGAGACCGCGCAGACCATCATTTCCGGCATGGGCGAGTTGCACCTGGACATCATCGTCGACCGCATGCGCCGCGAGTTCAACGTCGAGGCCAACACCGGCAAGCCCCAGGTGGCCTACCGCGAGGCCATCCGCAAGACCTGCGAGGCGGAGGGCAAGTTCGTCCGCCAATCCGGCGGACGCGGCCAGTACGGCCACTGCTGGATCCGCTTCGCGCCGGCCGATGAGGGCAAGGAGGGGCTGGAGTTCAGCAACGAGATCGTCGGCGGCACCATCCCCCGGGAGTTCATCCCCGCCATCCAGAAGGGCATCGAGGAGCAGATGAAGAACGGCGTGGTCGCCGGCTACCCGCTGCTGGGCCTGAAGGCCGCCGTGTTCGACGGCTCCTTCCACGACGTGGACTCCAGCGAGATGGCCTTCAAGATCGCCGCCTCCATGGCCACCAAGCAGCTGTCCCAGAAGGGCGGGGCGGTGCTGCTGGAACCGGTTATGAAGCTGGAGGTGGTGACCCCCGAGGAGTACATGGGCGACATCATCGGCGACCTCAACCGCCGTCGGGGCCTGATCCACGGCATGGACGACGGCGTCTCCGGCAAGATCGTCCGCGCCGAGGTGCCCCTGGGCGAGATGTTCGGTTACGCCACCGACGTGCGCTCCATGTCCCAGGGGCGCGCCAGCTTTTCCATGGAGTTCGCCCGCTACGCCGAAGTGCCGGCGAGCATCGCCGAGGCCATCGTGAAGAAGTCGGGTTGAGGAGGCCGTCCAGCCGCGCCCTGCCGTCGGCGCGGGGCGGCGGTCAGCGTGCGAGGCCTTCCTGTTCCGCCCGCGCCAGCAGGCGCCGCCAGGCCGGCAGCTCGGCGCTGTCGCCGATGCGCCGCACCTCGCCGTCCTCGAGGGCGTAGAGCGCCCGGGTGTCGAAGGCATAGCGCAGGACCAGGTCCGGGCGCTGGGAGACGGGGAGGATGCCGTCCGTCAGGTTGTCCAGCACCAGGGGCTCGGTGTCCGGCGCGCCTTGCCAGACGAGCACCATGTGCGCCTGGTTCAGGTCCAGGGCCTTGGCGTAGACCAGGCGCAGCCGATCCCGGGGGACGCCCAGCTGGAGCAGGGAGAAGTACTTGGCGAGGGCGAAGTCCTCGCAGTCGCCGGCGCCCCGGGCGAGGGTTTCCAGCGGCGTGGCCCAGTAGTCGCGGCGCTGCCAGACGGCGCTGTCGTCCTCGAAGCGCACCAGCCGGTTGATCCCGTGGTTGACCGCCTCCAGCTGCTCGCGCTCGGTCAGGCGGTGGCCACCCTGCAGCAGGTCATGCCAGGCGGCCAGGCGTTCACGGGCGGAGGTGCTGCGGTTGTAGCGCTTTTCCGCCTTGCGCAGGGCCGGGTCCGGGCTCCAGGACGCGCGGGCCTCGGCAGTGCCCAGGAGGACGCCGGCGCTGAGGGCGGCGATGACGACGAACTGCCAGGACAGGACAGCGCCCAGGCGGCGGAGGACGGGCTTCTGCAACGGGTCGAGTCTCCAGGGGAAAGCGGCCGGGGCCGGGTTCAGCGGTCGATCAATCCGTTGAGGCGATCACCGGCACAGGGCTTGCCCTCCACCGGTTTCAGGGACAGGGAAACACTAGGGCGAGGCGGGCGGGGCGCGCAACGGTCAGCGGACATACGGCGCGCAGGGGCGTTCCGGCGGAGGCGGCAAGGGCCCTGGAACGGGGCGGGAGAGCGGTGGCCGGTCGTCGGATGGACGGGGGGCCGACCCGTCGGGCGCGCGGGAGGCGCGCAGCCGACGGGCGGGTAAGGGTCACTTGCCGAATTCGACCCGTTGCTGGTGTATCCAGGACTGGTACCTGGGTTTCTCCGGCCCGCTGGGCCTCATGACATCCTCTTCATACAGGGGACCGGCGGCGGTCGGTTGCTCCTCAACCATCCGCACGAAGTCCTGGCTGGAGTCTTGCCGCATCTGGAACACCTGCAGGTTGCGCTGGCGGAACTCTTCCACCCGGGCGCTGCCGTTTTCCGCTACTGCAGCGCCCGATGCCGCCGTCACGGCCAGGGCCAGAAACAGGCCACCGAGGGCCTTGGAGTCGAGTGTCGATTTCATCGTCTTGTCCTCTTGATCCCCATTTCCCCCCTCGATTGGAGCGCCGGCTCCGGGGTTTGTTACGGGGGCGGGAGTCAGGCTGACGGATGGCGGAGAACTGGACTGACGGTTGCTTTCAACGCCTTGATTGGCATGGGGTTTTCCAACTTTCGTGCCCGTTTTCGGGCGCCCCGGCGTGGGGCGGGGCTCAGGTCTCCAGCCACTCCTTGGGCACGTCCCGCTTGAGCATCAGCTGGCATTGCTGGCTGTCGGGGTCGTAGGCGATCACCGCCTCGCCCTTGCGCAGGGCATGGCGGACCCGCTCGACGCGGGTGTCCAGTGGCGTGTCGTCGCCGTTGTCGGTGCCTTCGCGGGTGACGAAGTCCTCGATCAGGCGGGTGAGGGTCTCGGCCTCGAGCAGGTCGTGGGGAATCAGCATGGGGAAGTCTCCGGCGGGGGCGCGATTCTAACGCTGCGGTCGGATTCGCATCACCCTTCCACACCCTGCCGGGCGATGAAGCGTTCCAGGGTGCTGAACAGCAGGGCGCTGTCCAGGGGCTTGCCGAGGAAGTCGTCCATCCCGGCGTCGGCGCCGGCCTGGCGGTGTTCCTCGAGGATATGGGCGGTGAGGGCGACGATGGGCACGGGCGGCCAGTCGCGGTTGCGTTCCAGGCGACGGATCTGCCGGGTGGCTTCGAAGCCATCCATTTCCGGCATCTCGCAGTCCATCAGGATCAGCTGGATGCCGTCCGGATCGCGCTGGTATTCCTCCACCGCCGCCCGACCGTTGGCCACGGTGCGCACCAGGTAGCCGCGCTTCTTCAGGAAGCCCTGGACCACGAGCTGGTTCACCGGGTTGTCCTCGGCCACCAGGATGCAGGGGGTGGCGGCGGTCCGGCGACGCCCTTCCCGTTGTGGCGGGCGCTCTTCCAGCCGGCGTTCGCGGTAGAGCTCCTGCAGGGTTTCCCGCAGGTGACCGAGGATGATCGGCTGGGCCAGGGCGCGCAGGCGCAGGCCGTCGTTCACGGGCAGGTCCTTGCACTGTTCCGGCGGGCAGACCAGCAGGACCCGCTGGCCATGCTCCAGCCGCGGACGCAGCCCTTCCAGCCAGCGCGTCGGCTCGCCGGGCCAGGGCGCCATGATGACCAGCAGGGGCGGCGTGGCGAAGTCTTCCAGGTGCTCCAGCAGGCGCTCCGGGTCCTGGCAGCGCTCGCAGCGCATGCCCCAGCGACCGAGCAGGCGGCCCAGGGCGTCCAGGCCCAGGCCATCGCGGGACGCCAGCAAGGCGGTGCGGCCGTCGAGCAACCGGGCAAGGCTGTCGTCGTCGAAGGCCCCCGGTTGCAGGGGCAGGCTGAAGCTGAAGCGGGTGCCCTGGTTGAGGGTGCTCTGCACCTCGATGCGTCCATCCATCAGCTCCACCAGTTCCTTGCTGATGGCCAGGCCGAGGCCGCTGCCGCCATAGCGCCGGGTGGTGCTGGAATCGCCCTGGGCGAAGGACTCGAACAGCTGGGCCAGGGCTTCCGGACGGATGCCGATGCCGCTGTCGCTGACACAGAACACCAGGTGCCCGGCGCCCGAGGCGTTGCGGCGCAGGCTGACCTGCAGGGACACATGGCCCTCGGCGGTGAACTTGACGGCATTGCCCAGCAGGTTCATCAGCACCTGCTTCAGGCGCGTCGGGTCGCCCTGGATGCGCCGGGGCACGCCGGCGTCGAGGGCGAGGTGCAGCCCCAGGCGCTTGTCCAGGGCCTGGGCGGTGAAGAGACCGAGGGTCTCAGAGACCAGGTCCTCGAGGTCGAATTCGATGCGCTCCAGTTCCAGCTTGCCGGACTCGATGCGAGCGAAGTCGAGGATGTCGTTGATCACCGACATCAGCGCCGTACCGGAGCTGGAGATGGTGTCGACGTAGAAACGCTGGCTGCGGTCCAGCGAGGTTTCCCGCAGCAGTTGCAGCATGCCCAGCACGCCGTTGAGCGGGGTGCGGATCTCGTGGCTCATGGTGGCCAGGAAGCGGCTCTTGGCGAGGTTCTCGATGTGCGCCTGCTCGGCCGCCTGGCGCGAGCGGAAGCCTTCTTCCTTGAGGGTATTGATGCGATCGGCCAGGCCGATGGAGAGGGTGATCAGCTCGAGGGTGACCCCCAGCTTGACCACGGTCGCCCCGTAGATCCCGAGGACCTCGACGCCGAGGGAGCCGGTGGTGGCCTGGATGAAGGCGAACAGCAGCACGCCCCAGGCCAGGGTGTAGTAGGAGCCGTAGCGCAGGCCCCGGCGCCAGACGTAGACGCCGGTGGCCAGGAGGCAGGCGGAGACCGCCAGGACGGTGAGGCTGGCGAGGATGTTCCAGTTCTGCAGGCCCACCAGGGGGAAGGACAGCAGGCCCAGCAGGGTCAGCAGCATCAGGCCGAGGAGCCCGCGATCCAGGCGGGGGAAATGCGGGCGGGTGTGGAGGAAGTGACGGCTGAACTGCAGCGCGGTGAGGCAGTGCAGGTACATGAAGAGGTAGATGGCCACCGACTGCAGGCCCACATGCTCGGGCAGCAGCTTGAACAGCATGCCGTCGAAGCAGGCGGCCAGCATCACCACATTGAGGTTGTAGGCCAGGTACCAGAAGTAGGCCGCCTCGCGCAGGGACAGGTAAAGGAAGAGGTTGTAGAAGAACATGGCGAAGAGCACGCCATAGAAGGCCCCGTTGAACCCCATGAGGTTCTCCTGGGCGGCGGCGCTGGCGTCATGGGTGCTGAACACCAGCGGCACGAACAGGGTGCTGGTGCTCTCCACCCGCAGGATCAGGGTGCTCTCGCCGGGCTCCACATGCAGCGGGAACCAGAAGTTGCGCACCTGCACCGGGCGCTGGGCGAAGGCGAACTGGTCGCCGGTTTCCTGGGCCTGCACCTGGCCGTCGGGGCCGATGGCGTAGAGGCGGATGTCGTCCAGCAGCGGGTAGTTGGCTTCCAGGTAGCCGTCCAGGGCCTGGGGGCGCGAGTTGTCCAGGCGGACCTTGAACCACCAGACCGAGTTGTTCTTGCCGAGGTTGATGTGCGTGCCGGGCACCGGCTGGAAGGCCGGGTCAGGCAGGCTGCGCACCTGTTCGAGGCGCAACTGGCCCTTGGGGTCCTCCAGGTAGCCGACCCAGGGACCCAGCGACAGGCGCAGCTGGTCGCGGTCCAGGGGAGCGGCTCCCAGGGTCTGGGCCAGGGCCGGCAGGGTGAGCCAGGAAAGGCAGAGGGCGAAGGCGAGGGCGAGGAGGCCGACGAAGCCCGAACGGTGAAGCATGGGTTACCACCCGAATGATTATTGCGTCCCTGGGTGGCACTTTGCTCTCAGCCGCCGTCCCCATCAAGGGTTGCCGTCGGACTTTCCTACCAGGCTTTCCACGGTCGGGACGCGGGTCTCGCTTTCCATCTGGGTCTCGTGCTCCAACTGGTGGCTGAAGGGTTCCAGCGTCTGCTGGCGCCCGGTGGCGTCGCTGGCGAACACCGGTGGACTCATCAGGTAGGCGCCCAGCAGCCGGGCCAGGGCCTCCAGGCTGTCGAGGTGGGTGCGCTCGTAGCCGTGGGTGGCGTCGCAGCCGAAGGCCAGCAGGGCGGTGCGGATGTCGTGGCCGGCGGTGACGGCCGACTGGGCGTCGCTGTGGTAGTAGCGGAACAGGTCCCGGCGCAGGGGGATGGCGTTGCTCTCCGCCAGGCGCAGCAGGTGGCGGGAGAGGTGATAGTCGTAGGGGCCGCCGGAGTCCTGCAGGGCCACGGTGACGGCGTGCTCGCTGGAGTGCTGGCCCGGGGCGACCGGGGCGATGTCGATGCCGACGAACTCGCTGACGTCCCAGGGCAGGGCGGCGGCGGAGCCGGAGCCGATCTCCTCGGTGATGGTGAACAGGGGGTGACAGTCGATGGGCGGTACCTGGCCCGACTCGGCGATGGCCTTGAGGGCGGTGAGCAGGGCGGCGACACCGGCCTTGTCGTCCAGGTGGCGGGCGCTGATATGGCCGCTCTCGGTGAACTCCGGCAGCGGGTCGAAGGCGACGAAATCCCCCACCGAGACGCCGAGGCTTTCGCAGTCGGCGCGGGTGGCGCTGTAGGCGTCCAGGCGCAGTTCCACGTGGTCCCAGCTCACCGGCAGGCTGTCCACCTGGGTGTTGAAGGCGTGCCCGGAGGCCAGCAGGGGCAGGACGCTGCCCCGCAGCACGCGGCTGTCGCAGAACAGGCTGACGCGGCTGCCCTCGGCGAAGCGGCTGGACCAGCAACCCACCGGCGCCAGGCCCAGGCGGCCGTTGTCCTTGATCTCGCGGACGATGGCGCCAATGGTGTCCAGGTGCGCCGACACGGCCCGGTCCGGGCTGCTCTGGCGGCCCTTGAGGGTGGCGCGGATGGTGCCGCGACGGGTCAGCTCATAGGGGACGCCGATCTCGTCGAGGCGTTCGGCGACATAGCGCACTATGGTGTCGGTGAAGCCGGTGGGGCTGGGGATGGCGAGCATTTCCAGCAGCACCCGTTGCAGGTAGGCGAGGTCGGGATCGGGAAGCTTCCGGGTCATGGCGACTCCTTTCCGAGGGGGATGAAGGGGCTCGGGTGCGCGCGGCGCACCCTACGACGGCGCGGGTGGTCCGGGCGTCCCGGCAGGGTGCGCTACGCGCACCGCGATCACGGCATCCGGTTCAGTGGCCACCCGGCTGGCGGCTCAAGGGGAAGAGCAGGTCGATGAAGCGTTCGGCGGTGGGCTGGGGCTGGTGGTTGGCCAGGCCGACGCGCTCGTTGGCCTCGATCAGCACGTACTCGGGCTGGTCGGCGGCGGGGACCAGCAGGTCCAGGCCCACCACCGGGATCTCCAGGGTGCGGGCGGCGAGGATGGACGCCGCCGCCAGTTCCGGGTGGAGGATCGAGGTGACGTCTTCCAGGGTGCCGCCGGTGTGGAGGTTGGCGGTGCGGCGCACGGCCAGGCGCTGGCCGGCGGGCGGCACGTCGTCATAGCCATAGCCGGCGGCGCGCAGGGTGCGCTCGGTCTCGCCGTCCAGCGGAATGCGGCTCTCGCCACCGGTGGCGGCCTGGCGCCGGCGGCTCTGGCGTTCGATCAGCTGGCGCAGGTTGCGCTGGCCGTCACCCACCACTTCGGCGGGGCGGCGGATGGCGGCGGCCACCACCTCGTAGTTGATCAGCACCACGCGCAGGTCCAGGCCCTCGTGGAAGCTTTCCAGCAGCACCCGGCTGTCGAAGTGCTCGGCGCGGGCGATGGCCTCGCGCACCTCCTCAGGGGTACGCAGGTCCACCGCCACGCCCTGGCCCTGCTCGCCGTTCACCGGCTTGACCACCAGGCGGCCGTGTTCGGCGAGGAAGGCGGCGTTGTCGGCGTCTTCGCCGGCCAGGCGCTGGGCGGGCTGGCGGATGCCGACGCGGTCCAGGGCGCGGTGGGTCAGGCGCTTGTCCTGGCAGAGGGTCATGCTCACCGCGCTGGTGAGGTCCGACAGCGATTCCCGGCAACGGATGCGCCGGCCGCCGTGGCTGAGGCTGAAGAGGCCGCCCTCGGCGTCGTCCACCTGCACCTCGATGCCACGGCGCAGGGCTTCGTCGACGATGATGCGGGCGTAGGGGTTGAGGTCCTCCTCGGGCCCGGGGCCGATGAACAGGGTCTGGTTGATGCTGTTCTTGCGCTTGATCGCGAAGGTGGCCAGTTCACGGAAGCCCAGGCGCTGGTAGAGGGCCTTGGCCTGGAGGTTGTCGTGGAGCACCGACAGGTCCAGGTAGGCCAGGCCCCGGCTCATGAAGTGTTCCACCAGGTGGCGCACCAGCACTTCGCCGACGCCGGGGCGGCTGCATTGCGGGTCCACCGCCAGGCACCAGAGGCTGGCGCCGCCCTCGGGATCATGGAAGGCCTTCTGGTGGTTCAGGCCCATCACGGCGCCTATCACCTGGCCGTCACGCTCGTCCTCCGCGAGCCAGTAGACCGGTCCACCCTGGTGGCGCGGGGTGATGGCGTCCTGGTCCACCGGCAGCATGCCGCGACAACGGTACAGCTGGTTGACCGCCAGCCAGTCGGCGTCGCTCATCACCCGGCGGATGCGGAAACCGCGAAAGGCCCGGCGCGCCGGCCGGTAGTCGGTGAACCAGAGGCGCAGGGTATCGGAGGGGTCGAGGAAGAGCTGCTGCGGGGCCTGGGCCAGCACCTGCTGGGGCGCGGCCACGTAGAGGGCGATGTCGCGCTCGCCGGGGCGTTCGTCCAGCAGCTCGCGGGCCAGGCTCAGCGGTTCGGCGAAGGTGTGGCCGAGGAGCAGGCGCCCCCAGCCGCAGTGGAGGATCTGCGGCGAGGCGGGCGGCGCCCGGTGGTCTTCGGCCAGGCGTGCCTGCAGGCGCTGGTAGGACGGCGCCTGGCCACGCAGCAGGCGCTGGCTGTGCAGGGGATGGGCTTTCATTGTTGTTCAGAGTCCCTGTTGGTTGAGCCAGAGGTTGAGGGCGGCCATCTGCCAGAGCTTGGAACCGCGCAGCGGGGTGATGTCTTCCGCCGGGCTGGCCAGCAGGCGCTCGAGCATCGTGGCCTGGAACAGGCCCCGGTCCTGGCTCGGGTCCAGCAGCAGTTCACGCACCCATTCGCGGGTGCGACCCTCAAGGTGCTTCAGGCCCGGCACCGGGAAGTAGCCCTTGGGCCGGTCGATCACCGCGGCGGGAATGACCTGGCGCGCGGCGGCCTTGAGCACCGCCTTGCCGCCGTCGCCCAGCTTGAAGCGTGACGGTATGCGCGCGGACAGTTCGGCCACGCGGTAGTCGAGGAAGGGCACCCGCGCCTCCAGGCCCCAGGCCATGGTCATGTTGTCCACCCGTTTCACCGGGTCGTCCACCAGCATCAGGGTGCTGTCCAGGCGCAGCGCCTTGTCCACCGGGTCGAGGGCGCCGGGGCGCTCGAAGTGCTGGCGCACGTAGTCGCCGGCCAGGTCGTCGGTGAGCCAGGCGGGGGTCACGGTGGACTGGTATTCGGTGTGGCTGCGGTCGAAGAAGGCGGCGCGGTAGCTGTTGAACGGATCCCGGGTGTCCGCCAGGGGCGGGTACCAGTGGTAGCCGCCGAAGAGTTCGTCGGCACCCTGGCCGCTCTGCACCACCTTGCAGTGCTTCGAGACCTCGCGGGAGAGCAGGTAGAAGGCGATGCAGTCGTGGCTCACCATGGGTTCGCTCATGGCGTCGAAGGCGGCGGGCAACTGCTCCAGCACTTCGTGTTCGCCGATGCGCAGCTGCTGGTGGCGGGTGCCGTAGTGGCGGGCGATCAGGTCGGAATACTCGAATTCGTCGCCGCGCTCGCCACCGGCATCCTGGAAACCGATGGAAAAGGTGGGCAACCGCTCCACGCCGGACTCCGCCAACAGGCCCACCAGCAGGCTGGAGTCCACGCCACCGGAGAGCAGCACGCCCACTTCGCGGGCGGCGCGCTGGCGGATGGCGACGGCGTCGCGCAGGCTGCCGAGCAGGCGGTCGCGCCAGTCGTCGAAGCCGAGGTTCAGTTCGTCCTCGCGGGGGCCGTAGTCCAGTTGCCACCAGAGGCCCTGGCTGAGGTTGCCGTCGGCGTCCACCTGCATCCAGCTGGCCGGGGGCAGTTTCTCCACGCCCTTGACCAGGGTGCGCGGGGCCGGCACCACGGAGTGGAAGTTGAGGTAGAAGTTGAGCGCCTGCGGGTCCAGGCTGGTATCCAGGTCGCCGCCCTGGAGCAGGGCCGGCAGGCTGGAGGCGAAGCGCAGGCGCCGGTCGGTGCGCGAGAGGTACAGGGGCTTGATGCCGAGACGGTCGCGGGCGAGGAACAGGCGCTGGGTATCGCGCTCCCAGATGGCCAGGGCGAACATGCCGTTGAGCTTGGGCAGCATGTCCTTGCCCCAGGCGTGCCAGGCCTTGAGCAGCACCTCGGTATCGCCTTCGGAGAAGAAGCGGTAGCCCAGGCCAAGGAGTTCGGCGCGTAGCTCTGGATAGTTATAGATGGAACCATTGAAGACCATGGCCAGGCCCAGGTGAGGGTCCAGCATGGGTTGGCCTGAGGCGTCGGCGAGATCCATGATCTTCAGCCGGCGATGGCCCAGCGCTATGGGGCCCTGACTGTGGAAACCCTGGCTGTCGGGGCCGCGAGGCGCCATTTTGTGGGTGATGCGTTCGACCGCTGCAAGATCGGCCAGTGTTTTGTCGAAACGAAGTTCTCCAGCTATGCCGCACATTGTTCCTTACCGGATTGCCGTTGGGGAGGGGTGTGCGCCCGGGGCACGTTTTTTACCTAAGCAGAAAAATACTTTCAGGTCAAAGTAATTTATGGAACAGTTGGATGACAATTCGCTATCAGCCAAGGAGGTTGGAATGACCGAAGACCTCTATCCCAAGGTCTTGGCCGATGCCTACGCGCTGGCCGTTTTCAAGGGCCTGCGGCGCCTGCAGCAGGTCACCGAGGTTCACGCCAAGCGGCTGGCCCGCTACGGCGAACTCACCCCCGTCCAGTTGCTGATCCTGCGCATCCTCGCCGGCCATGGCGAGCTGACCGCCAGTCAGCTGGCGCGGGAGGTGAGCCTGACCCAGGCGTCCCTGTCCGGCGTGCTGGATCGCCTGGAAAGCCGTGGCCTTCTGATGCGTCGGCGGGATGAGCGGGACCGGCGCAAGCACTGGCTGGTGCTGGCGGCGGCCGGGCGCGAGGCGCTGGAGAAGGCGCCGCCGCTGCTGCCCGAGCATGTTCTGGAGCGTTTCGCCGGCCTGCTGGAGTGGGAGCGGCATGCGCTGCTGGCGGCCCTGCTGCGGGCCGCCGAGCTGTTCGATACGCCGGAGGAGGAAGAGGAGTAGAGAGGCCCCCGGGGCTCAGCCCTTCTGCCCGCGAATCAGCCGGCGCAGGGCGAATCGGTTGGGGTGGCAGGCCTCGGCCACGCTACGCGGCACCGGCAAGGGTTCGTCATCCAGCCAGGCGGCCAAGAGCTCGCCGGCGAGCGGCGCGGTGATCAGCCCCCGGGAGCCGTGGGCGCTGTTCAGGTACAGCCCTTCATGCCAGGGCGCGGGAACGTCCGGCACCTGGCGGGCGTCCCGGGCCAGCACGGCGTAGGCCTCGGCGAAGGCGTCCGCGTCCGCCAGGGGGCCGACGATGGGCAGGTAGTCCGGCGTCGTGCAGCGAAAGGCGGCGCGGCCTTCGAGTGTGGCCGGGTCCAGGTTCTCGGCATCCAGGCGGCGTACAAGATCGGGTGATATCTCTTCAAGTAGCCGAAGGTTACCGGCATGTTCGGCGACGCTTGGTTCGAGGTCCGTGGCGTGGAAATCGAAGCTGGCACCGAGGGTGTGTTCGCCCTCGCGGGGCGGTGCCACATAGCCTTCGGCACAGACCACGGTGGCGAGCCGGGCGCTGTCGGCGGTGGCCGGCAGGCGGCTGATCTGGCCGCGAATGCGCTTGAGGGCCAGGCCGGCGGCCTGGGGGAAGCGGGTGACCTCGGCGGCGCCCGCGAGCACCACCACCGGGGCCTCGGCGATGAGGTCGTTTCCGGCCAGGGCCTGCCACTGGCCATGCTCACGGCGAAGTTCCAGGGCTTCGCGGTGGGTGACCAGGCGGATGCGGGGATGCGCGACGAGTGCGCGGCACAGCGCCGGCGGGTGGACCCAGCCGGCCTCCGGGTAGAACAGGCCGCCGGCGGGCAGTTCGACACCGGCCAGGGCCTCGGCCTCGGCGCGGTCCAGCGGACGCAGCAGGTCGCTCGGGAAGGCATCGGCGAGCTTCGCCTGGCGCTGGGCTTCCTTGTCGTCGAAGGCCAGCTGCAGCACGCCGCAGGGCTGCCAGTCGCTGCCGGGCCGCAGCCGTTGCAACAGCCGCCGGGTATGGCCGAAACCGCTGAGGATGAGCCGTGACAGGGGCGTGCCATGGGCGGACAGCTTGAGGTAGAGCACGCCCTGGGGATTGCCCGAGGCTTCCCGGGCGGGGGCGTCGTGGCGTTCCAGCAGGGTCACCTGCCAGCCACGGGCGGCGAGGCTCGCGGCGCTGGCGCAACCGGCGAGGCCGGCGCCGATGACCAGGGCCTCGCGGCGTGCCGGTACGAAATCGGGGCGGGCGAACCAGGGTTTGCCGTCAGTGCGGGCGGGGCCCTCGTAGCGCCCCTGGCTCATCTCCCACTTCTTGCCGAATCCCGGGGTGCGCCGGATGGCGAAGCCGGCGTCCTTAAGGGCCCGGCGCACGAAACCGGCGGCCGTGAAGGTGGCCAGGGTGGTGCCCGGATGGGACAGCCGCGCCAGTTCGGCGAAGAGCGCCGGAGACCACATCTCCGGGTTCTTCGCCGGCGCGAAGCCGTCGAGGAACCAGGCGTCGATGGGGGCATCCAGTTCCGGCAGGCAGTCCAGGGCATCGCCGATCAGCAGGGTCAGGGTGACGCGGCCGTCGGCCAGGTTGAAGCGCTGGAAGCCGGGGTGGACGGCGAGGTACTGGTCCAGCAACGGGTCGGCCTGGGGCGCCAGCTCCGGCCAGAGGGCGAGGGCGCGCCGCAGGTCGTCGCGGGTGAGGGGGAATTTTTCCACGCTGACGAAGTGCAGGCGGGCGTCCTGCGGCGCTTCGCGCTCGAACAGCTGCCAGGTGCAGAGGAAGTTCAGGCCGGTGCCGAAGCCGGTTTCACCCAGGGTGAAGCGTCCGCCCGCCGGCAGCGCGGCGAAGCGCCGTGGCAGGTCGTTGCCGGCGAGGAAGACATGGCGGGTTTCCTCGATGCCCGAGGCGGGGGAGAAGTAGACATCGTCGAACTCGCGGGACAGCGGCTGGCCCTGGTCGTCCCAGTCGAGTCGGGCGTGATGGAAGTCGGACATGGGGTGTTCCGTGACGGCGAAGCGCGAATAGTAGCCGATCGACAGGGCGCTTCGGAGAGCCCGGGAGGGGTGTCCGTCACGGCTTTCGTGGAAGCGCTGGGCGGCGGCACGAGGCTTCCGCTACCTTTTCTCCATCACGCCAAGGAGGTCCCCATGTTCGAATCCGCCGAGATCGGCCACTCCATCGACAAGGAAACTTATGAAAAGGCCGTTCTGGAGCTGCGCGAGGCCTTGCTGGAGGCCCAGTTCGAGCTCAGCCAGCAGGCCCGCTTCCCGGTGCTCATCCTGATCAACGGCATCGAGGGCGCCGGCAAGGGCGAAACGGTGAAGCTGCTCAACGAGTGGATGGACCCGCGCCTGATCAATGTGGAGAGCTTCCTCCGTCCCACCGACGAGGAGCTGTCACGGCCGCCGCAGTGGCGCTTCTGGCGCAAGCTGCCGCCCAAGGGGCGCATCGGCATCTTTTTCGGCAACTGGTACAGCCAGATGCTCCACGCGCGGGTCGAGGGGGACATCAAGGACGCCCGCCTCGACCAGGCCATCCACGACACCGAGAACTTCGAGCGGATGCTCTGCGACGAAGGGGCGCTGATCTTCAAGTTCTGGTTCCACCTGTCCAAGAAGCAGTTGAAGGAGCGGCTCAAGACCCTGGAGAAGGATCCCCAGCGGAGCTGGCAGCTGAACCCCCTGGACTGGAAGCAGAGCGAGGTCTACGACCGCTTCGTGCGCTTCGGCGAGCGGGTCCTGCGGCGCACCAGCCGCGATTACGCGCCCTGGTACGTGATCGAGGGTTACGACGAGAACTACCGCAGCCTGAGTGTCGGCCGCATCATCCTGGAGGGCCTGCAGGCCGCCCTCAAGCGCAAGGACCGCGCCCAGCCGCACCCTCACGCCGCACCGCTGGTGGCCAGCCTGGACAACCGCAGCCTGCTGGCCAGCCTGGACCTCGGGCTCAAGCTGGACAAGGACGACTACAAGGAGCAACTGGCCACCGAACAGGCCCGGCTCAATGGCCTGATGCGCGACAAGCGCATGCGCGGCCATGCCCTGATGGCGGTGTTCGAAGGCAATGACGCGGCGGGCAAGGGCGGGGCCATCCGCCGCGTCACCGGCGCCCTGGACCCGCGCCAGTACCGCACCGTCCCCATCGCCGCGCCCACCGAAGAGGAGCGCGCCCAGCCCTACCTGTGGCGTTTCTGGCGCCATGTTCCGGCTCGGGGGCAGTTCACCATCTTCGACCGCTCCTGGTACGGCCGGGTGCTGGTGGAGCGGGTCGAGGGCTTCTGTTCCCAGGCCGACTGGCTGCGCGCCTACGGCGAGATCAACGACTTCGAGGAGCAGTTGCACAACTACGGCATCGTGCTGGTGAAGTTCTGGCTGTCCATCGACCGGGAAACCCAGATGGCGCGCTTCAAGGAGCGTGAGGAGATCCCCTTCAAGCGCTACAAGATCACCGAGGATGACTGGCGCAACCGCGACAAATGGGACCACTACGTCGACGCGGTGGGCGACATGGTGGACCGCACCAGCACCGAGATCGCGCCCTGGACCCTGGTGGAGGCGAACGACAAGCGCTACGCCCGCGTCAAGGTGCTGCGTACCCTTAACCAGGCGCTGGAGGCGGCCTTCGCCAAGGACTGAGACCGGATGCCCCCGCATACGCGAGGTGAATGATCGTGGTGGGGCTTCATGGGGCGACCCTATGCTCGCGCCATTCCCATCCCGACAAGAACGAGGTGCGTCATGCGTGAAGTGGTGATAGTCGACAGCGTCCGGACCGGCCTGGCCAAGTCCTTCCGTGGCAAGTTCAACATGACCCGGCCCGATGACATGGCCGCCCACTGCGTTAACGCGCTGCTGGCGCGCAACGACCTCGATCCCGCCCTGGTGGACGACTGCGTGGTGGGGGCCGGTTCCAACGAGGGCGCCCAGGGCCACAACATCGGCCGCAACGTGGCGGTGCTGTCCGGCCTCGGGATCGGCGTTGCCGGCATGACCCTGAACCGCTACTGCTCCTCCGGCCTGCAGGCCATCGCCATCGCCGCCAACCAGATCGCCTCCGGCTGCAGCGATGTAATGGTGGCCGGCGGCGTCGAGTCCATCACCCTGACCCTGAAGAGCATCAACCAGGACAACTTCGTCAACCCGCGCCTGAAGCTGGAGCACGCCGGCATCTACTACCCCATGGGGCAGACCGCCGAGATCGTCGCCCGGCGCTACAACGTCAGCCGCGAGGCCCAGGACCTCTATGCGCTGCAGAGCCAGCAGCGCACCGCCCGCGCCCAGGCCGAGGGCCTGTTCGACGATGAAATCGTGCCGATGAGCGTGAAGTACCTCGTCGAGGACAAGGCCAGCGGCGAGAAGCGGGTGCTGGACGGCGTGGTGGATCGCGACGACTGCAACCGCGCCGATACCACCCTGGAAGGCCTGGCGTCGCTGAAGCCGGTGTTCTCCGAGGACGGTTCGGTCACCGCCGGCAACTCCTCGCAGCTGTCCGACGGCGCCTCCATGACCCTGCTGATGAGCCTGGACAAGGCCATCGAGCTGGGCCTCAAGCCCCGCGCCTTCTTCCGTGGCTTCGCCGTGGCCGGTTGCGAGCCCGACGAGATGGGCATCGGCCCGATCTACTCGGTGCCCAAGCTGCTCAAGGCCCGTGGCCTGTCGGTGGACGACATCGACCTGTGGGAGCTGAACGAAGCCTTCGCCTCGCAGTGCCTGTATGCCCGTGACCACCTGGGCATCGACAACGAGAAGTACAACGTCAACGGCGGCTCCATTTCCATCGGCCACCCCTTCGGCATGACCGGTTCGCGCCAGGTGGGTCACCTGGTGCGCGAGCTGCAGCGTCGCGGCAAGCGCTACGGCATCGTCACCATGTGCGTGGGCGGTGGCATGGGCGCCACAGGGCTGTTCGAGGCCTATCGCTGAGCCTTCGGCGAAGGGTCAAAAAAACCCGCGCCTGGCGCGGGTTTTTCTTTGTGTGCGTCATCGTCCACTCAGGGCCATCAGCGCACTGGCCTGTTGGATGCGGCGGATATAGAGGGCGATTTCCCGCTCCGCGTCCACCCGTGTGAAGAAGGGACCTTCCAGGGTTCCCTCCCGCGTGGAGAAGAAGTATTGCCCGTTGACGGCGCTGACACGTTCACTGCGGTAGTGGGTGCCTGGCGCCATGTCTACTGCGCGTCGACCGAACATCGGACCACCTCCCAATCCTTATTGGAACTAAGAGTCTAATCGCCTCGGCGGGCCTTGGTCCGGGGCTCGACGGGCGGTGGCGGGGGCGTCGGATCAGACAGGTACAGTTGGGCGCGTGACCGATGGACAACTGTTCCTGTGCCGCCGGCGCGGGCGCTCCTAGAATGACCCGCTTCCTTTCCGTTCGGCCTTCTTGCCGGACGTTCCTGCCGAGGTTTCCATGCACATCACGTCCGGCCGTTGGGTATACGGCCTGCTCCTTGCCCTGGTCACGGCCGTCCTCTGGGGTGTGCTGCCCATCTGGCTGAAGGAGGTCCTGCAGACCATGGACCCCATCACCGTGACCTGGTACCGGCTGGTGGTCGCGGGGGCCCTGCTGTTCGTCTACCTGGGCGCCAGTCGGCGGCTGCCGGCGTTCCGCCCCCTGGGCAAGCGCGGCGGCGGGCTGGTGGCGCTGGCGGTGTTCGGGCTCACCGGCAACTACGTCTGCTACCTCCTGGGCCTGAAGATGCTCAGCCCCGGCACCACCCAGCTGGTGATCCAGGTGGCGCCCATCCTCTTCCTGCTGAGCAGCCTGTTCATCTTCAAGGAGAGCTTCAGCCTGGGGCAGGCCCTGGGGCTGGTGGTCACGGTGCTGGGCTTCGGCCTGTTCTTCAACGAGCGCCTGGAGGAGCTGCTGACGTCCATGAGCCAGTACACCCTCGGCGTGCTGGTGATCCTGTTGTCGGCCTTCGTCTGGACCTTCTATGGACTGGCGCAGAAGCAACTGCTCAGCCAGTGGAGCTCGGCCCAGGTGATGATGGTGATCTACCTCGGCTGCGCCGCCTTGCTGACGCCCTGGGCCCATCCCCTGGAGCTGTTCGCCCTGAGCCCCTTGCAGGGGTGGCTGCTGCTGGCCTGCTGCCTCAACACCCTGGTGGCCTACGGCGCCTTCGCCGAGGCCCTGGCCCACTGGGAAGCGTCCCGGGTCAGCGCCACCCTGGCCATCACCCCGCTGGTGACCTTCGCCAGCGTCGCCCTCTGTGCCAGCCTCTGGCCGGACCATGTGCAGCCGGAGCAGGTCAACTGGATCGCCTACGTCGGCGCGGTGCTGGTGGTGGTGGGTTCGGCCCTCACCGCGCTGGCGCCATCGCTGCTGCGCAGCTGGCGGACGCGGCGCGAGGCGGCGGCACTGGCAGCGGGGGAGTGACAGCCCCTGGGGGCGGTTTCAAGCGCGACGCGCGGGTGTTCCACCCTGGGAGCCGGCTTGCCGGCGAGGGTTAGCGACCTCGCTCCCCCTCTCCGGGCTACCCGCGTGCGGCGGATCGACCTGGCCGCTCCCAACGGCCGCTAACAGCGGGTGCCGAGGGTCTCGGCCTTGCGCAACCAGGTCTGGCGCTGCTCCTCGGAGGAGGGCCGCACCGGGGAGAACTCGGTGAGGCGGCGGGTCTTGATGCCGCAGAAGCCGAGGATGGTGCGCACCATCTGCCGGTGCGCCGGGGCGCCGTAGATCCAGCGGAAGTACCAGCGCGGGGTGTCGAGGGTCACCAGCAGGTCGGCGGTACGGCCGGTCAGCAGCTTGTCCCAGAGCTGGCCCTGGTTGCGGTAGCGGAAGGCGAAGCCGGGCAGGAATACGCGGTCGAAGAAACCCTTGAGCAGCGCCGGCAGGCCGCCCCACCAGACCGGATAGACGAACACCAGGTGTTCGGCCCAGTGGATCTGGCGCTGGGCTTCCAGCAGGTCCGGCTCCAGGGTCTGGCTCTGGTCGTAGCCTTCCCGCAGCACCGGGTCGAACTGCATCTCGCCCAGCTTCAGCAGGCGCACCACGTGGCCTTCGCTGCGGGCGCCCTGGGCGAAGGCGTCGCCCAGGGCGTGGCACAGGCTGCCGGCCTTGGGGGTGCCGAGGATCAGCAGGATGCGCTTGCCGTCCCCTTCCAGCGGGGTGGCGCCGTGTTTCGCCGACTCAGCCATGTTGACCGGCCTCCAGCATGCTCTCCGGGCGGACCCAGGCGTCGAACTGCTCCTCCGTCAGGAAGCCCAGGGTCAGCGCCGCCTGCCGCAGGGTGGTGCCTTCGGCATAGGCCTTCTTGGCGATCTGCGCGGCCTTGTCGTAGCCGATATGGGGGTTGAGGGCGGTCACCAGCATCAGGCCGCGCTCCAGGTGCTCGGCCATGCGCGCGGCGTCCGGCTCCAGGCCGGCCACGCAGTGCTGCTGGAAGTTGCGGCAGCCATCGGCCAGCAGCCGGATCGACTGCAGCAGGTTGTGGACGATCACCGGCTTGAAGACGTTCAGCTGCAGGTGGCCCTGGCTGGCGGCGAAGCCGACGGTGGCGTCGTTGCCCATGACCTGGCACGCCAGCATGGACAGGGCCTCGCACTGGGTCGGGTTGACCTTGCCCGGCATGATGGAGCTGCCCGGCTCGTTGGCCGGCAGGCGCACTTCGGCCAGGCCGCCTCGGGGACCGGAACCCAGCAGGCGCAGGTCGTTGGCGATTTTCATCAGGGCCACGGCGAGGGTCTTGAGGGCGCCGGAGAGGGCGACCAGCGGCTCATGGCCGGCGAGGGCGGCGAACTTGTTCGGCGCCGAGACGAAGTGCAGGCCCGACAGCGCCGCCAGTTCGGCGGCCATGGCGTCGGCGAAGTCATGGGGCGCGTTCAGGCCGGTGCCCACGGCGGTACCGCCCTGGGCCAGTTGCAGCACCGCCGGCAGGGCCGCGCGAATGGCCTTGTCGGCGTAATCCAGCTGGGCGACGAAGGCGGACAGTTCCTGGCCGAAGGTGATGGGCGTGGCGTCCATCAGGTGGGTGCGGCCGGTCTTCACCAGGTGCGCATGGCGGGCCGATTGCTCGGCCAGGCCGCCGGACAGCTCGCCGATGGCGGGCAGCAGGTCCTGTTGCACGGCGCGGGCGATGGCGATGTGCATCGCGGTGGGGAAGCTGTCGTTGGAGCTCTGGGCGAAGTTCACGTGGTCGTTGGGGTGGACCGGGCTCTTGCCGCCGCGCTGGCCGGTGGCCAGTTCGTTGGCACGGCCGGCGATCACCTCGTTGACGTTCATGTTGCTCTGGGTGCCGCTGCCGGTCTGCCAGACCACCAGCGGGAACTGGTCGTCATGGCGGCCGGCCAGCACCTCGTCGGCGGCCTGTTCGATCAGCCGCGCCACGTCCGGCGGCAGGTCGCCATTGTGGCCGTTGACCCGGGCGGCGGCCTTCTTGATCAGCGCCAGGGCGTGCACCACCGCCAGCGGCATGCGTTCGACGCCGATGGCGAAGTTCTCCAGCGAGCGTTGGGTCTGCGCGCCCCAGTAGGCGTCGTCGGCGACCTCGACGGGTCCGAGGCTGTCGGTTTCGGTACGGCTCATGGCTATAGGCTCCGGGAGTTGATTCCGCAGTTTAGGCCCGTTCTCCGGCCCTCGGTTCCACCGCTCGGGCAATTACCAGCGTGCGCGGGTGGAGCCCAGCCAGCCCAGGGCATTGGCCACGGGCACACGTTCGCCATCGGGGCTGCGCAGGAGCCCGTCGAAGCGCCCGAACCACTGGCGGGTGTCGGCGTAGAGCGGACCCAGTCGCGGATGGGCCCTGTGCAACTGGCGCGGGGTGAAGGTCAGATCGACGCGGCGGCATTGGGTGAAGAACCGCCAGGGGGCGAGGGGGTCGCTGGGGGCCTGCTCGATCTGCACCGGGCGATCCAGCTTGGCCAGGCGCCCGCCGAACCAGAGGGCGTTCTCGGTGAGGCCGCTGGTGTCGGTCCAGCCGGCGCCGAAATTACCGGCGATGCCGCCAGGCGCGGCGAAGGCCGCCCGGGTCCAATGGCTGTTGAAGGGCCAGACACCCCGGCCGAAGTCCAGGGCGGCGAAGCTCTGGCCGCTGACACAGGGGTAATGGTGGTCGCCCAGTTGCAGTTCGCCGCTGACCGGCAGGCCCAACTGGCGGCTGCTGGCATGGAAGCAGCCGCCCGGAAGCGGCGCCACCAGGTTGACCGAGTCCAGATGGGCCGGGCGCAGGACGTCGAGGGTGGCCTGCAGCCGCTGGCCGCCCAGGTCGGGCGCTTCGACCCGCAGGCTGAGTCGGCCGGGGTGTTCGTCGATGCGGATCCGCAACCGGGAATGCTCGAAGCCGTGGCTTTCCACCGGGGTGTCCGGCAGGTGGCAGCCCCGGGCGAAGGGGCGCAACTGGGTGTGGGCGACGGCCCGGCCGCTGTCCAGGTCGAGGAAATAGGCCGCGCCGTAGCCCAGGTAGTCGAGGTCGGCCACGGTCAGCGACAGCATCCAGTGGGGGGTGGTGAGGCACCAGTGGTTCCAGCGCTTGCGTCGGCCGAAATGGCCCGGAATGGCGCAGTTCAGCCGGGGACGGCTGGACCAGCCGATGGCGCCGGGGGCGAGCGCCCCCCGTTCGTCGCAGAGGGCGGGGCACTCCGGCGACAGGGTGGAGATGTGGCTATTCATCGGGCACGTCCATGTTTGTGCGAAGTCAGCCAGCCGGCTACGGACTTATTTGAAGATCCTTGAGTTGAGCGTAGGAAACTTCCCACGCCGGTACAGCATTCCAGCGGGCGAAAGCATGGGCAAGTGATGGCACTTTGGCAACGGTCGACGGGGTGCGTCATCGCACATTTTCCCGGATCCGTGGTCGACATTTCCTCAGCTTGAGCCGGATATCGGCTTGAGCGCAGAATGCCCGCTCAGGGGCAGCCCCCTCCCGAAGGCCAGACAAGGATTCCCGATGACCAAGCTTCGCGTTCTCTGCACCGCCGTACTGCTGGCCTGCGCCAGCGGCCAGGTCCTGGCCGACGCCGCCAGCCATGCCGCCGACGCCGAGCGCTTCCTCAAGCTCGCCCGCGCCGACAAGCTCACCGTCCCGGTGTACGCCCAGGTGCAGCAGATGTTCCAGCAGCGCTTCGAGCAGGCCCAGGCGCCCGCCAGCAAGAAGGCCACCCTGGAGTCCTACCAGGCCAAGGCCAACGCCGCCCTGGACAAGGCTGTGGGCTGGGACAAGCTGAAGCCCGAACTGGTGAAGATCTACACCAGCAATTTCACCGAGAGCGAGCTGAAGGACCTGATCGCCTTCTACGAATCCCCCCTGGGCCGCAAGGTGCTGGAAAAGATGCCGACGCTCACCCAGCAATCCGCCCAGCTCACCCAGAGCCGCCTGGAGTCTGCCGTCCCGGAGGTCAACAAGCTGCTCAGCGACATGGGCAACGAGCTGCAACCCCAGGCCAAGAAACAGCAGTAAGCGGAGTCCCCGATGTCCATGCGTGACCGTATCCTGAGCGCCCTGGAAGCCCTCGAACCCCTGCACCTTGAGGTGCTGGACGAGAGCCACATGCACAGCCGCGGCCTGGAAACCCACTACAAGGCGGTGATCGTCAGCCCGGTGTTCGCCGGCCTGAACGCCGTCAAGCGCCACCAGAAGGTCTACGGCACCCTCGGCGACCTCATGGGGCAGTTCCACGCCCTGGCCCTGCATACCTACACCCCCGAGGAGTGGGCGGAGCAGGGACGGGCGCCGGAGTCGCCGACCTGCCAGGGTGGCAGCAAGCGGGATCACTGATGCGGTTTCATCCGCTCGGCGGCTGAGGCAATCTCACGCAGCCAGTCCCCCGCAGCTTTTTGATAGACTTCGCACCGCGCCGGCCCAGCCGGCGCAGTCGTTTCTATCGCCCGGTCCACCCTTTGCGAGGGTGACCACTGGAGGATCTACCGCATGACCCAGATCGTTGTCGCGGCGCTGTACAAGTTCGTCACCCTGAAGGACTACGTCGCGCTGCGCGAACCCCTGCTCAAGACCCTGCTGGACAACGGCGTTCGCGGCACCCTGCTGCTGGCCGAGGAAGGCATCAACGGCACCGTGTCCGGCACCCGCGAGGCCATCGACGCGCTGCTGGCCTGGCTCAAGGTCGACCCGCGCTTCGCGGACCTGGAGCACAAGGAGTCCTACTGCTCCGAGCAGCCCTTCTACCGCACCAAGGTGAAGCTGAAGAAGGAGATCGTCACCCTCGGCGTGCCGGGCGTCGATCCCAACCAGCAGGTGGGCACCTACGTCGCGCCCAAGGACTGGAACGCCCTGATCAGCGACCCCGAGGTGCTGCTGATCGACACCCGCAACGACTACGAAGTGGCCATCGGTACCTTCGAGGGCGCGGTGGACCCGAAGACCCGGTCCTTCCGCGAATTCCCCGAGTACATCAAGGCCCACTACGACCCGGCGGTGCACAAGAAGGTGGCGATGTTCTGCACCGGCGGCATCCGCTGTGAGAAAGCGTCCAGCTACATGCTGAACCAGGGCTTCGAAGAGGTGTTCCACCTGCAGGGCGGCATCCTCAAGTATCTGGAGGAGGTGCCCCGCGAGGAAAGCCTCTGGCGTGGCGACTGTTTCGTCTTCGACAACCGCGTCACCGTGCGCCACGATCTTTCCGAGGGCGATTACGACCAGTGCCACGCCTGCCGCAACCCGATCTCCGTCGAGGATCGCCAGTCCGAGCACTTCGCCCCCGGCATCAGTTGCCCGCACTGCTGGGACAGCCTGAGCGAGAAGACCCGCGCCAGTGCGCGCGAGCGTCAGAAGCAGATCGAGCTGGCCAGGGCCCGCAACCTGCCGCACCCCATCGGCCGCGACCCGCGCCAAGCCCTGGAGAACTGAGCGTGACCCACGCCCGCCTGCTCTACGTGATGGACCCCATGTGTTCCTGGTGCTGGGGGTTCGCCCCGGTGGCCCAGGCCCTCGCCGAGCAGGCCGCGGAGGCCGGCGTGCCCCTGCACCTGGTGGCCGGAGGCCTGCGCGCGGGCCATGGGGCGGCGCTGGACGCCAACACCCGGCGCTACATCCTCGAGCACTGGCAGGCGGTCAGTCTCGCCACCGGGCAACCCTTCCGTTTCGAGGGCGCGCTGCCCGAGGGTTTCGTCTACGACACCGAGCCGGCCTGCCGTGCCCTGGTGGTCGCGCGAACCCTCGCGCCGGAGCTGGCCTGGCCCCTGGTGCGCCTGATCCAGCACGCCTTCTACGCCGAAGGCCGCGATGTGACCCTCGCCTCCACCCTGGTGGCCCTGGCGGAGCAGGCCGGCATTCCCCGCATCGAGTTCGCGCACGCCTTCGATGACGCAGCCAGTCATGAAAGCACCGTCGCCGACTTCACCTGGGTGCAGGACCTCGGCATCGCCGGCTTCCCCACGCTGCTGGCCGAGCGCGAGGGCCAGCTGGCGCTGCTGACCAATGGCTACCAGCCGCTGGAGGAACTGGCACCGCTGCTGGGCCGCTGGCTGGAACGGGGTGCCCATGCCTGATCGCCTGAGCTGGGCGGAGATCCGCCGTCTGGCCCTGCGCCACAAGAAGGCCCTCTGGCTGGCGAACTTCGCCGCCGTCCTCGCCACCCTCTGCAGCGTGCCTATTCCCCTGCTGCTGCCCCTGCTGGTGGACGAAGTCCTGCTGGAGCGGGGCGACGCCGCCCTGCGCGTGATGGACCATCTGCTGCCGCTGGCCTGGGAAAACGCCGTGGGCTACATCGGCCTGATGCTGGTGGTCACCCTGCTGCTGCGGGGCATGGCCCTGGTGTTCAACGTGCTCCAGGCGCGGCTCTTCGCGCGGCTGGCCAAGGACATCGTCTACCGCATCCGCATCCGCCTGATCGAGCGCCTCAAGCGCGTCTCCCTGGGCGAGTACGAGAGCCTGGGCAGCGGCACCGTCACCGCTCACCTGGTGACCGACCTGGACACCCTCGACAAGTTCGTCGGCGAAACCCTCAGCCGCTTCCTGGTGGCGATCCTGACCCTGACCGGCACGGCCGCCATCCTGGTCTGGATGCACTGGAAGCTGGCGCTGCTGATCCTGCTGTTCAACCCGCTGGTGATTTGGTCCACCGTGCAGCTGGGCAAGAAGGTCAAGCACCTGAAGAAGCTGGAGAACGACAGCACCGCGCGCTTCACCCAGGCGCTCACCGAAACCCTGGAGGCGGTCCAGGAGGTGCGCACCAGCAATCGTCAGGGCTTCTTCTTCGGCCGCCTTGGCCAGCGCGCCCAGGAAGTCCGTGACTACGCCGTGGCCTCCCAGTGGAAGAGCGACGCGGCGGGGCGCACCAGTGGCCTGCTGTTCCAGTTCGGCATCGATTTCTTCCGCGCCGCGGCCATGCTCACGGTGCTCTTCTCCGACCTGTCCATCGGCCAGATGCTGGCGGTGTTCAGCTACCTCTGGTTCATGATCGGCCCGGTGGAGCAGTTGCTCGGCCTGCAGTATTCCTACTACGCCGCCGGGGCGGCCCTGGGCCGCATCAACGAGCTCCTGGCCCGCGCCGACGAACCCCAGTACCCCCAGGTCGTGGACCCCTTCAAGGGACGCGAGACGGTGGGCATCGAGGTGTCCGGCCTGCGCTTCGCCTACACGGACGAGCCAGTGCTGGACAGCCTCGACCTGACCATCGCCCCCGGCGAGAAGGTGGCCATCGTCGGCGCCAGCGGCGGCGGCAAGAGCACCCTGGTGCAGCTGTTGCTGGGCCTCTACCAGCCCCAGGCCGGCACCATCCGCTACGGCGGCTGCCGGCTCGAGGAGATCGGCCTGGCCCAGGTGCGCGACAACGTGGCGGTGGTGCTGCAGCATCCGGCGCTGTTCAACGACAGCGTGCGGGCCAACCTCACCATGGGCCGCGAGCGCACCGACGAGGCCTGCTGGCGAGCCCTGGAGATCGCCCAGCTGGCGGAGACCATCCGCAACCTGCCCCAGGGGCTGGACAGCGTGGTGGGGCGGTCCGGCGTGCGCCTGTCCGGTGGTCAGCGACAGCGCCTGGCCATCGCCCGCATGGTGCTGGCCGAGCCCAAGGTGGTGATACTCGACGAAGCCACCTCGGCCTTGGACGCGGCGACCGAGTACGCGCTGCACCAGGCGCTGGGGCGGTTCCTCAACGGCCGCACCACCCTGATCATCGCCCACCGCCTGTCGGCGGTTAAGCAGGCGGACCGGGTGCTGGTGTTCGACGGCGGCCATATCGCCGAGGACGGCGATCATCAGCAGCTCATCGCCGAGGGCGGGCTCTACGCCAAGCTCTACGGGCATCTGCAGCAGGGCTGACGGAGTGCTCGCGGTCGTCTCCTGAAGGACGCTGCGGGCCCTCAGCCGTACTTCACCGCCTCCAGGAAGGCCACCCGCTGGCCGACGTCGTGGAACACCCGCGCCGAGGCGATCTCGTTGTAGTCCACGCCATCCAGCAGGCTCAGCATCTGGGCGTCCTGGCGGTAGCGGGGGTGCCAGTCCAGCAGGCCTTCGAGGAAGCCGATGGCCGGGACGCCGGGCCGGAAATTGGCCAGCAGCAGGCGTCCGCCCGGACGCAGGGCCTGGAACAGGCGGAACACCAGGCGTTCGCAGTGGCGATCGTCCAGCAGTTCGGTGATGCCGGCCGAATACACCAGGTCGAATCCTTCCAGGTCGCTTGCGGCGGTCAACAACTGATCCAGCTGCATCTGCCGGGTGGTCACGCCCAGGTGGCCGTAGGCGGCGTGGACCCGTTCGAGGCGCGCGCCGTCGTCATCGATCACCAGCATCTCGCCGAAGCGGCCATGGCGGAGTTCACGGGCCAGTTCGCCTTCGCGGAAATGGCCGCCGGCGACGCAGAGCATGCGGGCGTCGAGGCCCAGACGCTGGCAGGTGTCGTCCAGGTACCGGGCCAGCGTGCGCCGGCGGGAGCGCAGTGCGCGGGCGGCCTGGGCGCTGGTGGCGAACTCGAAGAGCTGGCGCACCCGCTCCTCGGGCAGCCCGTGCAGGGCTTCGGTCGGCACCCCATAGAGGTAGTCCAGCAGCCACGGATCGCCGCAGTGCATGCGGGGGCTCGCCACGGGCCGAACGGGGAAGGGCAGGATATTGCTCGGCGAAGGCGCTTCCGGCCAGGGGGCCGGCCGGTCCAGCTGCAGGCGTTCACGTTCGGATTTGATGTGCGCCAGTTCCTCGCGCAGTTGTCGTTGTTCCCTGATGCTCCGGTTCAGTTCTTCCTCTTCCACTTGCCACCTCCTCTGGCCATTCGTGGGCTCCCCGACCCGGCACGCGGGATATAGGCAGACGCTGATTCCGTTGTGAACCTTAGTTGATGTGACTTTCGCCGCCATCATCCAGATGAATGACGGCGGGCTTCCTGACCGGTGGTGCTAAGGGGGATCAGGCGCCCTGGAGGCGGGCGAGGAGCTGGAGCAGTTCGGCCTGGCGACGGGTGTCGGTCTTGCGGAACAGCGCGCGCAACTGGGTGCGGATGGTGTTGATGGAGACCTGCAGGCGCTCGGCGCAGTCTTCGGGAGAAAGGCCCTGGACCAGCAGTTCCACGAGCCTCAGCTCGGCGGGGGTGAGCTGGAAGAGCTCCACCAGCAGCGCCTTGCGTGGGCGGCTGTCGAGCACCGTCACCAGCGCCAGCGGTCCCCGATGGGGGGCCGCCAGTGCGGAGGCCTCCGGCACGGGCGTGACCAGGACCTGAAGGGGCGAGCCTTCGCCCAGTGCCAGCCAGCCGGCACGGCGCTTGCCGTCGCGCCCGGCCGCCTGGCGGATCAGACCCTGCAACCGGTGGTCCAGCGCCTGGCCGTGGAGCCGGCCCTGGCGCAGTCGCAGGGGGTAGTCCGGCTGGCCGAGGCGTTGCTCGGCCTCGCGGTTGCAGAACAGCATCCGGCCCTCGCCGTTGAGCAGCCAGACGGGGGCGCCATGGCGGTCCAGCAGCAGGTCCCGCCGCGCCACCTCCCGTTGCAGGTCCTGCAGGCGTTCGGACAGCTGGGCGGCCCGCAGCAGGTGCGGGCTGAGGCGCGTCAGCAGCGCGCGATGGCCCGGTTCCGGCAGGGCCGCGCCCACGGCGGTCAGCAGCGACAGGTAGGTGCCGGCATCTTCCTGTTCGTGCAGCTTGATGCAGGAGATGGCGTTCATCCCGTAGGGCAGGTGGAACTCCTGGTAGTAGGGGTCCCGGCGGATCCGCTGGGGGGCCAGGTCTTCCCGATCGTGGTACCAGCTGCCCACCGGGCGGGGCACCAGCATTTCCTTGGCCGGATCGTACTGGTGGTAATAGCTGTTGTAGGCGTCCACCGAGGCCGGGTCGCAGAGGTTGAGGGACGAGACCCGGGGCCGCTGGGCGTGGCGGTCGAGAAAGAGCAGGGCGCCCATCTGGTAGCCGGTGGCCGCCGCCAGCCGCTCCAGCAGCGGCTTCCAGGCGGCGGCGTCGAGTACGCACTCGTAGCAGAGGTTCACCAGGGTGTCATAGCGCTCGTCGAGTCCCATCCGGGGCGTCCTTGCGGTCGAGGGTCGTCGCAGACATATGGCACAGCGCCATCCTCCCTGCAAATCACCGTTGGTCGGGGCCCTCGCGGCTCGGCTGGAAGCCTGGCGTGACGCACTGTCAACTTATCGTTACGACGCCCGGGCGCATGGCCCCTGGCCGCGAGGGTTATTCCGGGCTGTCAGGAAAACGTTCCGGATCGGCCGGGCGACGCCGTCCATCGCCCTGCGACACGCCTTGTTCCCGGGGCGCTGCCAGAGTGAGATGACGCAAACAAGAAACGGCCCGCTGCCATGACTACCGAACTCACCCTCTACGGCTACTGGCGCTCCAGTGCCGCCTACCGCGTGCGAATCGCCCTCGAACTCAAGGGCCTGGCCTATCGCCAGGAGCCGGTGCACCTGGTGCGCAACGGTGGCGAGCAACACCAGGAGGCCTATCGCGAACTCAATCCCCAGGGCCTGCTGCCCTTGCTGGTGGACGCCGGCAACGCCGGTGGCGAAGTGCGCATCGCCCAGTCCCTGGCCATCCTCGAATACCTGGAGGAAGCCTTCCCCGTGCCGGCCCTGCTGCCGGCCGAACCGGCCCAGCGCGCCCTGGTCCGCTCCCTCGCCCTGCACATCGCCTGCGACCTGCATCCGCTGAACAACCTGCGGGTGCTGCAGTACCTCGAGGCCGAACTGGGGGTAGGCGATGCCGCCAGGAAGGCCTGGTACCGCCACTGGGTGGGGCTCGGCCTGGCCGCCGTGGAGAAGGGGCTGGAGCCCTTCGGCGGCCGGCTTTCCCTGGGCAGCCGGCCGGGTTACCTGGAGGCCTGCCTGATCCCTCAGGTGTACAACGCGCGGCGCTTCGACTGTGACCTGTCGGCCTATCCGCGCATCCTCGATATCGCTGCGCGCTGCGACGCCCTCGAAGCGTTCAGGAAGGCTGCGCCGGAGGTGCAGCCGGACGCGCAGTAAGAGGCTCTACCCGCCTTGCAAACCTCCGCCGGACCACAAGCCCGGCGGGTTGATTTTCCGTCACGATAAAAACAACAGGTGGCGCATGACTCGTGAAAAACCCAAGAACCTCTGGCTGTCCCGCTGGGGCTTCATCCTCGCTGCAACCGGCTCGGCCGTGGGCCTGGGCAATATCTGGAAATTCCCCTACATCACCGGTGAGTACGGCGGCGGGGCCTTCGTGCTGATGTACCTGGCCTGCATCCTGGCCATCGGCATCCCGGTGATGATGACCGAGATCGCCCTGGGTCGCCGTGGCCGTGGCAGCCCCATCGATGCCATCGCCCGGGTGGTGCGCGAGAACAACGGCAATCCGCTCTGGCGGGGTGTCGGCCTGATGGCGATGCTGGCCGGCTTCATGATTCTCTGCTTCTACGTGGTCGTGGACGGCTGGGCCTTCGCCTACACCTGGAAGATGCTCAGCGGCGCGCTGGTGGCCAGTAGCGTCGACAGCCTGGCGCAGGTGTTCGAGGGCCACAATGCCAACCCGTGGCAACTGGGTGGCTGGAGCGTCCTGGTGTCCTTGCTGACCCTGTGGATCGTCGGCAAAGGCGTGCAGGCCGGCGTGGAGCGTGCGTTCCGCTGGATGATGCCGGGGCTGGCGGTGATGCTGCTGGTGCTGGTGGGCTATGCCTGGACCAGCGGCAGCTTCCGCCAGGGCTTCGACTTCCTGTTCACCTTCGACGCCACCAAGCTCACCGGCGAGGCGCTGCTGGCTGCCCTGGGCCACGCCTTCTTCACCCTGAGCCTGGCGTCCGGCGCCATCCTCACCTATGGCTCCTACCTGCCGGACGGCCAATCCATCGCGCGCACCACCTTTGTCGTCGCCATCGCCGACACCTGCGTCGCGCTGCTGGCGGGCCTGGCCATCTTCCCGGTGATCTTCGCCAATGGCATGAGCCCCAGTGCCGGCCCGGGCCTGATCTTCATGAGCCTGCCGCTGGCCTTCCAGCAGATGCCCATGGGGACCCTGTTCGGCGTGCTCTTCTTCGCCATGGTCTCGGTGGCCGCCCTGACCTCCGCCATCTCCATGATCGAGGCGGTGGTGGCCTATCTGAACGAGAAGTACGGTGTCAGCCGTGGTCGCGCGGCCCTGGCCTCCGGTGCCGTGCTGCTGGTGATCAGCCTGCTGGCGATGCTGTCGTTCAACGTCGGCGCGGAGTGGAAGCTGTTCGGCACCACCCTGTTCGATGGCCTGGACTACCTGACGTCGCGCTGGATGATGCCCCTGGGCGGCATTCTGATGGTGATCCTGGCCGGCTACTGCCTGCGCCCCGAGATCATGCGCAACGAACTGGGCCTGGGCGCCGCCGGTTATGCACTGTGGCTGTTCATGGTTCGCTACGTCAGCCCGGTGCTGATCCTGATGGTGTTCCTCAACGCCCTGGGCTGGCTGAGCTTCGACCCGATCGCCCGCTGGTACTGGATCGTCGGTGCCATCGGCGTGCTGGCCCTGGTGGGTGAGCTGCTGGCGCCTCGCGTGCGGATGGAGCTGGTGCGGGGCTGAGCGTAGAAACTTGCCGGCGAATGGTGCCCCGCCATTCGCCGGCAAGCCGGCTCCTACGATCACCCCATCCCTGTAAGCGAGCTTGCTCGCGAAGCAATCCGCGCCGTTCGCCGGCAAGCCGGCTCCTACAGGCTCCAGGGTGACGGGCCCTTGTGTGTCGTTTTTCGTAGTTATTTGTGGCTATTTTCGGATAAATCCTGGGATGTTTCGGGATTTTTCGGCTTGTTAAGCAGGGCAATCCATGTATGGTTGGGCGTTCGTCTCTAGGACCCGTACAGGAGAACGGACATGAAACTGACCCTGCACTTTGATGGTTCCGTTGCGATCAACACCCTGCGCCAGGCGATCCTCGCCGCCGGGGAGAACACCACCATTCACTACTCCGCCGCCCACGATCTGGACGCCAGCAACCTGCTCTCGGTGCTGAGCGCAGCCGGTGCCGAGAAGAACCTCGTGCTCGGCTTCGACGGTGCCCGCCTCGATCCCCGCAGCCTGCAACAGGCCGTGAGCTTCGCCGGCGACCGCACCCGCGTGGACATCGGCGCCGCCCAGGCGGTCAAACCCGCCGCACTGATCACCGCCATCGCCGCCGCCGGTGACGGCAAGTCCCTGCGGGCCAGCTTCAGCGGCGCCCGGGCCACCGAGGAAGCCCTGCGCGCCGCCCTGGACGCCGCCGGCCGCCAGGTGGACATCGGTCTCGGCGCATCCCAGTCCCTGACCCTGGACACCCTGCTGGCCACCCTCCAGGCCGCCGGCGACGAGCGCAACCTCGCGGTCGAGCTGGGGGGCGCGCAACCGGCCGCCAACCTGATCCAGGCCCTGGAAGCCGCAGGCGCCAGCACCGACATCGCCATCAACACCGCCCATGCGCTGGACCGGGACGAGCTCCAGGCCCTGATGCTGGGGGCGGGGGATGGCAAGCACCTGAGCCTGTCCTTCAACGGCGGCCAGGTGGATGAGGCGCAGCTGCCTCAGCTGGTCGCGGCCGCCGGCACCAACACCCGGATACGGCTGAACACCGCCGAGGCCATCGCCGCTGGCCGCTTGCTGGCGGCCATCGAAGCCACGGGCAATACCCGCCAGCTGAGCATCGAGTACAACGGCGCGCAGATCCCGGCGGCGGGCCTGGTGCAGGCTATCGAGGCAGCCGGTATCAGCACCTCCGTCAGCGTGAGCAGCGCCCAGGGCGTGGATGTCGGGGGCCTGGCCTCGGCCCTGGAAGCGGCGGGTGCGACGAAGAAGCTGGACCTGCAGTTCAACGCCGGGCAACTGCCCGCCGCCGATCTGCTGCGCCTGGTGGAAGCCGCCGGCCATCGTTGCGACCTGGCCATCAGCGGCGCCCAGGCGCTGCCCCTGCCGGTCCTCAAGGATGTGCTCAGGGCCGCCGCCTGACGCATCCCTGTTCCTGAGCCATCGGGCCGCCTGCGGGCGGCCCTTTGCCGTCCGCCGTTCAGATCTGGAAGCGTGCCACCGAGGACTGCATGGTGCTGGCCACCTGATCCAGGCGTTCGGCGGAGCGGGCCAGCTCGCGCATGGCGTCGCTGTTGCTGCGCGACATCTGGGCGATCAGCTCCATCCGGTGAGCCACCTCGTTGCTGGCCTTGGACTGCTCGCCGATGGTCTGGGAAATCTCCTCCACCACTTCGGCGGCGCGCTGGGCACCGTCGCGGATCTCGCTGATCGAGTCCCCCGCCTGCCGCGCCAGGCCGACGCCGAACTGCACCCGCTCCACCCCGGTCTGCATGCTGTCCACGGCCTGCTGCGTGGTCTCGCGGATACGCTGGATCATGCCGGTGATCTCCTGTGTGGACTGGGCGGTGCGTGCCGCCAGGTTGCGCACCTCGTCCGCCACCACGGCGAAGCCACGACCGGCCTCGCCGGCGCGTGCTGCCTCGATCGCCGCGTTCAGTGCCAGCAGGTTGGTTTGCTCAGCGATACCCTTGATCACCTGGATGATGGAGTGGATTTCCTCGGAAGACTGGCCGAGGGCGGTGATGGTGGTGGATGACCGGTTGACCGCCTCGGCGATGCGGCTCATGCCTTCCACCACTCCGAGGATCACCTGGCCGCCGCTTCCCGCCAGTGACTCCGAGTGGGCGGAAATCCCCTGGGCGTTGCGCGCATGTGCGGCGATCTGGCCGATATTGGCGATCATCTGCTCCATGGCCGCAGCCATGCTGGTGGCGCTGTCGGATTGCTCGCCGGCACCGTCGACGATGCGTTGCGACGTCTCGCTCAGATGGTGGGCGGTGCCGCGCAGCTCCTCGCTCTCGCTACGGATGCTGGCGATCATCTGCCGCAGGTTGTCCTGCATCTCGGCCAGTGCCCGCTGCAACTGGCCGGCCTCGTCGTCGCTGTCGATGCTCACAGGTTGCAGCAGATTGCCTTGGGCAATGGCTCGGGCCACGCCGACGGTCTTTTCCAGGGGACGCAGCACGGTGCGCATCAGTTGGCCAGTGACCAGGCAGAGCAGGCCGATCACCAGCAGCAGCCCGCCTACCAGCCAGGCGGCGGCACTGCGCACCGCCGCTTCGCCGTCCTCGCGGGTCTTGGTCGCATGGGCTTCGATACGACCGCTCAGGGCCTCGTTCTTTTCCTCCAGCTCGCCGAAGCTCTGGTCGAAGGCCGGCAGCTCCGCGCGGGCCGCCTGGGTATCCCGCAGGGCCAGCTCGACGATGCGTTCCGCCTCGCCGATGTAGCGCTCCAGGGCGGGCTGGGACTCGGCGATGGCACTCTGGATCTCGCCCGGCAGCGGCAGCCTGGCATTGTCTCCGAGGGTGCGGCGGAACCACTGGCTGTGCTCGGCCAGGTCTTCGCGCACCTGGCGCGCGGCGGCCTCATCTCCCGGCTGCACGACCAGCGCCGCCAGCACGTCGGCGCGCAGGGCGTCGTGCATCATGTCGCCTTCCAGATGGTTGCGCAGGGCGGTGACGCTCAGTTGGTTCTCCGCCAGCGACCCGGCCAGGCGGGTTTGTCCCCAGTAGCCAATGCTGCCCAGCAGGGCAGCGGCGAGCACGCTGATCACACCGGAGGCAACCATTCTCTGTTTTATCTTCATGTCCCTTCCCCATGCGCCGGAGTTCGATGCAGGGAAGCGTAGTGCAGCCTGGACGGCCCGTGGGCTGGCGTGCCGCTACTGCCGCAGCAGGCCCGCCCAGCTTGCCAGCGGCACGGCCTGGTCCTGCTGCCAGACGCGCTGCCAGAGCAGCTTCAGGCGCTCCGCGTCGCCCCGGTCGGTGGGCCAGCGGCGCGCTTGGGCCAGGGGCTGCCAGCGTCCGTCACGATGCTCGGCGAGGATGAAGCGGAAGGGGTGGAAACCGGTCATGCCCAGGCGCAGGTCGGTCACCACCAGCGCCTGGTCGATCCGGTCGTAGCGCAGGATGCCGTGGGTGAACCAGGCCAGCCGCAGGTGCTGCGGCGAGTCCCGCAGCCCACGGGCCAGGTCGGTGCCCCGGGGGATGCGCTCCAGCACCGGCGGCGCCTGGTCGAACCAGCTCACCAGCGCTTCGTGGTAGTCCTCGCCCTCCAGCACCACCACCCGCCAGAGCAGCGTGTTGAACGGTGTCGGTGAGCTGAAGACCGCCTGGGGACGGATGCCCTCCCGCTCCAAGACGTCCGCGACCCGCTGCTCCGCCATGAACTTGCCGCCCAGGCTGAAGGCCAGGTACAGGCTGGACAGCGCCAGGGCGGCCAGGGGCAGGCGTGGTGTGCGGTCCTTCAGGCCGAACGCCAGGCCGGCGAGCACCGCCAGCAGCAGTGGCAGGGTGTAGAGCGGGTCGATGATGAAGACGCTGGACCAGGCGATGGGCGGCGTCTGCAAGGGCCAGAACAGCTGGGTGCCATAGCTGGTGAAGCTGTCCAGCAGCGGATGGGTGACCAGCACCAGCCAGAGGGCGATGAAGAGCCTCTGCGTCGAATAGTCCGGATTCGGCCGCCATCGTCGGATCAGCAGGGTGAGCAGGACGGCGAGGGCGGAGAGGACGAAGATCGAGTGGCTGAAGCCCCGGTGATAGGTCATGGCCGCCACCGCGTCGCTGTAGCGGATCACCACGTCCAGGTCAGGCAGGGTGCCCAGTGCCGCACCGTAGAGCAGCGCCTTGCGCCCCTGCCAGCGCCCCAGCATGGCGCCCTGGAGGGTGGCACCGAGTACCGCCTGGGTGATCGAGTCCATTGCCGTCTCTCGAGAATGTTCCGGCGGTTAAGGTACTGCGCCGCAGGCTTCCTCGGCAGCGGTAAATTTCCACCAGATTTTTCCGCCAGGCACGGCGCGCGACGGGTCGGGACCGGGTGGCGGTCGTGCCGGGGCCGGCCGCCGTGGCGGGGGAGAAGGGCGGGGGTGCAAACACCATTCCGGGCCTGGGCGCAATGCAACTTTTGGCTCGGTGCGCCTGGGCTGCGTCCCCTCCGTCCCATGGTCTAGAGTCTTGGGTTCGAGACCATGACAACAAGAAGGGAGTCCCCCCATGCGACTGCGCCACTCGATCCGTTCCATTGCCTTCGTTTCCGCCCTGGCGGCCAGCGCCGCGGCCCTGGCCGCCCCCACCTTCATCAATATCCTCACCGGCGGCACCAGCGGGGTGTACTACCCCATCGGGGTCGGCCTGTCGCAGATCTACGGCGGCGGCATCGAGGGCTCCAAGACCTCGGTACAGGCCACCAAGGCCTCGGTGGAGAACCTCAACCTGCTGCAGGCGGGCCGTGGCGAGCTGGCCCTGGCCCTGGGCGACTCGGTCGCCGATGCCTGGAACGGGGTGGAAGACGCGGGCTTCAAGGCGCCGCTGAAGAAGCTGCGCGCCATCGCCGCCACCTACCCGAACTACATCCAGATCGTCGCCAGCAAGGAGTCCGGCATCCAGACCCTGGCGGACCTCAAGGGCAAGCGCATTTCCGTGGGGGCGCCCAAGTCCGGTACCGAGTTGAACGCCCGGGCCATCTTCGCGGCGGCGGGGCTCAGCTACGAGGACATGGGCAAGGTGGAATTCCTGCCGTACGCCGAGTCCGTGGAGCTGATCAAGAACCGTCAGCTGGATGCCACCCTGCAGTCCTCGGGCCTGGGCATGGCGGCCATCCGCGACCTGGCCGCGAGCATGCCGATCAGCTTCGTCGAGGTGCCCGCCGAGGTGACCGCGAAGATCGGCAACGCCGCCTACCAGCCCGCCACCATTCCGGCCAGGACCTACGACGGCCAGGAGCTGGACGTGAAGACCGTGGCCATCACCAACATCCTGGTGACCCACGAGGGTGTGTCGGATGAGCTGGCGTACCAGATGACCAAGCTGATGTTCGACAACCTGCCGCGCCTGGGCAACGCCCATTCCGCGGCCAAGGACATCAGGCTGGACAGCGCTGCGCAGAACCTGCCGATTCCGCTGCACCCGGGCGCCGAGCGCTTCTACAAGGAAGCCGGTGTGCTCAAGTGACGGACCTGGCCGGTGCCGCCCCGGCACCGGCCTTTCGGCCGCTCCGCTGGGCGGTCCACCTGGCAGTAGAGGTGCCTGCATGACCCAGGATCATTCCCAACTGGCGGCCAGCGTCGGCGACTGGCCCCGGACGCTGTTCGCCGTCGCCTTGCTCTTCTCCGTCTTCCAGATCGTCACCGCCGCCTTCCACCCCGTCTCCACGCAGATTCTCCGTGCCGTGCACGTGGGCTTTCTGCTGATGCTGGTATTCCTCAGCTACCCGGGCTGGGGACGTGGGCGTCCCTGGCAGCCCCTGGCCTGGGTGCTGGCCCTGGCGGGCGCCGCCACGTCCGCCTACCAGTGGGTGTTCGAGGCGGACCTGATCCAGCGCTCAGGCGACCTGACCGGCGCCGACATGGTGATCGGCCTGCTGCTCATCGCGCTGGTGTTCGAGGCGGCGCGGCGGGTGATGGGCATCGCCCTGCCGCTGATCTGCGGCCTCTTCCTCGCCTACGGGCTGCTGGGCCAGTACCTGCCCGGCGACCTGGCCCACCGGGGCTACGGCCTGGACCAGATCGTCAACCAGCTCTCCTTCGGCACCGAAGGGTTGTACGGCACGCCCACCTACGTGTCGGCCACCTACATCTTCCTGTTCATCCTGTTCGGCGCCTTCCTCGAACAGGCGGGGATGATCAGGCTGTTCACCGATTTCGCCCTGGGCCTGTTCGGCCACAAGCTGGGCGGTCCGGCCAAGGTCTCGGTGGTGTCCTCGGCGCTGATGGGCACCATCACCGGCTCCGGCGTCGCCAACGTGGTCACCACCGGGCAGTTCACCATCCCGCTGATGAAGCGCTTCGGCTACCAGCCCGCCTTCGCCGGCGGCGTGGAGGCGACCGCCAGCATGGGCAGCCAGATCATGCCGCCGGTGATGGGCGCGGTCGCCTTCATCATGGCCGAGACCATCAACGTCCCGTACTTCGAGGTGGCCAAGGCGGCGCTGATCCCGGCGCTGCTGTACTTCGGCTCGGTGTTCTGGATGGTCCACCTGGAGGCGCGCCGCTCGAACCTGGTGGGGCTGCCCAAGGACCAGTGTCCCAGCGCCTGGGGCGCGGTGAAGGAGCGCTGGTACCTGCTGATCCCCCTCGCGGTGCTGATCTACCTGCTGTTTTCAGGGCGCACGCCGCTGTTCTCCGGCACCGTGGGGCTGGCGCTGACGGCCATCGTCATCCTCGGCTCGGCCATCATCCTGCGGGTGTCCTCCTTCGGCCTGCGCATCGCCTTCTGGATCGCCCTGGGGCTGCTCTGCGCCGGTTTCTTCCAGCTGGGCATCGGCGTGGTATTCGGGGTGATCGGCCTGCTGGTGGCCGCCTGCTGGTTTCTCAAGGGTGGGCGCGAAACCCTCCTCCTGTGCCTCCATGCCCTGGTGGAAGGGGCGCGCCATGCGGTACCGGTGGGCATCGCCTGCGCCCTGGTGGGGGTCATCATTGGGGTCGTCAGCCTCACCGGCGCCGCGTCTACCTTCGCCGGCTACATCCTCGCCATCGGCCAGGAGAACCTGTTCCTCTCCCTGGTGCTGACCATGCTCACCTGCCTGGTGCTGGGCATGGGCATCCCCACCATCCCCAACTACATCATCACCAGTTCCATCGCCGCGCCGGCCCTGCTGGAGCTGGGCGTGCCCCTGCTGGTGTCGCACATGTTCGTCTTCTACTTCGGGATCATGGCCGACCTCACACCGCCGGTGGCACTGGCCTGCTTCGCGGCGGCGCCGATCGCGCGGGAGAAGGGCCTGCTCATCAGCCTCTGGGCGGTACGCATCGCCGTGGCGGGATTCGTGGTGCCCTTCATGGCGGTCTACGACCCGGCGCTGATGCTGCAGGGCGGCGGCTGGGGCGCGACCCTCTACATGCTGTTCAAGGCGGCCCTGGCCATCGGCCTCTGGGGCGCGGCCTTCACCGGTTGCCTGCAACGGCCCATGGCCCACTGGGAACGGCTGCTGGCCTTCGTCGCTGGCGGCAGCCTGATCCTCGCGGCGCCCATCACCGATGAGCTGGGCTTCGTGCTGGCGGCGCTGTTCTTCGCCCAGCACCTCTGGCGGGCCCGCCGTGCCGGGGCTACGGCAGCGTGATCGCCCTGTGCCTGGGGCTGGCCGGCAGCGTCTGGGCGACGCTGCCGGGCGAGCCCTTCACCCTGGCCTGGCGCCACAGCGTCGAGAAGATCCGCTGGGAGGAGGATTACCGGGTGACGTCCGCCGGGCTGCGACTGGACGAGGCCCGGGTGCGGGGCAGCGGGGCCGGGATGGAGATTCCCGAGGGCGCGGTGCTGCGGGACGGCGCCTGGCACTACCGGCGCGACCTGCCGCCCTTGCAGCCGCTGCGCCTGGGGCGGACGCCCGAGGCGGGCGACTACCAGCTCTGCCGCGACGGCCGGTGCCGCGACCTGGCCCACTGGCTGGGCCCGCCCAGGGCCGATCGGCCGGCGGTGGAGTTGTGGAGCTGTTCGCCGGACTGAGGGTTCAGTCCGCCCAGTTTTCCAGCCGCAAGTCCGGAATTCGCTGGAACTCCCGGAGGTTGTTGCTCACCAGTGTCAGATCCGCCGCCTGGGCCTGGGCGGCGATCCAGAGGTCGTTACCGCCGATGATCTGTCCACGGGCCGACAACTCCGCCCTGATCTGGCCGTAATGCGCTCCGGCGGTTTCCTCCAGCGGGAGTACCTGGATCAGGCTTTCCAGTCGCTCGATCACCGCCAGGGCGCGTTCCCTCGACTGACTCTTTTCAGCCCCGAAGCGAAGCTCGCCCAAGGTGATGACCGACATGCCGAGCTCGGCCGAGGCATGCGCCGCAAAGCGTTCGCGCACCCTGGCGGGATTGTGCTTGGCGATGTAGATGCAGATGTTGGTGTCCAGCAGGTAGCGCACCGACATTCAGAAGTCCTCCCGTTCCTGGGGAGGCAGGTCGTCCCGACCGCCTTCCATGAAGTCATCCGGCATTTCCACCAGTGCGTCGAAGATGTCCGTCGCGTTGGTCGATATCTCACGCAGCACGATCTCGTTGCCGCGACGGAAGATTTCGACGCGATCCACATTCTTGAAGCGGAATTCCTTGGGCAGTCTGACGGCCTGGCTGTTGCCGGATTGAAAGAGCTTGGCGAAGGGCATGATGCTCTCCAAGGATGGATATACGCGGAGTATATACAGCGTCGGAGCAGGGGGTTGCCGAAGCGGGCTACACCCGGTTCCCGCTTCCCCGTCGCCGCGCCTGGGCGAGCAGCGCCGGGCCTATGGCTTCCAGCGGCAGGATGTCTTCGGCCGCGCCGATCTCGGCGGCTTCCCGGGGCATGCCGTAGACCACGCTGCTGGCCTCGTCCTGGGCCAGGGTGTAGCCGCCGGCCTCGCGGATGGCCAGCAGGCCCCGGGCGCCGTCCCTGCCCATGCCGGTGAGCAGGGCGGCGATCAGGTTGCGCCCGGCGCAGCGGGCGGCGCTGTGGAACATCACGTCCACCGCCGGACGGTGGCCGTTGACCTGGGGCGCGTCCGACAGCCGGGCCAGGTAGTTGGCGCCGCTACGGGTCACTTCCATGTGCAGGCCGCCGGGGGCGAGGAGGGCGGTGCCGGGGAGGATGCGGTCGCCATCCCGGGCCTCGGCCACGCGGAGGCGGCAGAGCTTGTCCAGGCGGGCGGCGAAGGAACGGGTGAAGCCCGCCGGCATGTGCTGGGTGATGACCACCCCGGGACTGTCCGCCGGCAGGCCCAGCAGGACCTCCTTGATGGCCTCGGTGCCGCCGGTGGAGGCGCCGATGGCGATCAGCTTCTCGGTGCCGACGATCGGCAGCGCCGGTTCGGCCGCGCGTGGCTGCGGCGAGCGGTGCCGGACCAGCCGCGCCCGGGCCGCCACCTTGAGCTTGGCGCGGATCTCCTCGGCGTAGGCCTGCATGCCTTCGGCGATGCCCAGCCTGGGCTTGGCGACGAAGTCGATGGCGCCCAGTTCCAGGGCCTTGAGGGTGGCCTCGGAGCCGCGCTCGGTGAGGGAGGAAATCATCACCACCGGCGTCGGTCGGCCCTTCATCAGCTTGTCGAGGAAGGTCAGGCCGTCCATGCGCGGCATCTCCACGTCGAGGGTGATGACGTCGGGCGAATGCTGCTTGATGAGGTCGCGGGCGACGTAGGCGTCCGGCGCCACGCCCACCAGTTGCAGCTCGTGATCGGCTCGCACGATCTCGCTCAGCAGGCTGCGGATCAGCGCCGAGTCGTCCACCACCAGCACCTTGATGGCCACGGCTTCACTCCTTGAACAGGTCGTAGGGCCCCAGCGCTTCCCCGCGCTTGAGGTAGAGCAGGTATTCCAGCTCGCGCTGCAGGAGGGTGTCGTTGTGCAGCCCCTTGAGCTTCTTCACCAGCACCTTGCCGCTGGAGGGGAAGACGTAGACCTTGCGGGCCTGCGCCCCCATCACATCCTCGGCGAGCAGGGTGACGCCCTCGGTGTCCAGGTAGCTGTGGACGAATTCCACGGTGCGCAGGGTGGTGTCGAAACGCAGCAACTCGTCGTGCAGGTTGGCGGCGCCGAACACCTTGGCCACCAGGTGATGGCGCCGGGCGCCGAGGCGCAGCAGTTCCTCGCCGAGCTGTTCCATGATGCGCACGCCGTGATGGGTGGCGGCGCTGGCCAGGCCGCTGCCGGGGCCGGGATCGGGCAGGAGGAACTGGTTCATGCCGCCGATGCCGCGCTGGCGGTCGAACAGGCAGACGGCGACGCAACTGCCCAGGGCGGCGACCAGCACCTGGTCCTCGGCGGTGGCGTAGAACTCGCCGGGCAGCACCTTGACCGCCGGCAACTGGAAGTCCGGGTCGAAGTAGCGGTTGGCGGCGATGGCGCCGAGGGTCTCGCCCTTCATGCGGCCACCCCCGGCGCCGGCCTGTAGACGGTGCGGCTCACCAGCTTCACCACGTGGCTGGCCTGGACGAAGCTTTCCGAGTGGCCGGCGAAGAACAGGCCGTCGGGACGCAGCAGGCGGACCATGCGCTCCAGCAGGTTCACCTGGGTGGACTTGTCGAAGTAGATCATCACGTTGCGGCAGAAGATGGCGTCCAGGCCACCCTTGAGATGCCAGTCGGGCTCCAGCAGGTTGATGCGGCGAAACTCCACCATCCGTTGCACCTCGGGCACCACCCGCGCGAGGCCGGCGTTGGCGCCGGTGCCGCGCTGGAAGTAGCGCTTCTTCAGCGCCGGCTCCAGCTGGGCCAGGCGTTCCAGCGGGTAGATGCCCTGGCGGGCGGTCTCCAGCACGCCGGTGTCGATGTCCGACGCGAGGATGCGCACCTGCTGCACCTGGCCACCCAGGGCCTGGTGCAGGGCGATGGCCATGGAGTAGGGCTCCTCGCCGGTGCTGGCGGCGGCGGACCAGAGGCGCAGGGGCCGACCCCGCCGCGCCGGGTCGCGGGCCAGCTCGGCCAGTTGCTCGAAGTGGTGCCGTTCGCGGAAGAAGGCGGTGATGTTGGTGGTCAGGGCGTTGATGAAGGGTTGCCACTCGCCGGGGTGCTGGTCGAGGTACGCCAGGTAGGCGGCGAAGTCCGGCAGCTCCAGCTGGCGCAGGCGCCGGGACAGGCGGCTGTAGACCATCTGTTGCTTGCTGTCGGCCAGGCTGATGCCGGCGCGACGATAGAGCCGCGCGCGGACTTCGTCGAAGTCCGCCTCGCGGTAGCCGAACTGGTGTTCGCCAGCGCCCTGCGCACTCATCCCTTCACCTCGTGGGGCCCGTCAGCGCCTCAGAACTCTTCCCATTCCTCTTCCTTGCTCCGGCTGCGTCCGCCCGTTCGCGCCGGACGGGCGGACGCGGCGCTCCGGGGCGCCTTCGCGGCGGGTCGCCCCGGCTGGCCGGCGTGGGCCGGGTCCAGCCTGAACACCGCCACCGACTGGGCCATCAGTCCGGCCTGCTCCTGCAGGGCATCGGCCGCCGCTGCGGCCTGCTCCACCAGGGCGGCGTTCTGCTGGGTCATCTCGTCCATCTGGCTCACCGCGCCATTCACCTCCTCGATGCCCCGGCTCTGCTCGGCGGAGGCGGCGGCGATTTCCGCCATGATGTCGGTGACCCGCTTGATGGCGATGACGATGTCGCTCATGGTCTGGCCCGCCTGGGCCACCAGGGTGTTGCCGTTCTCCACCTTGCTCACCGAATCGGAGATCAGCGCCTTGATCTCCTTGGCGGCGGCGGCCGAACGCTGGGCCAGGGTGCGCACCTCGGCGGCGACCACCGCGAAGCCACGGCCCTGCTCGCCAGCGCGGGCGGCCTCCACGGCGGCGTTGAGGGCCAGGATGTTGGTCTGGAAGGCGATGCCGTCGATGACGCCGATGATGTCGGAGATCTTCCGCGCCGAGTCGTTGATGGCGGTCATGGTGCTGACCACCTTCTGCACCACGTTGCCGCCCTCGGTGGCCACCTCCGAGGCGTTGACCGCCAGGGAGTTGGCCTGGCGGGCGTTCTCCGCGTTGAGTTTCACGGTGCTGGTGAGCTCCTCCATGCTGGAAGCGGTTTCCTCCAGGCTGGAGGCCTGCTGCTCGGTGCGGGTGGAAAGCTCGGCGTTGCCGCTGGCGATCTCGCCGGCGGCGGTGTTGATGGTGTCGGCGGCCTCGCGGATCTGCCCGAGCATGCGCGACAGGCTCTGGGCGGTTTCATTGGAGTAGTCCTTGAGCTCGCCGAAGGTGCCCTGGTAGTCGGCGACTATGCTCTGGGACAGGTCGCCCTTGGCCAGTGCGCCGAGCATCCGCGCGACGTCCTTGAGCCCCTTGTCGGCGGTGTCCACCAGGGCGTTCAGGCCATTGGCCAGGGTGAGCAGGAAGCCGCTCTTGCCTTCTTCGCTGATGCGCCGGGAGAAGTCCCCGGCGGCGGCGGCGCCCACCAGGCCCGCCACTTCCTTCTCCACCTGGACCTCCAGGGTGCGGTCGGCCCATTCCACCACCGAACCCAGGCGCTCGCCGCTGTCGCTGATAACCGGGTTGGCCACCAGGCCGAAGGTGCGCCCGCCCACTTCGATCTGGGCGCGGAAGGTGCTGGTGAAGGTGGCCAGCAGGCGTTTCTGGTGCTCGGGGTTCTTGTGGAACTGGTCGATCGAGCCGCCCAGCAGCCGGTCCACCGAGAAGCTGGGCAGGGCCTTGCGCAGGTCCGCCTCGGCGTTCTGCAGCATGCTGGTGACGGTCTTGTTCATGTAGACGATGTTGCGCTCGCCGTCGGCGATCATCACGTTGGTGCTGCAGTTGTCCAGGGCGCTGCGGATGCGGATGTTCTCACTGGCGGCCCGGGCGGCGGCCTGCAGGCTGTCGCGCACCCGGTCGATGGTTTCGGTGATCTGCGCCTTCTTGCCCGGCAGGCGGTCCATGGCCTGGCTGAAATCCCCGTTGCCGTAGGCGTTGACCACCCGCACCACCTGCATCTTCACCGCGATATGGGCGGCCACCAGTTCATTGATGCCCCGGGCCAGGCGGGCCTGGACGCCAGCGAAGCGTTCCACCGGGATGACCTCGTCGATCCAGCCGTCGCTGTGCTGGCGGGTCATTTCCACCAGGGCGGCGTCCAGCGCCTCGGTGGCGGCGGCGTCCGCCTGTCGCTGGCGCTGGCCTTTCTGCAACTGGGCGAGGGCCTCGTACACCGGCGCCCACACCGGGTCGTCGCCGACGCCGATGGGCTGGTCCGTGTCGCCTTCGGCCAGGCCCCGGATCAGGCCGGCCAGGTGCTGTGCGCGCAGTTGCGTTTGTGCCTTGTTGTTGAACAGACCCATGGATTTTCCCCTTCCGTGTCAGGCTGCGGCTGCTTCGACCAGGGCCATTTCGCGGCTGGTCATCAGCTTCTCGATGTCCACCAGGATCAGCATCCGCTCGGCCACGGTGGCAAGGCCCAGCAGGTATTCGGTGTCGAAGCTGGCGCCGAATTCCGGCGGCGGCCTGATGGCGTCCCCGGGCAGGGCGATCACGTCCGACACCGAGTCCACCACCACGCCGACGATGCGCCGGCCGATGTTGAGGATGATGACCACGGTGAAAGGATCGTAGGTGACGTCCGCCAGGTTGAACTTGATGCGCAGGTCGACGATGGGAACGATGGCGCCCCGCAGGTTGATCACGCCCTTGATGAAGGCCGGGCTGTTGGCGATGGCGGTGACCTGGTCGTAGCCACGGATTTCCTGCACCCGCAGGATGTCGATGGCGTACTCCTCGCGACCGAGGGTGAAGGTCAGGTACTCCTGGGCCGGCTGGGCGGCCTGTTCCACGCTAGGGGAGTTCATGCAGCGCTGCTCCTTGCTGTTGGGCGAGGCCCGGCAGGGCGTCGACGTCGAGGATCAGGGCGACGCTGCCATCGCCCATGATGGTGGCGCCGGCGATACCCTCGATCCGGCGGAAATTCTGTTCCAGGCTCTTGATCACCACCTGCTGCTGGCCCACCAGGTCGTCCACCTGCAGGGCGAAGGGGCGGCCATCGGCTTCCAGGATCACCACGATGGAGTCCTCCGCCGGCAGCGCCGGGGCCGACTCGCCGAGCAGGTCATGGAGCGAGAGCAGCGGCAGGTACTCGCCCCGGACCCGGATCACCGCGCCGTCCTCGCCGCCCAGGCCGCGGATGTCGCCGGCCCTGGGTTGCAGGGACTCGACGATGTAGGTGAGCGGGATCACGTAGTGGGTGCGGGACACCGCGACGATCAGGCCGTCGAGGATGGCCAGGGTCAGGGGCAGGCGGATGCTGATGCGGGTCCCCATGCCAGGCGCCGAGTCGATCTCGATGCGTCCGCCCATGGCCTGGATGTTGCGCTTGACCACGTCCATGCCGACGCCACGCCCGGACAGGTCGGTGACCACCTCGGCGGTGGAGAAGCCGGGCATGAAGATCAGCTGCCAGACCTCGGCGTCGCTCATCCCGTCGTGCACCGGCAGGTTCTTTTCCCGGGCCTTGGCGAGGATGCGCGCGCGGTCCAGGCCACGGCCGTCGTCGCTGACCTGCACCACGATGCTGCCGCCCTGGTGGAAGGCCCCCAGGCGCACCGTGCCCTGGGCCGGCTTGCCGGCGGCCAGGCGCGCCTCGGGCTGCTCGATGCCGTGGTCGATGCTGTTGCGCACGATGTGGGTGAGCGGGTCGCCGAGGCGCTCGATCACGCCCTTGTCCAGCTCGGTGTGTTCGCCCTGCAGCACCAGTTCCACCTGCTTGCCCAGGCGCGCGGACGTGTCCCGCACCAGGCGCGGGAAGCGGCTGAAGATGAAGCTGATGGGCAGCATGCGGATCGACATCACCGATTCCTGCAGATCGCGGGTGTTGTGCTCCAGCTGCGCCAGGGCCTGGTGGATGCGCTCGTACTGGCTCGGGTCCAGCGCCGAGCCCAGCTGGCCGAGCATGGCCTGGGTGATCACCAGCTCGCCCACCAGGTTGATCAGGCTGTCGATCTTCTCGACGCTGACGCGGATGGAACTGGATTCGCCTTCGCCGCCCGGCACCTTGCCGGTGGCTGGGGCGGGTGCCGCCTGAGGCGGTTCGCAGGCCACCGGGGGCGGTGTGCCGGGGGCGTCGTCGAAGAAACCGAAGTCGTCGTCGGTCGTGGCCCCGGGCAGGCCGGGCGCCTCATCGAACAGGCCGAAGCCTTCGTCCTCGGCTGGCGCGGGGGCCTCGTCCAGCAGCGCGCGCAGGCGGGCCAGGGTCTCGGCCACCGGCACGCCCGGGTCGGGGCGCTGCTGGCGATGGGCGTCCAGCAGGCGCATCAGCACGTCGCGGGCCTGGAGAAACAGGTCCACCCGCTCCGCGTTGAGCGGCATCCGGCCGCTGCGGATGCGGTCCAGCAGGGTTTCCAGCTCGTGGGTCACGGCGGTGAGGTCGTCGAAGCCGAACATGCCGGCCGAGCCCTTGATGGAGTGGGCGGCGCGGAAGATGCCGTTGAGCTCTTCCGCCTCCGGCTGCTGCAGGTCGAGGCCGAGCAGCAGCAGTTCGAGGCTGGCCAGGTGTTCCTCGGTTTCCTCGAAGAACACCTGGAGGAACTGGTTCATCCCGTCATTCATGGGAGGCGCCTTGTGCCGGGATCAGGGGAGGACCTTGCGGGTGACTTCCAGCAGTTTGGGCGGATCGAAGGGCTTGACCAGCCAGCCGGTGGCGCCAGCGGACTTGCCTTGCTGCTTCATGGCGTCGCTGGACTCGGTGGTGAGCATCAGGATGGGCGTGGCGCGGTAGCTGGGCAGCCCGCGCAGGCTGCGGATCAGGCTCAGCCCGTCCATGTTGGGCATGTTCTGGTCGGTGAACACCAGGTGGTAGGCCTTGCTCTGGGCCTTGCCGAGCCCTTCGCGTCCATCTGCCGCCTCGTCCACGAGATAACCGGCGGCTTTCAGGGTGAAGCTCAGCATCTGCCGTATGGAGGCCGAGTCGTCGACGATCAGGATCTGCTTGCTCATCGGTGCCGCTCTCCTTGCCGCTGGGTCGGGTTGTCCTGCTGGCCTGTGGCCATGCTTAGGTGTAGAAGCGTGGTTTTTTGACGTCCAGCCCTTGGCGTTCGCCATTCGTCGAGCGGATGAACGGCGACCAAGGGGCGTCCTCAGAACAGTTCCACCTCGCCGGCGCTGACGCTGCTCTGGCTCACCGGGTTGGAGACCGGCTTGCGCAGCTCGCGGGTCTCGTCCTCCACCCGTCGCGCCCAGTCCTCCGGCGCCTGCGCCCGCAGGCCACCCAGCCCCGCCGCGAAGCCGCCGAGCCTGGCGAAATGCTTGCGCATCTGTCCCAGCAACTGGCTGCTCATGTCCTGGAACTGCAGGGCGGTGATCGCCTGGTCGACGCCGTCAGCCACTTCCAGCGACAGGCGGTCCATCTCCTGCACCACCTTCAGGGTGTGGCGGTTCATGCCGTCCAGGTCCTCCAGCATGTGATGCAGTTGCTGCCGCGACTCCATGGCGAACCCCATGTCCTTGTCCGCCAACTGGGCGATGGCCTTCTCGGCGTCGCGGATCTCCCGGTAGACCACGTCCACATGTTCGCGGATCTGCTCCGAGAAACCGGTGGAGCGGGTGGAGAGGGCGCGCACCTCGTCGGCCACCACGGCGAAGCCCCGGCCGCTCTCGCCGGCCCGCGCGGCCTCGATGGCGGCGTTCAGGGCCAGCAGGTTGGTCTGCTTGGCGATGGCGTCCATGTCGTGGGTGGATTTCAGGATATCGGCGATCTTCTGCGTGACCCGGTCCATGCGCTGCACCAGGTCCTGGGAGGTGCGGCTGGTTTCCAGGGCCGCCTCGACGAACAGGCCCAGGGTACTGCGGGTGGTGGCGATGAACTCCTGGAAGTTCATGCCGTCGTCGGCCGCCTGCTGCTCGCCGTAGCGCTCGATCAGGTTGTGGGAATGGGCGCGCTGCTGGTCGATGCGCGCCGCCAGGCCCTGGAAGCTCTCGCCCAGCCGGCCGATGGCGTCCTGCAGCAAGCCGTCGATCTGCCCGGCGTGGGCCTGGAGGGTGCCCAACTGCTCGTCGAGGGCATCCTGGGCGGCCTGCCAGTCGGGCGCGGCGAGCGCTGGCGTCGCCGTGTCCGCACGCTGCCGGGCGGCGTCATGCCGCAGCAGGGCCACCAGCGACAGGCTGGCCAGCCAGCCGCCTCCCAGCACCGCCCAGAGCGGCAGGCCGAGGGCCAGCAGGCCGGCGGCCGTCAGCCAGATCAGGGAATGCAGGGCCAGGCCCTGGACGAGGTGGGCGGACGACGGCTGCGACATGGTGCACTCCCTGGCCTGGTGGGGACCGATGGCTCTTACCGGGCCATCGGCATCGATGCTTAAAACTAGAGGGCCGCTGGGTGCTGTCAAATCGCCAGTGATCGTCGCCTGTCGGCTATCCCGCCGTCTCCGTCTCCTCCTCCGGCAGGCTCAGGTAGCGGTGTGCGCCGCAGCGCAGGCAGCGCTGGCAGATCATGGGCACGGCACCCACCTCGGTACGGACACCCTCGGTCCAGCGACAACCGAGCACGAAGCAACGAATACGCATGGCTCCTCCCCGGGGGACGCATCCCCCTGGATTCGATCCGGCAGTGGTGACTGGAATCGCACTCGCCTTGTTCTTGTTGGAGGCATGGGACGCGGTGGACTCTGCGCCGCCCGCTCTAGAACGGACAACCTAACCGGTTGCCGACGGGACGGACGGCAGGCGCGCGGGTGCGGGGAACAGCACGCGGTCGCCAGGGTCATATCCCGGTCCTTTTCCCCTCCATTCGCGTAGCCACTCCATGCATCCCATCGCCCGTCACCTGCTGGCCCTGCTTCCCGTCGCGCTCGTTCCCCTGTTTTCCGCCCCGGCCCAGGCCGCGGGCGAACGCCAGCTCCTGGCGGCCATCAACGATTACCGCCAGCACCCGCAGCGTTGCGGCTGGCGCACTTACCGGCCGGCGGCGCCGTTGGCGCTGAACGCGAAGCTGGCCCTGCCGGTGGGCTACTCGGGCGCGTTGCGACCGGCCCTGCGCGAGGCCGGCTACCAGGCCGGCGAGGTACGCAGCATCCGTCTGTCGCGCGCCCGGGACGTGGCGTCGGCCTTCGATCAACTGCAGGACGGCTACTGCGCCGACCTGCTGGACGCCCAGTTCGCCGACATCGGCGTCAGCCGCAGTGGCCAGCAATGGCGGGTGGTGCTCTCGCGTCCCCTGGCCGGCGCCGCCCTGGGGGACCCGCGTGCCGCCGGGCAGGCCCTGCTGGCCCAGGTCAATGCGGCCCGGGGACGGAGCCGGATGTGTGGAAGCCAGCGTTTCGCCGCCGCCCGTCCGCTGGCCTGGAACGGTGCCCTGGGCAAGGCCGCCGAGGGGCACAGCCGCTCCATGGCCCGTCGCGACTATTTTTCCCACCGTGGCCCGGGCGGTGATTCGCCCTTCGACCGCGCCCGGGCGGCGGGCTACAAGGGGCGCATGGTGGGCGAGAACATCGCCGCCGGGCAGGGCTCGCCGCGCGCCGCGCTGGACAGCTGGCTGGCCAGCCCCGGCCATTGCGCCAACCTGATGAACCCGCGCTTCACCCAGATGGGCGCGGCCTACGCCTCGGAAGTCCGCAGCGAGAACGGCATCTACTGGACCCTGATGTTCGGCGCGCCCTGAGCGACCCGCCGCGCGGTTCAGCCGACGACCCACCCCGGTCGCCCTTTTGTCTTCCATCGATTTGCAATCGCGCCAGGCGCTTCAAGAATGATGGGAACGGCAAAGGGACTTTCCATGACTTCCATCGCGGCCTTTCTCAAACGCGTCACACAGTTGTGGCAGGCCAACGACCTCGCGCTGGTGGGGCAACGGCGGGAGCGGCGCATGCGCCTGCTGGCCTCCGGGGTGATGCTGGCGGTGGCGCTGTTCTGGGGGCTGTACTTCTCGCTCCGGGGTACCTGGAGCGTCGTCTTCATGGACCTGCTGATGATCCTCTGCGCCCTGGGCGTGTTCCTGCTCACGCTGCAGGGCCGGGCACGGGAGGCGAACCGGCTGCTGTTCGGCGTGCTCATCGTCGTCATCCTCTATTCGACGCTCGTGCTGGACCCGCCCTCGGCGGCCGCCCCGCGTGCCACCCACCTGTACTTCCTGCCGCTGGCGGTGGCGTCGTTGATGACCTTCCGTGACGAACCCTTCTGGCTGCGTTACGGCATGGCCCTGGTGTGCCTGTCGCTGTTCGCCGTCCTCGCTTCGACCCACTGGAGCCCGATCAGCGCGCCGGGCTTGCCGGACGAGGTGCGGGTGGTCGGGTCCTGGGTGCAGTCCTTCGCCGCGATGACGATGCTTTTCCTCCTGCTGCACATCCTGCAGACCGACGCCGCCGAGCGCTCGGAGCTGGACCGGGACCTGCGCATCGCCATTCGCGAGGAGCAGTTCGTCCTGCACTACCAGCCGCAGCTGGACAGCGCCGGACGGGTGACCGGGGCGGAGGTGCTGATCCGCTGGCTCCATCCTCAGCGCGGCCTGTTACCACCGGGGGAGTTCGTCGACCATGCGGAGAAGTCCGGCCTGATGCTGCCCATCGGCGAGTGGGTGCTGCGCCAGACCTGCGCCCAGTTGCGGCGCTGGAGGGACGACCCCGTGCTGGGCGGGTTGGTGCTGGCGGTGAACATCAGCCAGGACCAGTTCCGTCAGCCCGGTTTCGTGCCCGACGTGCTGGCGCTGATCGACGAAAGCGGCATCCCGGCGCGGCTGCTGGAGCTGGAACTGACCGAGACCCTGATCGTCCAGGACATGGAGGACCTGACCCGGAAGATGACGGCGCTGGTGGAGCAGGGGGTGCGTTTCTCCCTGGATGACTTCGGCACCGGGTTCTCTTCCCTCAGCCACCTGAAGCGCCTGCCCCTGGACAAGCTGAAGATCGACCGGTCCTTCGTCTGCGATGTGCTGAGCGATGCCAGCAGCGAAACCATCGTGCGCACCGTGATCGCCCTGGGGCGCAGCATGGGCATGACGGTGATCGCCGAGGGGGTGGAAACCGAGGCCCAGCGACAGTTCCTCGCCGACAGCGGCTGCGCGCAATTCCAGGGCTACCTGTTCAGCCAGCCGCTGCCGCTGGAGTCGTTCGTCGACTTCGTGCGGCGCAGCAGACGGGCTCAGGCGTCGGTCATCCCGGCGGAGTCGGCGCTACCGGACGGCGCGGCCTGAGGGCGGAGGGAAACGTCTCCCGGCGCCCTACTGGACGGCTTTTTTCTCGAGCGGGTCGCTATCGAACAGGGTTTCCAGCTCGGCGCGGGCCTCGCGGGCGGTCTGGATCACCGCCGCATGGTCGTCGTAGACCTCGTGCTGGGCGGCGAGCACCTCTTCGTCGTGGCGCTGGAAGCGGCGAATGCGCGCGTTGGCCTTGTCCTCGTCCAGCCCGAGTCCCAGCAGCGCCTGGCGGCTCATTTCCAGGGCGGAGTGGAAGGTTTCCCGCACCGGCACGGCCCCCAGGTCCAGCAGGCGATGGACGTGCTGGCGGTTGCGCGCCCGGGCGATGACCTTGATGTGCGGGTAGAGGCGCTTCACCAGCTCGGTGGTCTTCAGGTTGGTTTCGGGGTCGTCGGTGGCGACGATGAAGAACTCCGCCTTGTCCACCTTGGCGGCGCGAAGGATCTCCGGGCGCAGCGGGTCGCCGTAGAACAGCGGCATGCTGCCGAGACTGCGGCCGTACTCGATCATTTCCACCGCCGTGTCCAGGGCCACGAAGGGCACCCGCTGGGCCCGCAGGACCCGGGCGACTATCTGCCCCATGCGGCCCATGCCGGCCACCACCACACGGGGTTCGTCGCCCTCGATGCGCGCGTACTCCGAGGGCACCTCCACCGGGGCCGGCTTGAGGGTGAACAGGCGGAACAGGGTCAGCACCAGCAGCGGGGTCACCGCCATGGACAGGGTGATGCCGAGCACCAGCAGGCCATGCAGGCGCGCATCCAGCATCCCCTGCTCGAAGGCCAGCTTGAACACCACGAAGGCGAATTCGCCGCCGGCCGCCAGGACGATGCCCAGGCGTATGGCATGGGCGCGATCCAGCCCGCCGCCGAAGCGACCCACCAGGTAGAGCAGGGGCAGCTTGAGGGCCATCAGCATCACCGTGAGCACCATCACCGCCACGGGTTCGCGGAGCAGCAGGCCGAGGTCGGCGCTCATGCCCACGCTCATGAAGAACAGTCCCAGCAGCAGGCCCTTGAAGGGTTCGATCTGGGCCTCCAGTTCATGGCGGTACTCGGAGTCCGCCAGCAGCAGGCCGGCGATGAAGGCGCCCAGGGCCATGGACACGCCGGCCAGTTCCATCAGCCAGGCGGTGCCGATCACCACCAGCAGCGAGGTGGCGGTGGACACTTCCTTGAGGCCGGCCTTGAGCACGACGCGGAACACCGGACGCAGCAGGTAGCGTCCGCCGACGATCACGGCGCCGATGACGGCCACCGCCAGCAGGACGTCCCGGGAGTCCATCTCCTCGGTGTCCAGGTGACCGGCACCGCTGAGCAGGGGCAGCAGGGCGATCAGCGGGATGGCGGCGATGTCCTGGAACAGCAGGATGGCGAAGGCCAGGCGCCCGTGGGGGCTGGTGAGTTCCTTGCGCTCGGCGAGGATCTGCAGGCCGAAGGCGGTGGACGACAGGGCCAGGCCGAAGCCCAGCACGGCCGCGGTACTGAGGGATTTCGCGAAGGCCAGCCAGGCCACCAGGCCGATGGCCAGGGCGGTGAGCAGCACCTGGGCGAGGCCGACGCCGAAGACCGAGCGGCGCATCACCCAGAGCCGCCGGGGGGACAGCTCCAGGCCGATGATGAAGAGCAGCAGCACCACCCCCAGTTCGGATACCCGGGCGACGCTTTCCGGGTCGGTGACCAGCTTCAACACCGACGGGCCGATCAGCACCCCCGCCAGCAGGTAGCCAAGGACCGCCCCCAGTTGCAGGCGCCTGGCCAGGGGAACCGTCAGGACGGCGGCCAACAGGAACATCACTGCGGCCTGCAGCAGGCTGCCGTCGTGGGGCATGGGGTCTCTCCTTGGAAGCGGGGGCTTGCGGGGGCGACATTTTAGAGCAGGAAGGGCGCGCGGGGCAGGGAATCGCGCCAGTCTGGCGCGGCGCCCCTGGCGGCGAGGTCGGCGGGATGGGGTGGAGCGGGGAGGAGGCGGGGCTCCAGCGGTCCCCGGGGCCGGGGTCCGTTGGAGCGGGGTGGATCATCGAACCGGGATTGGACGAGTGGCCTGTCTGGTTGATTGGTTTATCTGTCGCGGTTTTGTCGGCTGGATGCACTTCCCTCACCCCGGCCCCTCTCCCGGAGGGAGAAGGGAGACCAGCGCTTGCTCGCTCGGATCAAAGTCAACGAACTTGGCAAACAGGACACTAGAAACAGGGCCTTCCGGTATCGGTGTCACGCCAGATGTGTGCGCCGAAGAAGGCATAGGCATCCGGATTGTCCATGCGCCCGGCGGTGGTCTGGCCGGCGGGGGCGGCGGTGTCGCCGGTGGGGTACTGCGCGCTGCCCCGGTTCGGCGGATGCGCGCCGGCCACGCCGATGCCGACGTCGTGGGCGCCTTCGTGGATGAGGATGATGGCGCGGCAGGTCGGCGACAGCTCCCAGAATGGCCGGCAGACGTGAACCAGGTCGTCGGCCTCGATCCAGAAGGCCTGTTCGCCTTCGCAGATGTTCTGGCTGTTGCAGATGTAGTTGGCCGGCACCAGGGTGCCGAGAATCCGCCGGTAGTTGTCCTCGATGGTGGCGCGGTCGGCGGCGCTGGGGGTGATGAAGTGGCGGCCCAGGGCCGTCTCGTAGGTGGTGCCGGCCGCCGGCGCGGCGCCCAGGGCACGGCGTGCCGCGCCGACGTATTCCCGGGCGCGCTGGCGGGCGGTTTCCAGCCGTTCGTTGGCGTCGGTGATGCCGGTGATGCGTTCGCTGCAATCACGGAAGCTGGGCGCGGCCGCGGGTTCGGCCAGGGGCTCGGCCGCGTCGCTGGCCGTGGCGGCCTCGCCGTCGCGGGCCTGGCGCGGACCGGGTGGGCGGCTCTCTTCCCGGCAGTTCGGACAGCCGCCACCGCAGGCGCAGCTGGAGCGCGCGAACCGGCGCGGGCGTCCTGCCGGCGGTGCGGGGGCGGCCTGGGGCGTCGGGGCGCCCTTGCGTCCGGCCCGCTGGATGGCCTCTTCCTGCAAGGCGCTGTACATGTCGATTGCCCTCCTTCGGTTGCCTGCGACGACCTGCGGCCCCGCTCAGGGGCACTTGGTCGAGTTGCAGGGATTGGTGTTCCAGCTGGCGTTGCCGGTCTTCTTGCGGTGGCAGCAGAGGTCGGCCAGCACCGAGCTGTCGTAGCTGACGGTCACCGTGGTCACGCCGATTCGCGTGTGGTAGTTGATGTCCCGGATCGAACTCTGGCTGCCGACGTGCACGCAGGCGTGGGAGCCGGTATTGAGCAGGCCCTCGTGGATCGCCTGGATGCCCTTGAAGAAGATCGCGTAGTTCATGCTGCCGGCGCCGCTCTTGGAATAGCGCGCTCCCTTGCCGGACTTGGCGACCGGGTCGATCAGGTTGCCGAGCCTGACGTTCTCGGAGTCCATGTAGCCCAGGCCTTCCAGCCGCGTCACCTTGGATGCCTTCACCCGGTCGGTCAGGCCCACGCCCAGCATCGTCGAGCCGCCGGAGATCGGCAGCACGACATCGGCCGGGACCGTGCTCGACTTCGCGCTGTACTTGGCGGTCAGGGTGCCGGTGGGCATGCGTGGCTCCAACTGCCCGGCGGCTTTCGCGGCGGCCTTGTGCCCGTCGTCGACCACGGCCTTGTCGAAGTGAATGGTGATGGTCTCCACCCAGGGCTGCTTCTTCGGGTCCGTGAGGGTTTCATTGGCGGCATCGAAGGCGATGGTGTCCTTGCCCTTGCTGCGGTAGCGGGCCAGCGTGGGATGCCGGTCTGCGCCGGCGGTGCCGGATTGCTGGATCACATGGGTCAGTTCATGGGCGATCAGGTGCTTGCCGGCCGAGGTGTCGGGCGCGTACCTGCCGGCGCCGAACACCAGGTCGCGTCCCACCGCGTAGGCATCGGCATCGACCTCACGGGCCGAACGTTCGGCCTGGCTGCCAAGGTGGACCCGTACCTGGGAGAAGTCGTAGCCGAAACGCGGCTCCATCTGTTCTCGCACGGCCGGTTCCAGCGGTTGCCCCGGGCTTTCCAGCGTCCGCATCACGCTCTCGGGGGCCTGAATGGATTGCCCGGCGGGCGTCCCGCCGGAGCGCTGGATCGAGGAGGAAAGGTGGCTGATGCCGGGCGTCGCGCTCCTTGCCAGTACCGCACTGGCCACCTGGTCCGCCTCCCATTCGAAACGGTCTCCCGGGTCGCTGATGGCCAGTTTCGCCTGGAGCGGCGAAGTCCCGCCGCAGCGTGGGCAGCCGCCGCCGCAGGCGCATCGGTCCGCCGGTCGTCCCGGCGCGGGTGGGGCCGGTTGCCCCGGGGTTGGCGGAGCCTGCCTGGACAGCGTGGCCGGCATCGAGGTGCGTGATGGTTCCGGGGAGTGGCGTGCCAGGACCATGGGAAAGACTCCTAATCGCGGGCATCGAAGTGAACGCTGATGTCTTCGTCCTGCCCCGTGCCGCCAACCGCTCCGTCCGCGCCCAGGCTCGACAGCGTGACGATCGAGTCGCCCGTGACGCGGTAGAGGATGCGGCGGCCCCAGCCATCGACCGTGGCGTTGTCGCGGCCGGGGGTAGGCGGCAGGTCGGACAGGCTGGGCGGAAGGCGGCCATGGGCCTGCCAGTAGGCCCTGATCCTCGACCGGGTGACGCCGAGCCGGGTGACGGTGAGATCGCGCGGCGGGATGGTGGCGATGAAGAATCGCGGGAGCGCCAGCAGGGCGTTCCTCAGGGCGCCGAGGCAGGCTGCGAGCCCCTTCACCATTGACCTCGCCTACCAGTGACTCGGTGCATCCCTGAACTCCCACTGCGAGAACAGCCGGCAGTTGTGGCGTGCGACGGAATAGCCGTCCTGCAGGCCCAGGCGGCTGCCGTCCATGTAGTTGACCCAGTTATCGGCCTGGGCAACGGTGGGGGTGTGGGTGCTCACGATGGAGGCGCCGGGGACGGGAGCCGGGTCATAGACCTCGCCCTGCAGGATCGCCCCCGTCACCCAACTGCTCCAGCCCAGCCAGGTCGAAGCGAACTGCGGCAGCTGGGCGCCGGTGGCGGCGAAGGAATAGCAGCGCTTGGAGCGGGACGGCCGATCCACGCAAACCTGCTGGTGAACCAGGTTGTTCAAGGCCCCGGCGCCCGTATTGCCGGTTTCCAGGGTGATTTCGGCCGTGGTTCCCGACCCCATCGGGGCGGCGGTTTCAGCGGTATCGGCCCCGGCGTCGCGACGGGGTGGGGCGGCGGGAATCTCGACATCGGCGCTGTCGCCGTCGAAGGAACCCGGGGAGCCCGAGTCGGCGGACCCCGGCGTGCCGCCATCGCTGTCATCGATTTGCCGTCGCAGGTAACCGTCGCTTCGCCCCGATTGCTGCACCACATGGGTGAGTTCGTGGGCCAGCAGGTGCCGGCCCTCGGCGGTTCCGGGGGCGAAGCGGCCCGGTGCGAACACCATGTGCTGCCCCACCGTGTAGGCCTGGGCGCCCAGGTCTCGCGCCGACCGCCCGGCGGCCGCGTCGAGGTGCACCTGCACCCTGGAAAAGTCCTGGCCGAATCGCGGCTCGAAGAATCCCCGGGTCCCGCTGTCCAGCGCTTCGCCCGCACCGCTCAGGACCGCATCGACGCTGGCGGGCGCGACGGCCCCGGGTGTCGCGGTTCCAGCGGACCTGGGTTGCAGGCCTGCGGCAACGGGGGTGACGGGGCCGCTTGTCGAGTCCCTGCGCATCAGGCGCTCGGCCACCGCGTCGGCTTCGCGCTCGTGGGCATCGTCGGGGGCTCCGACCTTCAGCCCCGACCCGGCCTGGCAGCGCGGGCAGGACCCGCCGCAGGCGCAGGATGCGGGCGAACTCCGCCGCTGGACAAGGGCGGGCTGCCGTGGCGACGAGCCTGCGAGTGCCGGCAGCGCCCCGTCGTTTCGGCGTACCCGCTGGGGGTGCGCTTCCTGCTGTGTGGTGAGCATGGCGAGTCCTGTCCTTCCCTTCGCGGGTCCCGGGTCTCAGCGTTTCCTGGGGGTGGGTTTCTTCGCGGTCGTGCGAGCCGCGCGGCCGGGGGCGGTCGGTTTCGGCGGTGGCGTCTGCGCGAGCGCCTGCTTCGCCATCCCGGTCAGCTTCTCCGCCTGCTCCGCACCGCCGAGGATCCTGGCGAGGGTCTTCGGACTGGTTTCGACTATGCCTTCGACGTCCCGGATACCGCTGGCGGCCAGTTGATTGCGGGTCGCGTCGTCCAGCTCGAGCCTGTCGAGTGGCGTACGCACCCTGGGTGGCGGCTCGGGTGTCGGCTTCGGCGAGGTGGGCGCGCTCGCGGCGGGCGTTCCGTAGATCAGCGTGGCGTCGACCACCACCGACTTCGGCACTACGCGCACCGGCATCACCAGGGTGGCTTGCAGCGCGGCACCGGTGTCGAAGCGCAGCGCGGTGCTGTCCCGCAGCACCTCCCTGCCGGCAAGATCGCTGACCTGGGCGAACAGCTCGCCTTCCTTGGCCAGGCGTGCGGTCCGGGCGCTGTCATAGGCCGCGCTGAAGGCGCCGCTGGCATCGGTGACGCCCAGGGTCTCGACTGCGGTGCCGTTGCTGCGCAGCAGCGCGACCCGGTAATCGGCCAGGCCCTGGCCGCGGTCGTTGATGAGGCGGCCGCTGAAGGTCGAACCGCCCTCGGGGGCCGTCGGCGTGCTGATCGTCAGGGTTTCCGAACTGGTGGCCAGCAGGCGGTTGGTTTCCGCGTCGGCCTGGCTTCTCGCGTTGAGGGCCACGCTGGCCGGGAACCCGGCACCGTGCTTGAGCGTCATGCGCGCCGCCTCGGCCTGGTAGACCCTGGCGGTCGCCACCTGGGTCGCGTTCACCTGGGCGAGTGCGCGGGCGCCGGCCTGCCGGCCCAGGGTATCCAGTTCCGCCGCAGTGAAGGCGTCGGACGACAGCGTTCCGCCGAGCGGCTCGGCGTTGGCGGCCAGCACGCTGACGAGGAACTGGCCGACCGCAGCGCGGTTGGGAAACAGCCGGCCGCACTGGACGGCGTCCAGCACCTGGTTGGGCTGGTCCAGGGTCGGCAACGGCCCCATCCCGGCGGCGGGCTGGGCGACGATGCAGTGGTCCGCCTGGTTCAGCGCCGTCATGTTCATGCGCAGGCCGATGGTCAGCAGGGAGAGTGTCCTGGCGAGGTCCTCGCGCAGCCGTGATGCCGTCGCGCGGACGGTGTCGGCCATCAGCACGGCGTTGGCGAAGAAGGGTGCGCCGCGATAGACCGCCGAGGTATTGGCGGCGTAGCCCAGGTCGTCCGCGGCCAGCAGTACCTGCGAGGTGATCGAGCGGTTGGCCAGGCCCAGGCGCACGTAGTTGTCGTCGAACAGCGTCTCGCCACCCGGCAGGGCGCGCTCGGCCAGGTCGCTGAAGCGGCCCTTGCCGGTGCCACCGGGCTCGAACGCGAGATAGGCGCCATAGGTCCGTGCGAGCAGGCGATGGATACCGCCGAGGTTGAGGATCAGCACCCCGCCCACCATCGTGTCGAGGAAGCCGAACTGGCCGCTGAACTCGCTGTTGAAATGGTTGTTGGCCACCGACACGGGGCCGAAGGCGAAGGCGGTCAGGGCGCGGCCGGCGGGCTGGTCGATGCGGTTGTCATGCACGCGCAGGGCGGCGTGGCGGCCGCTGGACGTGGACAGGTGCGAGGTGAGCGCCCCGGCGAAACGCAGGTACAGGCCGCCACGGATGCCGGCGTTGCGGTTCTCCTCGAAGCCGGTGGTGGTGGCGCCATTGGCGGCGAGCTGGTTGTCGGTGATTTCCAGGTTGTCGCCGTAGCCGACGAATATGCCGCACACCGGATCCACGGCGCGGGGGCCGTTCTCATGGATGTGGTTGCCGCTGATCCGCGCCGCTTCGACCAGGGCCAGGGAAACGCCACCCCGTCCGATGAACTGGGCGTCGGCCAGCAGCGCGTCGTCGAAGGGGTTGCGCAGGTTGTGGTGCAGGCGGTTGCCCCGGATCACCAGGTCGCGTACCGGATCGGTTGCGCGCAGCAACGGCGTCAGTGCGAGGTTGAGCAGCGCCGCATCGAGGTAGGCCAGCAACGCCGCTTTCGGATCATTGCCGGGAATCCCACGGCTCGGGCCCTTCAGGTCGGTGCCGTTGCGTGGTGCGAAGCCGATGCCGGACAGGCCCATCATCGAGATGTCATTGGCCTCGATGCTGATCTCGTGCAGGAATCCGCGCAGCTCTGATGGGGCGCGGGCCGCCAGGGTCACGGCGTTGACCAGCACGCCCTGGTCCCGCGCTTCGGTGATGCGCAGCACCTGGAATTGCGGCGACACGTCCAGGCGGTAGGTGCCGGGGGCGGTCTTGATGCTGGCCATGCCCTGGGCATCGCTGCGGTCGGTGGCGACCGTGGCGTCTTCCAGGTACAGGTCGACGCCGGACAGGGGCGTGCCCCGCTCGTCCTGCACCAGGGCGAGGAATTGTCCGCCGGCGGCCACGTTGACGGTCGCCGGCGGCGCGGCAGTCCCCGTCGCCGAGAGGAGGGCGGGCGGCTCGGCGGGCGGCGGGGCCTCGGCCGGGTCGAGGTCGCCTCCCAGGGTGACGCCGTTGCCGGCACCGCCGGCCAGGGTGTTTTCCACAAGACGCACGCGCTCGGAGCCGGCCCGCAGATGGATCCCGCCCAGGGCGCGGTACGGCTGCTGCGGCAGCAGCTGCGCGATCGGCAGGGCCCAGACGGCGAGGGCGTACTGCCGCACCAGCAGCGGATGCAGGTAGAGGATCTGCGGCCTGGCGCAGGGATCGGCGGGGTCGCGGGTAGGGTCGTCGTCGGGTTCGTCCGGCTCGTCGGGCGTCTGGTCGATGAAGGGCAGCAGCACCAGGGTATTGCGCTCGACCAGCACGTCGTCGGCGGCGATCGACAGGGTGGCCCGGCCGTCGACGGTGTCCAGCAGGTGCAGGCGGTTGCCGGCGATCTTCAGGCCCATGGCCTGGGTGGCGCGGATCGCGTTGGTGCGGGCGATCATGCGGTTGTCATGGATGTCCAGATCGCGGCAGCCATCCTCGCGGCTGCCGTCGATGCGCACGGCGATGCTGTCGAACGTCACCAGGTCCAGGTCGCAGACCTCGATTCCGGCGCAGTCGACGAAGTGCAGCAGCGGCTGGCTGCGGGTTTCGGTGCGTGGCAGCACCAGGGTGCGCCAGCGGCAACCATGGATCTTCACGTTGCGCCGGCCTTCCAGGCGCAGGTTGGTGCGATGCACGCCGGGCAGCAGGCAGAGCTCGCCACCGGCCGCCGGCAGGTGGAAGGCGGCTTCCTCCAGGGCATTGAAGTCGCCGAAGCTGCTCACGCCGTCCCCCACCAGGAAGGTGCAGCAGAGCTTCTGGTTGGTCAGCGGGCGGAAGCGCCTGCGGCAGTCCTCGATGCTGCCCGAGATCTCGGTGTTGCGCCGGCCGGTCCAGTTGATCTCCGCCAGCGGCACGCGGTGATGGACGATGCCGACCGGCGGCGCGCGGTCGAGCAGGACCTGCGGATTGCCGATCTCCCCGGCGCGTACGCTGAAGGTCCAGTAGTCGCCCGGCCGGTAGTGGCCGGTGGGGTCAAAGGCCAGGCGGATGCCGTCACGCAGCGCTCGCGGGTCGGCGATCTCGGGATAGTCCTGGATCTCGCCGATGCCGTTCCACAGGCGGAAGAACACCGAATCCAGGGTGCCCGGCAGGCTGCCGAAGCTGGCGGGCGCCTGCAGTTCCAGGTCGTGGTCGGTGTTGAGGCGGGCGATGCTGCCGTAGACCACCGTCCAGGCACCCACCCGTTCGTCGTACTCCAGGGCTTCCAGGTAGAACTCGTTGAGCCCCGAGTTGACGATGGCCGCGCGGCCGGCGTCGATGATCACCCGGTCGGGGTCGCCGCTGGCGTCGAAGCGGCCACGGCCGGCGAGGCCGCCGTTCCACTGGCTCCACTTGAAGCGCGCCGGGGCGCCGTCCGGAGCCTCGGCGATCTCGATGCGATAGAGGCAATGCTCGAATCCGGTGTAGCCGCCACCGCCCACCACCGGGCAGTCGCCCACCAGGTTCAGCACCGGCGCCAGGGTGGCGCTGAGGCGTCCCTTGGCGGATGGGGCGTCACGCAACCGCGCGAGGAGGCTGTGACAGTCTTCGCCGGCGCCCAGGCGCAGCAGGCGCAGGCGGAAGTTGACGTAGGCGCGTTCGCTGGTGTCCGGGCCGCCCAGGGCCGGTTCGATCAGCCGTTGCGGGTACTGGAAGCCGTGCAACGCCTCCTCCGAGACCTCGAGTATCACCGCGTCGCGGATGCCGTCGTCGATCTGGTCGGTGCTCGGCTCGGGCGTGGCCAGCGGCGGGCCCAGGTAGGTGGCCAGGCGCGTGACCAATGCCTGCGGGTCGGGGGTGACGCCCGCCAGGTGCGTCAGGATACCGTCGGCCCAGGCACGACCGGGGCGCAGATGCACCTGCACCCCGCCATCCACCACCGCCGCCGCTTCCACGCGGAACCCCTCGGGTTCGCTGGCCGGCACCGCGCAGACGCCGGCGCCGATGACATCGCGACCCGCCTGGCCCTGCCAGGCGAGATCCAGCAACTCGCCCTCGGTGAGGTCGGCGTCGAGGGTCACGCGGCCCTGCTGGTGGAGCACGCCGCTGAGGTTGCGCAGCACGCCCAGGGACGGTGGGTTGACCCCGCTTTCGTGCTGGTGGGGGTCGAAGTTCAGTATCGAGAAATCGCCTTGCATGGCTCCCCCTTCGTCAGGTGACGGGTACCACCAGCGGCCTCACGCCGACCGGCATGAATTCACGCAGCCGCACGTGCAGGTTGGTCCATTTGTGTGCCTCCAGCAGGAAGCCGAAGGCGCCCATCGCATCGTCGTCCGGCCCCAGCTCGCGCACGCGACGGTCGGTTTCCCGCTGCAGTTGCGCATAGCCCGGGTCGTTGAAGCGTTCAGAGGTGAAGTACACCCGCGCATCCGGCGCATGCACGCAGAAGTGGTTGGCTGGAAGGCGATCGGCGGCGCCGCTGAAGGCGCTCCATTTGATGCAGCCGTGCTGATCGTCCAGGACTTCGAAACGCTGGCTGAAGATGCCGCCCAGGCCGCCGACGGCGGCCACCCGCACCGGGCCGAAGCAGGTCAGGCCCTGGAAATCGAGGGCGGCGCCCCAGGCGTTGGCCGGATCGCTCGCCGCGGCGATGGCGTACCGGCCGCTGGGGGCGTCGTCGAAGCCGAGTCCGGCGTCCACCACGCTGTCCTGGATATCCAGCCGGTAGCGCGGGTCGACGGCGAGGCTGCCGGTGATCGAGCGCTGGATGAGGATATCGGGCGTGGGCACGAAGGCCTCGATATCCTCCGGGTCGCTGAAACCGTAACCGTCCGCCAGGCGCAGCCCCGGCTGCATGGGCGCGCGCGCGCCGTCGCGCAGGCTGTGGCCGCCGGGGGCGAGGGTGCAGCCGACCAGTTCCAGGCGCGCCACCGCGACACGGTCGATCAGCGCCTGCCCAGTTGGGAAGGGCGCGGCCTCGTCCGCCGCCAGGTACAGGCCTTCGAGGCGCACCCCGGGCGAGAAGGGGGTCGCGCTGCCGGCCTCCAGCACCCGCAGCGACAGGGGCCGGGCCAGCAGCAGGATGGGGCGGTGGCCGCCTGCCGCCCGGAGGGTCAGCGACTGCGCCAGGCGCAGGGAATGGGTGCCGTCCACGGCGGTGCCGGTCAAGCCGGCCAGGTCGAGGGGGTGCACCAGGCTGTCGTGGATTTCGACGATCACCGGTCCGGTGGCGTTCTCCAGCCCTTCCAGTGCCTCTTGCAGGCTTGTGCCGCCCGTCACCGCGCCGACATGGCGTACCTCGGCATCGGCCGGCGGCGCCGGGAAGTGCCGCGACTGTGGGTGCGCGCCCACCGGGCCGGTGGCGCCGTAGGTGAAGCTGGCCTGCATCCGCGAGACCAGGGTGCCGTCCACCGGGGCCAGGAGCCGGTCGGCCTGGTCGGCGGTCTCCAGGCCCACCAGCAGCCGGCCGATATCCGGGTCGATGATGATCTCGCCGATGCCGGCGGGGCGGCGCAGGCCGGTTTCCCAGGCGCACAGGTTGTCGCCACGCAGCAGCCAGCGCCATTGGTCCTGGGGGGCGGGCGGCACCAGCAGCGGCGCCAGGTCCTGGGGCATGAACAGGTGGAGGCCGACGTCACCCAGGTCGAAGCCGCTCGGCGGCGTCTGCGCCGGGTCGTAGAAGTCCAGTTGCACGTAGGCGTCGCCGTGGCTGGCCAGGCGCGCGTCGAGCAGGGGGCCGGGCACGGCGTCGGCCTCGGTCAGGGGGGCCACCAGGCCGCCCGAGGTGGCCGCGCGCAGGAAACCGGGGCGGCTGGTGTTGAACAGGCGCACCGGGATGTCCAGCGGGTGCAGGTCCAGGCGCAGGACGAAGCGCGCCAGCCCGGCCGGCTGCGGGCCCAGGTCGATGCGTCCCTTGGCGAGGGGCGTGACCCGTGGCAGTCGGTAGGCCGCCAGGCGCCAGAGGAAGATCGCCAGGTTGGGCAGGTTGAGGTGGCGCTGGTCGTCCACCGCCGGCTTGACGTCGGCGCTGCTGGCGAAGGGGTCGAAGGGCGTACCCAGCAGTGCCAGGGTGGCCGGTTCGCGGATGGGCGCCGTGCCGCCACGGGGGACCTCGAAGCGGGTCAGGGCCGGACTGCCGTAGGGGGGCAGGCCACCGGCATCGGGGCGCGGGTGGTTGAGGTGCTGGGTCCAGCCGAGGTTCTCGCGCAGCTCGACGCCACGGCAGGCCCAGCCGGTGAGGTTCACCGCCAGGCGTTCGATCGCCCCCAGGGTGCCCTTGCGCCGGCGCAGGGCGATGGTGTCGGCGACGTCGGCGCGCAGGGTGCGCGGATCGCCCTTGAGATGGGTGGTGCCGAGCAGGTCGGCCAGGTAAGGGATCACCCAGTCGTCGCAGGTGTCGATGAAGAGGTCTTCGTAGAGCTGGGCGATGTGCCGGTGCAGGGCCTCGAATGGCCCTTCCACGGCACCGAGGTAGGCGCGCAGCTGGTTGGCCGGGGTGACCTCGGCGTCACGGGTGCGATAGATCTCGGGCAGGCGCTCGAACAGCGGTACTCGGCTCATGGGCATTCCCCCGCTGAGGGATCGGCGACCGGGGTCAGGGTCAGGTGCGGCGCGGCCAGCTGCAGCAGCTCGAAGGGGCTGCAGGGCAGCACCTGGGCCAGTGGCCGGGGCGCCGCCGGCAGCGTGGCCGTGGCGTCGAGTCCGGGGGCGAACAGGCCGAAGGCGGTGACCCGGCACCAGAGCACTCCGGCGACATTCTGCGCCCGGCCTTCGACGCGGCTGGCGTATTCGGGTTCACCCAGGCGCCGCGCATGGAGTCCGAACAGCCCGCTGCGTTCGTCCGCGACGTGGGCGGCCAGGCCCAGGCTGGCGCGCAGGGCGGCCTCCACCTCCTCCTGGCGATAGCGCGGGTCACGGGCGTAGCCGAGGTCGAGAAAGACCTGCCGCGGACGCGCCTGCTGCACCACCAGCGGGAAGCGATCGGGGCCCCGGCAGCGCTGGGCATGGGCCAGGGTGGCCTGCACGGCGGCGAACTCGGCCTCGCGGCCGGCGGCCAGCAGCACCCGCAGGATCACCGCCGGCACGCCACCGTGCAGGTCCCAGGCGGCGGCCGCACGGACCACGCCGGGCACCGCCAGGGTCTCGTTCTCGTAGTCGCGGATGCTGACCAGCCGGCCCAGGCTCTGCACCTTGCCCGGCGCCGCTTCGCGTGCCTTGTCGCCGGGCTCGGGGTCCGCGCCGCCGGAGACGATGCCCGCCAGCGCCACCTTGTCGAAGCCCGCCGGCCGTTCGCCCGCCGTGGGGGTGGCGCCGGGCTTGATCGGCCCGCGCGCGCCGACGCCGCTGCGATAGCGCGCCAGGACGTTCTTCAGGCCGGAGGGCAGGCGGGCGCCGGTCTCGCCGTCGCCGAATTGCACGAAGCTGCGACCTTCGGCGTCCTCCCGGACGATGTACAGCGGCTCGTCGGGCCCATGGCCGTAGAAGCTGTCGACGCGCGTCCACAGGCGGCCCTCGACCCAGACCTCCAGTGCCGGGGTATGCGGCGGCACGGCGTCGGCGGAGAGGAACCAGGTCAGCGGCGACTTGGGCAGGGGGAAGGTCTGCCACCGCTGGCGGTTGTCGCCATTGCCCAGCACCGCCTCGTGCTCGGCCTTGCCCTGGGAGGTATCCACCAGGTTGCCGTAGACCGTCACCCTGGGCTCGGCTTCATCGAAGTCGGCGCGGGTGAAAGGCGTTGGCGGGCGGTCGAAGTTCAGCAGCCAGGGCCGGGCGACATCGGGCGTCGGCGTGGGGAAGCTGTTCGGGCCGCTGGTGCAGGTCAGTTCGACGCTGCGTCCGTCGGGGTGCCTGAGGTACAGCCGGCGTCCGGCCAGGGCCCGTGCCTGGGCTGCGCTGCCGTGGAAGAAGAGGGCGCCGCTGCCGCTGGCGAAGGCGGCGGACGACGGCGTGGATACCGGCTTGAGGCTGAGCGCCGGGCTGGTGATCTCGCGGATCAGGAAGTCGCGCACGTCGCTCCAGGGCGAGCCGGACATGGCATGGCGGATCAGCGGCTGGTCCAGGCTCAACAGGCTGCTGGCGCCATTGAGGTTGCCGAAGCCCAGGGTGGCCGAACGCACCGCAAGCACCTTGCGCACCAGCGCCAGGGGGACGGCGCCGGTCATGCCGCTCCTGGCCACGCGCACCTGCACCACCACGCGCATGCCGGGCCGCAGGTCGCTGACCTCCGCATCCAGCGGCATCAGGTCCGCCGGCAGCGCGATGGAAGCGCTGGTGTTGGTGCAGTCGTGGGGATAGAGGTGGCGCTGGAAGCCGGTGTCGGACTCGAAGGCGCCGACTATCTCGCTGCCGCTCTTCTTGCTGGTCACCGTCCGGGTCGGCGCGTTGTGGCCGAAATGGCGGAAGCTGCGGCCCACCCGCCAGGCCGCCACCGGCTGGTTCCAGCTGTTCTGCAGCGGGGCGTCGATTTCCACTATCACGCGCCCGAGCAGGCGATTGACGGTCTTCACCCGGACCTGCTGCGGTGCCTGCTGCGGGGTCAGGTTGGAGCCGCTGGAGGTCCAGCCCGGCTCCGCCGACATCAGCAGCAGCTGGTCGCCGGGCTTCAGCTCGAAGGCGTCGAGGCTGGCGCTGTCGCTGGCGTTGCCGACACTGTGCAGTTCGAAGCGGGTAGCGCCAGCGGCCAGCGTGGCGGCGTAGGCCCTTGGACGGTAGAGGTTGAAGCGTCCGAGGTGCGGCCAGGCGAGCAGCTCGGCGTCGGTCTGGAAATCCGCCGGGTCGGGCAGGTCCTGCAGGTCGGCCTTGACCGGGAAGCCGGCGCGCAGCGTCAGCGGGCCGTCGCCTCTCACTTCGACGGCGAGGGTGGCGCGCCCGCCGATGCCCGGCGCCAGGCGGTAGCCGGTGAGCCGCACCAGTTCGGCCACGCTCTCGCGCCAGGCGGCGGTGCGCAGGTAGGCCTCGTTGGCGTAGTGCTCCTGGTAGAAGCTGAGGATGTCGCCGAGCACCGCAGCACCCTGCAGCAGGGCGATGCCGGGGTCGTCGGCGCCACGGTGGGTCCAGGCGGCCAGTTCCGGCGCCGCGTCGATGCTGCGGGTCATCGCCTCGAGGAAGTCGGCGTAGCGGCCGATGCGGTAGGCGATGCGCGGCAGGCCGGGCCGGTTGTCGATGGGCCGGGGAAAGATGAAGGGGTCCTTGATCAGCGGATCGCAGGGCATCAGCGCCTCCCCCCCTGTATGTCGAAGCGGATCAGCCCGCGTTCGAGGTGGTCCGGGTCATTGGCCAGCAGCAGGGTCTCGTCGAAGCCGATCTCCAGCAGGGGTGCGCCGGGCACGCCGGGCAAGGGCGCGGAGAAACGCTTCATGCCGAGGCTGACCAGGTGGCGGATGCCGGCGATGCGTTGCAGGCGACCCTCGATCATGCTGCGGTGCAGGGACTGGCCGAAGCTCCACTGGTCCGGATGGAAGAAGCCGCGACGGCCGTCGGCGGTCCAGCCATCGGAGAACTCCTGTTCCAGCACGAAGCGCAGGTCTTCGCGCCAGTAGGCGTCGTCGGCGCAGACCACCACGCGGATATCCAGCGGCACGTAGCGCGGCGGCCGAATCTCGATGTCCTCGCCGATCAGCCGCACCGCTTCCAGGTGGTCCGCCACGCGGGGGCGCAGTTCGCTCCAGAGCGCGTCGGAACGCTCGTCGCCCAGGGCGGTGAAGCCCGCCGGGTCGATGGCGATGCGCACGGTGCGCCAGCTGCCGGTCCAGGCGTAGCGGGCCACCGCGCGGGACACGCCCGTCACTTCCTCGGCGCGCTTGACGTAATCGGCCAGGGTCACCGCCCGCAACTGGCGGGCGCGGAAGGCTTCCGGGGCGTTGCGACGGATGCGTTCGGCCGCTTCCGGCTCGCGGCCATCGGTCACGTCGAAGGGGTTGCTGGCGGCCAGTACCGCACCGTTCAGGGCACCGGTCAGGGGTTGCAGGTTGACCAGCTGGTCCGCGCCTATGTTGCCGGCATGGCCGCCGCCCACCTGGTACTCGGCATGCACCACGGCGCCGGCGGGCAGCAGGCGGCCGTTGCTGCCGTTGCCGAAGCGCAGCAGGCTGCGGCGGTGTTCGTCGGTTTCCACCATGAAGTGGTCGCCGTTTTCCGCCGAGTCGTCGCTGTGCACCAGGCTTTCCACCTCGTCCCAGTCCTCGCGGCCGCCGCCGGGGGTCTCGACCTGCAGCCAGAGCGTCGAGCGGGCCGGCTCCTCGCCCGTGGGGGCGCCGCCCAGGCGCGGTGGCAGGTAGGCCAGCGGGCCGTCGTCGGGCAGCGGGGCGAGCACCCAGTCGTGGCCGTCGCCATGGCGGTCCAGGCGTTGGTAGTGGCGGTGGCGCAGGCCCGGGACGTCGCTCGGCAGCGGGCTGCCGGGTTCCAGGAACCGTACCCGGAGGGGCCGCCCTTCATGCACCGGCAGCAGGTTGCCGCGGAACACCGAGATGTCTTCCACCACGGTGGGCGGCGGGCCGGGGCAGAAGCTGGTGAAGGCGAAGTCGAAGCGCAGGGCGTCTTCCGTGCGCCAGCTGACACGCAGCATCCAGGTGCCGGTGAGGGGGTCGAAGCGGCTTTCGGCAGCGCCCCCGTCGAGGTCGGCACCGGGCAGCAGGCGCAGCAACTGACGTTTCATGGGGTTGCGGCCGGGTGTCTGCCCGGTGAGCGGGTTGAGGCGCTCTTCGATCAGCAGCTCGCGCCAGCGGCCCTCGCGCACCAGGTCGCGCAGCGCATCGGCCTCGGCCTGGGACGCCAGGGGCAGCTCGGGCACCAGGTCTGCCGTGGTGCTGCCGGCGGCGAGGGCCGGCTGGGCGTTGCCCCAGGTATAGAGGCGCAGGCGATTGAGGCGCGGGTCCAGATACTGGCGCTGCGCGGGGGCGAGGCGGCGTTGGCGGCTGGCGAAGAACACCGCGCCGGCGGTGGGCGGGTCGTCGCCGGTCCAGGCCACCAGTTCCTGGTCGTCGAGACTGAAGGGGGCCTGGCCGTCCACCAGCTCCAGGGCGAGCCAGGTGCTGGCCTGGTTGCCTTCGTGCAGGTGGTAGTCCACCAGTCGGGCATGGCGGGCCAGGGAGACGCGCTTGCGCGTGGTGGCCAGGTAGGCCTCGGCCATGACGCGGTCCTGGAAGTCGCTGAGCTCGTCGGCGGCGGCGGCGAACAGGCCGATCAGCACCTGGTCCAGATCGGCCTCGCTGGTGCTGGCCCATCCCGGTACGCGCTCGGCCATGGCGACCATCAGCGTGTGGCGGAAGGAGTCGTAGTCCTTGGCCAGGTAGTCGATCGCCGGGTTGGGCGCCGGTGGCCGTCCGGCCTGCGGCGGAGCGCAGTCGTTGGTGAAGCAGCCGGGGCGGAAGCGGAAGCCGATGGCGCTGAAGAAGGGGTCGATCAGGGCGGCGTCCCAGACCAGTTCCAGGCGGTAGGTGGAGTAGTCGCCCACCGGCTCGATGCGCAGGGACAGGCGTGTGGCGTCCAGTGGCGCCACCGCGCTCACCTGCACCTGCCCGCTGGCGTTGCCTGCCACCAGCCGCGCGCCGCCGCGGATGCGGAACACCTGCCGCACCCGCGCCGGGTCGCCGCCCGTGTCCGCGAGGATGGCGGCCAGGTGCAGGCCGTTGAAGAAGTGCAGTTCCAGGTCGGCATGGCTCGGGTTGGGGCCCGGCGGCACGCTCACCAGGGCCAGCTTCAGGCCGTCCAGGCCATGGCTCTGCAACTGGTCCGCGCGCTCGTCGACGAGGTCTGGGAACTGGATGGCGGCCATGCTGGGCGTCCCCTAGCGTGAACTGCGCTGGAACTTGATGACCCGGGAGTCCGGGCTGCCCGCAGGCCGGTACTTCAGGGTCACTTCCAGGGTCGCGGCGGCGTCGTCCCAGAGAACCTCGACCAGCTCCACCGTCAGCCGGTGCCCCAGCCAGCGCGTCAGGCCGTTGGTGATGCGCGCCTTGACCACCCCGCGCAGCGCCTCGGAGGCCGGCTCGAACACCAGTTTGCGCACGCCGCCGCCGAACTCCGGCAGGAACAGGCGCTCGGCCGGGCTGGTGAGCAGGAGCTGGAGCAGTTCGTCGCGCACATGGGCGTCGTCGTTGGCCGGGGCGACCGTGCGGCCGTCGTCGCCGATGCGGAAGGGGAAGGCGAGGTGCCGTCCGTTGGAGAGTGCCATGCTCAGATCCCCTTGGCCTTCTGTTGGGTCTGCACCACCAGGGCGGTGCCCTGGGGCACCTGCGCGGCGTTGAGGCAGAGGCCGACGCTGTTCTGCAGCAGCACCGGCACGTTGCGTATCGAGGTCTGGGTCGCCGCCGTCACCCAGCGGATCGACACGCAGGGCGAGTAGATCGACGGGGTGAACGGGCAGCCGACAATGGGGTGGATATCGGTCTGCAGCAGCATGGGGGCGCCGTCCACGCGTGCCTCGGTATTGCGGGTGATCAGCTGGGCCATGCCGCCATGGGGGCACATCACGGTGCTGCTGGTGGTGAGGATCGGGATCATGTCGGCGGCACCCCGAAGCTCATGGCGCCGTTGACCAGGCTGACCCCGGCCAGGCCGACCTTGATCAGCCCGTTGTTCAGCGAGATGGCCTCGTTGCTCAGGCGGATCTCGCAGGCGCCGCAGGTGATGATGATCTCGCTGGCGGTGAGGGTGATGGTCTTGGCGAGCGCCTCGTCGCCATGGCTGATGCGCACCTCGTTGGCGTCGTCGTCCAGCACCACCTTGTGACCCCGCTCGGAGACTATGACCCGCACACCGGCGCCCTTGGGCTCGGGCCGCTGGCCACCGGCCCACCAGGCGCCCGACCAGATGGGGTGGTCCAGCCGGCCCGCCTCGAACTCTATCCACACCCCAGAGCCGACCCTGGGCAGCAGCACCATGCCGTGGCCGTCACCGGCGAAGGGCGCGGCCGGCAGCGCCCAGCCGCAGGCATGCTCGCCGAGCACGGCAGGTACCGTGGCGCGGATCCGGCACTGGTCCTCGGGGTCGTCGATAGCGGTGACGGTGCCACGGTACTTGCCGAAATAGCTGGTGCCGGCGCGCTCGACGAGACGCTCGACGGTGTTTTCCAGGAGTCTGTCCATTCAGAAGATCCCCACGCTTGCGGAAACCGAGAGTTGCAGGCCGCCGCCGAGGGCCTCGGCCACCGCCGCGCCCGATACTTCGGACACCGAGTCGGCCTTGGCTTCGAGTTCCTGGGTGTAGAGCGACGGGGTGATGCGGTGAACCACCCGGGTGATCAGGTAGTCGCCGCTGTAGGGGGTGGCGCCGGCGTCCAGGCGCACCTTGCGATAGGGGTTCAGCACGGCGGCGTAGCAGCCCGGAATCACCTGGCTGGCGAGGTGGAAGACGTACCCGCTGCGCCGGGCCCGCGCGGTGGCGGCGGCGGTGGGGTCTTCACCGGTGGCCTCGGCCGGGGGCAGCATGCGCCGGGGCGTGAGGTCGGCGGGCAGGGCCGGCAGGTTGCGCATCAGGCCGAGGTCCGCGGCGCTGGTCGCGAAGGTGGTGACGCCCTGGTCGTCCAGCCGCAGCACCTGGGCGTGGGTGCGCTCGCCGCCGTCCGGGTCCTGGGTGATGCTGGCGTTGGCGAGGTTGCGGCCGTCGCCGATCATGACCAGGGGCGGCAGGTCCGCCGCGTCCGTGGGGGCGGCGAGGAAGCAGCCGATGCTGGCGCCGGGCTCGTCCCCCGGCAGGACATAGGCGTGGCGGTCGTTGGCCGTGGCCAGCTCGCGCAGGAACTGCAGCACGGTGCCACGCCGCGTGGTGGTTTCGGGACTGGCCTCGGTGGCGTCGAGGCGGGTTTCGGCGATCTGGGCGAAGCGGCCGAACAACTCGCTGGCGATCTCGCTGGCCTTGCGGTGCTCGAAGGGCGCTTCGGCTTCTTCGTCGCGGTTGAGGAAGGCGCTGTCGTCCCGTACCACCAGGGTCGCGGTGCTGCGGCCGGGCTGCGAATCGAGGGCGGCGTCGATGCTCACCAGCGGGCCGTCGATCAGGGGGGTGAAGCGACCGTCGCCGATGTCCAGCTCGATCCGTATCCGCGAGAAGGGCTCCTGGGTCTCCCCCGGCCAGTGCAGCCAGGCTCCCCTGGCGTCCAGGCAGAGCACCATGCGCAGGCGGGCTTCCCAGAAGGCGTCCATCTCCTGGGTGACCTCGATCTCCTCGATGCGGCGCAACTGGTCCTCGCTGGCGGCATCGGCGCCGAACCAGACGCGGAAACGTTGTTCGGTCATGCCCGGCTCCCCGGCACCAGCAGCGTATCGCCGGGGTTTTCCACCAGGCTGCGGCCGTCCAGGGCGCTGTTGGCGTCGGCGATGTGCCAGAACTGCGTGGCATCGCCAGCCCCGGCGTGGGCCAGCAGGTCGAGGCGGTCGCCGGCCTGGACCATGCGCGGCTCGCCGGGGACGGGGGTCAGGCGGCGCAGCTTGAGGGCGACCAGGGTTTCGCCGGTGGATCCGGTGGTCTGCACCGTGGCGACCCGGGCGTAGCGGGAGTTGGGCAGGAACATGGGTGGCCTCCTAGAGCGGGATCAGCTCGACGATCTGTTCGGCGGTATTGGCCAGGTTGGCGATGGCCTGGGCTTCCTTGGCGAGGGTGGAGTACTCCAGCGCCCCCTTGGCCAGCACGTCGTCGGAGCAGTCGTCGACGGCGACGACGCTGAGGCTGATGTCCACTTCGGCGCGGGTCGGGTTGAGCAGTGCGTCGTACTCCAGTTCGGCGATGCTCATGGAGTCGATGGTCACCGGGAGCACCCGCGTGAGGCCCCAGATGAACAGGATGCGCGGGTACTTCTCGCGGGGGATCGGCTGGGCCGGCGCGTCATCGCCTCCGCCCCCCAGCGCATCGCCGATCGCGTCGATGGCGGCGCCGACCAGGCCGGCCAGCTTCGAGCTCGGCAGCACCATCTTCTCCAGTGCCGCGAGCTGCGGACCGATGCCGAACATCTCGGCCAGCACCTTGCCCTCGTCCAGCAGGTTGGCGGCGCTGAAGTGGGCCTTGAAGCTGATCTTTTCGAAGGTCTTCTCGCCGGCCTGGCCGGTTTCGCGCTGGGTGGCGCCGGTGGGGCGCGGTGGAATTTCCAGGGTTCGCGTGAGGGACTCGGGGTTGTACTGGAAGATCACCACATTGGGGATGGGGCCGATCAGGTCGGTGCCGTACTCGATCAGTGCACCGCGCAGCAGGCTCATGACCCTTCTCCGGCCAGGCTGCTGGCGATCCGCCGGGCGATGCCGGCGGCCAGGTCCGACGCCTGTGTCGCGGCCGGGGTGGCCAGCGCCCCGGCGTCCAGGCGCTCGTGGGGAGCGGGCTGCAGGTCCTGCCCGGCCAGCGCCTCGGCCAGCGCCGGGCCCAGCGCGCGGGCGGCGGCCTCGGCGACTTCCGGGGCTATGCCGCGCAGGTCCAGTTGCAGGCTGTCTATCCGCAGTTGGCGGCTCATGACGGTCTCCCCTTGGCTAGCGGCGGGTGCGGTGGGTGGCGGCCAGGGCGGCGTAGGGGCCGAACTGGTCGAGGCTGCTGGCGCGGTCCAGCTTGTCGTACTCGCGCTGCAGGGCGCGCACCACCACCGGCATGTCGAGTCGGCGCGGCGCACCCTCGGTGGCGCTCTGCAGGCAGGCGTTGAACACCACGCTGCGGATGTGCCCGCCGGCCAGGGCGAAGCGCTGGGCGAGGAAGTCGAAATCCAGGGCGCTGGCGTCGACCCCGGCGGGGATCGCACCGCGCCAGATGCGCAGGCGTTCCTCGGCTCCGGGCATGGGGAACTCGACCAGGAAGCGCAGGCGACGCAGGAAGGCTTCGTCCAGGTCCTTGCGGCGGTTGGTGGCGAGTATCGCCAGCCCCTTGAAACGTTCCATGCGTTCCAGCAGGTAGCTGATCTCCAGGTTGGCGTAGCGGTCGTGGGCGTCCTTGACCTCGGTGCGCTTGCCGAACAGGGCGTCGGCCTCGTCGAAGAACAGGATCAGGTCGGCCGAGTCGGCGACGTCGAACAGCCGGCGCAGGTTCTTCTCGGTCTCACCGATGTACTTGTTGACCACCTGGGACAGGTCGATGCGGTAGAGCGGCAGATCCAGGTCGGCGGCTATGGCTTCGGCGGCCATGGTCTTGCCGGTGCCCGGAGGTCCGGCGAAGAGCGCGCTGAGCCCCCCTTCGCTCCAGGCCCGCGCGGTGCCCCAGTCGTAATGCACCCGGGTGAGGTTGTGCATGGCCGCCACCAGCTCGTCGATCTGCGCGGCCTGTGGCGGTGGCAACATCAGTTCGGCTCGGCCGAAGCGCGGCGTGACGGGCTGGGCCAGGGTGCCGAGGTCGAGGTCGGCGCGCGCGGCGGCGAACAGTTCGGCGGCGCTGGGTACCCGGCCCAGGGCCGCGAGCTCGCCGGCGACCCGGGCGATGGCCGAGCGTTCGTAGCGGAAGCGTCGCGCCAGTTCCGGCAGCAGCGGCTCCAGTTCGCGGGCGGGCAGGTGCTGGCGCCAGCAGGCCAGCCGCTGGGCATGGTCAGCGGCTGGCACCGCGAGTACCGGCAGCGTCTCGCCGAGGCCGCGCAGGGCGTTGCGCTCATGGGCGCCGATGAAGAGCATCAGCGGCAGGCCGGGCAGCGGTGGCGCGTCGAGGCCGCCATCGTGGGCCGTGGGATCGGCCAGGAGGCTGGCCGGCAGGTAGAGTGCGCAGCCGCGCAGCCAACTGGTGCAGAGCGCCTCGGCGAGGTGTTCGCGGTGCAGGGCGGCGCTGGGTTGCAGCGTTTCCACACCGGCCCGCGCGGCGCAGGCCGCGGCGGTTTCCGCCAATGGGGCGCCGGGTGCGCCGAGCAGCGGCAGCAGCTGCATCCCGTTGCTCCGGCTGAGGGCGGCGCGAACCCGCGCGGCGGCCGGCGCCAGGCCCTCGGCGAGGGGAGTCGGGGAAACCCGTTGCAGGGCCGCCGGTGGTTCGCTGCCGGGGAACAGCAGCTCGCGGGCCACCAGCGCCGGCACGGCGAGGGCGGTTTGCCAGTCATGGGGCTGGGCCGTGCTCAGCAGTCCGTGGCGCAGCAGCGGGTGGGCCGGGTCGAAGCAGAGCAGGAGTTCGTCGGGTTCGTCCCACAGGCGCTGGGCCAGGGCCAGGTTGGGGCGGGTGCGCGTGGGGTCGTTGAGGCAGCTGGCGATCACCGGCCCGGCGGCGCTGTCGATGCCTGGCAGCAAGGCCAGGGCCAGCACGAAGCGCTCCACCGGGGCCAGTTCCAGCTCCCGCGCGACCCAGCCGAAAGAGCCACGGGGCGCCTGGTCGCCATCCGCCGGCGCGGCCGATGCGATGCGTTCGCTGAGGTAGCGGGCGGTGACGTCCTCGCTGAAGAAGGCCCGCTTGTCGCGGTCGTAGCGCAGCAGGTCGAGGGCGGCCAGGGCGCCATCCACCGGCGGCGGCAAGGGAGATTCGCCGCCGCCCTGGAGCAGGCGTTCGCGCCATAGCCAGCAGACTTCGCGGCGCAGGCGCAAGGTGACCTGGGCCAGCCAGTGCCCCGCCTGGGCGTCCTGGCCGTGGATGCCCGGGAGGAAGGCCACCGGATCGGCCAGCGCGTGGGTGCCCAGCGGATTGGTCATGGCACTGTCACCCGTGGGCTGGCCTTGGCCTGCTGGTTGTTCACCCGCAGGATCACCCGGTAGCTGCCCGCCGGGACCGCCGCCGCCGCGCCGGCGACGACCAGGCTCCGCTGATCGGCGGCGGTGGTGGCCTCGTCGAACAGGTGCAGGGTCAGGCCATCGGATTCGCGAAGGAAGAGCAGCATCAGGTCGTCGCTGTCGGTCCCCAGCAGGGTGCCTTGAAGGTGCAGGTCGCCGCCCACCAGCGCGGCGCTGTCCAGGGTCGGCAGCAGGCGCGCGGCGAGCAGGTTGCTGGAGCGGGTACGGGTGGGCGACAGGCGCCGACGCACCACCAAGGGCATCTCCCCGGCGGACAGGGTGGTGCCGGAGGCGATGGGGGTGCCGGGGCTGCCCTCGGCGGTCACCACCAGGCGCTGCGGCTGGCGCTCGATCACGCTGAGCTGGACGTTGCCCAGCATGACTTCCAGGTCGCTCGGGTTGAGGTCGTCGCCCAGCAGGGTGAGGGTGGCGCCGGTCTCGAAGCGGGCGGGCTCGACCCGGTCCAGGCGCGATCCCATGGACGGGATCACGGCCACCTGCACGCCTTCGCGGCCGATCAGGGTCTCGGGCGTGGTGCTGTAGTCGACGCCCACCAGGAGCGCGCCTCGCGGCAGGCTGGACGGCACTATCATCACCGGCCGCACCTGGAAGGCCACCGAGAGCCGGTAGCGTTCCTCGGCGCCCTGCATGGTCTTGGCGAGGAGGTCGGCGCCGGATTCGTCGAAGCTCAGCTTGAGCGGCTCCGGGTTGTGTTCCAGGGCCTGGCGCACGTCCAGCGCCACCAGGGCGTCCAGCGGCAGGAAGCTGAGTTCGTGCAGTGCCGCCATGCCGCGCCCGAGCAACTCGTGGGCGGCGGCGGTGTCGCTGCTTTCGCCGATGTCGAAGGCGGTCAGGAGGAACTTCAGCACCAGCCACAGCGGCGGCGGCTCACCGTCGCGCAGGGAGAGGTTGCGCAACTGCGGGTCGAAGGCGGTTTCGTAGAGAAAGAGGTTGAGCTTCTCGTTGGAGTCGTTCTGCGCCGCATCCTCCGGCTTGCCGATGGACACGTCGAAGCCGCGCCTGATCAGGTGATCCTGGAGCAGGCGGGTGACGGCGCCGATGGCCCTGCCGGAATCCGCGAGGGCCATGGTCAGAGCCGCCGCAGCGCGCGGCGCGAAAGGCCGCTGCGGGTGGGGGAGGCGGGGGCCGCCGGACGCTGTGCCGGGGGTGTTGGCGCGGCCGGGCGGGCGACGGTCTGCGGCGCCGGGGCCTCGACGCGCAGGTGGATGGCGCCGATGGAGATTGTCAGGGGCTCTTCCGCTGTCCCATCGGGTCCATCGGGTTCGGCGCGGAGGATGGCCGGTGCGGCGACCCGGGGCGCCAGGGGCACGGGTTCCGGCGTTGTCACCACCTCCTGGGCGCGGTCCCCGTCCGCTGGGGCCGGACGGCGGGACTGGCCGGGCGTGGCCATGGTGTGCGGCGGGACGGCCGCGACACGCGTGGTCGCGGTGTCGGGGGTGCCCGGATGGGGTTGCGTGGCGCGGTCGAGGGACGCTCGCTGCGCCGACGCCGCCTGCTGCGGGTCGCTGGCCACCCAGTGCATCGCCGCGCGGAGCAGTTCGTCAGCCTGTGGCGGGCGCGGCGGGCCGTCCTGCGACGGGGCGCCGGGCGCTGGCACCTGCTCTCGGGGGCGCGGCGCGTCGGGCGCGGCCTGTTGCCATTGAGGAAGGTCGCCCGGGTCGATGCTCGGCGCGGGGCGGCTCTGGCCATGGTGGGCCGGGTCGGGCGCGGGGTGCGGCTGCCCGTTGGTGGGCATCGGCGTTTCGCGGCCGGGTACCCTTTCCCGGGGGATACCGATGGCCGGGCCGGGGGCGTCCGGCGCCCTGGGCGCCGGGACGTCCATCTCAAGCTCCGGGGGCGCTTCCGGCGCCTGCTCGGCGCGGTGGCTGAACAGCCCGCTGGAACGCATCAGGGCGGCGAAGTAGTCGCTCATCATGAGGCCTCGATCAGGGCCAGGTAGCGGGCGCGGCGCGCGGGCGGCAGCGCCATGACCTGGGCTTCGCTCCAGCCGTAGCGCGAAGCCAGGCAATGGACCTCGCGCAGCAGCGCACCCTGCCGCGCGGCGAGGCGGGCCAGGGCGGTGTCGTCGAGGTCGACCGGTACTTCGCTGGCATCGCCGCAGGCCGGGCAGTCGCAAGCCACGGACAGGGCCACCAGCGGGTCCGACGCCGCGACGGCCGACGATAGCCGAGCCTCGTCCTCGGGCCGCACCCGTCCCTCCAGCAGCAGGCTGTCGAGCATCAGTCGCCGGGCCTCGGCGCGGGTGGCGGGGTGCGCACTGCGCCAGCGGCGCAGGTCGTCACCGGTCGGGCGGCGCAGGACCACGTCCGTGTCCTGGCCGAGGCTTACGCGGATGGGCTCGCGCTCGCCGGCGACGGCCACCAGCGCCGCCAGTTGCAGTTCGAACTCGAAGGCTTCGGCGCAGGTCGGGCAGCGCGCGGTGAAGGACAGGGCCTGAATGCCGTCGGTGATGGCGACCAGGCGCAGCAGGGCGGCGCTGCGCACCGCCACCGGCTGCGCCCACCAGAACTCGGCGTCGGCGGCGCAGCGGGCCAGCAGGTCGGTGACCAGGCGCGGGCGGTCGAGGTCGGCGAAATCCAGGTCGAGGTCCGGGAGTTCGCCGAAGGGCCGCAGGGCGATCCCCGAGGGAAGCGTCTGCATGGCGCGGTTCATCCCACCAGAACCGGCTCGGTCGGCTCGGACACGTCCGGATCACGTTCCCAGCCCTCGTTCTCCAGCTTCAGGGTCTGGATCGCGATGGCGTTGGCGTTGGCATCCAGGTCGGGCATCGCCTGAAACTCCGAGACCCAGCAGCGGTAGAGCTTGTAGGCCAGCACGACCTGGCCGGCTTCGTTGTAGACCTCCAGTATCAGGTCCTTGCGGAAGTCCTTCAGGCTCACTTCGGCGCCGAGCCCCGTGCCGACGTGCCAGACCTTGTTGGCCCAGGCCTCGAACTCGAGGTCGTGGGTCACGCCGCGCTCCAGGGTGATGGCCTCGTACTTGGTGCGGCCGGGGGATTTGCGCGAGGTGGACGGGTCGCCACCCTCGCGGTGCTCGACCACTTCGGTGGTGCGCTTGAGGGCGCCGACCTTGCTCACTCCGGCGACGTAGCGGCCATCCCACTTGATGCGGAATTTGAAGTTCTTGTAGGGATCGAAACGATGGGTGTTGACGGCGAACTGGGCCATGATCCGACTCCCTTTACTGCAGATCGCCGGCGATCTGCTGGATGGTGAGAACGACGAATTCCGCCGGCTTCAGCGGGGCGAAACCGACCTGGATGTTGACGATGCCGAGGTTGCGATCGGCCTGGGTGGTGGTCTCCTTGTCGCATTTGACGAAGAAGGCCTCCTGCTGCGTCCTGCCCTGGAAGGCGCCCTGGCGGAACAGGCCGTTCATGAAGGCCCCTATGTTCAGGCGGATCTGCGCCCAGAGCGGTTCGTCGTTCGGCTCGAAGACCACCCATTGGGTGCCCCGGTAGAGGCTTTCCTCGATGAACAGGGCGAGACGGCGGATGGGGATGTACTTGTACTCGTCGGCCTGGGCGTCGGCGCCCTTCATGGTGCGCGCCCCCCAGGCGACCCTTCCGTAGGCGGGGAAACTGCGCAGCACGTTGACCCCCAGCGGGTTGACCTGGCCGTTCTCCAGGTCGTTGACGGGCAGGGCCAGGTCGAGCACGCCGTTGAGTACGGCATCGGTGCCGGCGGGGGCCTTCCACACGCCACGGGTGGCGTCGGTGCGCGCATAGACGCCGGCGAGGGTGCCGGAGGGCGCCATGGCGCGTGGCCGCAATCCGTCCAGCGGGTCGACGATGCGCACGGCGGGGAAGTAGGTGGCGGCGTTGCGCGACTGGGAGGCGGCGTTGGCCCAGCCGCCGATGGTGGCCAGGGTGCTGTCGATCGGCGCGTCGACGATGTAGAAGGCCCGCCGGGCCTCGCACAGGGCCGTGGCGGCGGGAATCACCAGGGCCTGCTCGAGGGCGCTCATGGTGAAGGTTTCCGGAATGGACAGGATGTTGAACAGGTCCACGTCCAGCAGTGCGTGGATGCCGGTCTTCATCGATGGGCTGCCGACCACGGCCGTACCGTCGCCGGGTGTGCCGTCCACGCCGGGTGTCGCGGGGATCTGGTTGGCGACCACCGCCGGGCGGTGCTCGGCGGCACCGGTGAATTCCCGGCCCTGGTTGACTAGCCCGAGGTGGATGGTGGCGCTGAGACTGCCGAAGGCCCCGGCGGCGATGGTCACGCTGGAGGACTCGCCGGGCACCAGGGATTCCAGGGTCAGGTGATCGCTGCCAGTCTCGCCATCGGCGCCGGTTTCCGAGGCCAGCAACTGGGCGGCCAGGCTGGCGTTCACTATGGCCGCGTTGGTGGAGGTCACCAGGTCGCCGACGCTGTTCCAGGGCCCGCCTTCGACGAGAAGCGCGAAGGGCGTGGTGCCATCCAGGGTGCCGGCGATGGTGGTCCCGGTCGGGTCCAGGGGGAAGCTGCTGATCTCGCCGCTGACCGCGCGCCCGGCCTCGGCGAAGGTCAGGCCGCCGCTGCGGGCCACGCGGATCAGGGCGGAGGCGTTGTTGATCACCGAGACGGCGTACTGAGCCGAGTTGGCGTCGAGGTTGAGGTTGCGATGGGTTTCCACCGGCAGAAGGGTGGCGCCGTCGGCCTGAAGCTGCGACACCACCAGGTTGAAGTCGCTGTCGGGGTTGCGGACGCCGCTGTGCTGCACGCTCAGCCGCAGGCCGTTGCCCCAGGTGCCGGGGCTGGCCGCAGTGACTTCGAGGACCGGGTCGCCGGCGCCGTTCTCCAGCACCCAGGCGCTGGTGCCGTGACCGACGGCCACCCGCACTATGAGGGCCTGGGTACCGCCGTTGAGGAAGAACTGCCGGACCGCGTAGGAGAGCGGGCTGTCGCGGTCGAGGCCGCCGTAGCCGCGTTCGAAATCGGCGAAGCTGGTGATGGCCACGGCCTTGTCGGGCACGCCCTTGCGCGTATAGCCGACGAAGGCGGCGATGGAGGTCGCGACACCGGTGATGGTGCGTACCCCGCTGGCCTTTTCGACGATGTAGACACCGGGATAGCTGACTTGGACCATGACGCCGACTCCTTTGCGCTGTGCAGGGGACCCAGCCAGGGCGGCGCCGGAACGCGTCCCTGGAGGACTCTTGGATGACTCGGTTCGACTTGGGGCGGGGCGGGACAGCTGCCGTGTCCAGCGGGACGCTGGAACGGCGAGGCACGGTGGGGCGGGGGAGGATGGGGCCGCGTCCTTGTCGACCGTGCAGTTGTTTTTCCAGAGACAAGGCTACCGCCACTCGCTTTCAGCAAGTTGGGGGAAAGTTTGTTCATCTGGAACTTGTGTACTAACTGGGGATCACAATTCCATGTGCATTAATTGATGGCAGAGTGCCTTCAGTTAGTGCTGTCAGAGGACAAGGCTTGAGGATAGTTCGGCATTCAAGGGGGACAAACCTTCCGCGTGGGAAGAGGGTGATTTCCGACCGGCGGACAAGTTGCGTCCTCAACTCCGAAGGCGGTCCCTACCACTAGTCGGAAAGCCGATTTGCATGGCGGCGTGGGTTTCAGGGAGGAACTAGCGTCTGACTGAGGATCTATTTCGCTAGGGACGGCCATGGATAAAAACATACTTCTCCCTGAAATCGCCTGGTATCTCGTGCAATGCAAGGCACGCCAGGACGAGCGCGCCCAGGAGCACCTCCAGCGCCAGGGTTTCGATTGCTTCTGCCCGGTCCTCAGTGTGGAAAGTCTCAAGGGTGGCCGGCTGCGGCGACTCATCCAGCCCCTGTTTCCGGGTTACCTCTTCGTCCATCTCCGGGCCCAGGACAACTGGGCTGCGTTGCGCTCAACGCGAGGCGTGGCGAGGGTTGTGAGCTTCTCTGGCGCGCCCTCGAGGGTGCCTGACGCGGTCGTCGAGCATCTCATGTCGCGTTGTGAACGGCCTGATCACCGTGCGGCCTTCAACCCGGGCGACAAGGTCCAGGTCCAGGTCGGGCCCTTCGCGGAGATGGATGCGCTGTTCCTCGCCATGGATGGCGAGCAACGGGTCATACTCCTGTTGAACATCCTCAATCGACAACAGCAAGTGAGTATTCCCGTATCCCATCTTGTGGCTTGAACTAGTTGTGAGTTGTTTCGCATGTCAGAAGTTTTCAAGGCATGTCTTGCCTGGTTTTTTATTTTTTGCGAGTTAGTGTTTGAAACTATTTTTTAATATTTCGCTGTCTGTCTGATCTGTACTTTCTGGTGGAGTTGTCTCGCGGATCGCAGCCGGTTCTTCGCAGGATTCATACACTTCAAAGTTGTTTGAAGTTGTCCGGTGACAAGATGGGTTGCCGCCTCCAACAGACTCTCGCGCACTGTCTCGTTATTCTCATGGCCGTTGTTCTTTTCCCGCGATATCAGGCCCCGGCGAATCAGGTGCGCTATCACCGGCGCCTGTGAGAGTGCGAGTGCCCGCATAGGAGGGGTGAGGCCAACCCGGGGCGCATTGGCGTGCCCCGGGGGCGTCATCCCATTGGCCTCAATGCGCCCCGGCGCCCTTGGCCAGGTCGCTTTCGTTCCATTCGGTGTAGACGCAGGCGTCCGCCGCGGCCCAGCGCACCATGACCTGGGCACCCGGTTGCAGTGGCGCGGTGGCGCCGGAGAGTTCCTTGAGGGTCAGGCTGGTGCCGCCGGCGGTGGTCACGCTGCAGGTCAGGCTTTCGCCGAGGAACACCGTCTCGCTGACCTTCGCCGCGACCTGGTTCCAGCCGGCGGCCAGCGGCTCGCGGGTGGCCTGTTCCGGGCTCAGCACCTGGGCCTTCTCCGGACGCACCATCAGCACCAGGTCCTGGCCATTCTGCAGGCCGGCGGTGGGACGGATGGCCAGGGACTGGCCCTCGAAGCTGGCGGCGGCGTTGCCCTGGGCCTTCACCTTGAGGAAGTTGGAATTGCCCAGGAAGGAGGCGACGAAGGCGTTCGGCGGGTCCTGGTAGAGGTCGTAGCCGCTGCCCAGGCCGACGATCCTGCCGTGGCTGAAGATGGCGATGCGCTGAGACAGGCGCATGGCTTCTTCCTGGTCATGGGTCACGTAGACGATGGTGATGCCGAGGCGGCGGTGCAGGTGGCGCAGCTCGTCCTGCAGGTCTTCGCGCAGCTTCTTGTCCAGGGCGCCGAGGGGTTCGTCCATCAGCAGGATGCGCGGTTCGTAGACCAGCGCCCGGGCGATGGCCACGCGCTGCTGCTGGCCGCCGGACAGCTGGGCCGGGCGGCGCTGGGCGAACTTCTCCAGTTGCACCAGCTTGAGCATGGCCTCGACGCGGCGCTCGCGCTCGCCGGCGGCCTGCTTGCGGATGTCCAGGGGGAAGCCGATGTTGTCGCGCACGTTCAGGTGCGGGAACAGCGAGTAGCGCTGGAACACCATGCCGATGTCGCGCTTGTGCGGCGGCACGTTCACCAGGGACTTGCCGTCCACCAGGATCTCGCCGGAGCTGGGGGTCTCGAAGCCGGCCAGCATGGACAGGGTGGTGCTCTTGCCCGAGCCGCTGGAGCCGAGGAAGGTGAGGAACTCGCCGTCCTGGATGTCCAGGCTGATGTTGTCCACGGCGGCGAAGTCGCCGTAGTGCTTGTTCAGGTTGCGCAGGCTGACCAGGGTCTTGTTGTCGCGGGTGTCTTGGATCACGGCACTCATATTCGTTACCTCGGCGCTCAGGCGCTTGCAGGGGTGCGCCGGCGCAGCACGGCGGCGATCACCATTACCAGGAGGGACAGGCCGATCAGCAGCGTCGAGGCGACGGCGATCACCGGGGTCAGGTCCTGGCGCAGGGTGGTCCACATTTTCACGGGCAGGGTCTGCAGGGTCGGGCTGGCCATCATCACGCTCAGCACCACTTCATCCCAGGAGACCAGGAAGGCGAACAGGGCGCCAGCCATCATGCCGGGGCGGATCGCCGGGAAGGTCACCCTGTACACCGCCTGCAGCCTGGAGGCGCCGCAGATCACCGCGGCGTCCTCGATGGACTGATCGAACAGCTTCAGCGAGTTGATGATGGAGATGATGGTGAAGGGCAAGGCCACTATCACGTGGCTGACCACGAAGGAGAACAGCGTCCCGGTGTAGCCCAGCTTGAGGAACAGGGCGTACACGGCCACGGCGATGATCACCAGCGGCACGATCATCGGCAGGGTGAACAGGGCGTAGAGGAACTCCCGGCCGGGGAACTTGCCGCGCACCAGGGCGAAGGCAGTGGGCAGGCCCAGGGCCACGGCGCAGACGGTGGTCAGCAGGGCGACCTTGAGGCTGGCCAGGGCCGAGTCCATCCATTCGGCGTTGGAGAAGAACTGTTCGTACCACTTCAGCGTCCAGCCGGGCGGCGGGAACACCAGCCACTGGGAGGAGCCGAAGGACAGCAGCACGATGAACAGGATCGGCAGCAGCAGGAAGGCCGCGATCGCCCCGGTGGTGAGGTAGAGGCCGATGCGCAGGCGCAGGCCCATGGCGTTGGGTGACAGCAGCATGGCTTACCTCGCGGTACTGGAAGCCACCGGGGATTCCGGTTGCAGCTTCAGGTAGACGTAGAACAGGGCCAGGGTGATGGCGATCAGCAACGCGGCGGCGGCGCTGGCCAGGCCCCAGTTGAGGAAGGACTGCACCTGCTGGACGATGAACTCCGGCAGCATCATGTTCTGCGCGCCACCCAGCAGGGCCGGGGTGACGTAGTAGCCCAGGGACATGACGAAGACCATCAGGCCACCGGAGAACAGGCCCGGACGGCACAGCGGCAGGAACACCCGGAAGAAGTTGGTCCAGGGGCTGGCGCCGCAGATGGAGCCGGCCTGCAGCACCAAGGGGTCGATGGCGGACATGGTGGCCTGCAGGGGCAGGACGATGAACGGGATCATGATGTAGGTCATGCCGATCACCACGCCGGTGAGGTTGTGCACCATCTCCAGGGGCTGGTCGATGATCCCCAGGGCCATCAGGGTCTTGTTGATCACGCCGGAGGCCTGCAGCAGCACCAGCCAGGAGTAGGTGCGCGCCAGCAGGCTGGTCCACATGGACAGCAGGACGATGTTCAGCAACCAGCGGCCCCAGCCATTGGGCACCAGGGTGATCACCCAGGCCAGGGGGAAGGCCAGCAGGACGCTGATCAGGGTCACCAGGCCGCCGACGGCGAAGGTGTTGAACAGCACCCGGGCGTAGGCCGAGTTGGCGAACAGTTGCTCGTAGTTGCCCAGGCCCGGGGTGGGCTCGAGCACGCCGCGCAGCAGCAGGCCGATCAGCGGGGCCAGGAAGAACAGGCCCAGGAACAGCATCGCCGGGATCAGGTTGCGGGCACCGCGCCAGCGCAGCGCGGTCTGGTTGTCATGCTTCATCGACGCAGCCTTGGAGTCGGAGCCGCCGGAAGCGCGGGCTGCGCCTCCGGTGGCCTTGGCCGGGGTGGGCTGGACGGCCGCCATCTTTACTTGACCAGCCATTCGTTCCACCGCGCGGCAATGGCCGGACCGTTCTTGGCCCAGTATGCGTAGTCGAGGGTGATCTGATCCTTAGCGTAGGCGGTGGGCAGGTTCGGGGCGAGGTCGCCCTTGAGCTGGCTCAGGCTGTCCACATTCACCGGGGCGTAGGCGGTGAGGTTGGCGAAGTCGGCCTGGCCCTTGGCGCTGCTGGCGGCGGCGAGGAACTTCATCGCCGCGTCCTTGTTCTTGGCGCCTTTGGGGATCACCAGGAAGTCGGCCATGACCAGGTTCTGCTTCCAGCTCACGCCCACCGGCGCGCCGTCCTGCTGCAGGGCGTAGACGCGGCCGTTCCAGAACTGGCCGAGGGTGGCTTCACCGGAGGCGAGCAGTTGCTGGGACTGGGCGCCACCGCCCCACCAGACGATGTCCTTCTTGATGGTGTCGAGCTTCTTGAAGGCGCGGTCCAGGTCCAGCGGGTAGAGCTTGTCGGCGGGCACGCCGTCGGCCAGCAGGGCCAGCTCCAGCACGCCGGGGCTCGGCCATTTGTAGAGGGCGCGCTTGCCCGGGTAGTTGGCGGTGTCGAACAGGGCGCTCCAGTCCTGGGGGGCGTTGCCGCCGACCTTGCCCTGGTTGTAGCCGAGCACGAAGGAGAAGTAGAAGGAGCCGACGCCGTGGTCGGAGACGAAGCGCGGGTCGATCTTGTCGCGCTGGATGACGCTGAAGTCCAGGGGCTCCAGCAGGCCTTCGGCGGCGGCGCGCAGGGCGAAGTCCGCTTCCACGTCCACCACGTCCCACTGGACGTTGCCGCTTTCCACCATGGCTTTCAGCTTGCCGTAGTCGGTGGGGCCGTCCTGCACGACGCGAATGCCGCTTTCCTGGCTGAAGGGCTCGGCCCAGGCCTGTTTCTGCGCATCCTGGGTGGTGCCGCCCCAGCTGACGAAGCTGAGGTTGTCGGCGGCGATGGCGGCAGTGCCGGACAGGGCCAGGAATGCGGCGGTGAGCACCGCGGTTGCACGTTTTTTGAACACCATCTTGCTTGCCCTCATTGTTGTGTTTGTACGCAAGCGGGCCTTTCGTATGCCCGCTTATCAGGAGCAGTGGACCCCATGGGGGCCGTCAAGGGCGGCCGTGTCGAGTGCTCTTGTTCATGCGGATCCCGGATGGGCGCACTCGCAAAAAATCTCCGGCCTACGGAATGTCATATTATGGTATTCCAAACTTTCTGCAAGTCCTTCGCCCTGCCGGTCATCGCCGACGGTTGCAGAAATGGAGGGTTTCGCGCGGCGGGTCAGGTGCAGCGCGTAATTGGATGGGTAGAGCGCAGCGAAACCCATCGCCGTGGCCGCACCGGACCTCGCCGGTGGGTCGGTGCAGCGTGACCCACCCCATAAGCGTGCTGGCGAGCGGTCCGTAGGATGGCGTAGAGCGCAGCGAAACCCATCACCGTGCCCACGACCGGCCCCGATGGTGGGTCGGTGAAGCGTGACCCACCCTATGTATGGACTCGCCTTTTACTGTCAACCCGCTTTGAACAGAGAAACCCGGTTGCATCTATGTATCAGGCCTCAGCAAGGGAGCCGCAAAGGGGCTCCGGGCCAACATTGTCTGAGCTCGCGCCGTGCCAATTACGAAGAGGCTTAGGGGCCAGTAGGATGGCAGGCATCATCGCGCGGCGGTCTGACCTGGGGTCAATGTTCTCAGCAGCGGTTGAGGCGCTCAGCGCCTCGGTGGCGGGATCTCGTGGGATCTATTCGGCTATCGTTGCTCCCGGTTGGACAGAGGGATTACGGCAGTAGCGGGCGTCCGACTGCAGCAGCACCCAGACGATACGCAAGTTGCGGTTGGCCAGACGTATGGCCGCCCCCTTGCGTCCGTGCCGCTGCATCCAGCGGTTCAGCCGACGGTCGTCCACTTCCTCGGAGTCAGCCTTGAGCGTGCGGAGCACCGCATGGGCGCCCTCGACCATCAGGCTGCGCAGATAACCATCACCGCGTTTGCTCATCTTGCCGAGCCGAACCTTCTGGCCGCTGCTGTGCTGATCGGGTACCAGGCCAAAGTAGGCCGCGAACTGGCGTGCATTCGGGAAGCGCGCGGGCTCGACCTGCTTGGCGACCAGGGCAGTGGCGATGATCGGCCCAACCCCGCGCACGCTCATCAGTCGCGAGGCGGTCTTGTCCGCGTGCGCACATTGTTCCAGCCGTTTGGTCAGCAGCAGGAGACGGCCTTCCAGAGCCTGCCATTCCGCCTGCATATCGGCGATCAGCTCACGCAGCAGGTCTGGCAGCGGCAACGTGGCATCCTCCAGAATCCGGCTCACGCGGTCGCTGAGCGCTGCAGCGCCTTGCGGGATCGCCAGGCCATGCTCGAGCAGCAGCCCCCGGATTTGATTACCCAGCGTCGTCCGGCGCCGTATGTAGCCCTGTCTGACCCGATGCGCCGCCTGCATGGCCAGGGCCTCCACGGTTTTCACCGGTACGGCATGGATGGTGGTATCGCGTCCGGCGCGCAAGATCGCCTGCGCATCGTTGCGATCGTTCTTGGCACCACTGCGGTGCTCGGCGACTCGCTGTGCGGGTAACAAGCGCACCTGACAACCCAGGGCCTGCACCTGTCTTGCCCAGGCTTGTGCGCCCGGCCCGGTCTCCAGCAAGACCGTCGCGCCCTTGGCGATCTGGTACAAAAACCTCGAGAACGCCTCGCGCGACTGGAGACGCTTTTCGTACACCAGCTCTCCGTGCGCCTCTTCGCCGGCGATTTGGAACACCTGCTTGGCCAGATCAACAGCGACTGTCGTGCACAGAGAGAGCGTTTCCGGGTGTGCAGCTTGCGGTTTCGTCGTACGCTTTTGCATGGCCTTGCCCTCGCTGTCGGTGGTTATCGTAGGGTGCCACCGTGGCGCGCTCGACGCCTCGGCGAGGGCGAGTCCATCCAATTACGAGAGCCGGCTCGCGCCCGTAGGATGGGTAGAGCGCAGCGAAACCCATCAGCCCACCACCCGCGATGGGTCCTGCTTCGCTCACGGAACACCGCCCGTCCCCGGCTGCGGAAGGGCGCGGCGCGGGCGGATCACCCCTCGAACGGCAGGGTGTCCACCACTTCCAGGTCGTAGCCGGTGAGGCCGGCGTACTTCAGCGGGGCGCCCAGGTGGATGAGCTTGCCCACGCCCAGGTCCTGGAGGATCTGCGCGCCGGTGCCCACCTCGGAGTAGATGCGCGACTGCGAGCGGCTGAACTGCCGGCGTGGCTGGGTCAGCTGCGGGACCCGCTCCAGCAGGGCCTGGGACGACTCGTTGTTGGCCAGCACCACCACCACGCCGTGGCCCGCCTCGGCCACTTTCTCCAGGGCGGCCCAGAGGGTCCAGTTCTTCGGCCCGGTGTACTCGGCGCCCACCAGGTCCCTGAGCGGGTCGATCACGTGGACGCGCACCAGGGTCGGTTCGTCGCGGCGGATCTCGCCCATCACCATGGCCATGTGCACGCCGCCCTCGATGCGGTCCTCGAAGGTCACCAGGCGGAAGGTGCCATGCACCGTGGGCAGTTCCCGTTCGCCGATGCGGGCGACGGTGTGTTCGGTGCTGAGGCGGTAGTGGATGAGGTCGGCGATGGTGCCGATCCTGATGCCGTGCTTCTCGGCGAAGGCCTCCAGGTCCGGGCGTCGGGCCATGGTGCCGTCGTCGTTCATCACCTCGACGATCACCGACGCCGGGCTGAAGCCGGCCAGGCGCGCCAGGTCGCAACCGGCTTCGGTGTGCCCGGCGCGGGTCAGCACGCCGCCTTCGCGGGCGCGCAGGGGGAAGATGTGCCCGGGTTGCACCAGGTCCTCGGCCTTGGCGCCGGGCGCCACGGCGGTGAGCACCGTGTGGCAGCGGTCGGCGGCTGAGATGCCGGTGGTGACGCCGCTGGCGGCCTCGATGGAGATGGTGAAGGCGGTGGAGAAGACGCTGCCGTTGGCCGGCACCATCTGTTCCAGGCCCAGGCGCTGGCAGTGTTCGTCGGTGAGGGTCAGGCAGATCAGGCCACGGGCCTCGCGGGCCATGAAGTTGATGGCGGCGGGGGTGCAGGCTTCCGCGGCCAGCAGCAGGTCGCCCTCGTTCTCGCGGTCTTCGTCATCCACCAGGAGCACCATCTTGCCCTGGCGGTAGTCTTCGATGAGGTCTTCGATTCGATTGAACGGCATGTCGGCACCTGGAGCGCTAGCGGTGATTGAATTATGGTATACCATCATACCAAATTAGCCGAAACAGCAGAGGTCGCCATGAAGGCTTACTGGATTGCCCACGTCGATGTCACGGACCCGGAGCGCTACAGCGAGTACACCCGCCGCGCACCGGCGGCGTTCGCCAGGTATGGCGGTCGCCTGCTGGCCCGGGGGGGACGTTCGCAGGCAATGGAGGGGCGCGCCACTCCCCAGCGTAGCGTGGTGATCGAGTTCGATTCCTACGACCAGGCCCTGGCCTGCTACCACTCGGCGGAATACCAGGAAGCCTGTGCTTATCGCCAGGGCGTGGCGAAGGCGGAGGTGATCATCGTGGAGGGTGTCGAGTAGGTTGTGGCCGTTCGTAGCCCGGATTAAATCCGGGCTACCGGCGGTGCGCGCGGCGCACCCTGCGAGTGGCAGCCGTGTTCCTGCCCTAGCGGATGAAGTGGATCTTGCCGCTGTCGTCGTTGCCCATGTAGATGCCGTACACGCCGGCCTGGCGCTCCTCGATGTAGCGTTCGAGGATCTGCCGGATGGCCGGGTAGTAGATGCTTTCCCAGGGAATCTCTTCCGGCGCGAAGAAGCGGTAGTCCAGGGTTTCCGGGCCGTGCTGGCCGGTCACTTCCAGGGCGATGGCGCGGAAGATGATGTACACCTCGCTGATCTTCGGCACGCTGAAGATGGAGTAGGGCGAGACGATCTCGGCGCGAACGCCGGTCTCTTCCCAGACCTCCCGCAGCGCCGCTTCCTCGGTGGTCTCGCCGTTCTCCATGAAGCCGGCGGGCAGGGTCCAGGTGCCGGGGCGCGGGGGGATGGCGCGCTGGCAGAGCAGGTACTTGCCGTCCTGCTCGATGATGCAGCCGGCGATGACCTTGGGGTTTTCGTAGTGGATATAGCCGCAGGCGCCGCAGACCAGCCGCGCGTGGGTGTCCCCGTCGGGCTGCCGGCGGTCCAGGTCGCCTGAACCGCACTGGGGGCAGAAACGCGGGGCGGGCATGGCGTCAGCGTCCGATGCGCGGATCTTTCAGGGCGATGGGGCTGGCGATCTCGCGTACCTCCCCTGCGTCGTCCTGCTTCGAACGGAGGTAGTCCAGGGCCACCTTGGCGGCGGCGCGGACATGGTCCACTGAGGCCTGGTGGGCGACGAGCGGATCGCCGCTCTTGATGGCCTCGACGATGCGTTCCATCTCCTGGTTGCTGGCGCCCCGGCGGTTCTGCTGGGACACCGAGGTGGCGCGCAGGTAGCTGATGCGTGCCTGCAACTGGCGCAGCTGGGTGGCGGCGATGTGGTTGCCGGAGCCTTCCAGCAGCACGTCGTAGAAACGCTGGACGGATTCCAGCACCTGCTGCAGGTCGCCTTCCTCCAGGGCCTCGCGGTTCTCCTCCAGGGCACGCTCCAGGGCGCGGATGTCCTTGGCCTTGGCGTTGAGGGTGAAGAGCTGGACGATCAGCCCTTCCAGCACGCAGCGCAGCTCGTAGATGTCGCAGGCGTCCTCGAGGGTGATGATGGCCACGCGCGGGCCCTTGGCGTCGGCGAACTCCACCAGGCCCTCGGATTCCAGGTGGCGCAGGGCTTCGCGCACCGAGGTGCGGCTCACGCCGAGGCGGTCACAGAGATCGCGTTCCACCAGGCGGTCGCCGGGCAGCAGCTGGAAGTTGAGGATGGCGCCGCGCAGCTTGTCGAGGACGATCTCGCGCAGGGTGACGGGGTTGCGATTGACCTTGAAAGTGTCGTCGATGGGCTGGCGTTTCATGGGGTCCGCTCTGGTTCTGGCTGTCCGTAGAAAAACAACGAAGGAGCACCCGCAGGTGCTCCCTCATCAGTTCTTGCTGGCGCTCAATCCCGGGCCTCGGCATCGGCTTCGGCGAAGGCCTCGCGGGCGATGCGGAAGCTGTCCACCGCCGCCGGCACGCCGCAATAGATGCCGACCTGCAGGAGGATCTCGCGGATCTGCTCGCGGGACAGGCCGTTGCGCAGGGCGCCGCGAACGTGAAGCTTCAGTTCATGGGGTCGATTGAGCGCCGAAATCATCGCCAAGTTTATCATGCTGCGTTCTTTCAGCGATAAGCCGTCCCGCCCCCAGACATGGCCCCAGCAGTACTCGGTGACCAGTTCCTGCAGCGGCCGGGTGAAGTCGTCGGCGTTCTGGATCGACTTGTTCACATAGGCCTCGCCCAGCACCTGGGTGCGGATTTCCAGGCCCTTTTCGTATTTTTCGTTGCTCATCGTGGACTCCTTTTCTTCTGTAGGAGCTGGCTTGCCAGCGAAGGCTCCCGGGACGGGTTCGCGAGCGAGCTCGCTCCTACACAGTCGTTCAGGCGATCTCCGGCAGGGCGCCGAGCTTGCCCCGGTGGTAGACCATCGGGGTGACCGGCTCCTTGGGCAGGATCAGGTTCTTCACCGCGCCGACGATGATGGCGTGGTCGCCGCCGTCGTACTCGCGCCACAACTCGCACTCGATGATGGCGGTGGCCTTGTTCAGCAGCGGATTGCCGCGCTCGCTCAGGTGCCACTCGATGCCCTTGGCCTTGTCCTTGCCCTTCTTGGCGAAGGCGTAGGCCTCGGCCTGCTGGTCGGCGCAGAGCAGGTGAATGGCGAACTGCTTGCTGTCCCGCAGGATCGGGTAGGTGTCCGAGGCGTAGTTGGGGCAGAACAGCACCAGGGCCGGGTCGATGGACAGGGCGCTGAAGGCGCTGGCGGTGATGCCGACGATGTCGCCTTCCGGGTCCAGGGTGGTGACCACGGTCACGCCGGATGGGAAGGAGCCCATCACTTCTTTGTAGATGCCGGGTTCGATCATGGCGGGCTCCTCTCAGCGCATCACGAAGGGGTCGGGCATGGGCGCCTGGGAGAGGTTGATCCACACCGTCTTCAATTCGGTATAGGCCAGCACCGAGTCGATGCCGCTCTCCCGGCCGTAGCCGCTGTTGTGGAAGCCGCCGATGGGGGCCATGGCCGAGACCGCGCGGTAGGTGTTGACCCAGATGATCCCCGAGCGCACGTCACGGGCCATGCGGTGGGCGCGGCCCAGGTCGCGGGTCCAGATGCCGGCGGCGAGGCCGAACTGGGAGTCGTTGGCGATCGCCAGGGCCTCGGCCTCGTCCTTGAAGCGGATCACCGAGGCCACCGGGCCGAAGACCTCTTCCTGCATGATCTTCATCGAGTTGCGGTCGCACTCGAACAGCGTCGGCTCGTAGTACCAGCCCTTGGCGTCGATGGCCGGGCGCTTGCCGCCCATGCGCAGGCGTGCGCCTTCGGCGACGGCGTCGGCCACCAGGCCTTCCACCACGGCCAGTTGCTGGGCGGTGGCCATGGGGCCCATCTCGCTGGCGTCGTCCTGGGGATTGCCGATGCGGATGCGCTGGGCGCGTTCGATCAGCCGGCCGACGAACTCGTCGTAGATGCCGTCCTGCACCAGCAGGCGCGAACCGGCCACGCAGCTCTGCCCGGAGGCGGCGAAGATGCCGGCCACGGCGCCGTTGACGGCGCTGTCCAGGTCGGCGTCGGCGAAGATGATGTTGGGGGATTTGCCACCCAGCTCCAGGGACAGCTTGGCGAAGTTCTCGGCGCTGCTGCGGACCACGTGGCGCGCGGTGGCGGCACCGCCGGTGAAGGCGATCTTGCGCACCAGCGGGTGGCGGGTCAGGGCGGCGCCGGTGCTGGGGCCGAAGCCGGTGACCACGTTGACCACGCCCGCCGGGAAGCCGGCTTCCAGGGCCAGGCGCGCCAGTTCGAGGATGGTCGCCGAGGCGTGCTCGGAGGGCTTGAGCACGATGGTGTTGCCGGCGGCCAGCGCCGGGGCCAGCTTGATCGCGGTCAGGTACAGCGGGCTGTTCCAGGGGATGATCCCGGCCACCACGCCGATGGGCTCGTGCACCGTGTAGGCGAACATGTCCGGCTTGTCGATGGGCAGGGTGCCGCCTTCCAGCTTGTCCGCGAGGCCGGCGGTGTAGTGGAAGAATTCCGGCAGGTAGCCCACCTGGCCACGGGTTTCGCGGATCAGCTTGCCGTTGTCGCGGCTTTCCAGCTGGGCCAGGTGCTCCTTGTTCTCGGCGATCAGGTCGCCCAGGCGGCGCAACAGCTTGCCCCGCGCGGTGGCGGAGAGACCGCGCCAGGCCGGGCTCTCGAAGGCCTGCTGGGCCGCCTGCACGGCGCGCTCGACATCGGCCTCGTCGGCGTCGGGCAGTTCCGCCCAGGGCTCGGCCAGGGCCGGGTTGAGGCTTTCGAAGGTCTTGCCGGACAGCGCGTCGACCCACTGTCCGCCGATGCACATCTGGAAGCGTGCGAGGGTCATGCGACTATCCCCTTTGCTTGATTCTGGAAAGGCTCCGCCTGCCGGAGGAAGTCCAGCAGCATCTGGTTCACCAGGCGCGGCGACTCCACCGGCATCATGTGGCGCTGTTCCTCCAGCACCACCACCCGGGCGCCCGGAATGCGCTCGGCCAACTGGCGGGCCATCTCCGGCGTGGAGCCGGGGTCCAGTTCGCCGGTGGCCACCAGGGTCGGGACCTGGATGCCGCCGAGGTCGTCGGCGCGGTACATGTCCTGGGTGGCGAAGAGTTCGTAAGTCGTCAGATACCCCTGCGGATCGTTGCTGGCAAGGGTCTGGCGGATGGCGGCGATCTGCGCCGGGTTGGCCGCCTGGTATTCATGGCTGAACCAGCGCGACAGGGCCGCTTCGGCGTTGGCGTCCGGGCCGTGCTCGGCGGCCTGGCGGGTGCGTTCGATCACCCCGGCGCGCTGCTCGGCGCTGCGGTTGAAGACGCTGTTGAGGATCACCAGTCCCTCCAGGCGCTCCGGGTGGTGCAGGGCGAAGGCCCTGGCCACCAGGCCGCCCATGGAGAAGCCGATGACGGTGGCCCGTTCCAGCTTCAGGTGCTCCAGCAGCTCGCGCAACTGCTCGGCGTAGCCGGCCAGCCCCGTGCCCGGATCGGGGCGCGGGCTGGCGCCGTGGCCCAGCATGTCGTAGGCGATGACCTGAAAGTGCGGGGCCAGGCCGACGATCTGGCCTCCCCACATTTCCTTGTTGAGGCCGACGCCGTGGATCAGCACCACGGGGTGGCCTTGGCCGGTCGCCAGGTAGCTGGTGCCGGCCGGGGTGCGTTCAGCGGTGAGCCGAATCATGGATCGCTCCTGCACGGGCCTTGGTTCACTGGGCCTGCTCGGCGGCCAGTTCTTCCAGATCGATGTAGCGGTTGCCGATGCGCGGGTGCAGGCGGCCACCGTCGGCGGCGCCCAGGACCACGATGATCTCGTCGGCGCGGGGTGCGTCCTCGATCTGCATTTCCAGGGTGATGTAGTGGGAGCGCAGGCCCTCGTCGTCCTTGTGCATCATCGGGATCTGGATGGAGGTGCCGGGGCCGCCGCGCTTGTTGGTGAAGCTCAGGTAGCTCTTGGCATTCACCGCCTGGCGGTAGTGGTTGCCGAAACGCAGGGTGTGGATCACGGCGGAGGCGTGCTCGATCTCGCCGTCGGCGCCCACCACGGCGGCCTTGCCGTAGGCCTCGATCCTGTCGGCGCCACCGATGGCCGCGGTCAGGCGTTCCACCATCAGCGCGCCCAGGTCGGAGCAGTTGGCCTTGATCTCGGGCTTCAGGTCCTCGACGAAGCCACGGCCCAGCCACGGGTTCTTGATCACCACGGCCAGGCCCACCATGGTCACCGGCTTCTCGGCGGCCTTGCCGCCCTCGATGAAGGTTTCTTCCACGTAGCTGACGATCTTGCGGATTTCGAAGCTCATTGGGCTCTCCTGGTTGGGGAAGTCTCTTGCTGTCTGATGGTATACCATAATATTGAATATGCAAGAGCCAGGGGCCAGGGGAGAGCAGGGCTTGGCGACGGAAGGTCATGCAGGCCGGGAAGGGCGCGGAAGCATAGGGGAGAATATGGAATACCGTGATACGGGATCCCGATGACGGTGCGCGGCGGGAATGGATGGCGCGGGGGGTTGTGACGCGATCAACCCGCTGCGCTGTACCCCAGCTGTGCCGAGATGGCTGCCGCGCACTGGAACAGCGCCTGGAGGAAGGTGGCCTGGGCCTCGGGGCCATCCATCACCGCGTCGGGGCCGGAGAGGTTGATGGCGGCGACCACCTGGCCGTTGTGGTCGCGGATGCCGGTGGCGATGGCCGTGGAGTAGTCGGAACGGTGCAGCACCCAGCCGCGTTCGCGGTCCCGGGCGATCAGCGCCTGCAGTTCCGGCAGGGTGCGGGGGGCGGGCGGCGGGTAGTCGTCCAGGCGCAGGTGCTGGTAGAGCAGGCGCAGCCCGGCGTCGTCGAGGGCGGTGAGCAGCACCCGGCCCAGGGCGGTGCCGTGGCAGGGCAGACGGGTGCCGATGGGGATGTTCACCGTCAGCCGCTGCGGCGCGAAGGCGCGGTAGAGGTAGAGGCTGTCGGTGTGCTCGCGGATGCTCAGGTGGCAGGACAGCGAGGTGCGGTCGCGCAGGGCGTTGAGCTGAGGCATGGCCACCTCGACGATGTCGCGGCTGGCGAGGTAGGCGAAGCCGTCGCGGATCACCTGGGGGCCCAGCTCGAAGGCGTTGCGCCCGACCTTCTGCAGGTAGCCCATGTCCACCAGGGTCTGGACGATGCGGTAGAGCGCCGAGGTGCTCACGTCCAGGCGTTCGGCCATGTCGGTCATCGCCAGCACCCGCTCCCGGGCGTTGAACAGGCCGAGGATGGTCAGCCCGCGCTGCAGGGCGGGCACCCGGTAGTCCGTATCGCGTTCCGGGGTTTCGATGGCGGTCATGGGGTTCCTCCGATCAGGTGGGCTCGGCGTAGGTTGGGCAGAGATACGAAGCCCAACGATCAGGGCCCGCTGTGCGCGCCATGCTGGGCTTCGCTCCGCTCTGCGCCAACCTACGAGAGCAGGGCGTCCAACCCAACCGGCTGGCCGCCGAACTCGTCCATGGCATCCAGCATGGCGCCCTGGAAATATTCCAGGGACGGCCGGTCGCAGAGGATATGGAAGCGCGGCAGCTCGTCCGTGCCGACGTTGATCAGGATGACGTTGATCCGCGCCGCCGAGGTCTGCGCCACGCTGCCGGCGGGGAAGGCCTGGGGCCGCAGGTCGACGCCGCAGACCTTGGCCATCACCTCCGCCACGTGGCACCCGGACAGTTGCAGCCAGGCGTGGCTGTCCTGGCGCGGAAGCAGGTAGTTGGCCGCGTCCGTCAGTTGCCAGCCGGCTTCCTCGGCGGCGATGCGCGCGCCCCGGTCCGCCAGGCTGCCGAGCAGCAGGTACTCGGTCTGCGACAGCCGCGCCACCCAGCCGCCGTCGGGCTGGGCCAGGGCGCGGTTGGGCGCCTCCGGCAACTGGTAGCCGCGTGTGCCGAGCCATGCGGCGCTGTCCAGGCCACGGAAGCCGACCCGGGGCAGGTCGGTGAGGTCGACGAGCGCACAGCGCTCGATGGGGTTGAGACTGGTCATGGCTCAGAGCTCCTGGCGCAGGTTGGCGGGGTCATAGAAGGGCAGTTGCACCACGGTGGCCTGGACCACGGCACCACCTTCGACGCGGATCGGGATCAGCGACCCCGGCTCGGCCTGGTCGGCCCCGGCGTAGGCCAGGCCGATGATCCGGCCGAGGGTGGCCGAGTACTCGCAGGAGGTGACGTTGCCGCTGATGTCCGGCCCCTTCAGCACCAGGTGGCCTTCCAGCGGCTGCGGGCTGCCCTTGGGCAGGGTGAAGCCCACCAGTTTGCGCTTCAGCGGCTGGCGTTCGAGGATCTCGATCGAGCGCTTGCCGACGAAGAAGGGCTTCTTGCGGCCGATGGCCCAGTCCATGTCGATCTCGCCGGGGTGGGTCATGCCATCGGTGTCCTGGCTGATGATCAGGTGGCCCTTCTCCAGGCGCAGCAGGCGCTGGGTCTCGACGCCGAAGGGGCGGATGCCGAACTCGGCGCCGGCGTCCATCAGGGCGTCCCACAGTGCGCCGCCGTGGCGGGCGGGTACGTGGATCTCGTAGCCCAGCTCGCCGACGAAGCCGACGCGCATCAGGCGCGCGGGGATGCCGGCCACGGTGCCGGTGCGCAGGGCGAGGTAGGGGAAGCCCCCGGCGGACAGGTCGACGTCGCGGCAGACCTTCTCCAGCACGCGGCGGGAGAGGGGGCCGGCGAGGTTCACCGCGGCCAGGGCGGCGGTGACGTTGGTGATGTCCACCTGGAGGCGCCACTGGGCGTTCCACTTGAGCATCTGCTGGTAGATGCGGTCGACGCCGCTGGTGGTGGCGGTGACGTAGAAGTGGTTCTCCGCCAGGCGGCCGCAGACGCCGTCGTCGATCACCACGCCGTGCTCGTTGGTCATCAGCGCGTAGCGGGTGCGGGCCACCGGCTGCTTCCTGAAGGGCAGGGTGTACATGCGCTCCAGCAGCTCGGCGGCGTCCGGGCCGCGCAGGTCCAGGCCGCCCAGGGTGGAAACGTCGATCAGGCCGACCTTTTCGCGCACATGGCGGGCCTCTTCCTGCATGCAGCGTTCGCGGTCCTCCGGCTTGCCGTAGTAGGCCGGGCGCTGCCAGATGCCGGCCGGCATCAGCTTCGCGCCGGCGGCCAGGTGGCGGCTGTGCATCGCGGTCTGGCGGTAAGGGTCGAAGGCGCGGCCGGCGACGTGGGCGAGCTTCTCGGCCTCGAAGGGCGGACGCGCGGTGGTCACGCCGGTTTCGCTGATGCTGCGGCCGGTGGCCTGGGCCACCAGGCGCGCGGTGGGCAGCGCCGAGTGCCGCCCCTGGGACGGTCCCATGCCGACGGTGGAGAAGCGCTTGACCAGTTGCACGTCGCGGTAGCCGTGGCGGGTGGCGTTGACGATGTCGCGCACCTGCAGGTCCTCGTCGAAGTCGACGAAATCCTTGCCCTTGGGGTGGGGGAAGATCGGCCAGTCGAAGTTCACCCGGGCCTCGCCACGGAAGCTCAGGGCGCCGATGCCGGCGTCCAGGCCCAGGGCGGCGACGGCCTCGGCTGCGGCGCGGGCGCCGTCCTGCAGCACGTTGTCCAGGTGGTGCCGGCCGTTCACCGAGCCGGCGATGTCCAGGCCGTCCGGCAGGCCGCTGATGGCGAACTCGGCGCGCGGGTCGTCGTAGGTCAGCTTGCCGCCGGCCTGGCAGAGCAACTGGTAGACCGGCATGTAGCCGGCGGACATGCACAGCAGGTCGCAGGCCAGCAGTTGGCCCTGGCTGGCCACCTGGCCCTGGGCGGTGATGCGGCGGATGTCGACGCCGCTGACATGGCGCAGGCCTTTTTCATGGAGCGCTTCGTAGACGGTGCTGCCCAGGTGGCAGGGGATGCCCTGCCTTTCCACGGCGATCTGCAGTGCGCCGTCCGCGGGCTGCGGGCGCATGTCCACCAGGGCGGCCACCTGCACGCCCTGCTCGGCGAGGTCGAGGGCGGCCAGGTAGCCGTCGTCGTTGCCGGTGAGCACCACGGCGCGCTGGCCGGGCTTGACCGCATAGAGCTTCATCAGCCGCTGGGCGGCGCTGGCCAGCATGACGCCGGGCAGGTCGTTGTTGCGGAACACCACCGGCTGGTCGAAGGAGCCGGCGCTGACGATGCAGCGGCGGGCGCGCACCTTGTACATCCGCTTGCCCTGGATCACCGGCAGGTAGTGCTCGGTGAACCAGGCGTTGCAGGTGGCTTCTTTCAGCACCTGGATGTTGGCGTGGCCTTCCACGGCCGCCACCAGCTCGCGGCGCAGGTGTTCGGCGCGGCGGCCTTCCACATCGAAGCGGGCGTAGGTGAGCGAGCCACCGAGCACCGGCTGCTGCTCGATCAGCAGCACCTTGGCGCCGGCGTTGGCGGCGGTCAGGGCGGCGGAAAGCCCGGCCGGGCCGGCGCCGACTATGGCGACGTCCACGAACAGGTAGGCCTTGTCGTAGTACTGGGGCTTGAAGTCCAGGTTCAGCACGCCGAGGCCGGCTTTCTTGCGGATCAGGGGTTCCCAGACCTTCCACATGCCCCTGGGCTTGTAGAAGGAGCGGTAGTAGAAGCCTACCGGCATGAACTTCGAGAACTTGCCGAGGTACGCGTCGCGGTCGTTGTCCAGCGAGCCGTTGAAGTTCTGTCCGGTGACGCTCAGGCCGGCGCTGATGGCGTGGGCATCGGCCAGCACATTGGGCTCGTCCGGCAACTGCACCAGGGTGTTGGCGTCCTGGCCGGCCAGGGTCAGAGGCCCGCGCGGGCGGTGGTACTTGAAGGAGCGCGAGAGCAGCCAGCGGCCGTTGGCCAGCAGGGCGCTGGCGATGCTGTCGCCGGCCAGGCCCTGGTAGTCACGGCCATCGAAGCTGAAGCGGAGCGGCTGGTCACGGTCGATCAGCAGCCCCATGGGGGCGGGGAGGCGGCTCATCCGGCGATCTCCTGGGCGAGGGGGGCGAACTCGACCCGCTGGGTGAAGACTTCCTTCGGGTCGAAGGTGCGAACGATCTGGTCGGTGACGGTGTGGCGCTCGGCGATGAACCAGTAGCTGGAGGCGTTGTGCAGCCACCACTCGCGGACGATGCCGGCGCGGTTGTCGCAGTTGAACACGTAGTCGGCCCACTCGGCGTCGCTGCAGGTGGCCGGGTCGGGCATCACCTTGAATTCGCCGCCGTAGGTGAATTCGCTGATGTTCCGTGGCCCGTTCAATGGGCAATTCATGATCTTCATAGGCTTCACTCCCTAGCGATCAAGGCTGCGGTAGTCGGTAATCGTAGGAGCGAGCTCCGCTCGCTCCTACGGGGGATTCCTTAGTGGCTGGCGGCGGTGGCGCCCATCTCGTTGACCTGCTGGAAGGTGCTGAAGCGGTCCAGGGCGAAGGGCCTGATCAGGTCCGGCACCTTGCCGCCGCTGGCCACCAGTTCGGCCATGGTCTTGCCGCAGATGGGCGTGGACTTGAAGCCCCAGGTGCCCCAGCCAGCGTCGAGGTAATAGTTCTGCACCGGGGAGAGGCCCATGATCGGGCTGTAGTCCGGGGTCATGTCGGTGATGCCCGCCCATTGGCGCATCAGCTTGGCGTTGGCCATGAAGGGGAACATCTCGATGGCATGGGCCAGCAGGCTTTCCTTCAGGTCCAGGGTCGAACGGGTGTTGTACAGCGGGTAGGGGTCGGAACCGCCGCCGAAGACGATCTCGCCCCGGCTGGTCTGCTGCACGTAGCAGTGCAGGGCGGAGGAACTCACCAGCGGGTCGAGGAAGGGCTTGAACGGCTGGGTCACCATGGCCTGCAGCGGGTAGGTGTGGATCGGCGCGCGGATACCGGCCTTGGCCAGCAGCAGCGAGCTGGCGCCGGCGATGGCCTGCACCGCGCAGCCGCACTTCACCGTGCCGCGATTGGTCTTCACGGCGGTGATGCGGCCGTGCTCGATCACCAGGTCCTGCACCTCGGTGAGCTGGTGGATTTCCACGCCGCGCTTGGCCGCCTGCTTGGCGTAGCCCCAGGCCACGGCGTCGTGGCGGGCGGTGGCGCCGTCGATGTGCCAGAGCCCGGCCAGCACCGGCAGGTGGCCGGGGTCGAGGTTCAGGGTCGGCACCAGCTCGCGGATCTGCTGGCGGTCGATCATCTCGGTGCGTCCGCCGAAGTGCCTGTTCACTTCGGCGCGCTGGCGGAAGGCGCGCACCGTGGCGTCCGTGTGGGCCAGGGTGAGCTGGCCGCGCTCGGAATACATGATGTTGAAGTCGAACTCGTTGGAGAGGTTCTGGAACAGCTTCACCGACTCGGCGTAGAAGCGCACGCCCTCGGAAGTGAGGTAGTTGGAGCGGATCACCGCCGTGTTGCGCGCGGTATTGCCGCCGCCCAGGTAGGCCTTCTCCAGCACCGCCACATTGGTGATGCCGTGGTACTTCGACAGGTAGTAGGCGATGGCCAGGCCATGGCCGCCGCCGCCGATGATCACCACGTCGTAGGAGGGCTTGAGCTCGGTGGGCGGCGGCAGGTCCACCTCCACCGGGTATTCGGAGCTCAGGCCGTATTTCAGGAGATTGAAAGGCATGGCGCCTCCGGATGCTGGACGGTTGCGGGCAGGTCGGAATGCTGCAGGCGAGCTGCGGCCAGGGTGTTCTTCATCAGGAAGGCGATGGTCATGGGGCCGACGCCGCCGGGAACCGGGGTGATGGCGGCGGCCCGGGCGATGGCGGAGTCGAAATCCACATCGCCGACGAGGCGCGAGCGGCCGCCTTCGTCGATGCGGTTGATGCCGACGTCGATGACCACGGCGCCGGGCTTGAGCCAGTCGGCGTCCACCAGGCGCGGCCTGCCGACGGCGGCGACGACGATGTCGGCCTGGCGGCAGAGGTCCTTCAGGTTGGCGCTGCGGGAATGCACCACGGTCACGCTGCAATGGGCCTTCAGCAGCAGGGCGGCCATGGGCTTGCCGACGATGTTGGAGCGGCCGATCACCACGGCGTGCTTGCCGGCGAGGTCGCCGCAGCTGTCCTGCAGGAGGCGCAGGCAGCCGGCCGGGGTGCAGGGCGTGAGCACCTCGCGGCCCTGGCTGAGTCCGCCGACGTTCTCGGCGTGGAAACCATCCACGTCCTTCAGCGGGCTGACGGCCTGGAGCACGCGGGCTTCGTCGATGTGGTCCGGCAGCGGCAGCTGGACCAGGATGCCGTGGACGTCGGGGTCGGCATTGAGGTTGTGGATAAGGTCCAGCAGCTCGGCCTCGTCGGTCTCGGCCGGGCGCCTGAACTCCAGGGAGCGGATGCCGCATTCCTCGGCGCGCAGCACCTTGTTGCGCACGTAGACCTGGCTGGCCGGGTCCTGGCCGACGAGGATCACCGCCAGGGCCGGGGCGACGCCCCGGGCCTTCATGGCCTGCACCTCGGCGCTGACCTCGGCCAGCACGCGGGCGGCGGCGGCCTTGCCGTCGATGATCTGTACGGGGGCTTGTGCGTTCACCGGAAGATCACCGTGCGGTCGCCATTGAGGAAGACGCGGTGCTCCAGGTGGTACTTCACCGCCCTGGACAGGGCCACGGTCTCGGTATCGCGGCCGATGGCGACCAGATCGTCGGGCAGGTAGGCGTGGTCCACGCGCTGCACTTCCTGCTCGATGATCGGGCCTTCGTCGAGGTCGGAGGTCACGTAGTGGGCGGTGGCGCCGATCAGCTTCACGCCGCGTTCGAAGGCCTGGTGGTAGGGCTTGGCGCCCTTGAAGCCGGGGAGGAAGGAGTGGTGGATGTTGATGGCGCGGCCGGAGAGCTGCTTGCAGAGGTCATCGGAGAGGATCTGCATGTAGCGGGCGAGCACCACCAGCTCAGTGCCGGTTTCCTCCACCAGTTGCAGTAGCGCGGCTTCCTGCTGGGCCTTGGTGTCCCGGGTGACCGGCAGGTAGACGAAGCGGATGCCTTCGCGCTCGGCCATCGGGCGCAGGTCCAGGTGGTTGGAGACGATGGCGGTGATGCGCATGTCCATCTCGCCCTTCTGGTGGCGGTAGAGCAGGTCGGCCAGGCAGTGGTCGTACTTGCTGACCATCAGCAGCACGCGCATCGGTTGCGCGGTGCCGTGCAGGGACCATTCCATCTCGAAGCGGCGAGCCACGGTGTCGAAGCCCTGTTCGACCTCGTCGATATCGCCTTCGTACCGGTCGTTGAAGCGGAACACCGCGCGCATGAAGAAGCGGCCGCTGGTGTCGTCGTCGAACTGGGACATCTCGCTGATGTAGCAGCCCTTGTCCGCCAGGTAGGTGGTCACCGCCGCAACGATGCCGGACGTGGCCGGGCAACTGACCTTGAGGATGAAATGGCTGGTGGCGTGTTGCATGTCGGGTCCTCGGTTGTGGGGCGGCAGCTCATCGCAAGGCGGGAAGATTGCATGGGCGAAATGGGATTTCGCGGGCGAATTATTTTTACTGTCAGGAAATTAAAATTCCTGTGGCGCTTTTATAGGCGAAGTGAGGGTGCAGGTCTAGCCTGTTGTGAAAATTTTTATCCTGTCAGGAAACTTTTGTCGCGTTAGCGATGGAGCGCAGAACGGTGCGCGCGGCGCACCCTGCGGCATGGCGGGAAACAGAGGGGTAGGGTGCGCCATGCGCAGCGGAATGGCGTTACCGGGCGCACCTTGCGGGGGAAACGGCCTTACTCGCTGCCGTAGTTCATCACCGACAGCAGGCGGATCGGCACCTTCAGCAGCTTTTCCGGCCCGTGGGGCACGTCGCCGTCGAAGGTCAGGCTGTCGCCGGCTTCCATGTGGTAGAGCTGGTTGCCGTGGCGGTAGACCAGTTCGCCTTCCAGCAGGTGGAGGAACTCGGTGCCGGGGTGGGCGAAGGTGGGGAACTCCTCGCTGGCGTCATCCATGCTCACCATGTAAGCCTCGAAGTTCTTCTTGGGCCCACGGGTGTGGTTGAGCAGGTGGTAGGTGTGGCCCTTCTCGGTGCCCCGGCGAACCACCTCCATGCCGTCGCCGGCCTTCACCAGGATGGCATTGCCGTCGGGCTGGTCGTACTGGCTGAACAGCTTGGACATGGGCATGCCCAGCACGTCGCACAGGCGGCTGAGGGTGTCCAGGCTGGTGGAGACCTGGGCGTTCTCGATCTTGCTCAGCATGCCCTGGCTGATACCGGCGATACGCGCCACATCCGCCAGTTTCAGCTCCTGGGCCTGGCGCTGGCGCTTGATCTGCATGCCCAGGTACTGCTCCAGGCGGAGGCGGGGCGGGGTCTCGGTGGTCATGGGCGGCTATCCTGCACGGTTTCAGTTCAAGAATTTATTTTTCGCACTGAGAAAGTGCGAATCGGGTGTCCAGGTCCGGAAGGCGGCACGGGACTTTCCCACAGTGAAAACGATTTTCCCATATAAACAGTAGCTCGGCGCAAAACCGAGTTCTTCCTCCTCGTGCATTCCGGATTGGCAAGCTGCTTGCATTCCTGATGGGAAACTAAATTTCCTGTGTGGAATTCAATGAAAAAGCCTGGCCGCCACCCGCCCATTCAGACGACCCGGACCCCGGTGGCAGTCGTGCGCCGCTCCGTCCTTGATCGCCTGCCATCCAACGCTCGCCTTGCCCTAATCCAGGAGTGAAGACCCATGTTGCCAACCGAAACGCAGCGCATCATCGACCAGCACGGCATCAAGTACGTGCTGGCCCAGTTCGTCGATATCCACGGCGCCGCGAAGACCAAGTCCGTGCCCGTGTCCGGCCTCAAGGCGGTGGCGGAAGAGGGCGCCGGGTTCGCCGGATTCGCCATCTGCGGCATGGGTATGCAGCCCCATGGCCCGGACTTCATGGCCCGTGGCGACCTCTCTACCCTGATCCCGGTGCCCTGGCAGCCCGGCTATGGCCGCGTGGTGTGCATCGGCCACGTCGAAGGCAAGCCCTGGCCCTATGACCCACGCTATGTCCTGCAGCAGCAGGTACAGCGCCTGACCGACAAGGGCTGGATCCTGAACACCGGCCTGGAGCCGGAATTCAGCCTGTTCCGTCGTGATGCCAGTGGCCGGCTGCAACTGGTGGACGCCTCCGACAACCTCGACAAGCCCTGCTACGACTACAAGGGCCTGTCCCGCTCCCGCGAATTCCTCGAGCGCCTGACCGAGGCCCTGCAACCGGTGGGCTTCGACATCTATCAGATCGACCACGAGGACGCCAACGGCCAGTTCGAGATCAACTACACCTACAGCGATGCCATGGAGTCGGCGGACCGCTTCACCTTCTTCCGCATGGCCGCCGGCGAGATCGCCAACGACATGGGCATGATCTGCTCCTTCATGCCCAAGCCCGATCCGAGGCGCGCCGGCAACGGCATGCATTTCCACCTTTCCATCGCCAGCGCGACGAACAGGAACCTGTTCCACGACGACAGTGACCCGAACGGCATGGGCCTGTCCCGGCTCGCCTACCACTTCGCCGCCGGCCTGCTGGCCCACGGCCCGGCCCTGTGCGCCTTCGCCGCGCCCACGGTGAACTCCTACAAGCGCCTGGTGGTGGGGCGTTCGCTGTCCGGCGCCACCTGGGCGCCGGCCTTCATCGCCTTCGGCGCCAATAACCGCTCGGCCATGGTTCGCGTGCCCTACGGCCGCCTGGAGCTGCGCCTGCCCGATGCCGGCTGCAACCCCTACCTGGTCACCGCCGCGATCATCGCCGCCGGCCTCGACGGCATCGACCGCCAGTTGGAGCCCGGCACCATCTGCAACGAGAACCTCTACGACCTGAGCCTGGAGGAGATCGCCGCGCGCGGCATCAAGACGCTGCCGCAGTCGCTCAAGGAAGCCACCGACGCCCTCGACGCCGACCCGCTGTTCCGCGAGGTGCTGGGCCGCGAGATCGTCGACGAGTTCATCAAGCAGAAGCGCATGGAGTGGGTGGAGTACAGCCGCCACGTCTCCGACTGGGAGATCCAGCGCTACACCGAATTCTTCTGATTACCCACTGCCTCCCGAGGAGACACGCCATGTGCGGCATCGTAGGTCTTTACCTGAAAAAGCCCGAGCTGGAAGGCCAGCTCGGCAAGCTCTTCGAACCCATGCTGGAAGCCATGACCGACCGTGGCCCGGACAGCGCCGGCTTCGCCATCTACGGCGATGAAGTGGCCGAGGGCTGGATCAAGCTGACCCTCCAGGCCACCGAGGGCGGCTACGACTGGAAGGCCCTGATGGGCGCCCTGGAAGGCCGCCTCGGCTGTTCCCTGGACTGGTTCCAGAACGCCAGCGCCGCGGTGCTCAAGGTCCACAGCGACGAGGCCGCCGTGCGTGCCGCCCTCGCCGAGCTGGCCCCCGGCGTGCGCATCATGAGCGCCGGCCAGAGCATCGAGATCCTCAAGGGCATGGGCCTGCCGAAGGAAATCTCCGAGCGCTTCGGCCTGGCCCGAATGAAGGGCAGCCACATCATCGGCCACACCCGCATGGCCACCGAAAGCGCCGTGACCATGGAAGGGAGCCACCCCTTCTCCACCGGCGCCGACCTCTGCCTGGTGCACAACGGCTCGCTGTCCAACCACTTCCGCCTGCGCCAGGAACTCAAGCGCCAGGGCATCGCCTTCGAGACCGAGAACGACACCGAGGTGGCCGCCGGCTACCTGACCTGGCGCCTGCAGCAGGGCGACAGCCTGAAGGAGGCCCTGGACAAGTCCCTGGAGGACCTGGACGGCTTCTTCACCTTCGCCATCGGCACCCGCAATGGCTTCGCGGTGATCCGCGACCCCATCGCCTGCAAGCCGGCGATCCTCGCCGAGACCGACGACTACGTGGCCATGGCCTCGGAGTACCAGGCCCTGGCGAGTCTGCCGGGTATCGATAAAGCAAAAGTGTGGGAGCCGGAGCCGGCCACCCTGTACATCTGGGAACGTGCCTGAGGAGCATCCGTATGAAAACCATCGATCTTTCCACCGCCTCGGTGCGTGAACTGAACCAGGCCCTGCATGGCGACGTGCAGGACCGCGAATGGGTGGTGACCCGCCCCGACGGCAAGCACAACCTGGCCGTGGGCGTGAACCAGGCCGTGAGCATCGATATCCAGGGTCATGCCGGCTACTACTGCGCCGGTATGAACCAGAAGGCGAGCATCACCGTCCACGGCAACGTTGGCGTCGGCGTGGCCGAGAACATGATGTCCGGCAGCGTGCGGGTGAAGGGCAGTGCCTCCCAGGCCGCCGGTGCCACCGCCCATGGCGGGCTGCTGGTGATCGAGGGCGATGCCGGCGCTCGCTGCGGCATCTCCATGAAGGGCGTCGATATCGTCGTCGGCGGCAGCATCGGCCACATGAGCTGCTTCATGGCCCAGGCCGGGCGCCTGGTGGTCTGTGGCGATGCCGGCGACGCCCTGGGCGACTCCCTCTACGAGACCCGCATCTATGTGAAGGGGACCGTGAAGTCCCTGGGTTCGGACTGCATCGAGAAGGAGATGCGCCCCGAGCACCTGGAGGAGCTGAAGGAGTTGCTCAATCGCGCGGGCTTCATTGAGGACCCGGCCGCCTTCAAGCGCTACGGCTCGGCACGCACCCTGTACAACTTCAAGGTCGACAACGCTTCGGCGTACTGATCCAGCACCGACGAGGAACTGCAAATGAGCGAACAACACACCCCGGTGCTGCGCGAGTCCGCCACCTTCGACCGCCTGACCATCCAGGAAATCCAGCGCGCCGCCGAAACCGGCATCTACGACATCCGTGGCGGCGGCACCAAGCGCAAGCTGCCGCACTTCGACGACCTGCTGCTGCTGGGCGCCTCCGTCTCCCGCTACCCGCTGGAAGGCTACCGCGAGAAATGCGGCACCGACGTGGTGCTCGGCACCCGCTTCGCCAAGAAGCCGATCCACCTGAAGATCCCGGTGACCATCGCCGGCATGAGCTTCGGCGCGCTGTCGGCCAACGCCAAGGAAGCCCTCGGCCGTGGCGCCAGCATCGCCGGCACCAGCACCACCACCGGCGACGGCGGCATGACCCCGGAAGAGCGCGGCCAGTCCCAGCACCTGGTCTACCAGTACCTGCCATCGCGCTACGGCATGAACCCCGATGACCTGCGCAAGGCCGACGCCATCGAGATCGTCCTCGGCCAGGGCGCCAAGCCGGGGGGCGGCGGCATGCTGCTGGGCATGAAGGTCACCGAGCGCGTGGCCGGCATGCGCACCCTGCCCATCGGCGTCGACCAGCGCAGTGCCTGCCGCCACCCCGACTGGACCGGCCCGGACGACCTGGCGATCAAGATCGCCGAGCTGCGCGAGATCACCGACTGGGAAAAACCCATCTACGTGAAGATCGGCGCCAGCCGCCCCTACTACGACGTCAAGCTGGCGGTGAAGGCCGGCGCCGACGTGATCGTCCTCGACGGCATGCAGGGCGGCACCGCGGCCACCCAGGAAGTCTTCATCGAGCACGTGGGCATCCCGATCCTCCCGGCCATCCCGCAAGCCGTGCAGGCGCTGCAGGAGATGGGCATGCACCGCAAGGTGCAACTGATCGTCTCCGGCGGCATCCGCAACGGCGCCGACGTGGCCAAGGCCATGGCCCTGGGGGCCGACGCGGTGGCCATCGGCACCGCCGCCCTGGTGGCCCTGGGCGACAACCACCCGCGCCTGGACGCCGAGCTGAAGAAGATCGGCTCCGCCGCCGGCTACTACGACGACTGGCAGAACGGCCGCGACCCGGCCGGCATCACCACCCAGGACCCGGAGCTGTCCAGGCGCCTGGACCCGGTGGAAGCCGGCCGCCGCCTGGCCAACTACCTGCGCGTGCTGGTGCTGGAGGCCCAGACCATGGCCCGCGCCTGCGGCAAGTCCCACCTGCACAACCTCGACCCCGAGGACCTGGTGGCCCTGACCGTCGAAGCCGCCGCCATGGCCCGCGTGCCGCTGGCCGGCACCAGCTGGATTCCGGGGCAGGGTTACTGATTCCCCGGTAGTGCGAGTCAAAGAAGGCCGGCGAGCGATCGCCGGCCTTCCTGTTTCTGGGACGGCTTTGCGGTGCGCACAGCGCACCCTACAGGGTGTCGCAAGGGGCCTAGGGTGGACGTCGCGCTTCACCTCCACCGGCGATGCTTGTCGTGGGCCCGAATGGTGGATCGGTGGGATGGGTAGAGCGAAGCGAAACCCATGCTGGAGCGCTCGGTAACGATGGGTTTCGCAGGCTCGCGGAACGCCGCCCGACCCATCCTGGGGACTGGCGCACCTTGTCCTCTGGTGCGGGTCCGGCACCATCCTGATGAATGAATGGCCATTTTGACTCACAGGAAAATCAAATTCGCACCAAGAAAATGCGTGCGCCTGTGCCAAGCCACCCCGACCGCTCCCCGTCCCTCCCCATAAAGCGTTTACATTCAACGATTTAGTAGAAATACAAGCCCATGCTGCGGCCTTGGCAGGCCAATTGCTATGCCTCTGGGGAAACAAAATTGCCCTTCAGGAAGTTGGACATTCCCCCTAGGGCGCACGCACGGCGGTCCGTCCTTCCGACAGCGGACCGGCCTAATCCCCGTCGGTTGGAGGCAATAGGCAATGATCCGGTTTTCCCCTGTGGGCCGCGGTACCTTGGGCCTTTCTCTTCTCCTTGGCTGTGCAACGGCGTTCGCGGACGACGCGGCCCCCGCCATCAACAGCGGCGACACCGCCTTCGTGGCGCTCTGCTCCCTGGTGGTGCTGCTGATGACCCTGCCGGGCCTGGCGCTGTTCTACGGCGGCATGGCGCGGACCAAGAACGTGCTGTCGATCCTGATGCAGGTGTTCTGCAGCGCGTCCCTGGCATCGTTGCTCTTCGCGATTTACGGCTACAGCCTGACCTTCGCCGACGGCGGTTCGCTGCAGGCGATCATCGGCGGCGTGGACAAGCTGTTCCTCGCCGGCATCACCACCGACTCGGTGGTGGGCTCCATCCCGGAATACCTCTACTTCCTCTTCATGCTGCTGTTCGCCGCCATCACTCCGGCGATCATCGTCGGCGGCTTCGCCGAGCGCATGAAGTTCTCCGCCGTCATGGTCTTCATGGCCGCGTGGCTGACCCTCAACTACATCCCCATGGCCCACATGGCCTGGGGCGGTGGCTGGGTGTTCGACCTGGGCGTGCAGGACTTCGCCGGGGGCAACGTGGTGCACCTCAACGTCGGCATCGCCGCCCTGGTCGGCGCCTGGCTGGTGGGGCGTCGTCGTGGTTTCGGCACGCCCACGCTGGCGCCGCACAACATGACCATGACCCTCACCGGCGGCTCGCTGCTCTGGGTCGGCTGGCTCGGCTTCTGCGGCGGCTGCGCGCTGGCCGCCAACGGCTTCGCCATGCTGGTGATGGTCAACACCATGCTGGCCAGCTGCGCCGGCGCCCTGGGCTGGATCTTCGTCGAGTGGCAGCACCGTGGCCGACCGAGCCTGTTCGGCGCGGTGTCCGGCGCCATCGCCGGCCTGGTGGCCATCACCCCGGCCTGCGGCTTCGTCGGCCCCATGGGCGCCATCCTGCTGGGGCTGATCGCCGGCCCGGTGTGCGTCTGGTCGGTGGACAAGCTGAAACCCATGATCGGCCTGGACGACGCCTTCGACGTCTTCGGCGTACACGGCGTGGCCGGCATCCTCGGCGGCCTGCTGACCCCGGTGTTCGCCCTCACCGCGCTCGGCGGCCAGGGCTTCGCGGAAGGCCGCACCCTGATGGACCAGTTGCTGATCAACGGCGGCGCCATCCTCTTCAGCGTGCTCTTCTCCGCCCTCACCAGCTGGATCGCCTACAAGGTGGCGGCGGCCTTCTGCGGCGGCCTGCGGGTGGATGAGGAATCCGAAGTCGACGGCCTGGACCTCTCCGCCCATGGCGAGGTCGGCTACAAGTACTCGAGCTGAGGAACCCGGCCATGAAACTCATTACCGCCATCATCAAGCCCTTCCGCCTCGACGCCGTGCGCGAGGCCCTGACCGACGCCGGCGTCAGCGGCGTCACCGTCACCGAGGTGAAGGGCTACGGTCGGCAGAAAGGCCATTCGGAGATCTACCGGGGCGCCGAGTACGTGGTGGAGCTGCTGCCCAAGGTGAAGCTGGAGCTGGTGGTGGCCGAGGCCCTCTGCCAGGCCGCCGTGGACGCCATCGTCACCTCGGCGCGCACCGGCAAGATCGGCGACGGCAAGGTCTACGTGCAGGACCTGGAAAGCATCCTGCGCATCCGCACCGGAGAGCTGGGCGAAGACGCGTTGTAAGTCCTCTGCAATACCCCGCGCCGACGCCTTGCGTCGGCGCTTTCCCTGGTGAAAAGCCAACGCGGTGCGCGCGGCGCACCCTACGGGCTGTGTAGGGTTCGCCGCGCGCACCGGATACTTTCGAGTAGGAGAGGTGACGGATGGCATGGTTGAACGGATGGGGATTCCTCTTCCTGGCGGGCTTCTGCGAGGTGCTGTACGCGTCGATCATCCCGCGCACGGAAGGGTTCACCCGGCTTTGGCCGAGCCTGTACTGCGGTTTCTTCCTGGCCCTCAGCATCTACCTCCTGAGCCTGTCCGTACGCGAGCTGCCCCTGGGACTTGCCTATGCCGTGTGGGTGGGCATCGGCACCCTGGGGACGGTGGCCTACGGCACCCTGTTCCTCGGCGAGCCGCTGGGGGTGCTCAAGGGCTTGTGCCTGCTGATGATCATCGGCGGCATCGTCGGCCTGAAGCTGGTGGGCGAGGCTCAGGTGGCGTAGGCGCGCGCCGGCCAGCCGCCATTGGCCGCGGCCAGGATGAGGGGGCATTCAAGGCCGTAGCCCGGATGCAATCCGGGAGCCGGAGCCCCCGGATTGCATCCGGGCTACGAGAGGGCTACTTCAGCTTGGGCAGCTCTTCGTCCGGGAGGTTGTAGCTGTGCTTCTCGTGGATGAAGGTGGCCGCCAGGGCGTAGAGGGTGGCGGCCACCACCACGACGGTGATGACGCCGAGCACGGCGGGGTTGTCGGCGAAGGTGAACACGGCGCTGGCGCCTTCGTAGGTGCTGATGCTCATGGGAATCTTCCTCGTCTGGCCGCGATCAGGCGGTCTTGGTTTCCACCACCAGGGTGGCGGCCACGCTGACGGCGGGTTTCAGGGGTTCGCCGTAGAGGGCGCTCCATTCCGGATAGGCCTGGGCCGGGACTTCGGTGAGGTCCAGCCCGCGTTCCTCGGCATGGGCCGGAACCCGGAGCACGCCGGCTTTCTTCAGGGCATAGGAAATGAGGAAGCCGGGGATGAAGCCCAGTGCCGCCATCACCAGCGCGCCGCCCAGTTGGCCGAAGAAGCTGATCTCCGCCATGCCGTTGACGTTCGGGTACCCCGAGAGGAACACGCCGCTGACCACCAGGCCGGCGAAGCCGCCGAAGCCATGCACGGCGAAGGCGCCCACGGCATCGTCGAGGCGGAACTTCAGCAACAGGTTGTTCACCAGCGGCGCCATGGCGGCCACGCCCATGCCGATCAGGTAGGCGAGGCCGGGGTGGTAGAGGTCCAGTCCCGGGGCCACGGAGATGATCCCCACCAGGCCGCCGGACATCATCCAGTAGGGCTCGCGGGTGGTCAGGTAGGCGCCGATGAGGCCGCCGGCGAACCCCATCAGGGTGTTGAAGGCGAAGGCGGACAGGGTGGTGGGCGCGCCGTAGATGTTGATCCACTGGGCGCCGGAGCTGTAGATGATGCAGCCGCCGAGGAAGCCGAAGAACCCGACGATGATCATCATCAGGCCCACCACGCTCATCGGCATGCTGTGGCCGACGATGGCGTTGGCGCTGCCGTCCGGGTTGAAACGGCCGATGCGCGCGCCGAGGTTGAGCACCACCGCCAGGGCGAAGAAGCCCGCGACCATGTGCACCACGCCGGCGGCGCCGACGTCATGGTAGCCCCACTTCACGGTGAGCCAGCCTTCCGGGTGCCAGCCCCAGGCGGCGGCGAACAGCCAGAGCACCGAGCCGAGCAGGATGGTCATGACGATGAAGGCGCTCATCCGGGCGCGCTCGATGATGGCGCCGGAGAGGATGGAGCCGGTGGTGGCGGCGAACAGGGCGAAGGCCGCCCAGAAGATGCCGGTGGCGTTGTCCTTGATGTTCGGGCCCATGGACTGGCTCCAGGGCATGGCCCCCATCAGGGCATCCATGCGCGGCACGATGCCGTCGGGGAAGGCGTTGTAGATGGCCCAGCCGAAAAGGAAGAAGGTGGGGACGATGAAGCCGAAGGCGAGGATGTTCTTGACCCCGGCGGCCAGGGCGTTCTTCAGCCGCGAGGCGCCGATCTCGTAAGAGAGGAAGCCCGCGTGGATCATGATCATCAGGGCGATGCACCACCAGTAGAATATTTCCATATTCAGCGTGTTGGTCATCTCGATCAGACCCTGCAACTCCTCCAGGGTCGGCGTTTTCTGTTCTTCCATCACTCAATCCTCGATACGAATTCGTTGGAATAGCGTTGGTCGGCAGATCAGGTCGAACACGCGCCTGGCGGCTTCTTGTTTTTATTTCCAAGCAAGAAAAGTGCGTACTGGGAAAGGCAAACACTGTGCCAGTCCATGGCACCGAGCTATCACGCGGTGCGCGCGGCGCCCCCGGTCTCTCACCAGGTTGGGGGGGCCTGTGCACACCGGCGGCAAATGCCCCGTTTGCAGTCATCCTCCCGGCGGGGCGCCTGAATTTGGGTCGTTTCTCAGCGCTGCTGCTGCAACATCGCCTGGATCTGCTGCACCGATTCCTGGGTGCGCCGGGCCAGGTTGCGCACCTCGTCGGCCACCACCGCGAAGCCCCGGCCCTGTTCGCCGGCCCGCGCCGCTTCGATGGCGGCGTTGAGCGCCAGCAGGTTGGTCTGCTCGGCGATGCCACGGATCACCCCGGCGACCTGGGCGATCTGCCCGTAGGTGGACTGGATGCTCGCCTGCTCCCGTTCATGGAGGGCGGCGGCGGCCTTCTCGTCGCTGATCTCGCGCACCGCCCCGGTGACGTGGATGAGCGTGCCCCGGGCATCCCGCAGGCAGCGGCCGCGTTCGCGGAACCACACTTCACCCCGGGTCTTGTGGCGCATGCGGTACTCCACGGCGTAGGAGCCGTCGCCGTTGCGGTCGACCATGGCGGCGTTGAAGGCCTGCATCACCGCTTTCACATCGTCCTGGTTGACCACGCCGAAGTAGCTGTCCCAGCCGTCGGGGAATTCCTCGCGGCTGTAGCCGACCAGCTCGCGGAACTGCTCGGACCAGCGGATCAGGTTCTGCGGGTGGTCCGGGTCGCCGTTGACCACGTTCATGGCCCAGCAGCCCTCGGTCAGGGTGCGCTTGGTCAGTTCCCAGACCTGGCGATCTTCGTCCCAGCGCTCGCGTTCGGCTTCCAGCGCTTGGAGCCGCTGCTCGCCGTCGTCCAGTTCGGTACGCAGTTGCGCGGTGCGGGCCTCCGCCTCGGTCAGGCGCCGCTGTAGCGCCGCGTATTCCTCGGCGCTGCAAGGCGGCGGCGCCTGCCGCTCGGTGTGCCGGCGGATGCGCTGCAGTTCCTCCCAGTCGCGCTGCAGCCGGTCCAGGCTGCCGAGCAGTTGCGGCTGGCGCTGCAGGTGTCGCCGGTTGGCGTCGGCCGTGCCCTGTTCGCTGAACAGGCGATCGAGCCATTGGCTGATTTCATTGGCCAGGTTGCTGGATGCATTGCTGAACCACATCGGTCGGTCCTCCTTGGCTGGTGACGTATTCCTGCCCGTTGCCGTTCCCTAGCAATTCTTCGTCCAGTTCCGGGCTCAGGCGCGCACGCGGGTCTTCTCCGGGTCGTAGGCGACGGTGCCGGCGGCCACCGTCGCCGGGATGCGCTTCTGCTGGCCGTCCAGCTTGCCCACCTCGACGCGGGTGCCCGGTTCGCAATGGGCCAGGTCCAGCCGGCAGAGGGCGATGTTCCTGCCCAGCACCGGGGAGCGGGTGGCGCTGGTGATCACGCCCACCTGGGCACGGCCGATGCGCACGCAGTCGCCATGGGCCGCCGGTTCGTTGCCCTCCAGTTCCAGCCCCACGAGACGGCGTTGGGGATGGGCACTGCGCCGTAGCAGGGCATCGCGGCCGATGAAGTCCGCCTGCTTGCTCTTGAGCGGGACGCAGAAACCGATGCCGGCCTCGAAGGGGTCGGTCTGGTCGCAGAATTCGTAGCCGGAGAAGATCAGTCCGGCCTCGATGCGCAGCATGTCCAGGGCCTGCAGGCCGAGGGGCACCAGGCCCAGCGGGTCGCCCAGCTGCCAGAGGCGGTTCCACACGGCCATGGCGTCCTGCGGGTGGCACCAGATCTCGTAGCCCAGCTCGCCGGTGTAGCCGGTGCGCGAGACCATCAGCGGCGGGCCGTTGTAGTCGTCCAGGCGGCCCACCAGGAAGCGGAACCAGCCGAGGTCCTCGAGCCGAGGCTGGGTGCCGGGCGTCCAGACCATCTGCCGCAGCAGCTCGCGACTCAGCGGGCCCTGCACGGCGATGTTGTGGATCTGTTCCGAGGCACTCTTGACCCACACCTTCATGCCCAGCTTCGCCGCCTGTTCCCGCAGCCAGTCGCCGGCCAGGTCCTCGCCGCCGATCCAGCGGAAGGCGTCGGGCCCGAGGCGCAGCAGGGTGCCGTCGTCGAGCATGCCGCCATGCTCGTAGCACAGGGCGCTGTAGACCACCTGGCCCACCGCCAGCTTGCGCACGTCGCGGGTCAGGCAGTGGTCCAGCAGGGCCTCGGCGTCGGGGCCGAGTACCTCGAACTTGCGCAGGGCGGACAGGTCCATCACCGCCACGCGCTCGCGGCAGCCGTGGTATTCGGCCAGGACGCCATGGCCGTCGTACTGGATCGGCGTCCAGAAGCCGCGGTAGTCCATGAACTGGCGGGTGAGGGCGGAGGTGCCGGGGTGGAAGCCGCTTTCGCGGGTCAGCACCGGGTCGGCGTCGGGCGTCTTGCGGTTGGCCATGGCGATACTGAAGCGCTCCTTTTCGGAATACACGCGGATATGGATGTCGGTGGGCTGCCAGCCGTTGGCCGGGTCGATGTCGTCGGGGCAGGCGCTGCTGGCGCAGACCAGGTCGGTCATGGCGCGCAGCAGCACGTAGTCGCCGGGGCGCGACCAGGGCTCGTCGAGGGTGAGCTGCTGGTGGGCGTCGACGCCGGTGTTGAAGAAGAAGTTGATCGCCGGCCAGCCGGCGCGGCCCTGCACGCCATGGGCGGCGAGGCTGCGGCTGAGGTTGTCGCTGCAGTTGGCGTGGCCGAAGAAGCCCTGGGACTCGTAGTAGCGGGCGGTGCAGGCCAGGGCGAAGGTGTCGTGGCGGCCCACGGTGTCGCGCACCACTTCCAGCATCGGTTGCAGGTCGCGGTCGTAGAAGCGGCTGTACAGGCCGGGGCCGGGGTAGGCGTTGCCGTTGAGGGTGCGGGTCACCGTGGGGTCGAGGTCGATCTCTCGGCCGGCGTCCAGGCCCCGGCGGTCGAAGGCGACGAAGTCCGAGCACTGGCGCCCGGCCACGTCCAGCACCTGGAGGTATTGGCCGGCGCCCACCACGTAGTCCCGCGCGGTGCCGGGGCTGATGGTGAACTCGTCGACCAGTTCCCCCAGGGGCGCCGGCAGTGGCGGGGCCAGCGTGGCGCGCGGGTTGGCGCGCTGGACCAGCAGGCGCAGCTCGCTGGCGCGCCGCTGGCTGTCCACCGGCGTGGCGCCGCCGGGTGCGGCCACCAGCACCAGTAGCGCCTCGCTGGCGCTGAAGGCGCGGCTGAAGCCGGCCGGGGTGCCGGCGGGCCACAGCCGTGCGGCGGTCGGCAGGTGGCGGCAGTCGATGCCGCGCCGGACCAGGCCGGCGCTGACATGGGCAGACTCGCGGCTGCCGTCCCGCAGCAGGTGGCCGATGAAATCGGCGCCGGGGCTTTCCGCAAGGCCGAGGGCGCCGAGGGCCGGGCGGCTGCCGGCGAAGGCCAGCAGCTCGGCGCCCTGGTCGCCTTCCAGGTCGATGACCTCCAGCCGGTCGCCGGGTTCGAGGCCGATGACGGTCAGCCCGCCGGGGGCGACGCGGTGGCGTTCCAGGCCCGGGGCGCGGGCGAACAGGGCCGGCTCCAGCGGCCGGGATATCACGGGTGGTTGCATGCAAGGCTCCTGCGGTGAGGCTACCCGGTGCGCATGGCGCACCCTACGGGGCGGGGTAGGGTGCGCCGTGCGCACCGATCACGGGGTCAGCCCACGGCCTTGATGGAAGGCTCGGGGCTATCGGCCAGGTAGGCTCCCAGGGAGTCGTCCAGGGCTTCCAGCCAGGGGGTGTGGTGAGGTGTGGCGAGGGTGCCGGTGATGAGGGAACGGTGGCACTTGTCGCGGTAGCCCATGATGTCGTCGTGCTTGTCCTGCTTCCATTGCAGGAAGGTGCGGTTCACCGCGGCGATGTCGAAGCTGGGGTAGTCGGTGGCCTCGATCAGCTGGCGGATGTACTCGCCCTGGAACTCGAACATCTCCTGGGCGGTTTCCAGGGTTTCCTCTTCCTGGCGCCAGGCCAGGTCCTCGGCGTGCATGCGCTCGGCATCCGGCAATGCGATGCGTCCGAGGATCACGTCGCGGGCGTACCAGGCCTGGGCGTCGAACATGTTGAAGCTGTACCACTGGTCCTGCATGCCCAGGTAGATGAGCCGGGGGTTCTGCTCCCAGAACACGCCCTTGTAGAGGTTCAGCGGCCAGAGGCGGTTGCCGGTCTTCAGGCGCAGCTCTTCCGGCAGGAAGGGGAAGTGGTGCTTGTAGCCGGTGCAGAGGATCACCGCGTCCACCTGCCGGCTGCTGCCGTCGGCGAAGAAGGCGGTGCTGCCCCTGACGTGGGTGAGCAGGGGCTTCTCTTCCCAGTTCTCCGGCCAGTGGTAGCCCATGGGGGCGCTGCGGTAGCAACTGGTGATGCTGCGGGCGCCGTACTTGAAGCACTGCGAGCCGATGTCCTCGGCGGAGTAGCTGCCGCCGACGATGAGCACGTCCTTGCCCTTGAATTCCAGCGCGTCGCGGAAGTCGTGGGCGTGCAGCACGCGCCCGGCGAAGCTCTCGAAACCGGGGAAGTAGGGCACGTTGGGGGTGGAGAAGTGGCCGCTGGCGACCACCACATAGTCGAAGGTCTCGCTGTAGGTCAGGTCCTGCTCGTAGCTGTGGGCGGTCACTTCGAAGGTGCCGCTGGCGGCGTCGAAGCGCACGTCGCGCACGGCGGTATTGAAGCGGATGTAGGGGCGCACGCCGGCCTTTTCCACGCGGCCCTTGATGTAGTCCCAGAGCACCTCGCGAGGCGGGTAGGAGCCCATGGGGCGGCCGAAGTGCTCGTCGAAGCTGTAGTCGGCGAATTCCAGGCATTCCTTCGGCCCGTTGGACCAGAGGTAGCGGTACATGCTGCCGTGGACCGGCTCGCCGTGCTCGTCGAGGCCGGTGCGCCAGGTGTAGTTCCACATGCCGCCCCAGTCGGCCTGCTTCTCGAAGCAGACCAGTTCGGGGATCTCGGCGCCCTTGGCCTGGGCGGACTGGAAAGCACGCAACTGGGCGAGGCCGCAGGGGCCTGCGCCGATGATGGCGACACGTTGTTTCATGCTGGGATCTCCACGGAAGGTTGGCGGCCTGCGGCCGGGTGTTGCCGCTGGGCGGCGGCGACGGTGTTCTTCATCAGGAAGGCGATGGTCATGGGGCCGACGCCGCCGGGAACCGGGGTGATGGCGGCGGCCCGGGCGATGGCGGAGTCGAAATCCACATCGCCGACGAGGCGCGAGCGGCCGCCTTCGTCGATGCGGTTGATGCCGACGTCGATGACCACGGCGCCGGGCTTGAGCCAGTCGGCGTCCACCAGGCGCGGCCTGCCGACGGCGGCGACGACGATGTCGGCCTGGCGGCAGAGGTCCTTCAGGTTGGCGCTGCGGGAATGCACCACGGTCACGCTGCAATGGGCCTTCAGCAGCAGGGCGGCCATGGGCTTGCCGACGATGTTGGAGCGGCCGATCACCACGGCGTGCTTGCCGGCGAGGTCGCCGCAGCTGTCCTGCAGGAGGCGCAGGCAGCCGGCGGGGGTGCAGGGGGTGAGCACCTCGCGGCCCTGGCTGAGTCCGCCGACGTTCTCGGCGTGGAAACCGTCCACGTCCTTCAGCGGGCTGACGGCCTGGAGCACGCGCTGCTCGTCGATGTGGTCCGGCAGCGGCAGCTGGACCAGGATGCCGTGGACGTCGGGGTCGGCATTGAGGCTGTGGATAAGGTCCAGCAGCTCGGCCTCGCCGGTCTCGGCCGGGCGCCTGAACTCCAGGGAGCGGATGCCGCATTCCTCGGCGCGCAGCACCTTGTTGCGCACGTAGACCTGGCTGGCCGGGTCCTGGCCGACGAGGATCACCGCCAGGGCCGGGGCGACGCCCCGGGCCTTCATGGCCTGCACCTCGGCGCTGACCTCGGCCAGCACGCGGGCGGCGGCGGCCTTGCCGTCGATGAGGGTGGGGGGCGGCACGGCGCTCATCGGAAGATCACCGTCTTGTCGCCATTGAGGAAGACGCGGTGCTCCAGGTGGTACTTCACCGCCCTGGACAGGGCCACCGTCTCGGTGTCGCGGCCCACGGCCACCAGGTCGTCGGGCAGGTAGGCGTGGTCCACGCGCTGCACTTCCTGCTCGATGATCGGGCCTTCGTCGAGGTCGGAGGTCACGTAGTGGGCGGTGGCGCCGATCAGCTTCACGCCGCGCTCGAAGGCCTGGTGGTAGGGCTTGGCGCCCTTGAAGCCGGGGAGGAAGGAGTGGTGGATGTTGATGGCGCGGCCGGAGAGCTGCTTGCAGAGGTCATCGGAGAGGATCTGCATGTAGCGGGCGAGCACCACCAGCTCAGTGCCGGTTTCCTCCACCAGTTGCAGTAGCGCGGCTTCCTGCTGGGCCTTGGTGTCCCGGGTGACCGGCAGGTAGACGAAGCGGATGCCTTCGCGCTCGGCCATCGGGCGCAGGTCCAGGTGGTTGGAGACGATGGCGGTGATGCGCATGTCCATCTCGCCCTTCTGGTGGCGGTAGAGCAGGTCGGCCAGGCAGTGGTCGTACTTGCTGACCATCAGCAGCACCGGCATGGGCCGGTTGCCTTCGAACAGTTCCCAGTCCATGTCGAAGGGCACGGCGACGTCGACGAAGCCCTGGCGCAGGGCGGCGAGGTCCGGCCTGGCGCCGGCGTTGAAGCGGAACACCGCGCGCATGAAGAAGCGCCCGGTGAACTCGTCGTCGAACTGGGCGAGTTCGCTGAGGTAGCACTCGCGCCCGGCGAGGTAGGTGGTGACCGCCGCGACGATGCCGGAGGTGGCCGGGCAGCTGATCTTGAGGATGTAGTGGGTCATGTCGGTGGTTCTCGTGCAGGCAAGGTCGGGTGCGCTCAGCCCTTGGCGGTGCGCTTCTTCTTCTCGGGGTCGTCGAACGGCAGGCTGTGGGCGATGGCCTTCGCGGCGAGGCTGCCGCGCACCTCCAGGGGCAGGCCCTGGGTGGCGATCTGCGGCTCGACGCGGGCGATGGCCATGGAGCGTTCGGTGAGGCGCGAGTACATGGCGCAGGTGATCACCCCCACCTGGCGGCCGTCGTGCCAGAGGGTGTCGCCGTTCTGCGCGGCGACGTGGCCGTCCAGCAGCACGCCGTAGATGCGGAAGCGCTCCTGGCCCTGGCGGCGGTAGTGTTCGCCGGCGCCGCGGAAGTCCTGCTTGCCGGGGGACACGGTGAAGTCCAGGCCCAGCTCCCAGAGGGTGTCGCCGGCCTTCTGGTCGGCGAAGGGGTACATCTGCGAGTTGTCGTAGGGGTAGAACAGCAGGTAGCTCTCCACCCGCAGCCAGTCCAGGGCGGTGAAGGCGCAGGGGATGATGCCGAGGTCCTTGCCCTTCTCCAGGATGCCGTCCCAGATGGCCGGGGCGTCGGCGGCCTTGCAGAAGATCTCGTAGCCGCGCTCGCCGGTGTAGCCGGTGCGGGAGATCATCACCGGGCGCTCGAAGAGTCGGGTCTGCAGGTGGTGGAAATAGGGCAGCTCGCGGATGCCGGGCACATGCTCGGCCAGGAAGTCGACGGCCCTGGGGCCTTGCAGGGAGAGGTCGTGCAGGTCGTCGTCGAACAGCGCCGCCACCTGGCGGCCCTGGGCCGAGCGGATGAGCATCTCGTGGCCCGAGCCTGCGCCGTGTACCACCATGAAGGCGTTGGGGCCGGTGCGGTAGACGATGCAGTCGTCGGCGAAGGTGCCGTCCTCGTCGAGCATGCAGGCGTAGACCGACTTGCCCGGGTAGAGCTTGGAGATATCGCGCGTGGTGGCTTACTGCAGCAGGCTTTCGGCGTGGGGGCCGACGTAGTGCACCTTCTTCAGGCCGGAGACGTCCATCAACCCGGCACGGGTGCGGATGGCCTCGTGGTGGTCGGCGAGGTCGCTGGCGTAGGTCCAGGCGGTGCCCATGCCATTCCAGTCTTCCAGGTTGGAGCCGAGTGCCAGGTGGCGTTCGCGGAGCGCGCTGATGCGCCATGAGTGGGCCATGGGTATGTCCTCTTGGGGTGAGTGGGGTCGGGTCAGGCTTCGGGGTCGAACCGGCGCAGCCAGTCCACCAGCGTCTGGCGGTAGCGGGTGATGCCCTTGTAGTCGGCGATGGGGTCGGGCAGGTCGCGCATCACCCGGTGCATGCGCTGCGCCCAGGCGGGGTTGGTGACCAGTTCGTCGAGGCTGATCAGGTAGGTACGGATGCCGAACAGCAGGGCGTTGGAGCGCGGCAGGCGGGCCATCAGCTGCAGCTCCACGCGCAGGTGCACCAGGCGGCCGACGTTCTCCGGGGTGACCTTGCCGCGGTCGCCGCCCCACTGGTGGAAGGTCTCGGGGGAGGTGTCCAGGCGCGGGTTGATGGTCAGCGTCCAGTTCAGCCGGCGCACCGGGTGGCCCACCTGGATGTTCAGCAGGTACTTCAGGGCGCGGTCGAACACGCCCATCTGGTGGGCCATGGGCACCGGCGAATGCCATTGCTTGAAACTCATGCCGGCATCGAAGCGCAGGGACCAGTCGGCCGGGCAGGTGACCATGCCGGCGTCCATGAACAGGTCGCCGTCGCGCTGGTCGAGCACGGCGAAGTCGCCCTGCATCTGCCGGGTGATGTACTCCAGGGGCTCGCAGGGCAGGGTGGCCGGGTCGCCGAAGGTGAAGCGCTGGTCGATCCCCAGCGCCAGGTTCTGCCAGTGCCAGGCGCTGCCCTGGCGGCCCAGGCGGAAGTGCTGCGGATAGTCCCGGGCCAGGTGCTCCATGAGCATCTCCAGGGTGTCCCAGGCGGCCTGGGCCATGTGCGGCATCACCAGGCAGCGCTGCGGGTCCTGTTCCAGCACCCGGGCGCGTTCGGCCATTTCCGACAGGTAGTGTTCGTCCACGTCGAAGCTGTGCTCGTACACCGAGCCCGGGTCGCGGGACACCGCCGGCTCGAGATTGACCGAGTACATGTACTGGTCTTCCGGAAATGGGAACGGGAAGCGGGCGATGGCCTCGGGACTGTTGCGGAAGCTGAAGTCGTCCCGGTAGGTCTCCAGCGGCTTGAAGGTGAGGGTCATGGCGTGGCGTCTCCGGAATCAGATATCGAGCAGGATCGGGCTGCCGCAGCCGCGGGATACGCAGGGCATCAGGCTGCCGGCGCGTTCTTCGGCGCCGAGGACGTGGTCGCGGTGCTTCACGTCGCCCTTCAGGTAGGTCGTCCGGCACTGGCCGCAGACCCCGCCCCGGCAGAGGTTGGGTACCTCGATGCCGACGGCTTCCAGGGCTTCCAGCAGGCTTTCCTCGGCGGCCACCTCCAGTTGCCGGCCGCTGCGGGCCAGCTCGACGCGGAAGGGCTGGCCGGGCTCCGGCGCGGCGAAGGCCTCCCAGTGCACCCGGCGTTCGCTCCAGCCCTGGGCGGCGGCCTGTTCCTTGAGGTCCAGCAACAGGGGCTGCGGGCCGCAGGCATAGACGTGGGCGCCCAGGGGGCGGTCCTCGAACAGGGCCACGGGGTCGAAGCGGCGTACCCCGCTGGGGTACTCGTTGAGGCGTGGCCCGAGCCACTGGCGCAGTTCCGCCAGGTAGGCGTCGCTGGTACCGCTGCGATAGGCGTAGTGCAGTTCGAAGTCCGCGTTCCGGCGCAGCAGTTCGTGGCTGAAGGCGAGGAAGGGGGTGATGCCGATGCCGGCGGCCACCAGCAGGTGCTGCCGCGCCTCGCTGTGCAGCGGGAAGAGGTTGGCCGGGGCGCTGATGCGCAGGCGGTCGCCGGCCTGCAGCACCTGGTGCAGGTAGCGCGAGCCGCCCCGGGAGGCCTCCTGGTGGCGCACGGCGATGCGGTACTGGCGGGTGTCGGCCGGGTCCCCCAGCAGCGAGTAGGCGTTGCGCCGGCCGTTGGGCAGGTGCAACTGCACGTGGCTGCCGGCGGAGAAGCCGGGCAGGGCGCCGGCGAGGGCTTCCAGGCGATATTCGCGGATCACCGGGGTGAGCTGGCGGATGGCGGCGACGCGGACATCGAGCAGGGCACTCATGGGCGGGTCTCCCGGTAGGGCTGGTCGGCATCGGCACAGACCCCGAGGTAGGCCCCCAGGCGCTGGGAGAAGTGGCGGCGCACTTCCAGCACGACGCCACAGTGGGCGCAGGTGAGGGCGGCGGCGGTGCCGGCGCTCTGGCAGGTGGCGCAGTGCACGCAGAACACCCGGCGGGTGCCTTCGGTGCTGCTGCCGAGGAGGATTTCGTCGCCTTGCAGGCCAGCCCCACGGGCCAGGGCATGCAGTGGCCAGACGAAGGCTTCGTCGCCGCGCAACTCCAGCCGCAGGCCGACGCGGGCGTCCTTCAGCCGCGCGCTCAGGGCCAGTTGCAGGGCCGCGAGACTGGCGAAGTCCGGCAGGGCCAGGTGGACCAGCGGGGTGTCGCCCAAGGTGCTGGCCAGGGCGGCGAGGGTTTCCCGCCCGGCGTCCTGGGTCACCAGCAGGTGTTCCCGAGCCTTCGGGCTGGGTTGGCCGCTGGGGTAGCGCGGCACGCTGAAGGGGTGGTCGGTGAAGGGGCTCATGGGGACCTCTGGCGTTAAGGGGCGCTGTTTCCTCGTGGGGAAAATAATTTCGCCAGAAGAACTCACGCTCAATCCGCTAGAGGAGGTATGCCAAAAGGCGTAGTCGCCAGTTCAAGGCATGGAAGTTGCTGCCCGGTGGAGACTTGCCACCCGAGAGTCGAGTGCCGGAGGAGGAAAGGGATGCACAACGCCAGCCTGCTGCTGCCCACCGCGGCGCCGGCACCTGCCTGGGATGAACTCACCGAACGCGAGGGTCAGACCCTGTCGCTGATCGCCTCGGGCCTCAGCAACAAGCAGATCGCCCGTGAGCTGGGCATCAGCGATGGCACGGTGAAGATCTACGTGCGCAACCTGCTGCGCAAATTCCGTCTCAGTTCGCGCCTGGAACTGGCGACACGGATCCACCGCAGCGGCTCGTCATGGCGCATGAGCGAGGAACCCCGGTTGCCCAGCGAGGGTGCAGGCGGGGTTTCCCCTGCACTGATTCCGACCGCCCTGGGCCTGCTGGACGAGTTGCCGGGGCTGATCTATCGCGGCGACAACGACCGTACCTGGTACATGGAGTACGTCAGCGCCGGCTGCCTGCGCCTGACCGGCTACCCGGCGGAGTACCTCACCAGCAGCCCGGAGCACAGCTTCGGTTCGCTGATCCTCGACGAGTACGCCGACTACATCTGGTACTGCGTGCAGTGCGCCCTGCTCACGCGCGAGCCCTACCAGCTCAGCTACCGCATCCGCTGCGCGGACGGGCGGATCAAGGACGTCTGGGAGACCGGCGTGGGCATCTACTCCGCCACGGGCGAGGTGCTTGGGGTGGAAGGCGCCATCTTCGAGCGGCGCCTCTAGGCGCTGCCGTTCCCGGGTTGATCCGAACCCTGGGGTGCGCTGCGCGCACCGATTCCGGGGCCGGCCTGGGCACCCGATCGAACCGCTGAATCACCCCTCTTCCTTCGGGAGAGGGGCCGGGGGTGAGGGGTGTTCGAGGCGGCAGGATGTATCGGCGCCGCCTTGAGCTTCCCTCACCCCAACCCTCTCCCAGGGGGAGAGGGAGTATTGTCCGTGCCTAGACCGGGCACGGGCGCGCCAGGCGCTGGCGCATCGCGAAGTAGTAGATCAGCGCCGGCACCAGCAGGCCCACCACCCAGGCCAGGTCGATACCGTCCAGGGCCTGTGCGACCGGGCCGACGTAGAGGCTGGTGTTGATGAAGGGGATCTCCAGCAGGATCGCCAGCAGGAAGCTGCCGCAGGCGACGCCGTTCACCCGTCCGTAGCGTCCGTCGGGGTCGAAGATGTCGGCCACGCAGTAGTCGCCTTTCCTCAGGCAGTAGAAGTCCACCAGGTTGATGGCCGTCCAGGGGATGAGGAAGTAGCTCATGAAGAAGATGAAGTTGAGGAAGAAGGCGATGAAGTCATCCTGCCCCAGGGTGCAGAGCAGGGTGGCCAGCAGGCTGATGGCGGCCAGGAAGAGGCCGCGCACCCGGGGCGTCACCTTCAGGCGCACGAAGGGCTCCAGCACCGTCACCGTGGACATGAAGGCGCCGTAGAGGTTGAACACGTTGATCGCCACCTGGCCATAGAGGATGAAGACGAACAGCAGCACCGCGCCGGCCCCGAAGAGCCCGGCCACGTGGCTGCCGACGTTGTCGGAGAAACCGCCGATGGCCACGGCGAGGATGGCGCCGAGGATCATCATCCAGGCGCCGCCGGCCACGGTGCCGGCGTAGCTGAACCAGAACACCCGGGCGCTGGAGGTGCGGCTCGGCAGGTAGCGGGAGTAATCCGCGACATAGGGCGCGTAGGACAGCTGCCAGGTGACGGCGATGCCGACGGCGGCGAGGAACTTCGGCAGGGAGAAGTCCACGGCGGCCCATTGCCCGGGGTCGATCGGCAGGCCGAGGGCGAGCAGGGTGGCGGCGCAGAACACCAGGATCGACAGCAGCGACAGCAGCTTCTGCAGACGGTGGATCAGCCGGTAGCCGTAGAGCGCCACGATGAAGCACAGGGCGCCGATGAGGTAGATGTTGCCGCTGGCCGGCAGCGGGCTCACCGACTCGATGGCCTGGGCCGCCAGCAGGGTGTTGCTGACGAAGAAGCCCAGGTAGATGAGCATCACGAACAGCAGCGGCAGGACGGCGCCGATGACGCCGAACTGGGCGCGGCTCTGGATCATCTGCGGGATGCCGAGCCTGGGGCCCTGGGCCGAGTGGGAGGCCATGAAGAGGGCGCCGATCAGCGAGCCGAGGACGATGGCCAGGGCGCTCCACAGCAGGTTCAGGCCGAGCACCACGGGCAGCACGCCGGAGGCGATGGTGGTGATGTTCATGTTGGCGCCGAACCAGATGTAGAACAGCGATCCGGGCGTGCCGTGGCGTTCGCTTTCCGGGATGAAATCGATGCTTCTTTTCTCGATGTGCATGGCGGTCACTCCTGTTCGCGCCCGGGCAGGCCCAGGGCGGATTGAAGGCGGGCGATGGTGGCGACGAACTGCTCCGGGGCGTGGGCGAAGGCGTCCGGCTCCTGGCAGGGCACGGAGCGCCAGGGCTGCCCGGCGAGGCGGCGCAGGTACTGCTCGGTGGCGAACAGCTCCAGGGCGTAGACCCAGTTGGCCATGAGCAGCAGCGCGGCCTGGTGCGCGGCTTCGGTGGTGCTGGTGCAGGCGTCGGCGATCAGGTCGATGCGGTAGCCGAGGGCGAAGGCGTCCTGCACCGTGGCCAGGACGCAGGCATCGGTGAGCACACCGGTGACGATCAGCCGGCGGATGCCGCGCTCGCGCAGGAGGCTGTCCAGGTCGGTGCGGTGGAAGGCGCTGTAGCGCGGCTTGTCGATCACCCGGTCCCCCGGCGCGGGCGCCAGGGCGTCGAGGATCTCCACCTGCCGGGTGCCGGCGCGGTAGGCGAGCGGCTGGCCCCGGGCGTCGCAGGGTTCGCCCCAGGGCAGGTCGCGGCCGTCGGCGCGGTTGAGGTGGCGGGTGAAGAGGATGGGGATACCGGCCGGGCGCAGGGCGTCCAGCAGGCGGATGTGATTGTGGATAACCCGGTCGAAGCCATGCAGGGGGAAACCGTCCTCCTGCTGCATGTCGATGACCAGGCAGGCGCAATGCTTGTCCATGGGCGACTCGTGTCGTTGGGTCACGGGAAGGCGGCACGCCACCCGAGGCCGGTGCGCGCAGGCGCGAGCGGCCCGGGGAATGCCGGGTGTCGTTCAGCGTGGGACGTGACTCAGCGGACTATCTGCCAGAAGCCGTTCTGCTTGGCGGAGACGCAGGCGCGCAGGCGCTTGAGGAGGACGCGGCCACGCAGGTACGCCAGGGCGGCGCCGGGTTGCGTGGGCGGAAGCGAGGCGAGGTCGTTGGCTTTCATTGTTATCGACCACCTGTAGGGTTGATGGGGCCCCCGGCGGGGCTGCCTGCGAACGCGCCGTGGCGCGCCCGCAGGGGGGACGCTTAGCGGAACGCCGGCACCACGTGCTGGATGAACAGTTCCAGGGACTTCTTCTTCTCCGCGTGGGAGAGGCTGTTGTCGGCCCAGAAGCTGAACTCGTCCACGCCCAGTTCCTGGTAGTGGCGGATGCGGGCGATCACCTCTTCCGGGGTGCCGATCATGGTGTTCTTGCGGATGTTATCGAGCTCGAACTCCGGACGGTCCTTGAACTTCTCCTCCGGGCTGGGCGGGAGGATGCCGTTGACCGGGGTTTGCTTGTTGCCGAACCAGGCATCGAAGGTGCGGTAGAACTTCGAGATGGCGGCGGCGCCCACTTTCCAGCCGTCCGGGTCGTTCTCGGCGTGGACGTGGGTGTGGCGCAGCACCATCAGTTGCGGACGCGGCACCTCGGGGTTGTTGGCCAGGGCGGCCTCGAACTTGTTCTTCAGGTCCACCACTTCCTCGTCGCCTTTCATCAGCGGGGTGACCATGACGTTGCAGCCGTTGGCCACGGCGAAGTTGTGGGAGTCCGGGTCGCGGGCGGCGATCCAGATCGGCGGATGCGGCTGCTGGATCGGGCGTGGCGAGGAGGTGGAGGTGGGGAACTTCCAGATTTCGCCGTCGTGGGCGTAGTCGCCCTGCCACAGGGCCTTCACCACCGGGACCATTTCCCGCAGGTGCTGGCCGCCGGCGGTGGCGGGCATGCCGCCCGCCATGCGGTCGAACTCGTACTGGTAGGCGCCACGGGCCAGGCCCACTTCCATGCGGCCGTTGCTGATCACATCCAGCAGGGCGCATTCGCCGGCCACGCGGATGGGGTGCCAGAAGGGCGCGATGATGGTGCCGGCGCCGAGGCGGATGGTGCTGGTGCGCGCCGCGAGGTAGGACAGCAGCGGCATGGGGCTGGGGGAGATGGTGTATTCCATCGCGTGGTGTTCGCCGATCCACACGGTGCTGAAGCCACCGGCCTCGGCCATCAGGGTCAGCTCGGTGAGGTCTTCGAACAACTGGCGATGGCTGATCTGCTCGTCATACCGCTCCATATGCACGAACAACGAAAATTTCATGATGCTTTCCTCAAACCTGTGTCAGTTCGGCCCTGCTCTGGCCGGTTCGGCGAAGCGTGCACTGCGCCTCGATTTCGCTGGATTCCGCTGCGTCGCGAGACGCCTTACACAAGGCGGAGCGGATCGCTGAATATTGGTATACCATAATATGGAATGTCTGCAAGTCTTTCCGATCAGTGCCCGCGAAGCAACCAAAAAAGGTTCATCGCGGATTATCGGGGAAATCCTGTTCACACTGGATTGGCGATTCTGCGTGGCGCCCTGACCCACTCCCAGTCTGTGGATACCACCCTCTCCCCCGCCCCTCTCCCAGAAGAGGAGAGGGGTGACTCGCGCCGGCAGGGGACAAGTCATCCTGCTGCCCAAACCGATCTGAAACCAGGCGAAGACGATGACACCGCGCGAAGTGCCCCGTCAGGAGGCCGAGCGGATTCGTCGTGCAGGGGGACGAGCGGCATGGATGCCGCGAGAGGCGTGTGGGGCCATGGATGGCCCCTCGCGCCGTGCCCCCGGAGCGACGATGCAGCGAGGGGACCCGGCGAAGCCGGGCCGGATGCAGGGGCAAGCCATTTGGTTCCTTTCGGCGATTGAGAAAGGGACTCGCCCGGGAGGGCGAAACAGCAACTCGCAGCCTGCGCGGAAATGAGCCGAGCACCCACAAAACCTGACGCCGGTTCGACAATCCGGCTTGAGCAAGCCCCTTCCCCGATAATCTGCGAAGCACCCAAAAAAAGCCCCCAATCAAGGGGGCGGGAAATGACAAAGCACGGTTGCGATGCATCAGGCGAAGGCGGGCAGGGCCCCCATCTTGCCCCGGCAGTAGACCATCGGGGCCACGGGCTGCTCGGGGAGGATCAGGTTCTTCACGGCGCCCACCAGGATGGCGTGGTCGCCGCCCTCGTACTCCCGCCACAGTTCGCATTCGATGATGGCGGTGGCATTGGCCAGGATGGGGTTGCCCAGCTCGCTCAGGGTCCATTCGATGCCCTGGGCCTTGTCCTTGCCCTTTTTGGCGAAGGCATAGGCTTCGCCCTGCTGCTCGGCGGAAAGCAGGTGGATGGCGAAGCGCTTGCTCTTGATGAGCACGGGGTAGGAGTCGGAGCTGTAGTTGGGGCAGAACAGCACCAGGGGCGGGTCCATGGAGAGGGAGCTGAAGGCGCTGGCGGTCAGGCCGACGATCTGGCCGTCATCGTCCAGGGTGGTGATCACGGTGACGCCGGAGGGGAAGGAGCCCATGACGTGTTTGTAGGCATTGGTGTCGATCATTTCGGGTACCTATCGTGAGCAACGGGCTGCGACCGGCAGCGCATCTGTGTCTGATGGTATACCGTAATACTGTCAATGCAAGCGGATTTTTCTCCGGTCATCGGCAGCCCGACGAAATGCCGTCCATCCCGTGGAAGCCCCGTGCAATGGGCGTTTCCGCATTCAAGCTGTAACGTTTCAGCGAGGATCGGCGGGATTTTCAGTACAGATCGACCACTGGAAAAGCCTTGTCTGAATCTTGGAATACCATAATATGGTGTGCGATTTAGGGCGACTGCCGACACCTCCCCGCCCGAACGCAAGGCCCCTTCGTGGCTGTTCTACAAAGACAATAAGCAAGGCAATACGATGTCCGAGAATTCCCAGCAGACGCTGATCGAGAACCATACCGTCGATTACGTGCCCGCCGCCGAACGTCATGGCAAGGCCCGCGACCTGTTCACCCTCTGGTTCAGTACCAATATCGCGCCGCTGCCCATCGTCACCGGGGCCATGGTGGTCCAGGTGTTTCACCTCGATCTGTTCTGGGGGCTGCTGGCCATCGTGCTGGGGCACATGATCGGCGGCGTCTTCATCGCCCTGGCCTCGGCCCAGGGGCCGCAGATGGGCATTCCGCAGATGGTCCAGAGCCGGGGCCAGTTCGGCCGCTATGGCGCCTTGCTGATCGTGCTCTTCGCGGCGGTGATCTACGTCGGCTTCTTCATTTCCAACATCGTGCTGGCGGGTGAGTCGATCCACGGCATCGCCCCGGCCGTTCCCATGCCGCTGGCGATCATCATCGGCGCCCTCAGCGCCACGGCCATCGGCGTGATCGGTTACCGCTTCATCCACACCCTGAACCGCATCGGCACCTGGGTGATGGGCGGGGCGCTGGTGGCGGGTTTCGCCTGGATCCTGCTGGGTGAGCTGCCGGCGGACTTCCTCACCCGTGGCGGCTACAACCTCTCGGGCTTCCTGGCCACCGTCTGCCTGGGGATCATCTGGCAACTGAGCTTCTCGCCCTACGTGTCGGATTATTCCCGCTACCTGCCGGCTTCCATCGGCATCGCCAGGCCGTTCTGGGCCACCTACCTGGGCGCCTGCCTGGGCACCATCCTGTCCTTCAGCTTCGGCGCCGTGGCGGTGCTGGCCACCCCGGAAGGCACCGAGGCGATGGCGGCGGTGAAGCAGGCCACCGGCGCCCTGGGGCCGCTGCTGATGGTGCTGTTCCTGCTCAACATCATCAGCCACAACGCCCTCAACCTGTACGGCGCCGTGCTGTCCATCGTCACCTCCATCCAGACCTTCCGGGGCGGTTGGACGCCCAGTGTGCGGGTGCGCGTGCTGCTGTCGTCCGTGGTGCTGGCGGGCTGCTGCGTGATGGCGCTGGGCGCTTCGGCCAACTTCATTTCCCACTTCATCGGCCTGATCCTGGCGCTGCTGCTGGTCCTGGTGCCCTGGGCCACCATCAACCTGGTGGATTTCTACCTGATCAAGCGCGGCCGCTACGACATCGCCTCGATCTTCCGCGCCGACGGTGGCATCTACGGTCGCTTCAACGCCCATGCGATCACCGCCTACTTCATCGGCATTCTGGTGCAGCTGCCCTTCGCCAACACCGCGCTCTATGTCGGTCCCTACGCCAACTGGATCGAGGGCGTGGACCTGTCCTGGCTGGCGGGCCTGCTGGTGACCGCGCCCCTCTACTACTGCCTGGCCACCCGTGGCAAGGCGCCGGTGGGGGCCCTGGGCCTGGCCGACTGAGCCGCGTTCCCTGCGTCCCCGAACGCCCCGTCCTGCCCGGCAGGTCGGGGCGTTCGCCTTTTTCGGGGCACGGCCTGCAAGTCTTCGGCGCTCAGCTAGCTTTTAGTGATCGGCATCCACGAGGGGCACTGGTCATGGCAAAGGGCAAGAAGAAGGCGGTCGCCGAGTCGACGACGGAGCGACTGGGGCGCAAGGACTACGAGAAGGAACTCAAGAACCTGCATGTGGAGCTGGTGAAGCTCCAGCAGTGGGTGGTGGACCAGGGGTTGAAGGTCTGCATCGTGTTCGAGGGGCGCGATGGCGCCGGCAAGGGCGGCACCATCAAGGCCATCACCGAGCGGGTCAGTCCCCGGGTGTTCCGGGTGGTGGCGCTGCCGGCTCCCACCGAGCGGGAAAAGTCCCAGATGTACGCCCAGCGCTACCTGGCCCATATGCCAGCGGCCGGTGAGGTGGTGATCTTCGACCGCAGTTGGTACAACCGCGCGGGCGTGGAGCGGGTCATGGGTTTCTGCACCGAGGAGCAGGTCCACAAGTTCCTGACGGTGACGCCCCTGTTCGAGAAAATCATGGTCGAGTCGGGGATCATCCTCATCAAGTACTGGCTGGAAGTGAGCGCCGAGGAGCAGACCCGTCGACTGCGGGACCGCATCGACGATGGCCGCAAGATCTGGAAGCTGTCACCCATGGACCTCAAGTCCTACACCCGCTGGGATGACTACACCCGCGCCCGGGACGAGATGTTCGCCGCCACCGATACGTCCTGGGCGCCCTGGTTCATGGCGCGCTCCGAGGACAAGCGGCGGGTGCGCCTGAACCTCATCAGCCACCTGCTCAAGCAGATTCCCTACAAGGACCTGACCCGCGACCAGAAGGTTACGCTGCCCAAGCGCGGCAAGCTGGGCAAGTACAAGGCCGCGTCCTATCCCTTCCGGATGATCGAGGAACGCTTCTGACAGGCTCGCCGATCCCGGCGAAGGTGGTGAGTGATGGGCCGCGTGAATCCGCTGCGTCTGCTGCTGGGCCTGGTGCTGTGCCTGCAGCTGGCCGTGGCCTGGGGGGAGGATCTGCCCAGCGCCGAACTCAGCGCCGCCGAGGAGGCGGAGGTGGACGCCATGGTGCTGCCGGTCCCCGATGCCTGGACGGGGGACTTCGAGGGCATGCGGGAGCGACGGCTGGTGCGCCTCCTGGTGCCCTACAGCAAGACCTTCTTCGCGGTGGACCGGGGGCGGCAGCTCGGCATCACCTACGAGATCGGCAAGGCCTTCGAGGACTGGTTGAACCGCTCGTATCCCCACCCGAGCAAATCCCTGCGCTGGCGGGTGATGTTCATTCCCGTGGCCCGCGATGAGCTGATTCCCAAGCTGGTGGCCGGGGTCGGGGACATTTCCGCCGGAGGCCTGGCCATCACCCACAGGCGCGAGGCCCAGGTGGACTTCTCCGAGCCCTTCGCCAGCGGCATTCACGAAGTGCTGGTGACCGGTCCCAGGAGCGTGCCGATCGCCCGGCTGGAGGACCTGTCCGGCGTGGAAGTCATGGTGCGTGCGTCCAGCAGCTACTACGAGCACCTGATCCAGCTGAACGAGCGTTTCCGCGAGCAGGGACTGGCGCCCATCACCCTCAAGCCGGCGGACGAGAACCTGGAGTCCGAGGACCTGCTGGAAATGGTCAATGCCGGGCTGGTGAACGCCACGGTGGTGGACCGCTACCTCGCCCTGACCTGGCAACCGATGCTGGAGGATCTGGTGATCCACGAGGACTACCCGGTGCGCGACGACACCTCCATCGCCTGGGCCATTCGCAAGGACAGCCCCCAGTTCAAGGCCGTGCTGGCCCGCTTCGCCAAGGCCCACAAGCTGGGCACCGCCTTCGGCAACACCCTGCGCAACAAGTACGTGAAGAACAGCAAGGCGCTCTACAACGCCACCGACGAAGAGGAGCTCAAGCGCTTCGCCCAGCTGGTGGCGCTGTTCGAGAAGCACGCCGGCACCTACGACTTCGACTACCTGATGCTGATGGCCCAGGGGTACCAGGAATCCCAGCTCGACCAGAGCGCCCGCAGCCATCGCGGGGCGGTGGGGGTGATGCAGCTGCTGCCCAGCACCGCCGCCGATCCCGCCGTGGGAATCGAGGGCATCGACAAGAGCGCCGACCGGAACGTCGAGGCGGGCAGCAAGTACATGCGCCTGCTGGCCGACAAGTACCTGGCCGACCCGGCGCTGACGCCCTTGAACCGGACGCTGATGACCTTCGCCGCCTATAACGCCGGCCCCGGCAACCTGCGCAAGTTCCGCCGGCTGGCGGAAAAGTCGGGCCTGGACAAGAACGTCTGGTTCGGCAACGTCGAGCACGCCGCCGCGCGGATAGTGGGGCGCGAGACCGTGGACTACGTGGGCAACATCTACAAGTACTACGTGGCCTACAAGCTGGCACGGGACAAGCAGATGGCGAAGGACCGGAAGAGCTGACTCAGACGACCACGGCGGTGCCGCTGATGCTGACCATCAGCATGCTGCCGTTCTGGCCCACCACCTCGTAGTCGATGTCGATGCCGACCACGGCATTGGCGCCGAGCTTCTGCGCCTTTTCGGAGAGTTCCTCGAAGGCGATCTCGCGGGCCTTGGCCAGTTCCTTCTCGTAGGCGCCGGAGCGGCCGCCGATGATGTCGCGGATACCGGCGAAAAGGTCGCGGAAGACGTTGGCGCCGAGGATCGCCTCGCCGACGACTATGCCCTTGTATTCACGGATGGCGCGGCCTTCGAGGGTGGGGGTGGTGGAGAGGATCATGGAGGGCTCCTGATGGGGTAAGAGCCTCATTCTAGAAGCCATTCACCGGCTGCACAGGGTGGCGTGGTAACCGGTTGCGACGGGCCGGGCCGCGTGGCGCACCCTGCGCACGCCGCTCCCGAAACGGAAAAGGCGGGCCTCTTGCGGGGCCCGCCCGGGTTCACCGCCGGCCTCAGACCAGGGTCAGGGTCACGTCGATGTTGCCGCGAGTGGCGTTGGAGTAGGGGCACACGATGTGGGCCTTGTCGATGATGGCGCGGGCTTCCTGGCGGTCCAGGCCGGGCAGGTCGATGCGCAGCTCCACCTCGATGCCGAAGCCGTTGGGGATGGCGCCGATGCCGACGATGCCCTCGATGGAGGTGTCCTTCGGCAGGTTGTGCTTGTCCCGGGCGGCGACGAACTTCAGGGCGCCCAGGAAGCAGGCGGAGTAGCCGGCCGCGAACAGTTGCTCGGGGTTGGTGCCTTCGCCGCCGGCACCGCCCAGTTCACGGGGGGTGGTCAGGCTGACGTCGAGTACGCCGTCGGAGGAGATGGCGCGGCCGTCACGGCCGCCGGTGGCTTCTGCGTAGGCGCGGTAGAGAACGTTTTCGATGCTCATGGTGATTTCCTCAGGTGACGATGTTCAGGGGTGGTGGTTGAAGGTGGACAGGATCAGCCGTCGTGGTTGATCAGCCATTCCGGGTAGTGCGCACCGCCGTTGTTGTCGCGTTTGGCTTGGGCGTCGTCGGCGAAGCTGGCGGACGAGAATGCGAGGACGGCGGCGAAGGTGATCAGGGCTGTCATGGCGGTTCTCCAGTTGATTTGTTCGTTAATGTTTTGTGCGCTAAGTGATTTGGTGAGATGAAATTTACTGCTGTGTTATTTAGTGCGCAAGTTATTTGTTAGAACACTTGGCGCTATCGAGATGACTTTTTTGGAATAAGTAGGACCTCGGTCTGCGCGTTGAAATAGGTTTCGGCCCCGGCGCGGCGCTATGCTGCGAGCCGTCCTGGCTGAAACCTTGGCCCAGCTTTCATGTTTTGTTGTTGTAATAACAAAATATTTTTCGGTTGATGCTGATTTTGTTCATTGAATGGCGTTATCGTTGTTTCTATAAGAACAAATTCATCCGCTACCTGGAGTCGATTTCATGCATCCCCGCGTCCTTGAGGTAACCCGGCGAGTGGTGGAGCGCAGCCGCGCGACCCGCGAACGCTATCTGGCAATGATCCACAAGGCGGCCAGCGACGGGCCCCAGCGCGGCAAGCTGCAATGCGCCAACTTCGCCCACGGCGTGGCCGGTTGCGGCGGCACCGACAAGCAGCGCCTGCGCCTGATGGATTCGGCCAACATCGCCATCGTCACGGCCTACAACGATATGCTCTCCGCCCACCAGCCCTATGAGGACTACCCGGAGAAGATCCGCCGCGCGCTGCGCGAGATCGGTTCCGTGGGGCAGGTGGCCGGCGGCGTTCCGGCCATGTGCGACGGCGTCACCCAGGGCGAGCCGGGCATGGAACTGGGGATCGCCAGCCGCGAGGTGATCGCCCTGTCCACCGCCGTGGCGCTGTCCCACAACATGTTCGACGGCGCGCTCTTCCTCGGCATCTGCGACAAGATCGTCCCCGGGCTGATGATGGGCGCCCTGCGCTTCGGTCATCTGCCCGCCATCTTCGTCCCGGCCGGCCCGATGCCCTCGGGCCTGTCCAACAAGGAAAAGGCCGAGGTGCGCCAGCGCTACGCCGAGGGCAAGGCCAGCCGCGATGAGTTGCTGGAGTCGGAGATGAAGGCCTACCACAGCCCCGGCACCTGCACCTTCTACGGCACCGCCAACACCAACCAGATGCTCATGGAAATCATGGGCCTGCACCTTCCCGGCGCCTCCTTCGTCAATCCGGGCACCCCGTTGCGGGAGGCCCTGACCCAGGAGGCCGCGCACCAGGTCACCCGGCTCACGCAGCAGGGCGGACGCTTCCTGCCCCTGGCGGAGATCGTCGACGAGAAGGTGCTGATCAACTCCATCGTCGCCCTGCACGCCACCGGCGGCTCCACCAACCACACCCTGCACATGCCCGCCATCGCCCAGGCGGCGGGCATCCAGCTCACCTGGCAGGACATGGCCGAGCTCTCCGAAGTGGTGCCCACGCTGGCCCACGTCTATCCCAACGGCAAGGCCGACATCAATCACTTCCACGCCGCCGGCGGCGTCGCCTTCCTGGTGCGCGAACTGCTGGATGCCGGCCTGCTCCACGAGGACGTGAACACGGTGATGGGGCCGGGCCTGCGCCAGTACACCCGCGAGCCCTTCCTCGAAGGCGGCAGGCTGGTCTGGCGCGAGGGCGCCGCTGCCAGCCTGGACGACAGCATCCTGCGGCCGGTCAGCCGGCCGTTCTCGCCCGAAGGTGGGTTGCGGGTGATGGAGGGCAACCTGGGGCGCGGGGTGATGAAGGTTTCCGCCGTGGCGCCGGAGCACCAGGTGGTGGAGGCCCCGGTGCGGGTATTTCATGATCAGCAGGCCCTGGCCGATGCCTTCAAGGCCGGCGAACTGGACCGCGACCTGGTGGCGGTGATGCGCTTCCAGGGTCCCCGCAGCAACGGCATGCCCGAGCTGCACAAGATGACGCCCTTCCTCGGCGTGCTGCAGGACCGGGGCTTCAAGGTGGCGCTGGTGACCGACGGCCGCATGTCCGGCGCCTCGGGGAAGATCCCGGCGGCCATCCATGTCTGCCCGGAAGCCTTCGACGGTGGCCCGCTGGCGCGGGTGCGCGATGGCGACATCGTCCGCGTGGACGGCGTGGCCGGCACCCTGGAGGTGAAGGTGGACGCCGCCGAGTTCGCCGCCCGCGAGCCGGCCCGCTGGGACCTGGAAGAGAACGTCGGTACCGGCCGCGAGCTGTTCGCCTTCATGCGCGAGGCCTTCAGCACAGCGGAGCAGGGCGCCAGCGCTTTCACCCGCAACCTGGAGCGCCTGACGTGAAGCTGGCGCTGGTGGGGGATATCGGCGGGACCAATGCGCGATTCGCCCTCTGGCGGGATTCGCGCCTGGAGTCGGTTCGGGTGCTGGCCACCGCCGACTTCGCCGGACCGGAACAGGCCATCAGTCACTACCTGGCCGCGCAGGGCCTGGCGCCGGGCAGCCTCGGCGCTGTGTGCCTGGCGGTGGCGGGACCGGTGCGGGGCGAGCATTTCCGTTTCACCAACAACCACTGGCGGCTGTCGCGCTCGGCCTTCTGCCGGACCCTCGGGGTGAGCGAGCTGCTGCTGGTCAACGACTTCACCGCCATGGCCCTGGGCATGACCCGGCTGCGCGACGATGAACGCCTGCCGATCTGCCCGGGGGAGGCCGATCCCGAGGCGCCGGCCGTGGTGATCGGGCCAGGCACCGGCCTCGGCGTCGGCACCCTGCTGCCGCTGGGGGCGGGGCGCTGGAAGGCCTTGCCGGGTGAGGGCGGCCATGTCGACCTGCCGGTGGGCAGCCTGCGGGAAGCGCGGCTCTGGCAGCAGTTGCACGGCCAGCTCGGCCATGTCAGCGCCGAGAATGTGCTCAGTGGCAATGGCCTGTTGCAGCTCTACCGGGCGCTGTGCGCCGTGGAGGATAATCCGCCGCGCCTGGCCTCGCCCGCCGAGGTGAGCGCGGCCGCCCTGGCCGGCGACCCCGTGGCGGAGGAGGTGCTGGAGCTGTTCTGCACCTGGCTCGGCCGGGTGGCGGGCAACAATGTGCTGACGGTGGGCGGCCGGGGTGGCGTCTACATCGTCGGCGGCGTGGTGCCGCGCTTCGCCGGGTTCTTCCAGCGCAGCGGCTTCGCCCGCGCCTTCGCCAGCAAGGGGTGCATGAGCGATTACTTCGGTGGTGTGCCGGTCTGGCTGGTCACCGCCGAATACCCGGGCCTGGAAGGCGCGGGCGTGGCGCTCCAGCAGGCCTTGCAGGCCTGAGGCGCAAACGCAGGAAGCAGACGCGTTGCACGTTCCCGGCACGGCGCCTGATGTAGGGTGGACCACGCTTCACCGGTCCACCGATGGTTATGCATCGACGCCGACAGGTGGATGAAAAGAGCGTCATCCACCCTACGCCAACGCCCTGCATCCAGACGGACATGACCCATAACAACAGGGGAAGGCCCACGTGAGCCAAGCCGGAAAATCCATACTCCTGGTGGACGATGACCAGGAAATTCGCGAACTGCTGGAAACCTACCTGAGCCGCGCCGGCTTCCAGGTGCGCAGCGTGGCCGATGGCGAGGGCTTTCGCCACGCCATGGCCGAAGCGCCGGCGGACCTGGTGATCCTCGACGTGATGCTGCCCGACGAGGACGGCTTCAGCCTCTGCCGTTGGGTGCGCGCCCACCAGCGGCTGGCCCAGGTGCCCATCATCATGCTCACCGCCAGCTCCGACGAGGCGGACCGGGTGATCGGCCTGGAGCTCGGGGCTGACGACTACCTGGGCAAGCCCTTCAGCCCCCGCGAGCTGCTGGCGCGGATCAAGGCGCTGCTGCGTCGGGTCGGCTTCGCCCAGGAGCGCACGACGGAGGTGCTGGCCTTCGACGAGTGGCGCCTGGACATGGTCAGCCACCGGCTGTTCCACCTCGACGGCGAGGAGGTGATCCTCTCCGGCGCCGACTTCGCCCTGCTCAAGCTGTTCCTCGACCACCCGCAGCAGATCCTCGACCGCGACACCATCGCCAACGCCACCCGGGGCCGCGAGGTGATGCCCCTGGAACGCATCGTCGACATGGCCGTGAGCCGCCTGCGCCAGCGCCTGCGGGACACCGGCAAGGCCCCGCGACTGATCCGCACCGTGCGTGGCGCGGGCTACCTGCTGGCGGCCCAGGTCACGCCGCAGCACCATGCCTGAGCGCCTGCGTCCCGCCCTGCGCCTGGTGCCCCGCTCGCTGCTGGGGCGGATGCTGTTCCTCACCCTGCTGGTGGTGCTGGTGGCCCAGGCGCTGTCCAGTTTCATCTGGCTCTCGCAACTGCGCGCCAGCCAGCTGGACGGCCTGCTCACCAGCGCCCGCAGCCTCGGCCAGTCCATGGCGGCCAGCGTCAGCTACATCCGCTCGCTGCCGCTCGGCTACCGGCCCATGGTGCTCGACCAGTTGCGCAGCATGGGCGGCACCCGCTTCTTCGTCTCCCTCAACGACAAGCCCCTGGACATGCGCGTGCTGCCGGAAACCCCGCGCAAGCGGGCGGTGCTGGAGGAGGTGGAGCAGGTGCTTCGCGAGCGCCTGGGCAAGGACGTCGAGATGTCCCTGCACTTCGTCGGACCCGACGACCTGCGCCTGTTCAACGGCGGCCTGAAGCTGGACGAGCTGCCGCGCTCCTGGGCCCACTACGCCCTGACCCTGGAACCCCTGAACCCGCCGGTACTGGTCACCCAGATCCGCATCGGCGGCGACGAGTGGCTCTACCTCGCGTCCCTGCTGCCGGAGCCTTACGCCGGCCTGGAGGACCAGGGGCTGGCGGACCAGCAGCTGTGGTTCATCCTCATCACCGGCGCCTTCCTGCTGCTCTTCATCGGCCTGCTGGTGCACTGGCAGAGCCGTCCGCTGAAACGCCTGGCGCGGGCCGCGCGGGAGATGTCCCTGGGCGCCGAGGTGGAGCCGCTGCCGGAGGCCGGCGGCAGCGAGGTGGCCGACGTGAGCCGCGCCTTCAACAGCATGCGCGAGCGCATCAGCCGTTACCTGAACGAGCGCAGCCAGTTGTTCAGCGCCATCTCCCACGACCTGCGCACTCCCATCACCCGGCTGCGCCTGCGGGTGGAGCTGCTGGAGGACGAGGCGCTGCAGGCGAAGTTCAGCCGCGACCTGGACGAGCTGGAGCTGCTGGTGAAGGGTGCCCTGCAGTGCGTGAAGGACACCGACATCCACGAGAACATCGAGCCGGTGGACCTCGACCACCTGCTGCAGGTCCTGGCCGAACCCTACCGGGACAAGGTGACCCTGGAAGGGCGTGCCCTGGCCCCTTATCCGGGCAAGCCCCTGGCCCTGCGCCGCTGCATCGGCAACCTGGTGGACAACGCCCTGAAGTACGGCGAGCGCGCCCACCTGCGCATCGAGGACAGCGCCGAGGCCTTCGTCCTCCATGTCGACGATGAAGGCCCCGGCGTGCCGGAGCAGAAGCTCGGCCAGGTCTTCGAGCCGCACTTCCGCCTCGCCGGTCACAAGCAGGGCTACGGCCTGGGCCTGGGGATCGCCCGCAACCTGGCCCACAGCCACGGTGGCGAGGTCAGCCTGCGCAACCTGCACGCCGGCGGATTGCGGGTGACCCTGACGCTCCCGCGCCCGGCCGACTGAGGCCTTGCGCCTAGGGCCAGGGATCCAGCCCCAGCAGCCGACGCCCATGCGCGTCGAGCCGGGCGCGCTCGAAGTGCCGGCGTTCGTACGCCCTGGGGTCCCCCGGGAAGGGGTCGCCTTCCGGGTGGGTCTGTTCCGCCCAGGTGCGGATGCGCGCCTGGCGCAGGGGCTCGTTGTCGAAGTCCGCGGGGAACATGGAGATGTATTGCGCCAGGCGCACGCGGTTCTCCGACCGGTTGGGGCGCACCCCGTGGGGCAGCAGGCTGTTGAAGATCAGCAGGTCGCCCTTGTCGAGGCGGACGTTCTCGATGGGGTGCTCGCCGATATCCGGCTTGAACGGATTGGCGCCCTCGGGCTGGCGCGCCCACCAGTGCTCGATCTCCTCGAAGATTCCGGGCACGCACTGGAAGCCGCCGACGTCCTCGTCCTGCCGAGCCAGTGAGAGGACGCCCTGGGCGGCGACGGGCAGGGGGCGTTGCGAAACATCGACGTCGAAATGGATGAAGCCATCCCTGGTCCCCGCTGCGCGGGCCGCCTTGTTCGGCGGGTTGAGGTTGGCCCGGTCGATGGCGACCCAGAGGTCCTCGCGGTCCCAGATATCCACGAAGGCGTCATGGACGCGCCGGTTCTGCCGGGTGTCCCACAGGCTCTGGTGGTGGTAGACCTCGACCATCCCGGTGTTGTTGAGCTCGGTCATGCGGTGTTCGCGCAACTGCGGCCGGTACCAGGTGGACGGATCGTCCGGGTCCATTTCCTGGAACCGCCAGAGCATCGCCACCACGGCATCGGCCTCGGCGGCGCTGACCGCGTTGCGCACGATCACGTAACCCTTGCGGGTCCAGTGCTGCCAGTCGGCCTCGCTCAGCACCCGCAGCGGAAGGCGTTTCTCGATCGCCTGCAAGGGCGTGGTGCTGCGCCGGGCGCCGGGGTGGTTGCCGTGCCCGTCCGTATGGAGCTTCGCCATGTCGTTCTCCTGCGTTGTCGTTGTGGGAACGGCTCGCAGGTTATCCAGCGGGGCGCGGCGCTTATGCCGGGGTTGGTGGCCGAAACCGATACTATTCTGGCGTGAACGCCTGCCCGGGTTGGGTTATCGTGCCGCCCATGCATGCCTTCCTCGAAACCATCCTTCCCGACGACGGCGCCTCCTGGGCGCTGCTGGACCGCCGCCTGGAGGAGGGCATCCCCTTCGAGTGGCATCACCACCCGGAGTACGAGCTGACCCTCACGCTCAACAGCAGGGGGCATCGCTACATCGGCGATGACATCGAGCCCTACGACGACGGCGACCTGGTGCTGATCGGTCCGGGCATGCCACACAGCTGGTGTTCCCGCGAGCGCATCGACCCGGACCGGCCGCACCGGGCCCTGGTCATCTGGTTCCACCGCGACTGGGCCGATGGCCTGCTGGCTGTCCTGCCCGAACTGCGGGACATCGGCGCGCTGCTGGCCGGCGCCGAGCAGGGCCTGAGTTTCGGCGCGTCGACGCGCGCCCGCGTCCGTCCGCTGATCGAGGCGATGCCGGAAGCGGAACCGGGCCGGCGACTGATGCTGTTGCTGGACGTCCTGCTGTCGCTCTGCCGTGACCCCGACAGGCTGCCGCTGGCCAACGCGCCGGCCGCTCCCGCCGCCGTGCCCACGGCCGATCCGCGTATCCAGCGGGTGCTCGATCACCTGCACCGGGGATTCGCCGAGCCGGTGTCCATCCCCGCGCTGGCCGAGCTGGCCTGCGTCAGCGTCTCGGCCTTCCACCGGATGTTTCGCCGCCACACGCGGATGACGGCCGTGCAGTACGTCACGCGCTTGCGCATCGGCCGCGCCTGCTCCCTGCTGATCGCCACCGAAGCGGCGGTGCTGCGCATCGCCGAGCAGGTGGGCTACGCCAACCTCTCGTTGTTCAATCGACAGTTCCTGGCGCTCAAGGGGCGAACCCCGAGGGACTTCCGCCGCCTGCACCGCAAGCCCCTGGAACCGCCAGGGGGTGGCGGGAAGTCGGTATGAATCGGGTGCCGATCCATTCCGCCCTGTGTAACCGGCCTGTGACCTTCGGGCATCCCTTTGTTACCCGGCGCTCCGACGATCCTGTTTAGACTTTCGGCAAGGGCAAGCACCGACTTGCACAGTCATAAAAACAAAAAGGTATCCCCATCCATGAATGCCATCTCCCGCCTGGCCGCCGTCGTATCCCTCGCCTCCCTGTTCCCCCTGACCGCCCTCGCCGGCGAAGTGGAAGTCCTGCACTGGTGGACGTCCGGCGGCGAGAAGCGTGCCGCCGATACCCTGAAGGAACTGGTCGAGCAGAAGGGCCACACCTGGAAGGACTTCGCCGTGGCCGGTGGCGGCGGCGAAGCGGCGATGACCGTGCTCAAGACCCGCGCCGTATCCGGCAATCCGCCGTCCGCCGCCCAGATCAAGGGGCCCGATATCCAGGAGTGGGGCGCGCTCGGCCTGCTCACGGAAATGGACGCCGTGGCCGAGGAGGGCAAGTGGGACGCGCTGCTGCCCGAGCAGGTCGCCGGCATCATGAAGTACGACGACCACTACGTGGCGGTGCCGGTGAACGTGCACCGGGTCAACTGGCTGTGGATAAATCCCGAGGTGTTCCAGAAGGCCGGCGCCACGCCGCCCACCACCCTCGACGAGTTCTTCGTCGCCGCCGACAAGCTCAAGGCCGCCGGCTACATCGCCATCGCCCACGGCGGCCAGCCCTGGCAGGACGGCACCACCTTCGAGAACATCGCGCTCAGCATCCTGGGCCCCCAGGACTACCACAAGGCCTTCGTCGAGCTGGATTCGGCCACGCTCTCCGGCGACAAGATGGTCAAGGTGTTCGAGACCCTGCAGAAATTCCGCGGCTACATGGACGCCAACACCGCCGGGCGTGACTGGAACGGCGCCACCGGCCTGCTGATCAATGGCAAGGCCGGCATGCAGATCATGGGCGACTGGGCCAAGGGCGAGTGGACGGCCGCCGGCAAGGTGGCGGGCAAGGACTACCTCTGCGTTCCCTTCCCCGGCACCCAGGGCAGCTTCGACTACAACATCGATTCGCTGACCCTGTTCAAGCTCAAGGACGAAGCCAACCGCAGCGCCCAGGAAGACTTGGCGCGAATCGTCATGGGCGCCGAGTTCCAGACCCTGTTCAGCCAGAACAAGGGCTCCATCCCGGTCCGCCAGGACGCCGACATGAGCGGCTTCGACAGTTGCGCCCAGGCCTCCATGAAGGACTTCAAGGAAGCCGTCGGCAATGGCGGGTTGCAGCCCAGCCTGGCGCACCTGATGGCCGCTTCGGGCTACGTCCAGGGCGCGATGTTCGACGTGGTGACCAACTTCTTCAACGACCCCAAGGCCGATCCGAAGAAGGCCGCCCAGCAACTGGCCGCCGCCATCCAGGCGGTGCAGTGAGCGCCCGGGCCGCGTAGCGGCCCCTCGATCTCCCCTTCCTCCTGAGCCAGCGGGCTCCCGGGCCCGCACCTCACCGGTTCCTCTCCTTTCAGGGAGCGGGTTGGGGAGCGTGTTGCCCGAAAAAATCCTTCTCTCCCGCAGGCGGGAGAGGGGAGTGATCACCTGACCATCGGAGCTGGATACCCATGAGCTCAACCGCCGTCTTCGCCAAGGCCTCACCCCTGGATGCGCTGCAGCGCTGGCTACCCAAGCTGGTGCTGGCCCCCAGCATGCTCATCGTGCTGGTGGGCTTCTACGGCTACATCCTCTGGACCTTCCTGCTGTCCTTCACCAACTCGCGCTTCATGCCCAGCTACAGCTGGGTGGGGCTGCAGCAGTACCAGCGCCTGTGGGAGAACGACCGCTGGTGGGTGGCGAGCCAGAACCTCGTGGTGTACGGCGGCCTGTTCATCGTCATCAGCCTCGCCATCGGCGTGCTGCTGGCCGTCCTGCTGGACCAGCGCATCCGCCGCGAGGGCTTCATCCGCACCGTCTACCTCTACCCCATGGCGCTGTCGATGATCGTCACCGGCACCGCCTGGAAGTGGCTGCTCAACCCGGGGCTCGGGCTGGACAAGCTCTTGCGTGACTGGGGCTGGGAAGGCTTCCGCCTGGACTGGCTGGTGGACCCGGACCGGGTCGTCTACTGCCTGGTGATCGCCGCCGTGTGGCAGTCCTCCGGCTTCGTCATGGCGCTGTTCCTCGCCGGCCTGCGCGGGGTCGACCAGTCGATGATCCGTGCCGCCCAGGTGGACGGCGCCAGCCTGCCGACCATCTACCTGCGCATCGTCCTGCCGAGCCTGCGCCCGGTGTTCTTCAGCGCGCTGATGATCCTCGCCCACATCGCCATCAAGAGCTTCGACCTGGTGGCGGCGATGACCGCCGGCGGCCCCGGCTACGCCTCCGACCTGCCGGCGATGTTCATGTACGCCCACACCTTCACCCGCGGCCAGATGGGCCTGGGTGCCGCCAGCGCCATGCTCATGCTCGGTGCCGTGCTGGCGATCATCGTGCCCTACCTGTACTCCGAACTGAGGAACAAGCGCCATGACTAGCCTGGCCGGAAAACCCGCATTCAGTGTCAGCCGCCTGGCCATCTACGCCATCCTGCTCCTGGCCTGCGCCCTCTACCTGGTGCCGCTGGTGGTGATGCTGCTGACCAGCTTCAAGACCCTGGACGACATCCGCACCGGCAACCTGCTGTCCCTGCCGGACGTCTTCACCCTCATCGGCTGGAGCAAGGCCTGGGCCAGCGTCGGTGGCTACTTCTGGAACTCGGTGATGATCACGGTGCCGGCCGTGCTGATCTCCACGCTGCTGGGCGCGCTCAACGGCTATGTGCTCTCGCTCTGGCGCTTCCGGGGCTCCCAGCTGTTCTTCGGGGCCTTGCTGTTCGGCTGCTTCCTGCCATTCCAGGTGGTGCTGCTGCCGGCGTCCTTCACCCTCGGCAAGCTGGGGCTGGCCAACACCACCGGCGGCCTGGTGCTGGTGCACGTGGTCTACGGCCTGGCCTTCACCACGCTGTTCTTCCGCAACTTCTACGTGAGCATCCCCAACGCCCTGGTGCGGGCGGCGCGGCTGGACGGGGCGGGGTTCTTCACCATCTTCGGGCGCATCCTGCTGCCCATGTCGGTGCCCACCATCATGGTCTGCCTGATCTGGCAGTTCACCCAGATCTGGAACGACTTCCTCTTCGGCGTGGTGTTCGCCAGCGGCGACAGCCAGCCCATCACCGTGGCCCTGAACAACCTGGTGAACACCAGCACCGGGGTCAAGGAATACAACGTCGACATGGCGGCCGCGATGATCGCCGGCCTGCCCACCCTGCTGGTCTACGTGTTCGCCGGCAAATACTTCCTGCGCGGCCTCACCGCCGGCGCTGTCAAAGGCTAGGAGTCGCACCCATGGCAACCCTCGAACTGCGCAACGTCAACAAGTCCTACGGCAGCGGCCTGGCGGACACCCTGAAGAACATCGAGCTGGCGATCGACTCGGGCGAGTTCCTGATCCTCGTCGGCCCCTCGGGCTGCGGCAAATCCACCCTGATGAACTGCATCGCCGGGCTGGAGGACATCAGCGGCGGCGCCATCCTGGTGGACGGCGAGGACATCAGCGGCATGAGCCCCAAGGACCGGGACATCGCCATGGTGTTCCAGTCCTACGCCCTGTACCCGACCATGAGCGTGCGCGAGAACATCGCCTTCGGCCTGAAGATCCGCAAGCGGCCCGCCGCCGAGATCGACGCCGAGGTGGCGCGTGTGGCCAGGCTGCTGCAGATCGAGCACCTGCTGGAGCGCAAGCCCGGCCAGCTTTCCGGTGGCCAGCAGCAGCGCGTGGCCATGGGCCGGGCCCTGGCGCGGCGGCCGAAGATCTACCTGTTCGACGAGCCGCTCTCCAACCTCGACGCCAAGCTGCGGGTGGAGATGCGCACCGAGATCAAGCTGATGCACCAGCGCCTGAAGACCACCACGGTCTATGTCACCCATGACCAGATCGAGGCCATGACCCTGGGCGACAAGGTGGCGGTGATGAAGGACGGCATCATCCAGCAGTTCGGCACCCCGCAGCAGATCTACAACGACCCGGCCAACCTCTTCGTCGCCGGCTTCATGGGCTCGCCGCCGATGAACTTCATCCCCCTGCGCCTGCAGCGTCGGGACGGGCGGCTGGTGGGGCTGCTGGACAGCGACGATGGCCATTGCGAGCTGCCGCTCGGCGAGGCCTCCGGCGAGCTGGAAGGCCGCGAGCTGATCCTCGGCATCCGCCCCGAACAGATCCAGCAGGCCTCGGGCGAGGGCTCGTCGGTGCGCGCCCGGGTGCAGGTGCTGGAGCCCACCGGGCCGGACACCCTGGCCTTCGTCGAGATCAACCAGACCAAGGTCTGCTGCCGCCTGGCGCCCGACGCGCCGGTGCGCGTCGGCGATGCCCTCGACCTGCAATTGGCGCCCGAACGGGTGCTGTTGTTCGACGCGCAAAGCGGCGAGCGCCTGTGCCTGCCGGGAAACGCGGCAAGCCCTGAGCGGCAGGCCAGGGTGGCGCACCTGAAAGGCCTGTAGGAGCGAGCTTGCTCGCGAAGCACCCCGAGCAGGTTCTTTCGCGAGCGAGCTCGTTCCTCCTACGAAGAAGCTCAGAAGAACGATCCATCGAAACACAACAATAAAAATCTGGAGTGGACATGAACACTAAGACCAAAGGTTTGTGGGTACTGCCCTGCGCGCTTTTCGCGGTTTCCGGGCTGGCGCAGGCGGTGGAGTTCACCGGCTACGTGCGCAGCGGTGCCGGCGGATCCAGCGAGGGCGGCACGCAATCCTGCTTCCAGCTGCCGGGGGCGCAGTCGAAGTACCGCCTGGGCAACGAGTGCGAGCAATACATCGAACTGGACCTGCGCCAGGACCTGTTCAAGCTCGATGACGGCTCGGTGATCAGCGTCGAGGGCATGGCGCAGCTGTACAACGAGTACGGCCATACGCCCGAGTTCACCGGCGACCATGGTTTCGCGCGGATGAACCAGATGTACGCCGAATGGAGCAACATGCCGGCGCTGAACGGCGGTTCCTTCTGGGCGGGACGTCGTTTCTACAAGCGTAACGACATCCACATCTCCGACTTCTACTACTGGAACCAGAGCGCCACGGGCTTCGGCTTCGACGAAGTGGCCATCGGCGACCTCAAGTACAGCTACGTGTTCTCGCGCAAGGACAGCGTCTTCCAGGACCCCTACATCAACCGCCACGACTTCAACGTCGGCGGATTCCAGACCAACCCCGGCGGTGAGGTGGAGGTGGGCGTCAGCTATATCGACAAGCCCGACAGCACCGGCGCCCACAGCGGCTGGTCGGTCTCGGCGCAGCACAAGCAGCAGGCCTTCCTCGGCGGGGTCAACACCTTCGCCCTGCAGTACGGTCGCGGCCCCGGAACGGCCCTGGGCTACACCGGCGACCCGACCCTGGACAACGCCAACAAGAGCTGGCGTGTCGTGGAGTTCTTCGACTGGCAGGTGACCCCGCGCTTCGGCGGCCAGTTCGAGGTGGTCTACCAGAAGGACACCCGCCCGGACGGTGACGACCAGGACTGGCTGTCCATCGGCGTGCGCCCGAGCTACGCCTTCACCGAGGAGTTCAAGCTGGTGACCGAACTGGGCCGCGACCAGGTGGATGCTCCCGGCGGCACCCGCAAGCTCACCAAGTTCACCGTCGCGCCCACCTGGTCGCCGGCGGGACCGGGCTTCTGGCAGCGCCCGGAGTTCCGCCTCTACTACACCTACGCCAGCTGGAACGAGGCGGCCCAGCGTGCCGCCAGCCAGATGGCGGCCGGCTCGGCGCTGTCGGACACCGGCGCCTTCGGCGATGCCCTGCACGGCTCCAACTTCGGCGTGCAGGTGGAGTACTGGTGGAAATGACCGGGAGCGTCCATGGCCGCCGTTGAGCGGGGGGTGAAGCGTCGGCAGGTGCGGACGGGGGAGGGCGATGGCCACCCCCTCGACGCCCTGCTGCGCCCGGCGGCCGGGCAGCCGTTCCGCTGGGGCGAACACCAGGGGCGCGAGCTGCTGCTGGTGGAGCACCCCCGCTGCTCGGCGGTGTTCAGCCGCCAGGGCGGCCAGCTGTTGCATTTCCAGCCCCGTGGCGAGCGGCCGCTGCTCTGGTGCGCAAGCCGCTGGCCGCGTATCGGGGCCATTCGGGGTGGCGTGCCGGTGTGCTGGCCCTGGTTCGGCCGGCACCCCATGGAAGGTGGCTGGCCCCACCACGGCTGGGCGCGGCTCTCGGACTGGCGGTTGGTGGACAAGCAGGCGGACGCCGAGGGCGTCGCCTTGCGCTGGCGCCTGGAGCTGCATGACTGGCAGGTGGAGTTGCGGGCGGTGCTGGGGGATTCCCTGAGCCTGGAACTGGTGACCAGCCACCGCGACAGCGAGCCTTGCGTCCTCAGTCACGCCCTGCATGCCTACTGGCGGGTTTCGGATGTGGCTCGGGTGGGGCTGCTGGGGCTGGACGGCGCCGAGGGGCGCGACCTGTTGCTGCGCGAGCCCTGTCGACAGGACGGCGAGCTGCGGGTGAGCGACGGCGTGCACAAGCTGTTCCACCGGGGCGGACGCCTGAAGCTGCAGGACCCGGGCTGGCAGCGTCGGCTGTGCATCGATGGCGGGGGCAATCCCCATACGGTGGTCTGGCACCCCGGCAGCCGGCCGCTGGCCGAGGTGAGCTGGGCGGAAGGGCTGGGATTCCTCTCCGTGCAGGGAGCGGCCTGTGGCGAACGGGGCGTGACGCTGGTGGCGGGAGAGCAGGCGAGGCTGCACTTGACCGCCCGAGTACTGTAGGAGCCGGCTTGCCGGCGAATAGCACGGACGGTTTCGCCGTAGGAGCCGGCTTGCCGGCGAATAACGTGGAGGGCTTCGCGGGCAAGCCCGCTCCTACGAGGAAGGGCGCGGACGGTTTCGCCGTAGGAGCCGGCTTGCCGGCGAATAACGTGGAGGGCTTCGCGGGCGAGCCCGCTCCTACAAGGAAGGGCGCGGACGGTTTCGCCGTAGGAGCCGGCTTGCCGGCGAATGGCTCGGACGTTTCGCGGGCAAGCCCGCTCCTACGAGGAAGGGCGCGGACGGTTTCGCGGGCGCTTCAGCTGGGTTCTTCGTCCGCCGGGTAGCGGCTGGCGTTGAGGCTTTCCTTGATCTTGCGCAGGTGCGGCTGGAAGTCCACGCCACGGCGCAGGGTCATGCCGGTGGCCAGCACGTCGAGCACGGTGAGCTGGATGATGCGCGAGGTCATCGGCATATAGATGTCGGTGTCTTCCGGCAGCGGGATGTCCAGGCTGATGGTGCTGGCCCGGGCCAGCGGCGAGCCGGCGGCGGTGAGGCCGAGCACCGAGGCGCCGTTCTGCCGCGCCAGGCGTGCCACCTCCACCAGTTCGCGGGTGCGGCCGGTGTAGGAAATGATCACGAACAGGTCCCCGGTGTGGGCCACCGAGGCCAGCATGCGCTGCATCAGCACATCGGAATGGGCCGACACCGCCAGGTTGAAGCGGAAGAACTTGTGCTGGGCGTCCAGGGCCACCGAGGCCGAGGCGCCGAGGCCGAAGAAGTGGATCTGCCGGGCCTGGATCATCAGGTCCACGGCGCGGCTGATCAGTTGCGGGTCGAGGCTCTGGCAGGCGCTGTCCAGGGAAGCGATGGCGCTGCCGAAGATCTTCCGGGTGTAGGCCTCGGGGCCGTCGTCGGCGGCCACCGCCTGGCTGACGTAGGCGGCGCCGCTGGCCAGGCTCTGGGCCAGCTGCATCTTCAGCTCCGGGTAGCCGTTGACGCCGAAGGAGCGGCAGAAGCGGTTCACCGTGGGTTCGCTCACCTGGGCGGCCTGGGCCAGGGCGGCGATGCTGTAGCGGGTGGCCTGCTGCGGGTCGCGCAGGATCACTTCGGCGACCTTGCGTTCGGCCTTGTTCAGCTCGTCGAGGCGGTTCTGGATCTGCTCCAGCAGGTTGTGCACGCGGTCCATCTGGACTCCTGGAAATGGGGCCTGCAATCGGTGGCTTATCGTACTGAGCGCGCCGGGGAGCGGCCACCGCAATCTCGTTTGTCGGTAAATGTAGTTTTATTACTACATTTTGTCTTGCTGTAACGCAAAGCAGGGTGTATTCATAAGCTCATGTTGGATAGAAGAACAAATATCATGGCCTCACGACCTGTTGAACCTTGCACTGTCGGACTCTTCGGCGCCCTGGGTGACCTGGCGTTGCGCAAGCTGTTTCCGGCCCTCTATCACCTGGATCGCGCCGGGCTGCTGCCGGCCGATACGCGCATCCTCGCCCTGGCCCGGGAGGATGGCTCGCCGGCCGAGCGCCTGGCGCAGATCGGCGAGCACCTGCGCCGCCACGTGCCGGCCGCCGAGCTGGAGGAGGCCGTGGTGCAGCGCTTCATGGCGCGTCTGGACTACCTCACGATGGAGTTCCTCGAGGCGGACGGCTACCCGGTGCTGGCGGACAAGCTGGGCCCGGTGTCGCGGCTGATCGCCTACTTCGCCACCCCGGCGGCGGTGTACGGCTCCATCTGCGCCGGCCTGGCGTCGGTGGGCCTGGCCGAGCGCACCCGCGTGGTGCTGGAGAAACCCATAGGCCACGACCTGGAGTCCTCCCGCGCGGTGAACGATGCGGTGGCCGCCTGGTTCCCCGAGGACCGCACCTATCGGATCGACCATTACCTGGGCAAGGAGACGGTGCAGAACCTGATCGCCCTGCGCTTCGCCAACAGCCTGTTCGAGACCCAGTGGAACCAGCACCACATCTCCCACGTGGAGATCACCGTGGCCGAGCAGGTGGGGATCGAGGGGCGCTGGGGGTACTTCGACCAGGCCGGGCAGTTGCGCGACATGATCCAGAACCACCTGCTGCAGCTGCTCTGCCTGATCGCCATGGACCCGCCCAGCGACCTTTCCGCCGACAGCATCCGCGACGAGAAGGTCAAGGTGCTCAAGGCCCTGGCGCCCATCGCCCCGGAGCAACTGGGCCAGCAGGTGGTGCGTGGCCAGTACGTGGCCGGCAACATCCTCGGCAAGCAGGTGCCGGGTTACCTGGAAGAGGACAACGCCAACGCCGAGAGCGACACCGAGACCTTCGTCGCCCTGCGCGCGGAGATCCGCAACTGGCGCTGGTCCGGCGTGCCCTTCTACCTGCGCACCGGCAAGCGCATGCCGCAGAAGCTGTCGCAGATCGTCATCCACTTCAAGGAGCCGCCGCACTACATCTTCGCCCCGGAGCAGCGCCCGCTGATCAGCAACCGCCTGGTGATCCGCCTGCAGCCGGACGAAGGCATCTCCCTCCAGGTGATGACCAAGGAACAGGGCCTGGACAAGGGCATGCAGCTGCGCAGCGATCCCTTGCAACTGAGCTTCTCCAACACCTACCGCAGCGCGCGGATTCCCGATGCCTACGAGCGGCTGCTGCTGGAAGTGATGAAAGGCAACCAGAACCTCTTCGTTCGCAAGGACGAAATCGAATATGCCTGGCGTTGGTGCGACCGGCTCATCGCCGGCTGGCGCGAGCTGGGCGACGCGCCCAAGCCCTATGCGGCGGGCAGTTGGGGGCCGATGGCTTCCATTGCATTGATCACCCGTGATGGTCGGAGTTGGTATGGCGATCTCTAATCTGAACCTGCCGGCCCAGGTCCTGGGCCTCAGCCTGGACAACCCCGCCCAGCTCGCCGGCGAGCTGGCGCTGACCGTGGCCAATGCCCTGCGCGGCGCCATCGCCGAACGGGGCGCCGCCACCCTGGTGGTGTCCGGCGGGCGCAGTCCGGTGGCCTTCTTCGAGCGCCTCGCGGCCCAGGAACTGGACTGGTCGAAGGTGACCCTGGGCCTGGCCGACGAGCGCTTCGTGCCGGTCAGCCACCCCGACAGCAACGAGGGACTGGTACGCCGGCACCTGTTGCAGGGGCGCGCGGCGGCCGCGCGCTTCCTTGGTCTCTACCAGCCGGCGCCCAGCGTCGAGGCGTCGGCCCAGCTGGCGGACGCCCGACTGGCGGACCTGGAGGACCCCGATGTGCTGGTGCTGGGCATGGGCGAGGATGGCCACACCGCGTCCTTCTTCCCCGGCAGCCCCAACCTGGCGGCGGCCCTGGACCCGGAAGGCCCGCGCCGGTGCCTGCCGATGCTCGCGCCCAGCGTGCCGCGCCAGCGCCTGACCCTGACGCTGCCGGTATTGCGGCGTGCGCGCCTCACCCTGTTATCCCTGCAGGGTGCCGGCAAGCTGGCGACCCTGGCCGATGCCCTGGCGGGGGAGGACGTGGCGCAGATGCCCATCCGCGCCTTCCTGAGCCGTCCCCTGGAAATCTACTGGTGCCCCTGAGCCCGAAGGACCGACCCATGACTTCTATTTCTCCCGTTCGGGCCAGCCAGCGTGACAGCGTGCCGGGCATGGCCGAGAAGGTGGCGCTGATCGACGCCCTGTGCGAAGCGGCGCGCATCCTGCCGGTGATCACCATCGAGCGTGAGCAGGACATCCTGCCCCTGGCCGATGCCCTGGCCGCCGGTGGCCTCACCACCCTGGAAGTGACCCTGCGTTCGGAACACGGCCTGGCCGCCATCCGCCTGTTGCGGGAACAGCGCCCGGAACTCTGCATCGGCGCCGGCACCGTGCTGGATGAGTGGATGCTGGCCGATGCCGAAGCCGCCGGCGCCCAGTTCGTGGTGACCCCGGGCTGCACCGCCGAGCTCTTGCGGGCGGGCGTCTACAGCCCGCTGCCGCTGGTGCCCGGCATCAGCAGCGCATCCGAGATCATGCTCGGCCACGCCCTGGGCTACCGCCGCTTCAAGCTCTTCCCGGCCGAGCTCTGTGGTGGGGTCAAGGCGCTCAAGGCCTTCGCCGGCCCCTTCCCGAACATCCGCTTCTGCCCCACGGGCGGTGTGCGTCCGGGCAATATCGGCGAGTACTTCGCCCAGCCCAACGTCATGTGCGTGGGGGGCAGCTGGATGCTCGAGCCGGAGTGGATCCGTGCCGGCGACTGGCAGCGCATCCGCGATACCACCGCCGAGGCCCTGGCCCAGCTGGACTGAGGTCCAGGCCGAACCTTCCTCACGCCTGTGGGGGCGATTGAAATCGCCCCTGCGGGTATCCGTCACCCGTCTCTGACCGATGCCGACTCATGTGCGGGCACGGATTCCGCCAAACGGTTTGCTGAAACGATTTACCAAGCAGAAAAATCGCGCTAAAACCAGATCACACCACTCAACCCCATCGTTTCCGAGGGAAGTGCAATGACCGACAACAACAACCTCGATGCCCTGTTTCCCACTGCCGACCAGATCCCCGAGCGCTACCGCGCCGGTGCCCCCATCGAACAGCGCGAGTACCTGGTGAACGGCGAACTGCTGCGCTGGGACGGCCCGCTCGCCAGCGTGCGCAGCCCGGTGTTCCTGGCCACTGAGAACGGCGACGAGCAGGTGGTGCTGGGCAGCACGCCGCTGCTGGACGCCGACGCCGCCCTGGCGGCCCTGGATGCTGCCGTGGCCGCCTACGACCACGGCCAGGGCCTGTGGCCGACGATGCGCGTGGCCGAACGTATCCAGCACGTGGAGCGCTTCCTCGCCCGCATGCGCGAACAGCGCGAGGCGGTGGTCAAGCTGCTGATGTGGGAGATCGGCAAGAACCTCAAGGACTCCGAGAAGGAGTTCGACCGTACCTGCGACTACATCGTCGACACCATCGAGGCGCTCAAGGAACTGGATCGCCGCTCCAGCCGCTTCGAGCTGGAGCAGGGCACCCTCGGCCAGATCCGCCGCGTGCCCCTGGGCGTGGCCCTGTGCATGGGCCCCTACAACTACCCGCTGAACGAAACCTTCACCACCCTGATCCCGGCGCTGATCATGGGCAACACCGTGGTGTTCAAGCCGGCCAAGTTCGGCGTGCTGCTGATCCGTCCGCTGCTGGAGGCCTTCCGCGACAGCTTCCCGGCCGGGGTCATCAACATCATCTACGGCCGTGGCCGCGAGACCGTCAGCGCCATCATGGCCAGCGGCAAGGTGGACGTGTTCGCCTTCATCGGCACCCACTCCGGGGCCGCCGACCTGAAGAAGCTCCACCCGCGTCCCCACCGCCTGCGGGCCGCGCTGGGCCTGGATGCGAAGAACCCCGGCATCGTCCTGCCCCAGGTGGACCTGGACAACGCGGTGAGCGAAGCCATCACCGGCGCGCTCTCGTTCAACGGCCAGCGCTGCACTGCGCTGAAGATCCTCTTCGTCCACGAGGCGGTGCTCGAACCCTTCCTCGACAAGTTCTGCGCCAGGCTGGCCAAGCTCAAGCCCGGCATGCCCTGGGACGATGGCGTGGCGCTGACGCCGCTGCCGGAGCCCGGCAAGGTCGATTTCCTCAACACTCTGCTGGAGGATGCCGTGGCCAAGGGGGCCAGGGTGGTCAACCCGGGCGGCGGCAGCCACCGGCAGAGCTTTTTCTACCCGGCGGTGCTGAGCCCGGTCAGCCCCGCGATGCGCCTCTACCAGGAGGAACAGTTCGGCCCGCTGATCCCGGTGGTGCCTTACCGCGAGCTGGAGGAGGTGATCGACTACGTCCTGCATTCCGACTACGGCCAGCAATTGAGCCTGTTCGGCAACGACCCGGCCCAGGTCGGGCGCCTGGTGGACGCCTTCGCCAACCAGGTCGGGCGCATCAACATCAATGCCCAGTGCCAGCGTGGCCCGGACACCTTCCCGTTCAACGGGCGCAAGAACTCGGCCGAGGGGACCCTCTCGGTGCATGACGCCCTGCGGGTGTTCTCCATTCGCACTCTGGTGGCCACCAAGTTCCAGGAGGACAACAAGCAACTGGTCAGCGACATCATCCGCAACCGCGAGTCGAACTTCCTGACCACGGATTACATTTTCTGAGGTGAGCGGCGGGGCCCGCCCCTGCGAGGGCCCCGCCCGGATTCGGTCAACGGAGATTCCCATGCCCCGCACCATCAGCCGCGACACCCGCCTGTGCATGTCACTGTCCGGGCGTCCCGGCAACTTCGGCACGCGCTTCCAGAACTACCTCTACCAGGCACTGGACCTGGACTTCGTCTACAAGGCCTTCACCACCACCGACCTGCCGGCGGCCATCGGCGGTATCCGCGCCCTGGGCATTCGCGGGAGCGCGGTGTCCATGCCCTTCAAGGAGGCCTGCATCCCCTTGCTGGACGAACTGGACGCCTCCGCGCGGGCCATCGACTCGGTGAACACCATCGTCGCCGAGTCCGGCTGGCTCAAGGGCTACAACACCGACTACAGCGCTGTGGCCAGCCTGCTGGCGAGCCACGGCGTACCCCGCGACATCACCTTCGCCCTGCGCGGCAGCGGCGGTATGGCCAAGGCGGTGGCCAGCGCCTTTCGCGACAGCGGCTTTCGCCAGGGCCGCATCGTCGCGCGCAACGCCACCGCTGGCCCGGCGCTGGCCGAAGCCTGTGGCTATGCCTGGCGCGACAGCCTGGGCGACGAGCGTCCCGGCATGCTGGTCAATGTCACGCCCCTGGGCATGGAAGGCGGTGCGGACGCCGCCACCCTGGCCTTCACCCCGGAACAGGTGGTGGCGGCGGACTGGGTGTTCGACGTGGTGGCGCTGCCGGTGGAAACCCCGCTGATCCGCCTGGCCCGCGCGCACGGCAAGCGGGTCATCACCGGTGCCGAGGTCATAGTCCTGCAGGCGGTGGAGCAGTTCGTGCTCTACACCGGCGTGCGGCCGGAGGCTGGCTTGATCGAGGAAGCGGCGGCCTTTGCGCGAGGGATGGATCAATGAGAAAGGCCGGGGACAGCGCCCCGGGATGGGCTGGCCATGCAGCCGGCAGGGGCGGCGGCTGCCATGACCCGCTCACCCGTGCGCTGGCGGTTGCCTGTCCTCTGTGAGGGCGCCTCAATCTTCCGGCAGGTTGGCGAAGATCTTTTCCAGGGTGACGTTCAGCTTGGCGATCTGGGCTTCGGTGAGGCCCTTGAAGCTGTTGGTGAAGAGGTGCGCGGTGTTCGCCTGGATCTCTTCCACCGTGCGCCGGCCGTGGTCGGTGATGGTCACCTGGGTGACGCGGCCGTCGTTGGCGCAGGGGGCGGTGTCCACCAGGCCGTCGTCCTTCATGCGGTAGACGATCTTGGTGACGGTGGAGAGCTTGGCGATGGCGTGTTCGGAGAGTTCCGAAATGCTCGACTGGCCGTTTTCCTTGAGGATGAAGAGGATGCGCCAGCGAGGGACGTCCAGGTCGATCTTCTTCAGGGTCTTTTCCATGGCCATGTTGTAGCGGCCATAGACGCGGGCGATCCAGTAGAAGGGGAATTCCTCTTTCTTGAAATCGTCGCTGGCGGGGTTGTAGCGGTTGAGGCGTTTCTTCGGGGTACTCATGCGGACCGGGGCACAGTGATGCGGACAGGGGGAGAGTTATAGGGGGTTGCGGCGAGGCTGTCGACCGCCTTCTGGAAACCTTTTGATCCCCGTCAGTTCAAGGGCCGCCGCAATGGGCGGCCCTTCGATTCCACCCCTTCAGCAAAGGCCGGGCCAGGCCCGGTCGCGCGCTGGGGGTCGATGAATCCCCGGGTGCTCATCCGGGGCTCCCGCTCACCAGCTCGGGCCACGGCTGGCGTGCATCTTGCGCACCATGGCGTCGAAGAACTTCACCGCGAAGCCGCTTTCGCGGATCAGCATGGCGGTGAGGTCGGTGCATTTCTGCTGGATGGCTACCGGCAGCGGGTGGTCCGCGCCGCCCAGGGCGCCGGCCGCGCACTGGATCTCCGCCGCCCGCTGCACCGTCCAGAGCAGGAAGAAGGCCTTGGCGATGCTGCTTTCGCCGACCGCGATGCCGTGGTTGCGCAGCACCAGGATGTGCCTGTCGCCCAGGCTCTCGATCATCCGCCCCTTCTCGTCCTCGAACAGGGTGATGCCCTCGAAGGCGTGGTAGCCGATGCGGCCGTGGAGCTGGGCGCCGTAGAAGTTGTCGTGGGAGAAGCCGGCCTCCTTCTGGACGATGGCGGAGATGGGCGTGGTGTGGGTGTGGATCAGGCAGTGGATGTCGTCCCGCGCGCCGTGTACCGCGCTGTGCAGGGCGAAGCCGGCGGGGTTGGCGTCGTAGGGGGAGTCCTCCAGCTTGTGGCCGGCGAGGTCAACCTTGAGCAGATTGGCCGGGGTGACCTCGGTGTAGTTCAGGCCGAAGGGGTTCACCAGGTAATGGTGGGCCGGGCCCGGCAGGCGCGCGGAGATGTGGTTGAAGATGGTCTCGGTCCAGCCGAAGAAGTCCACCAGGTGGTAGCAGTGGGCGAGCTGGACCCGCAGGGCCCACTCCTCGTCGCTGCAGTGGCTGGGCTGGGTGATGGGGGCGATGGCGTTCATGGGCGACTCCGTTCAGGGGCGTGGCGGGTGGGCGCGAAAACGCGCCAGGGCCACCAGGTGGCGGGTGATGGGCATGGGCAGTTCAAGGCGGTCGGCCAGTTCCAGCACCGCGTCGCCGATGGCGGCCAGCTCCAGCGGGCGGCCTTTGTCGTAGTCCTGGAGCATCGAGGTGCGCACCGCGCCCATGCCGGCGCCCAGGTCGAGGAAGGTCTGCGGATCGAACTCGATGCGCGCGCCGTAGGCCGCCGCCGTCAGCAGGGTTTCCTGCAGGCAGTCGCCGGCGATCCGGCGCAGGTCGGCCTGGCCATAGATCTGTTCGAGGGTGGCGCCGGTGATCACCGACAGCGGGTTGGAGCTGAGGTTGGCGATGGCCTTGGTCCACACCGAGTCGCGGATGCGCTCGCTGGCGCGGGCCTCGATGCCGGCGTCCGCCACCAGGGCGCGCAGGCGTTCCAGGCGCGGGGTGAGGCGGTTGTCGGGTTCGCCGAAGATCATCAGGTGCGGGTTCTGCGCCTCGGCCACGGCGGGGGCCGGGCATTGCGCGGTGATGAAGACGACGCAGCCGATGACCTGGGCGAGGTCGAGGCGCTCGGCGAGCAGGCCCTCTGGATCGACGGCCCGGATGCGCTGGCCGGCGAAGCGCCCCTGGAGCCCGTGGAAATACCACCAGGGCAGGCCGTTGACCACCGGCACCAAAAGGCTGCCTGCGTGCAGCAGCGGCTGGATGTCGGCGGCGAGGGCGGGCAGGGCGTCGGCCTTGGCGCAGAGGAAGACGATGTCCTGGGGGCCGAGGTCGGTGGCCCGGTCACTGGCCGGGACGCGGACGAAATGATGGCCGTCCAGGTCGTCCAGGTGGATGCCGTTGGCGCGGATGGCCGCCAGGGTGGCGCCTCGGGCCAGCACCGAGACGGTGTGGCCGGTGTCGGCCAGGCGCGCGGCCAGGGTGCAGCCGATGGCGCCCGCCCCGGCGATGCAGATGCGGGGAGCGTGGTTCATGGGGTCCTCCTTGAGGGGAGCCCGGCCTTGCGGCCGGGCGGGGGTATCAGCCGGCGAGCATTTCCTGGTGCTTGCTGGCCAGGCCCAGGTACGCCTCGATCACCCGGGGATCGTCCGCCAGCTGCGCGGCGGGTCCCTGCATGGCGACCTGGCCGGTCTCCAGCACATAGGCGTAGTCGGCCACGCGCAGGGCGGCGCGGGCGTTCTGCTCCACCAGCAGGATGGAGACGCCCTGCTGGCGCAGGGTGGTGATGATGCGGAAGATCTCCCGGGTGATCAGCGGCGCCAGGCCCAGGCTCGGTTCGTCCAGCATCAGCAGCTTCGGCTTGGCCATCAGCGCGCGGCCGACCGCCAGCATCTGCCGCTCCCCGCCGGACAGGGTGGCGGCCAGCTGCTCGCGGCGTTCCCACAGGCGCGGGAAGAGTTCGTAGACCTCCTTCAGGGTCTGGCCGTGGTCGCGCTGGCCGCTGCGGTGGCGCTGGAAGGCCCCCAGCAGCAGGTTGTCGGCCACGCTCATGCTGCCGAACAGCTCGCGCTTCTCCGGCACCAGGCCGAGGCCGCGAGCGACCATCACCTCCACGTCCGGCACCGCCTCCAGGCTACCGTCGAAGGCGACCCGGCCACGGGAGCCGAGCACGCCCATGATGGCCGAGAGCAGGGTGGTCTTGCCGGCGCCGTTGGGGCCGATCACGGTGACGATCTGTCCCTGGCCCACCCGCAGGCTTGCGTTGGAGAGGGCCTCCACCTTGCCGTAGGCGACGCAGAGGCCGCTGACGTCCAGCACCGGGTTGGCCACCCGGTTCTCCGCCTGCTTCAGGTCTTGCATCGGCATGTTCATCACTCCGCTCCTCCGAGATAGGCTTCCAGCACCGCCGGGTCCTTCTGCACCTCGGCCGGCAGGCCGAAGGCGATGCGCTGGCCGAATTCCATCACCACCACGCGGTCCACCAGTCCCATCACGAAGTCCATGTCGTGCTCCACCAGGAGAATGGCCATGCCTTCGCCGCGCAGGCGGCTGAGCAGCAGGCCCAGGGCCTCCTTCTCCTTGTGGCGAAGGCCGGCGGCGGGCTCGTCCAGCAGCAGCAGGCAGGGGTCGGCGCAGAGGGCGCGGGCGATCTCCAGGATGCGTTGCTGCCCCAGCGCCAGGCTGCCGGCTTCCAGGTGCAGGTAGTCACCCAGGCCGACCCGCTCCAGTTGCCGCCGGGCCTCGCCCAGCAGGCGCGCTTCCTCGGCGCGGTCCAGGCGCAGGGCGGCGGCGATCACACCCTTGTCGCCACGCAGGTGGGCGCCGAGGGCGACGTTCTCCAGCACGCTCATCTCCGGCAGCAGCTTGACGTGCTGGAAGGTGCGGCTCATGCCCATGCGGGCGATCTTCCGGGAGGGGATGCCGTTGATCCGCTGGCCACGGAAGAGCACGTCGCCGGAGGTGGGCGTGTCGACCCCGGAGAGCTGGTTGAACAGGGTGCTCTTGCCGGCGCCGTTGGGGCCGATCAGGGCGAGGATCTCGCCGCTGCGCACGTCCAGGTTCATCGCGTCGTTGGCCACCAGGCCGCCGAAGCGCCGGGTCAGGTCACGGGCTTCCAGCAGTACCTCGCCGGCGGCCGGCAGCTCGCGCCGTGGCAGTTCGGCGGCGGCGTCCAGGTCGCGGGCGGCGCGCGCGGGTTTCCAGCTCTCCGGCAGCAGGCGCAGCAACAGCGGCCAGAGGCCGCCGGGGGCGCGTTGCATGAGCAGCACGATGGCGATGCCGAAGACGATCACCTCGTAGTTGCCGGTGCTGCCGAGCAGCGTCGGCAGGAGGTCCTGCAGCCACTGCTTGAGCAGGGTCAGCACGCCGGCGCCGAGCAGGGCGCCCCAGACGCTGGCCACGCCGCCGATCAACGCCATGAACAGGTAGTCGATGCCCATGTGCAGGCCGAAGGGCGTGGGGTTCACGAAGCGCTGGGTGTGGGCGTAGAGCCAGCCGGACAGCGCGGCGAACAGGGCGGAGATGAGGAAGATGACCATCTTGGCGCGGAAGGTGTTCACGCCCATCGACTCGGCCATCAGCTGGCCCCCCTTGAGGGCGCGGATGGCGCGGCCTTCGCGGGAGTCCAGGAGGTTCTGGGTGATGAGCATGGCGCCCAGCAGCACGGCCCAGATCAGGTAGTAGATCTTCTCGCCCTTATCCAGCTCGACGCCCAGCAGGGAAATGCTCGGCAGGCCGCTGACGCCGGTGTGCCCGCCCAGGGATTCCAGGGTGCCGAACAGGTAGTAGAGGGAGAGGCCCCAGGCGATGGTGCCCAGCGGCAGGTAGTGGCCGGAGAGCTTCAGCGTCAGGGCGCCGAGGATCAGCGCCACGGCGGCGGTGAGCGCGAGGCCCGCCAGCAGGGTCAGCCAGGGCGAGGCGCTGGCCCAGGCCAGCCAGCCCGGGAGGTCCTGCACCGTGGTCAGGTAGGCGCTGGTGTAGGCGCCGAGGCCGACGAAGGCGGCCTGGCCGAAGCTGGTCATGCCGCCCACGCCGGTGAGCAGCACCAGTCCCAGCACCACCAGGGTATAGAGGCCGATGTAGTTGAGCAGGGTCACGTAGTAGGGCGGCAGCACGGCGGGCGCCAGCGCCAGCACGGCCACCAGGGCGAGGATCAGGTTGCGCGGTTTCATTCATCGTCCTCGACATGACGGCGGGTGAGGGAACGCCAGAGCAGGAAGGGGATGATCAGGGTGAAGACGATGATCTCCTTGTAGGTGCTGGCCCAGAACATCGAGAAGGCCTCGATCAGGCCCACGCCCAGCGCGCCCAGGGCGGCCACCGGGTAGCTCGCCAGGCCGCCGATGATGGCGCCGACGAAGCCCTTCAGGCTGATGACGAAACCCGAGTCGAAATAGAGCGTGGTGATGGGCGCGATGAGGATCCCCGACAGCGCGCCGATGAAGGTGGCCAGGGCGAAGGTGGCCTTGCCCGCCAGGGTCGGCGAGATGCCCATCAGCCGGGCGCCCAGGCGGTTCACCGCGGTGGCCCGCAGGGCCTTGCCGTAGAGGCTGCGCTCGAAGAACAGGAACAGGCCGATGATCAGCGCCAGGGACACCGCGATCACCCACAGGGTCTGGCTGTTGAAGGTCACCGGGCCCAGGGTCAGGCCGGCCTCGGAGAAGGGCGCGGTGCGTGCGCCCTCGGGGCCGAACAGCAGCAGGGCGACGCCCACCATGGCCACGTGCACGGCGATGGAGACGATCAGCAGCACCAGGGAACTGGCCGAGGCGAGCGGCTGGAACACCAGGCGATAGAGCTGCGGTCCCAGCGGCACCACCAGGGCCAGGGTGAGCAGCGCCTGGAGCGCCATGGGCAATTGCGCGAGTGGCAGGGTGCGGATCAGGCCGACCAGGGCCAGGGCGTAGGCCAGCTTGACGACGATCCGCCTGGGGAAGCGGAAGCCGCGGCTGGCGCGGGCGGCGTCGTACAGATCCATGGCGCAGTCGGCCAGGGTCAGGGCGAGCAGCAGCCAGACCAGGGCCGTGGGCTGGCCGGCCTGCAGGGCGGCCATGGTCAGCGCGCCGTAGGTGACGAACTCACCCTGGGGAATCAGCAGGATGCGCGTCACGGTGAAGACCAGCAGGATCGACAACGCCAGCAGCGCATAGATGGCGCCGTTGGTGATGCCGTCCTGGCCGAGCAGCAGGGCTATCTGGAAATTCATGGTGGGAACTCTTTATCGCAATGGATGAGGCTGTGGCTTCGGAGCCCGGTGGACATGAAGCGCGATGTCCACCCTGCGGGGTGTGTCCGCGCGGGTATCGGCTCGGGCTTCGCTGGGTGGCGGGCGTAGGGTGGATGGCGCTTTTCCCATCCACCATCGGTGCCTGACCGGAGCTCTGGAAGGTGGACGAAGAAAGCGTCGTCCACCCTACGGGGAACCCGTGCGATCAGTTGCCGCCGAGCAGGGTCCAGGCGCCGTTCTTCACCTGGATCAGCTCGCGGCCGCGTTCGTCGAACCCGCTGTGGTCCTCGGGGGTCATGGTGTAGACGCCCTGGGTCGCGGGGACTTCATGGCTGGCTTCCAGGGCGTCGCGCAGGGCCGCGCGGAACTCCGGCGTGCCCGGCTGGGCCTTGGCGGCGGCCACCGGGATGGCCTTCTGCAGCAGCAGGCCGGCGTCATAGGTATTGGCGCCGAAGGTGGCCGGCTTGCTGCCGTTGAGCTTCTCGTAGGCGCTCACGTACGCGCTGGCGACGGGCTTGGACGGGTGGCTGTCGGGGATCTCGTCCAGCACCAGCATCAGGCTGGCGGCGAGGATGGTGCCTTCCACCTTCTTGCCGCCGAGCTTGAGGAAGTCCGGCAGGGCGGCGCCGTGGGTCTGGTACATCTGGCCCCGGTAGCCCTGGTCGAACAGGGTGGTCTGGGGCAGCACGGCGGAGCTGCCGGGGGCGGCCACCAGCACCGCGTCGGGACGCGCGGCGAGGACCTTCAGGCTCTGGCCGGTGACCGAGGTGTCCTGGCGCTGGAAGCGCTCGGTGGCGACCACCTTGATGCCGTGCTCGGCGGCCAGGGCGCCCATCACCTTCGACCAGTTCTCGCCGTAGGGGTCGGCGGTGCCGATGAAGCCCAGGGTCTTCACCCCGCGACGGCCCATGTCCTCCACCAGCGCCTTGGCGATCAGGTCGTCGTTCTGGGTGGTCTTGAACACCCATTTCTTCTGCTCGTTCATCGGCAGCACCACGGCGGCGGTGCCCACCGGCGCCAGCAGCGGTACGCCCGCCTCGGCGACGAACTGGATCACGCCCATGGCGTTGGGCGAGCCGCTCGGGCCGATGATGGCGTCCACGTTCTCCTCGCTGATCAGCTTCTTCAGCGCCTTCACCGTGGCGGTGGGGTCGCTGCCGTCATCCAGGGCGATGTAGGTCACCGGCTGGTCGCCCGCCTGGGTAGGCAGCAGCGGTATGGAGTTCTTCTGGGGCAGCCCGACCAGGGCAATGGGGCCGGTGGAGGAGGTAATGACGCCGACCTTCACATCCGCCTGCGCAAAGGACAGGCAGGCGGCACTGAGGAGCAGGGTGGACACGGCTTGTTTGAAGTGCATGACGTACTCCGGGGTTGCAAGGCTAGTGGAGAGGCAAGGTCCCGCAGTGCGCGCCGGCCGGTTGAGCCGAAGCGCGGTTGGCTTGCCGCCTTCTTGTTGTTCTGGCGCCTCTGGGCGCTGCCGGCGGATGACCCGGCCGGCGCAAACGGGTTTGCACCTCCCGTGCCAGAACATCACGCGCTGTCGTGGTGCGCCTCCCGCCGAAGTCGTCGTCATGGCCGTGCCCGGCACCCGCTCGACGCCAGCTCGACGCCCGTTCGGTAGCCCGGTCCGCCATCGCCTGGCAGGCTCGCCATGCCCTGTGGCACTGGGGCTCGCGGTGAATTCATTGAACGAATCCGGCTCTTTTTCTGGGTGCGATTAAGCGAGTTTTTTGAATAAAAAATCCATGTTTTATGGGGCTGTTTTTCTGTTCTGGCTGGAGATTTTCTGTTCGATTATCGGACGTCTTCTCGGGTCGTTAATTTCACTCGTTTTTGCAGTGTGCGATGGGATGAATTCTCATTTCGTGTGTAATTGACTGTTTTTAATGGATTTATTTTTAAGGATCGGCTTTCTGGCGACTTTTCTGGCTGTTACCAAACTGCACGCATTTGGTGCTGACGAGGTGGAAAATGCACCGAATCTACACAGTCGTTTTCCAGTGATAATTCAATTGACATTTCACGTAATTCTTCCGATTCTGGATTTACGCAAGCCGCTGCCCACGACCGGGACGCGGCCCCCGAACAAGAACGCCAGTGGGTGATGCCGATGACGACAGTGGTCGAGAAACTGGAACTGGGTGGGCAAGGACGTACCGTGATGGTGAAGGACACCATCGACGTCGCCGGCCACCCCACCCGCGCTTCCAGTCGCGCACTGGACGAGGCGCCGGACGCCCCGCGCCATGCCGAGGTGGTCCAGGCCCTGCTGGACGCCGGCTGCCGCATCACCGGCAAGACCAGCCTGCACGAGCTGGCCTTCGGCACCACCGGGCTGAACGCCTGGACCGGCACCGCCGAGAACCCGCGCTACCCCGGCCGCATTCCCGGTGGCTCCTCCAGCGGGTCGGCCGCCGCCGTGGCCGCCGGCCTCTGCGACTTTTCCCTGGGCACCGACACCGGCGGCTCGGTGCGGATTCCCGCCGCCTGCTGCGGTGTCTTCGGCCTCAAGCCAACCTTCGGCCGCATCAGTCGCGTCGGGGTGATGCCCGCCGAGAGCAGCCTGGATTGCGTCGGCCCCTTCGCCGCCCGCATCGACCTGCTGATCGAGGCCATGGCCGCCATGGACCCCGGCTTCAAGGCACTGCCCCCTGTGGAGGGCGTGCGTATCGGCGTGGTGCCGGTGAGCGCCCACCCGGAAGTCCTGGCGGCGATAGAGACGGCGTTGAAGGCGATCGATTTCCCCCTGGACAGGATGCCGCTGCCCGGCATGCAGGCCGCCTATGACGCGGGCCTGGCCATCATCAACCGGGAAACCTGGAACGCCTGCGGCCACCTGCTGGAGACCGGCCTGGTGGGCGCGGATGTCGCGGCCCGACTGCAAGCGGCGAGCCTCACCAGCGACCAGGCCCTGGCGGACGCCGAAGCCGTGCGCCGCGCCTTCACCGCCGAGGTGGACGCCGCGCTCGACCGCTGCCCGATCCTCGCCCTGCCCACCATGCCGGACTACCCGGCGCGGGTGGCGGACGCCTCTGATACCCGCGCGGCCATCGGCATGACCGCCTTCGTGCGGCCCTTCAACCTGACCGGCCACCCGGCACTGAGCATCCCCCTGGAAGGGGCCTCGAAGCTTCCGGTGGGGCTGCAACTCGTCGCCGCCAAGGGCGCGGATGAACGGCTGCTGGCCGTCGCCCGCGAGCTGGTCCGGCGCCTCGAACACTAACCCTGTTGCCCACCTGGAGAACCCCATGTCTTCGCTCAGTGAGCTGGATTACCAGCGCCCCGCCCCGATCACCGCGAACGAAGGATTCCAGGCGCTGCTCGCCGATATCCGCGAGCGTGCCCGGCAAGAAGAATTCGACCGGCAGAAGTTCATCTCCCAGGACGTGATCGAGCGCTTCAAGGCGCTCGGTGTCTATCGCGCCCTGGTGCCCACCCGCTTCGGCGGCGACCAGCGCACCCCCATGGAGTTCTGCCAGATGGTGGAGGACATCTCCGCCGCCGACGGCTCCGCCGGCTGGGTGGCCAGCTTCGGCATGAACCCGGTGTACCTGGCGGCGCTGCCCCTGGAGACCCTGAAGCAGGTCTACGCCGATGGCCCGGACGTGGTTTTCGCCGGCGGTATCTTCCCGCCGCAGCCGGCGGAGTTCGTCGAGGGTGGCCTCAAGGTCACCGGCCGCTGGAAGTTTTCCAGCGGCTGCATGGGCGCCAGCCTGATCGGCGTCGGCATCAGCCCGAAGAACGGCGAGACCGTCGGCCTGCCGCGCCTGGCGGTGATGCCCCGGGAGAAGGTGCGGATCGAGGAGACCTGGGACGTGGTGGGCCTGATCGGCACCGGCAGCCACGACGTGGTGATCGACGGCGTGGTGGTGCCCGAGGACTGGACCTTCGTCCGTGGCGGCCCGGCCAACCTGGACGAGCCGATGTTCCGCTACCCCTCGCTGTCCTTCGCCACCCAGGTGCTCTCGGTGGTCGGCCTGGGCGTCGCCCGCGCCGCACTGGACTACCTGTCGGGCCTGGCCAGCGGCCGCTTTTCCGTCACCGGTGCCCCGGCCCTGGCCGACCGCCCGCTGGCGCAGATGCAGATGGCCAAGGCCGAGGCCGAGCTGCGTGCCGCCCGCGCCTGGTTCTACGAAGCCATGGAAAGCGCCTGGGCCAGCGTGGTCGCGGGCGACCCGGCGAGCGTGGAGCAGACCAACCTCCTGCGCCTGTCCTCCACCCATGCCACCCGCGTGTCGGCCGAGGTGGCGCGCACCGCGCAGATGCTGTCCGGCATGACCGGCGTGTACCGCGAGAGCCCGCTGTCGCGCTTCGTCAACGACACCCTGGTGATCACCCAGCACGCCTTCATGGGCGACATGACCTACCAGAACGCCGGGGCGATCTTCTTCGGCAACAAGCCGCTGCCCGGCTACCTGTGACTTCCAACTGACTGATCGGTGATTGTGATGAGCGAGAAAAAAGCCCTGCGCGTGCTGTTCTGCATGGGAATCAACCAGAACTTCTTCGACGCCCCGCGCGAGGAACAGCTGGAAGTCTGGGCCGCCTTCAGCGCCATGTGGAACGGCATCCACGACCTGCCCGGCGTGAAGGTCTTCGGCAACATGGACGACGACCAGAGCATGGTCGGACCCAGCACCGGCTACCCCTGGACCACCTACCTGCTGGCCGACGTGCCGGACATCGAGACCGTCCACGCCGCCTGCAACCTGTTCCGCACCACGCCCGTGGGCACCGGCCCCTACAAGCTGTGGCGCTATTGCAAGGTCGAGGCCCGCACCGGCCGCGAATTGATCATCCAGCGCGCGTGACCGCCATGAGCCAAGCCCTCGAACAGCGCCTGCGCCAGCTGGAAAGCGAACAGGCCGTGCGCGCCTGCATGAACCGCTACATGGAATTGTGCGACGCCCTGGACGCCCGCTCGCCCCTGGATGAGCTGGCCGGGCTCTTCACCCTTGATGCCGTCTGGGAAGGCAAGGGCGCCAAGTATGCCAGGAGCTTCGGTGGCTACCGGGGGCGCGAGGCGATCCGCGCCATGTTCGCCACCTACATGACCGAGCCGGCGCACTTCGCCCTGAACGTGCATTTCCTCTGCTCGGAGCTGATCCGGGTGGACGGCGCGGAGGCCACCGGCAGCTGGGTGATGTTGCAGACCTCCACCTTCGCCGGTGGCGCGTCGCACCTCAACGCCGCGCGCCTCACGGTGAAGTTCCGCGAGGAAGAGGGCGCCTGGCGCATGGCCCATTTCCAGACCGAGAACCTCTTCAGCCGCCCGGTGGACGCGTGGAACAGCGACGCGCACCTGCCCGTGCCGGGGAAATGACGATGAACCAGCCGACTGGCACCACTTGCGTAGGAGCGAGCTTGCTCGCGAAGCCGTGGCGAAGATCCATTCGCGAGCAAGCTCGCTACGAAGCCGCCAACAACCCATTTCTGTGAGTCAGCGCCCAGCGCTGACGAGGAGTGACCGTGACCAACCTGATCGAAACCCTGAACCTGGCCAGCTCGCCGGCCGACCTGGTGCAGCACGACCGCGTGCACACCTCCCTCTACACCGACGCCCGTCTCTTCGACGCGGAGCTGGAGAAGGTCTTCTACAGCACCTGGATCTGGGTGGCCCACGCCAGCGAGATTCCCGAGGCCGGCAGCTACAAGAGCACCTACATCGGCAAGCAGCCGGTGATCGTGGTGCGTGACCGCAAGAAGGACGTGCACGTGCTGCTCAACCGTTGCCGCCACCGGGGCGCCACCGTCTGCGAGCACAAGAAGGGCAAGGCCAACAGCTTCGTCTGCCCCTACCACGGCTGGAGCTATGGCCTGGACGGCAGCCTGCGCGGCGTGCCGCACCCGGAGAGCTACGCCGACTGCCTGGACAAGGGCGAGCTGCCGCTGGTGAGCCTGCGGGTGGAGCAGTACAACGGCATGATCTTCGCCACCTTCAAGGACGACATCGAGCCGCTCGCCGACTTCCTCGGCCCGGCGAAGAAGTGGATCGACCTGTTCATGAAGCAGGGCGCCGGCTACGGCGTGAAGGTTTCCGGCGAGCACCGCTTCCGCTTCCCCGGCAACTGGAAGATCCAGCTGGAAAACACCACCGACGCCTACCACTTCCCGCTGGTGCACAAGTCCTTCCTGTCCTCGGTGGACGAGCAGACCCTTGAGCTCTTCGACTTCGTCAAGGGCCCGGGCTATGTAGAGGACCTGGGCAACGGCCACAGCGTGATGGTGATGATTCCCGAGCTGATCGACCTCGAGGCCGACCTCGACAAGCCGATCCCCGAGCGTTTCGAGGCGCTGGCCGAGGAGCTGCGCGCCGAGGGCATCGAGGAGCAGCAGGTGCGCCGCATCGTCCGTGCCGTCGGCGGCTCGGGTTTCAACCTCAACCTGTTCCCCAACGTGGCCTGCTCCATGGCCTTCTTCCGGGTGCTGCAACCGATCTCGGTGAACGAGACCGAGATCCACCACGCGGTGATCACCATGGACGGCGGCCCGGCCGTGGCCAACCGCTACCGCCTGCGCCTGCACGAGCACTTCCAGGGCCCCATGGGCTTCGGCACCCCGGACGATTCCGAGGCCTGGGAGCGGGTGCAGAAGGGCGCCCAGGCGGGCACCGACCTCTGGATCATGCTCAACCGCGGCCTGCCGGGCGAGACGCCCAGCGAGGACGGGCGGGTCAGCGACGTGAGCGCCGAGACCGGCATGCGCGCGGCCTACCAGCAGTGGAAAAAGATGATGTCGGCCTAGAGCGGATCGACATTCAGCCCGAAACCCGATGGCACATGCCTGTAGGAGCGAGCTCGCGAACCCTGCTCGCCGCCCTTTCGCGAGCAAGCTCGCTCCTACGGAAGCGCACTTTCTGAGAGAAGCACGATGAACCTTGAATTGCTCAACCACGTCAGCGCCTTCATCTGGCAGGAAGCGGACATGCTCGACCACGGCGAGTTCGACGCCTGGCTGGACCTCTGGACCGACAAGGGGACCTACATCATCCCCATCGACCCCAACGAGACCGATTTCGAGAACACCCTGAACTACGCCTACGACGACCATCACATGCGCCAGCTGCGGGTGCAGCGCCTGATCGGCGGCGAGTCCATCTCCACCAGCCCCCGTGCCCGCACCGTGCGCGCCCTGTCGCGCTTCCGGGTGCTGGGCGAGGAGGACGGCGTGGTGACCGTGCGCTGCGCGCAGAACCTGCGGGAGTTCCGCAAGGAAACCCTGAAGCACTACACCGCCGACATCACCTTCCAGCTCAAGCGCGACGGCAATGGCTTCAAGATCCAGCGCAAGCTGATCCAGCTGATCAACTCGACCGAGACCCTGACGGGTATCGGCTACATCTTGTAAGGAGCCGGTAATGAGCCAGATCGCACTGGTCACCGGCGCGGCCCAGGGCCTCGGCCTCGCCATCGCCAGCCGCCTGTTCGCCGCCGGCCATTCGGTGGTGATCACCGACCTGTCGCTGGAGCGTGCCCAGGCCGCGGCCGACCGGCTCGACCCCAGCGGCGAGCGCAGCCTGGCGCTGCGACTCGACGTGGGCAGCAAGCCCGACTTCGAAGCGGCGCTGGCCGCCGTGCTGGATCGCTTCGGCGCCCTGCACGCGGTGGTCAACAGCGCAGCCATGACCCGCACCACCCCGGTGATGCAGATCAGCCCCGAGGAATTCGACCAGGTCATGAGCCTCAACACCCGCAGCATCTTCATCGGCTGCCAGGTGTTCGGCGCCCACATGGCGGCGGCGGGCTACGGGCGGATCATCAACATGGCCTCCCTGGCCGGGCAGAACGGCGGCACCGCCACCGGCGCGCACTACGCCGCGTCGAAGGGGGCCATCGTCACCCTGACCAAGATCTTCGCCAAGGAACTGGCCGCCAGCGGCGTCACCGTCAACGCCATCGCCCCGGGGCCCATCGAGTCCCCGGCGGTGCGGGCGGCGGTGCCGGCCGAGCGCATGGACGGGCTGCTGGCCAACATCCCGGTCAGGCGCCTGGGCGATGCCGACTTCCTCGGCGACCTCGTCGTGCAGCTGGCGCGCCCGGAAGCCTACTTCACCACCGGGGCGACCTGGGATGTGAATGGCGGGCTCTTCATGCGTTGAACACCCGCCCCGGCGGTCGCCCGGGGCACCCGAAAGAATGCCGCGCGTGCAAGCAGCGGACCGTAACGATCGATAGAACAAGCACCCCGAAGGGTGCGGGAAGGCCGGTATGAGTGAGCAAGTGTTGAACCTGGTGGTCCGCAAGCGGCAGGAGCAGGGCGAGGGCGTCGTCGTTCTCGAACTCGCCGATCCGTCGGGCAAGTCCCTGCCGGCCTTCGAGGCGGGCGCCCATGTGGATATCCACCTGAAGACCGGCCTGGTGCGCCAGTACTCCCTCTGCGGTGATCCGGCCAACGCCGCCGTCTACCGCCTCGGCGTGCTCAAGGACCCGGCCTCCCGGGGCGGTTCCCTGGCCGTTCACGAACTGCTGACCGAGGGCGCCAGCGTCAGCGTCGGCGCCCCGCGCAACCTCTTCCCCCTGGCGGCCGACGCCAGCCGCTCGATCCTCATCGGCGGCGGCATCGGCATCACCCCGATGATCGCCATGGCCCACCAGCTGACCGCCCAGGACAGCCCCTTCGAGTTGCACTATTGCGGCCGTTCCCGCAGCCGTACCGCCTTCCTCGACGAACTGGCCGACGCCGACTTCGCGGCCTGCGTGCGCACCCACTTCGACGACGAGGGCGAGGCCCAGAAGCTCGACCTGCCCGCCGTGCTCGGCCAGCCGGCCGAGGGCGTCCACCTCTATGTCTGCGGCCCGGCCGGCTTCATGGATTGGGTCATCGAGGGCGCGCGCAGGGCCGGCTATGCCGAGGACCAGATCCACCGCGAGTACTTCCAGGTGGAGGTGGACGCCAGCGGCGAGGGCTTCGAAGTGGAGGCCCGGCGCAGCGGCAAGACCGTCCAGGTGGCGGAGGGCCAGAGCATCCTCGACGCCCTGGCGACCGTCGGCATCAAGGTGGAGATCTCCTGCGAGCAGGGCGTCTGCGGCACCTGCCTGTGCGACGTGCTGGAAGGCGAGCCGGACCACCGCGACGTCTACCTGACCGATGAAGAGAAGGCCGCCAACGACCAGATCCTGGTCTGCTGTTCGCGGGCCAGGACGAAGAAACTGGTACTGGATATCTGAGAGGCGAGGGCAAGACCATGGTCGATACCACAGGATTCCGTAATGCCATGGCGCTGCTGGGCGGCGCCGTTTCCGTCATCACCACCGATGGCGCCGCCGGCCGCTGGGGCTTCACCGCCTCGGCCGTGTGCAGCGTCACCGACCAACCGCCGACGCTGCTGGTGTGCATGAACCGTGCTTCGTTCGCCAATGGCCACTTCAAGCAGAACGGTGTGCTCAGCGTGAACGTGCTGACCGCCGAGCTGAAGGCCATTTCCGGCGTCTTCGCCAACCGCGAGCTGGACTCCGACCAGCGCTTCGCCCAGGCCAGCTGGAGCACCCTGGAAAGCGGCTCGCCGCTGCTGGACGACGCCCTGGTCAGCTTCGACTGCCGCATCGCCCAGGCCCATGAGGTGGGGTCCCACACCATCTTCTACTGCGAGGTGCTGGGCATCCGCCACGGCAAGAGCCAGGAAGGGCTGGTGTATTTCAACCGCGCCTACCACCGCCTGGGCGACGCTTCGCGCTCGGCCTGCTGACGGCGGGCTTGTCGGGTTTCGCTGCGCAACCTGCCAAGGCTGACCCCTAGGTTGAGGCTGAGCGACGCGAAGCCCAACGGGCAGTGCCGAAAAGAACTCCGGAGCCGATCCGGAATAGTGGATGAAGTGGTCTTTCGTCCGGTTTGAAAGTTGTACCCATAACTAGAAATCGAGGGCGCCCGTTACTTTCGGGTGGCGGGCCTTGCTACGACCTTTTTGCAGTAAGTGGTTATAAAAACAACACTGCGGATTAACTGCCGAAGTTGCTCTTCCAACAATTAATCTGCTCCCACTCAATGTGCCATGCGTGCACATGTAAGAAAGGATCACGTCCATGTTTCATAAGAGCTGGCTGGCCAGCGGCGTAGCCGCCGCGAGCCTGATGGGGATGTTCATGCCGATGTCCGCACAGGCGGACTTCGTGAAGGATCGGCAAATAAGCCTGGGCTTGCGCAACTTCTATATCGACCGTGACTTCAAACAGGATGACGCGCCGAAGTCCCGTATCGGAAGCTGGACCCAGGGTTTCGACTTTCGCGCCATCTCCGGTTATACGGAAGGGACTCTGCAGTTCGGCCTGGATGTTTCCGGGCAATATGCCTACCGACTGGACGGTGGCGGTGGCCGAGGCCCGGATACCATCATTCCCTACGACGACAGCAAGGGCGAGCAGGTGCGCGACTACGGCCGCGCGGCGCTGACCGGCAAGATGCGTTATTCCAGGACCGAGCTGAAGGTGGGCGAGCATCGCCCGATGCTGCCGGTGGCCTTCTACGACGACTCCCGCCAGCTCATCACCACCTACCACGGCTTCCTGCTGGAATCCCGCGAGGTGGAGAACCTGACCCTCACCGCCGGCCGCTTCACCGAGATCAGCAGCCGCGAATCCTCCAACCGCGAGAAGATGTACCTGTTCAACGGGCCGGACATCCAGCGCCGCAGCGACGGCCTGAACTTCGGGGGCGCCACCTACGCCTTCAGCCCCGCGCTCTCGGCCACCTACTTCTACGGCCAGCTGGAGGACATCTACCAGCAGCACTATCTGGGCGGCACCTACAACGCCGACCTGGGCAATGGCTACGGGCTCAAGACCGACCTGCGCTACTTCGACAACAGCGAGGACGGCAAGGCGCTCTACGGCGATATCGACAACCGCTCCTACGGCGCCATGACCACCCTGCGCAAGGGCCCCCACGCCATCGGCGTCGGCTACCAGCGCATGCTGGGCGAGAGCACCTTCCCCACCCTCAACGGCTACGCGCCCCAGCCCTACCTGGTGAACTGGTCCACCGTCGCCTTCGTCAAGCCCAACGAGAGCTCCTGGCAGCTGCGCTACGACCTCGACTTCGCCGCCTACGGCGTGCCCGGCCTCAAGCTGATGACCCGCTACCTGCGCGGCACCGGCATCGACCGTGGCAACAACGCCCTGGACCAGAACGTGGAGAGCGAGCGCAACCTCTTCCTCAGCTACGTGGTGCAGAGCGGCCCCCTCAAGGGCGTGGGCTTCGAGTGGCGCAACATCGACGTCAAGACGCGCTACGGCAACGGCGCGGCCTCCGGTGCGGACTACCAGGAGAACCGCCTCATCACCAGCTACACCTTCAAGTTCTGAGCCAGGCGGGGCCGGCCTCGCGGCCGGCCCCCCTTCGCTCGGGAGCGGGCGGTGCGCGCGGCGCACCCTGCGGAGCGAGCGCGGAGGACGGGGGAGAGGGACGCTCAACTGTCGAGGTTGCGCATACCCAGGCTGCGCGCGGCTTTGCTGTCGAAGGTCACGAGGTCCTTGCAGCCTGCTGCCTTGGCGTTACGTTCGATGAGACAGTCGGCGAAGTCAGCGTTGGTTTCCGAGTAGCGTCGCAGGGCTTGCCAGACCTGGTCGGCGTCTTCCACCAGCCGTTCCTGGGTACTGAGCAGCGCGTCCAGCACGCTGCTGATTCCCGTTCTGGTGGAGTGGTAGCAGGACTGCAGCCCGTAATTGGATGGACTCGCCCTCGCCGAGGCGTCGAGCGCGCCACGGTGGCACCCTACGATAACCACCGACAGCGAGGGCAAGGCCATGCAAAAGCGTACGACGAAACCGCAAGCTGCACACCCGGAAACGCTCTCTCTGTGCACGACAGTCGCTGTTGATCTGGCCAAGCAGGTGTTCCAAATCGCCGGCGAAGAGGCGCACGGAGAGCTGGTGTACGAAAAGCGTCTCCAGTCGCGCGAGGCGTTCTCGAGGTTTTTGTACCAGATCGCCAAGGGCGCGACGGTCTTGCTGGAGACCGGGCCGGGCGCACAAGCCTGGGCAAGACAGGTGCAGGCCCTGGGTTGTCAGGTGCGCTTGTTACCCGCACAGCGAGTCGCCGAGCACCGCAGTGGTGCCAAGAACGATCGCAACGATGCGCAGGCGATCTTGCGCGCCGGACGCGATACCACCATCCATGCCGTACCGGTGAAAACCGTGGAGGCCCTGGCCATGCAGGCGGCGCATCGGGTCAGACAGGGCTACATACGGCGCCGGACGACGCTGGGTAATCAAATCCGGGGGCTGCTGCTCGAGCATGGCCTGGCGATCCCGCAAGGCGCTGCAGCGCTCAGCGACCGCGTGAGCCGGATTCTGGAGGATGCCACGTTGCCGCTGCCAGACCTGCTGCGTGAGCTGATCGCCGATATGCAGGCGGAATGGCAGGCTCTGGAAGGCCGTCTCCTGCTGCTGACCAAACGGCTGGAACAATGTGCGCACGCGGACAAGACCGCCTCGCGACTGATGAGCGTGCGCGGGGTTGGGCCGATCATCGCCACTGCCCTGGTCGCCAAGCAGGTCGAGCCCGCGCGCTTCCCGAATGCACGCCAGTTCGCGGCCTACTTTGGCCTGGTACCCGATCAGCACAGCAGCGGCCAGAAGGTTCGGCTCGGCAAGATGAGCAAACGCGGTGATGGTTATCTGCGCAGCCTGATGGTCGAGGGCGCCCATGCGGTGCTCCGCACGCTCAAGGCTGACTCCGAGGAAGTGGACGACCGTCGGCTGAACCGCTGGATGCAGCGGCACGGACGCAAGGGGGCGGCCATACGTCTGGCCAACCGCAACTTGCGTATCGTCTGGGTGCTGCTGCAGTCGGACGCCCGCTACTGCCGTAATCCCTCTGTCCAACCGGGAGCAACGATAGCCGAATAGATCCCACGAGATCCCGCCACCGAGGCGCTGAGCGCCTCAACCGCTGCTGAGAACATTGACCCCAGGTCAGACCGCCGCGCGATGATGCCTGCCATCCTACTGGCCCCTAAGCCTCTTCGTAATTGGCACGGCGCGAGCTCAGACAATGTTGGCCCGGAGCCCCTTTGCGGCTCCCTTGCTGAGGCCTGATACATAGATGCAACCGGGTTTCTCTGTTCAAAGCGGGTTGACAGTAAAAGGCGAGTCCATACATAGGATGGGTTGAGGTACGAAACCCATGCGGACCACGGTTGATGGGTATCGCACGCTCAACGGAACGCCGCCCGCCCCGTCCTGCAAGAGCGTGTTCCTACAGCTGCCCCCGCGACAGCTCCTCGATCAGCGCCAGGCAATGGGTCAGCGCGGGCGACGCGTCGCCGACGCGGCGGCTGATGATGATGGGGGAGGTGGCCTGGGCTTCCTGCAGGCTGGCGTAGCCGATGTCGACCCGGTGCAGCACCTGTACCGATGCCGGCACCAGGGTGATGCCGATGCCGGCCGCCACCAGGCCGATGGCGGTCTGCAGTTCGTTGGTCCATTGCGCCACCTCGATCTGCAGCCCGTAGGCGGCGAACAGGGCGAGGACATGGTCGGCGTAGCTGGGCCGCGGGTTGCCCGGGTAGAGCACGAAGGGCTCCTGGGCCAGGTCGGTCAGGCTCACCGGGCCCGGCAGCAAGGGATGCCCGGCGGGCAGGGCGGCCACCAGCGGGTCCAGGGTCAGCACCTGCTGCTGGATCGCCGGGTCGTTGATGTGGATGCGGCCGAAACCGACGTCGATCCGCCCCGCCTTGAGCGACTCCACCTGCTGCAGGGTGGTCATCTCCGACAGGCCGAGTTCCAACCCGGCGTCGCTGCGCAGGCGGCGGATCAGGTCGGGCAGCACACCGTAGAGCGTCGAGGGGGCGAAGCCGATGCCGAGCCAGGCCTTTTCTCCCGAACCAATACGCCGGGTATTGTCACAGACCTTCGCCAACTGCTCGAGCAGGGTGCGGGAATGCTCGTGGAAGAAGCGCCCCGCCTCGGTCAGGCGCAGGGGCCGGCCACGTTCCAGCAGGGCCACCCCGAGCTCCTCCTCCAGCTGCTGGATCTGGCGGCTGAGGGGCGGTTGGGCGATGTGCAGGCGCTCGGCGGCGCGGGTGAAGTTGAGGGTTTCGGCGAGCGCCTGGAAGTAGCGCAGGTGACGGAGTTCCATGGGGCCGGTCCTTCGAAGGTGGCGATACCTGGAGGGTATTGTTGCAGACAAAATCAATATTGGAACCTGGATCGCGGCGGTATCACTATCCCGTCACAGAGAAGAACAACCAGATGGGTATTGAAATGAGCCACACCGCGATCGAGTCGCTCGAAGCGATCATCGTCGACCTGCCGACCATCCGCCCCCACAAGCTGGCGATGCACACCATGCAGAACCAGACCCTGGTGATCCTGCGCATCCGCTGCGCCGACGGTATCGAGGGCATCGGTGAGGCCACCACCATCGGCGGCCTGTCCTACGGCAACGAAAGCCCGGACAGCATCAAGGTCAACCTGGACCGGCACTTCGCCCCGCTGCTGGTCGGCCAGGACGCCAGCAACCTCAATGCCTGCATGCAGCGCATCGACCGCGTGGTGAAAGGCAACACCTTCGCCCGTTCCGCCGTGGAAACCGCGCTGCTGGACGCCCAGGGCAAGCGCCTCGGCCTGCCGGTCAGCGAGATCCTCGGCGGCCGCGTCCGCGACAGCCTGGAAGTGGCCTGGACCCTGGCCAGCGGCGACACCAGCAAGGACATCGCCGAAGCCGAGCACATGCTGGAGGTTCGCCGCCACCGCATCTTCAAGCTGAAGATCGGCGCCGGCGAGGTGAACAGGGACCTGGCCCACGTCATCGCCATCAAGAAGGCCCTGGGCGACCGCGCCAGCGTGCGCGTCGACGTCAACCAGGCCTGGGACGAAGGCGTTGCCCTGCGCGCCTGCCGTGTCCTCGGCGACAACGGCATCGACCTCATCGAACAGCCCATTTCCCGCAACAACCGCAGCGGCCAGGTGCGCCTGAACCTGTCCAGCCCGGCGCCGATCATGGCCGACGAATCCATCGAGTGCGTGGAAGACGCCTTCAACCTGGCCCGCGACGGCGCGGCCCCGGTGTTCGCCCTGAAGATCGCCAAGAACGGCGGCCCGCGTGCCGTGCTGCGTACCGCCAGCATCGCCGAGGCGGCCGGCATCGGCCTCTACGGCGGCACCATGCTGGAAGGCAGCGTCGGCACCCTGGCCTCCGCCCATGCCTTCATCACCCTGAACAAGCTGGCGTGGGACACCGAACTCTTCGGCCCGCTGCTGCTGACCGAGGACATCGTCACCGAGCCGCCGGTCTACCGCGACTTCCAGCTCCACGTGCCGCGCCTGCCCGGTATCGGCCTGACCCTGGACGAAGAGCGCCTGGCGCGCTTCCGTCGCCCCTGACACCTGCCTGAAGGAGGAGAGCAAGCCTATGCTGTTCCACGTGAAGATGACCGTGAAGTTGCCGGTCGACATGGACCCCGCCAAGGCGGCCAAGCTCAAGGCCGACGAGAAGGAACTGGCGCAGCGCCTGCAGCGCGAGGGCAAATGGCGCCACCTGTGGCGCATCGCCGGGCATTACGCCAACTACAGCATCTTCGACCTGGCCAGCGTCGAGGAGCTGCATGACACCCTGATGCAGCTGCCGCTGTTCCCCTACATGGAAATCGAGGTGGACGGTCTCTGCCGCCACCCGTCGTCGATTCACGAAGACGATCGCTGAGCGATCGTTCCGTCCCGATAAAAACAAGATGAGGAAATAGCCATGACTATCAAACTGTCCAGCACCGAAAGCGTCCAGAACTTCTTCAAGGAAGTCAGCGGCTTCAACAACGACCAGGGCAGCCAGCGCATGAAGAAGCTGGTGAACCGCATCCTGATCGACACCATCAAGATCATCGAGGATATGGAAGTCACCACCGAGGAGTTCTGGAAGGCGGTGGACTACCTGAACCGCATGGGCGCCCGTGGCGAGGCCGGCCTGCTGGTGGCGGGCCTCGGTCTCGAGCACTACCTCGACCTGCTGCTGGACGCCCAGGACGAGCAGGCCGGCCTGACCGGCGGCACCCCGCGCACCATCGAAGGCCCCCTCTACGTGGCCGGCGCCCCGCTGTCCGAGGGCGAGACCCGCATGGATGACGGCACCGACGCCGGCACCGTGATGTTCCTCCAGGGCCAGGTGAAGGACGTGGATGGCAAGCCGATCGCCGGCGCCATCGTCGACCTGTGGCATGCCAACACCAAGGGCACCTATTCCTACTTCGACACCACCCAGTCGGACTACAACCTGCGCCGTCGCATCGTCACCGACAGCGAAGGCCGCTACCGCGCCCGCAGCATCGTGCCGTCCGGCTACGGCTGCCCGCCGGAAGGCACCACCCAGGAAGTGCTGAACCTGCTGGGTCGCCACGGCAACCGCCCGGCCCACATCCACTTCTTCATCTCCGCCCCGGGTTACCGTCACCTGACCACCCAGATCAACCTGTCCGGCGATGAGTACCTGTGGGACGACTTCGCCTACGCCACCCGCGATGGCCTGGTGGGCGACATCCGCTTCATCGAAGACGCCGTCGCCGCCAAGGCCCGTGGCCTGGACGGCGAGCGCTTCGCCGAGATCGACTTCGACTTCCAGCTGCAGAGCGCCGCGGCTCCCGCCCAGGAGCAGATCCGCGACCGCGTACGCGCCGAAGCCTGAGTCACCGACTTGGCGGGGGAGGCTGGTTCCCCCGCCATTTGAACCGGCCCAATGGGCCGGTTTTTTTATGGGCGGAATTTGCCTGGCACGCATTCTCCAACCTGTACGGACAGCCCCCTCTCCCTCCGGGAGAGGGGCGGGGTGAGGGCGGTCGTACCCCGTGCCTTCGCGAATGAATTCGCTCCCACAGCGTGCTCGCCCAATTCCCCGGATAACCATCCCCGACTATCCGGATTTCCCCGCGTCGCCGAATGCCGCCTAATCGGCTCACGAGCAACCGGAGATGCCCATGACCCGCCCCAGCGCCCCGGCCGACCTGGCCGCCTATTTCGATGTGCAATACAACGCCCGCGCCAGTGTCGAGGATTTCGACCAGTACCCGCGTCAGTACCGCGCCCTGAGCGACGCCGCCCATGCCGGGCTGCGCTGCTTCAAGGATGTGGCCTACGGCCCCGGGGCCAACGAGCGGCTGGATATCTTCCCGGCGGCGTGCCCCGATGCGCCGGTGCTGCTGTTCATCCATGGAGGCTACTGGCGGGCGCTGTCCAAGGCGGATTCGGCCTTCATGGCGCCGGCGCTGACGGCGGCCGGCGCCTGCGTGGCGGTGCTGGACTACGACCTCGCGCCGGCGGTGACCCTCGACCATATCGTCGACCAGACCCGCCGTGCGCTGGCCTGGCTGCATCGCCATGTGGGCGAGTACGGCGGCGATCCGCAGCGCCTCCATGCCAGCGGCAGCTCCGCCGGCGGGCATCTGGTGGGCATGTTGCTGGCCGGTGGCTGGCAGGCGCAGTACGGCCTGCCGGAGAAGCCGCTGAAGGGCGCGCTGCCCATCAGCGGCCTGTTCGACCTGCTGCCCCTGCTGGACACCCATATCAACGGTTGGATGAACCTCGACGAGGCGGCGGCGCGGCGCAACAGCCCGCGCTTCCAGCTGCCGGACCGTGGCGCCGAACTGGTGATCAGCTATGGCGCGCTGGAAACGGCGGAGTTCGCCCGCCAGTCCCATGAGTTTCTCGACGACTGGCAGGCGCGCGGACTACCGGGACGCTTCGTCGCGGCGCCGGGCAGGAACCACTTCGATGTGGTGCTGGAGCTGGGGCAACCGGGGACGCCGTTGTACCGGGCGCTGCTGGAGCTGATGGGACTGCCCTCGTAGGGATCGCGCAGCCCCGTAATTGGATGTGTTGAGGAACGAAACCCATGCTGTGCGCGGTGATGGGTATCGCTGCGCTCAGCCGCATCCTGCGGTTCGGGATGCGGCGATAGCCGGGAACCGGCCTCGCAGGATGGCGACGTTCAATCCAGCAGCTGTCGCACGGCCCCGGTGAGCTGCTGTTTCTCCTCCAGGCGCTGCATGATGCGCTGGACGATTTCGTAGCGGGCGGTGGCCACCTCCTTCATGCGCGCGAGGGCGTCGAGGGCGATCTCGGACTTGTCCAGGCCGGTACGGGTCGAGCCGTCCACCTGGGTCAGCCCTGCGCGGGCGTCGCGGGAAGCCTGCTGCAGGCCGCCGACGATCTGGCGGATCTGCTCGCTGGCCTCGTTGGCGCGCCGTGCCAGCTGGCGCACTTCATCGGCCACCACGGCGAAGCCACGGCCCGCCTCGCCGGCGCGGGCGGCCTCGATGGCGGCGTTGAGGGCCAGCAGGTTGGTCTGCTTGGCGATCTCCTGGATGCTGCCGACGATGGCGCCGATGCGTTGCGACTGTTCTCCCAGGTCGTTGAATACCGACGTCATGTGGACCATGTAGCGCGCCAGGTCGTCGATGGTGGTGCGCGAATCCTGGATGCTCTGGGTCGACAGTTGCAGGCACTCGCCGGCCTGTCGGGCGAGGGTGTTGGCCTGCTGCATTTCCGCGTCGCTGTCGGCGATGGAGCGGCTCAGTTGTTCCAGCAGCGGATGCAGGCGATCGAGGGGCAGTGCCGTGGCTTCGGCGACAGGTGCAGGCACCACCACCGGGTCGGGCTCCGGCGCGGCGGCGGGCAGGGGAATCTCCACCTCGACGATGCGCGGCGGCTGCCGGTGGTAGAGCAGGCCGGCCAGCAGGTTGCACAGCAGCCCCACGGCGAGCGGCCAGGGCGAAGCCAGGGGCAGGGCGGCGAGCATCAGCAGGTTGCCGAGGCCGAGCAGCCAGGCGGCGAGGGCGTTGCGGGGCATGGGGTCACTCCTTGTGGATGGAATGGGAATCCTGGGCAGGGGGGGCGCGCGTCACCGGTTCACCTATCGTGGCCCCATCTGGCGCCGTGGGTGGATGAAGAGCCCCCTCCACCCTCCGACGCCGGACGCAGCGCGGCGCTCGAACCTAGAATAGCGCCAGGCTGTAGTTGAGGATCAGGCGGTTCTCGTCGATATCGGTGCGGTAGTTGGAGCGCGCGGTGACATTGCGGATGCGCACGCCAAGCCCCTTGAGGCTGCCGCTCTGGATCACGTAGCCGATGTCCAGGTCGCGTTCCCAGTCCTCGCCTTCGAAGCCCCGGCCGGTGTCCACGTTGTCGCCGCGGATATAGCGCAGGGTGGTGGTCAGGCCGGGGATGCCGAGGGCGGCGAAATCATAGTCGTGGCGCACCTGCCAGGAGCGTTCGTCCGCCGAGGCGAACTCGTAGGTGGGCACTTCGTTGCCCAGCGGCGTGACGTTGGCGAACACCTTGGGGAAGCCCTGGTCGCCGTACATGCCCTGGTAGCCGAGATAGAAGGTATGGCCGCCGCGCTTGGCGGAGAGCAGCGAGTAGAAGGCGCGGTTGTCCACCTCGCCGATCAGTTGCTTGCCCTCTTCGCGGGTGTCGTAGAAGCCCAGGTTCGCTCCCAGGATCCAGTCGCCCATCGGCTCGAAGTGTTTGAGACCCAGGTGGCGCTGCTCGTAGATGTCCTCCAGTTGGGCGTACCAGGCGCTGGCCGTGGTGCGGTTGCCGTTGAAGGCGTAGTCGGCTCCGGCGTAGTTGAAGGCGTCGCTGGAGGCCTGGCGCTGGGGCTGGTAGCCCAGCTGGGCCTGCAGCTTGTCGTCGCCGGCCTCGTTGCGCAGGCTGGTGCCGGTGAGGTGGCCGGCCTGCAGGGTCAGGCCGGCGATCTCGCTGGAGGTGACCATCGCCCCCTGGTAACTGGGCGGCAGCAGGCGGATGTCGCTGTACACCAGCACCGGCAGGTTGGGCTGCAGCTCGCCCACCTTCAGCTCGGTCTTCGACAGGCGCATCTTCGCCGCCACGCCCAGGCGGCTGTAGTCATCGGCGGCCTCGCCGTCTTCCTGCACCGGCAGCAGGCCGGTGTTGACCCGGTCCGGGCTGCTGTCGAGCTTGATGCCGAGGGTGCCGATGGCGTCGAGGCCGAAGCCGACGGTGCCCTGGGTGTAGCCGGACTTGTAGTTGAGGATGAAGCCCTGGGCCCATTCCTCCGCCCGGGATTGCTGGCTGGGGCCGACGATGTCGGAGAAGTCGCGGCTGAAGTAGTAGTTGCGCAGTTGCAGCGTGGCGGTGGAATCCTCGATGAAGCCGGATTCGGCGGCCAGCGCGCTGAAGGGGAGGGTGCTCAACAGGAGGGGAAACGCTCGGGTCTTGTGGTTCATCGCAAGGCTCTTCTTCTTCTGTTTTCAGGGCGCAGCCGTCCGCCACCGGCCCGGGATGGGGCCGGCGGAGGCGGGTGCGTCGGGGAACGCGGCCCGGCGTGACGACGGGCCGCTGGATCAGGTGTCCGGCCGGTGGCTAGACACCCAGGTATCGCTGCGAGAGGTCCGGCGCGGCGGCCAGTTCCACCGGCGTGCCATCCCAGACCTGGCGGCCCTTCTCGATGATGTGGTGGCGGTCCACCACGCGGGCCATTTCCTTGAGGTTCTTGTCGATCACCAGGATGGTCTCGCCCTCGTCCTTGAGGGTCGCGAGGCAATTCCAGATGGTTTCGCGGATGATCGGCGCCAGGCCTTCGGTGGCCTCGTCGAGGATCAGCAGCTGCGGGTTGGTCATCAGCGCGCGGCCCACCACCAGCATCTGTTGCTCGCCGCCGGAGAGGGTCTTCGACAGCTGGTCCTGGCGTTCCTCCAGGCGCGGGAAGAGGCGGTAGATCCGCGCCAGGTCCCACTTGCCGCCCTTGCTGGCGGTGGCCAGCAGGTTCTCCTTCACGCTGAGGGTGCCGAAGGCGCGGCGGCCCTCGGGCACCAGGCCGAGGCCGGCCTGGGCGATGCGATAGGGCGTGGCGCCGCGCATTTCCCGGCCGTGGATGCGGATGCTCCCGGCGCTGGGCTTGAGCAGCCCCATGATGGACTTCACCGTGGTGGTCTTGCCCATGCCGTTGCGGCCGATGAGGGAAACCACCTGGCCCTGTTCGATCTTCAGGTGCATGTCGAACAGCACCTGGCTGAGGCCGTAGCCGGCCTGCAATCCACTGACTTCAAGCATGCTCTTCTCCCAGGTAGGCGCTGCGCACCTGCTCGTTGCCGCGGACTTCCTCCACGGTGCCGGTGAGGATGGTTTCGCCGTAGACCAGCACGGTGATGCGGTCGGCGAGGGCGAACACGGCGTCCATGTCGTGCTCCACCAGCAGGATGGCGTAGCGGCCCTTTAGGCTCATCAGCAGCTCGGTCATGCGCGCCGACTCCTCGGCGCCCATGCCGGCCATGGGTTCGTCCAGCAGCAGCACCGAGGCCTCCTGGGCCAGCGCCAGGGCCAGCTCCAGCTGGCGGCGCTCGCCGTGGGACAGCGCGCTCACCGGGTCTTCGGCGCGGGCGCCGAGGCCCACCTGCTCCAGGTAGGTGCGGGCCGGGTTCAGCAGGCCGCGATCCCGCGAGAGGGATTTCCACAGCCCGAAGCTCTTGCCGTCGCGGGCGGCGATGGCCACCGCGACGTTCTCCAGCAGGCTGAACTCGGGGTACAGCTGGCTGACCTGGAAGGAGCGCGCCAGGCCCAGGCGCGGGCGCTCATGGGCGGGCACGGCGGTGATGTCGCGGCCGCCGAGGAGGATCTGGCCCTTGTCCGGGCGCAGCTCGCCGGCGATCTGCGAGATCAGCGTGGACTTGCCGGCGCCGTTGGGGCCGATGATGGCGTGCAGCTCGCCGGCGGCCAGCTCCAGGTTGGCGTTGTGGGTGGCCTTCACCGCGCCGAAGGATTTCTCCAGGCCACGGATCGACAGGTGGGCGCTCATGGGTGGACCTCCTGGGGCTTGATGGCCTTGGCCGGACGCGGCGCCTTCGCCTTGCGCGCTTTGCCGGCGCCGCTCATCAGCAGGCCGTAGAGGCCCTGGCGACCGAACAGCACGACGAGGAGCAGCAGCGGGCCGAAGACCAGCAGCCAGTGTTCGGTCCAGAGGCTCAGAAGCTGTTCCAGGCCGAGGTAGGCCGCCGCGCCCAACACCGGGCCGAGCAGGGTGCCGACGCCGCCGAGGATGACCATCGCCATGAGTTCGCCGGACTTCTGCCAGGCGGCCATGTCGGGGCTGACGAAGAGGGCGTAGTTGGCCCAGAGGATGCCGGCGAGGCCCGCGCCGAGGCCGGCGATGACGAAGGCGGTGAGGCGGTAGCGCACGGGTTTCAGGCCCAGGCTCACGGTGCGCCGTTCGCTCTGCTTGAGGCCGCGCAGGACGAAGCCGAAGCGCGAGTCCACCAGGCGCCGGCAGAACAGCAGCCAGCCCACCAGCAGCGCGACGCAGAGGTAGTAGAACTGGTTGGCGTCGTTGAGGTCGAGGCCGGGCAGGGTGTTGCGCTCGTTCATCAGGATGCCGTCGTCGCCGCCATAGAAGGACAGCGAGCCGAGGATGAAATAGAGCATCTGGCTGAAGGCCAGGGTGATCATGATGAACTGCACGCCGCTGGTGCGCAGGGACAGGTAGCCCATCACCAGCCCCAGCAGGGCGCAGCAGAGCAGCGCCAGGGGCCAGACCACCAGGGCGCTGTTGCTGCCCTCCCAGCCCCAGAGCGGCAGCATCTGCGAGCTGTGGAAGGCGATCACGCCCACCACGTAGCCGCCGAGGCCGAAGAAGGCGGCGTGGCCGAAGCTGACCAGGGCGCCGTAGCCGATCAGCAGGTCGAGGCTGGCGGCGGCCATGCCGTAGATGGCCAGGCGGGTGAACAGGCTGACCAGGAAGGGTTCGTCGAACAGCGCGGCCACCAGGGGCATCAGCGCGAAGGTGGCCAGGCAGGCCAGGTCGATGACAAGACGACGGGACATGGGATTCTCCTCAGGCGCGCGCGGGCAGCAGGCCACGGGGACGGACCAGCAGCACCAGGGCCATGACGATGTAGGCGCTGGCGGAAATCAGGCCGGCGGACAGGGCGCCGCTGACCTCCGGGGGCAGCATCCGGTCCAGCAGCGGGGGGACGTAGGCACGGCCCAGGCTGTCCACCATGCCGATCAGCAGGGCGCCAACCAGGGCGCCGCGCACCGAGCCCACGCCGCCGACGACTATGACCACGAAGGTGGTGATCAGGACCTTCTCGCCCATGCCGATCTCCACCGACAGGAGCGGGGCGGCCATGAAGCCGGCCAGGCCGCAGAGGGCGCAGCCGAAGACGAACACCAGGGTGTAGAGGCGGCTGATGTTCACCCCCAGCGCGCCGACCATCTCGTGGTCGTCGGCGCCGGCGCGGATCAGCATCCCCAGGCGGGTGTGGTTGATCAGCAGCCACATGCCCAGGGCCACCAGCAGGCCGGCGCCGATGAACAGCAGGCGGCTCACCGGGTACATCAGTCCCGGCAGCACCTCGACGAAGGCGTTGTACCAGTCCGGGGTGGGCATGGCCGGTGGGCTGCGGCCGAACAGCAGGGTGATGAGTTCGTTGGTGAAGAACACCACGGCGAGGGTGGCCAGCACCTGGTCCAGGTGATCGCGGTTGTAGAGCCGGCGGATGATGCCGGTCTCGATCACCAGGCCGTAGCAGGCGGCGCCGGCCAGCGCGGCGAGGCCGCCGAGCCAGAAGGAGCCGGTGGCGATGGCGGTGTAGGCGGCACAGAAGGCGCCGACCATGTAGAAGGCGCCGTGGGCGAGGTTGATCACGCCCATGATGCCGAAGATCAGCGTCAGGCCGGAGGCCAGCAGGAACAGCAGGGCGCTGTACTGCAGGCCGTTGAGCAATTGTTCGAGCAACAGCATGGCGAAGTCCTGCGTTGGAGACCCGCCGGATGGGCCGGCGGGTCAGGCGTGGGTCAGAGCGCGCACTGGGCGGCGTAGCTGTCCACCTGGGCCTTGGCGATGGTCTTGACCGGTACCTCGGTGAGCGTGCCGTCGGCACCGGCCTGGACCTTGAGCAGGTGCCAGTCGATGACCGCGTGCTGGTTGCTGCCGAAGCGGAAGTCGCCGCGCACCGAGTCGAAGTCCGCCGCGCGCAGGGCGCCGCGGAAGGCGTCGGCGTCCTTGAGGTTGCCATTGGTGGCCTTCAGCGCCGAGCCGATCAGCCGCGCGGTGTCGTAGCCCTGGGCGGCGTACAGGGTGGGCGCGCGGTTGTACTTCTCGGTGAAGGCCTTGATGAAGGCCTGGTTGGCGGCGTTGTCGGACTGCGGGTTCCAGCCGCTGACCACGTTCACACCCTCGGCGACGCTGCCGGTGGCGGCGAGCATGCGCTCGTCCATGGAGAACACCGGGACCACCATCGGGATGCTCTTCGATAGGCCGGAGCTGCCGTACTGCTTGGCGAAGTTGATGCCCGCGCCGCCCGGGTGGAACTGGAACACGGCGTCGGGATTCAGCGAGCGGACGCGCGCCAGTTCGACGGAGAAGTCCAGCTGGTTGAGCTTGGTGTAGATCTCGGTGACTTCGCCCTTGAAGGTGCGCTTGAACCCGGCCAGGGCATCGCGGCCCGCCTGGTAGTTGGGGGCGAGGATGACCATCTTCTTGTAGCCCAGCTCGTTGGCGGCCAAGCCGGCCATCTCGTGGGGCACGTCGTTCTGGTAGGACGCGGAGAAGTAGTTGGCCTTGCACTGGGCGCCGGCCAGGTTGGAGGGCGCGGCGTTGGCGCTGATGTAGAAGCGGTCGCCCTGGGTGGCGCTATTGACCACGGCGGCGAGGACGTTGGAGAACATCACGCCGGTGTAGAGGGAGATGCCGTCGAGGCTCATGCGGTCGACGATCTGCTTGCCCTTGGCGGGTTGCAGGCCGTCGTCCTCCACCACCAGCTCCACGGGCACGCCGCCCAGCTTGCCGCCTTCCTGCTCGATGGCCAGGCGGAAGGCGTCGCGGGCGTCTTCGCCGAGGTAGCCGGCGGGGGTGGAGAGGGTGGTGATGAAGCCGATGCGCACAGGGTCCTGTGCCAGGGCGTTGAGGGAAGAGGCCAGTGCGGCCCCGAGCATCGCAAGGTTCAGGGTCTTTTTCATGATTACCGCCGTGGTTATGCGGGCCGCTTGGGACGCGGCCGGCTGTTGTTGTGTTGGGCAGTTGCTGAAGCGGGTGGAGCGATCTTGTTGGGGTTATGGGGGCCGTAGGAGCCAGCTTGCTGGCGAACAGGGGCTGCGTTCGCGAGCCAGCTCGCTCCTACAGGGACGGACCCGCCGAAAGGGCCGGGGATCAGCTATTGCTCTCGGTGAACTTCTCGAAATACAGGTGGCCGTTGTCGATGCCGTTGTCCGTGAGCCAGGTCTTCACCGACTCGACCATGGGCGGCGGGCCGCAGAGGTAGAGGTCGAAGGGCGCCTCGCGCAGGGCGGCGGCGTCGAAGTGCTCGGCCACATAGCCGCGCTTGCCCTGCCAGTCCTGGCCGTCGTCGCTGATGACCGGGATGAAGCGGAAGCCCGGGATGCGTTCGGCGTAGGCCTGGATGCGCTCCAGCTCGCAGAGGTCGGCCACCTGGCGCACGCCGTAGTAGAGGTGCACCGGCTGGCCGCAACCGCCGCGCTCGGCGATCTCGTCGAGCATGCCGAGGAAGGCCGAGAGCCCGGTGCCACCGGCCACCAGCAGCAGGGGCCGCTCGATGTGGCGCATGTAGAAGGCCCCCAGGGGCGCCTCGAAGTGGATCTCGTCGCCCACCTTGCAGCGCTCGCGGATGTAGTTGCTCATCACCCCGTCCGGCAGCAGGCGGATGAGGAACTGCAGCTTGTTCGCCGCGTTCGGCCGGTTGGCGAAGGAGTAGGAGCGCCTGGCGTCGGTGCCCGGCACCTGCAGGCGGGCGTACTGCCCGGGCAGGAAATCCAGTTGCTGGCCATCGACGCCCGCGTCCAGGTGCAGGATCGCGGTGGTGGGCGAGACCTGCTCGACGTGGGTGACGATGCCGCGCTCCTGCACCGTCTTCGACGCCCCGCAGAGCGTGGAGTCGAAGTCGAAGTAGAAGGACGCATCCGACTGCACGCGGGTCTGGCAGGTGAGGATCTTGCGCTGCTCCAGGTCCCTGGCCGAGAGGGCCTCGTCGTCCACGTAGTCCATTTCGTAGCGGCCGGACTCGCAGCGGCCCATGCAGGTCCCGCACACGCCCTCGCGGCAGTCCAGCGGGATGTTGATGCCGTTGCGCAGGGCGGCGTCGAGAAGGATCTCGTTGCCCTGCACGGGGAAGAACAGGGTTTTGCCGTCGGCAAAACTGAAGGCGACCTTGTGGTTCATGGCGCAGGTATCCGGCAGATCAGAGGTGGTAGAAGTCGAGCACCGAGTTGATGGTGTCGTTCAGCAGCACGATGTGCTTGCGGGTGATCTTCCAGCTCTCGCCGGCGGGCTTGAGGTGGTAGGTGACGTAACCGAAGAACTGCTCGCTCATGCCCAGCCGGTGGAACAGGGTGTGCCAGTTGGCCTTCACCTCCAGCTGGCCGTCGTCGCGCTGGGCGATGCGCACGTTGTTGATCAGGTGCGCGGTGCGCGGCATCGGGATGGTGGAGGCCGCCTTGCCGGTGCGGATGCGGAACACGCGGTCTTCCAGGCCGGAGCGGTTGGCGTAGTAGATCAGCGACATGCCGCGCTTCGGGTCCTGGGTGTATTCGTGCTCGGAGTCCCACTGGGGCAGGTGGTACTCGCAGTGCTCGTCGAACAGGTCCAGGTAGGCGTCCCAGTCCTGGGCGTCGCACAGGGCCGACTTGGCGTAGAGGAACTGTTCGATCTGGTATTGCAGTTGCGGATTCATCATTCCACCTCCTTCAGGTTCAGGGCTTTCCTGGCCAGGCCCTCGAGCAGGAAGCGCTGCCAGTTGCCGTGCTGGTTCACGTAGAGGCCTTCGTGGGTGAACTCGGTGCCGGTCATGGCCGGGGCGATGCCGAGGGCCTCGCTGTTGGCGGTGGGGCCGGTGACCCACTTGTCGTAGCCGCGGGAGATGTCGCTCCAGCGCTCCAGGCGGCCCTGGAAGCCGCGCTGCTGCTCGCGGAACTCCACCAGGTCATCGGGGGTGCCCAGGCCGGAGACGTTGAAGAAGTCCTCGAACTGGCGGATGCGGCTCTCGCGGTCGGCGTCGGACTCGCCCTTCACGCCGATGCACTGGCTGATGATCTCGGTCTTGTTCCAGGCCACCGGCCGCACGATGCGCAGCTGGGAGCTGATCTGGTCCATGAAGAACAGGCTGGGGTAGATGTTCAGGTTGCGCAGGCGGTGCATCATCCACTCGGCCCTGGCCTGGCCGTATTCCTCCACCAGGCGCGGCATCACGGTGGCGTAGCCGGGGCGCACGGTGGGGTTGGGCATGTCGCTGAACAGCACGCTGTGGCCGTTGTGGAAGGAGAACCAGCCATCGTCGGTCTCCGCGTCGCCGGCGCCCAGCTTGCTGTAGTCCAGGGTGCCGCTGGCCGCGCCCTTGGCGGCGTTGACCTGCTGGCGGTGTTGCACGGTGGCGACGTAGTTGTAGTGCACGGTGCTGACGTGATAACCGTCCAGGCCGTTCTCGTTCTGCAGCTTCCAGTTGCCGTCGAAGGTGTAGGTGGAGCGGCCGGGCAGCACCTCCAGTTCACCGGTGGGGGACTGGGCCACCATCATGTCGAAGAACACCTTGGCGTCGCCGAGGAAGTCTTCCAGGCTGTCGTTGCCGGTGGGGTCGAGGCTGATGAAGACGAAGCCCTTGTAGCTCTCGATGCGGGCCTTCTTCAGGCCACGGGTGGCCTTGTCGAAGCCTTCCGGGTACTCGCCCGGCGCCTTGACCTTCACCAGGCGGCCGTCGCTCTTGTAGCACCAGGCGTGGAAGGGGCAGGTGAAGGTGGACTGGTTGCCCTTGGCGACGCGGGTGAGGGTGGCGCCACGGTGCTGGCAGGCGTTGATCAGGGCGTGCAGCTGGCCGTTGCCGTCGCGGGTGATGATCATCGGCTGGCGGCCGGCGCGCATGGTCATGAAATCGTGGGCGTTGGGAATCTCGCTCTCGTGGCAGGCGTAGATCCAGTTGCGCTCGAAGATCAGTTCCATCTCCAGGTCGAAGAGTTCCGGCTCGGTGAACATGTCACGGGCGATGCGGAATACCCCCTCCTCGGGACGGAAGTCCAGGCAACCGCTGACGTAGTCTCTCCACTGGGCAATGCTTTTGTTCGAAGTATTCATGGCGTGGCACCTTCCACATCGGGCGAATCGTGGGATCCATTAGAAGGAGCCGGGCGCTCTCCGGTCTATCCGCTAAGTTGGCGAAGCCGGGCCGGTTTTTTTGATCCCGATCGAAGCGGGACGAATCGCCTGAAAGCCCGGTGAATCAAGGCTTTCGGAGATTCGGGACGCGGCAGAAAAAGTGGATAGCCTTTGCCGACAAAGCGGATCGCCAGGCCCCGTGGCCGGGGTGTCGAATCCTCCCTCACGGCCGCGCCGACGGCACCCGGTAACGCTTCGGCGGCCCGGGGCCGGCTGCGGTAACGCTTTTTCCGGTCGCTAGCAGAAGGGTGGGGCAAGGGGCTAGCCGAAAAGTGATTCAAGATTATCCGTCGAGTGCGAATCGCCGCCGTCCGGCGCCTCATCCGACCCGCTTTGCGGTAACAGGCCGCCACTTCTGGGTAGCCAGGCCCCGCCGGCGCTGGCGCAGAGGGTGGCCAGCGGTTGCCCGGCGCCTGTCCGGATGCTGCGCCAAAGCGAGGCGCTCGTGCTCGTCGCCGCCACCGAAAGGTTCGTGGCAGAGCCCTTTCGCCGGCCTGGCTGCCAGGCGACTATCCGGAAATTTTGCGAATGCTATCCTCTTCTTCTGACCCTCGATGGATAGTCCCGGCGTGGCATGGAGCTTGCCTCTGATAGCCCAAACGCGCCGTTAGAGCGCGCATGACCAATTGCCGTATTGGGTGCCGCGTGATGAGTACGAAGAACCATCATTTCCGTGATATTTCCGCCGATCGCTACGACCTCGCCGGGGCTCGCTCCTGGATGGCCAATATCTGCGGGCCGCACAACCTGAAGGCCGCCCGTCCGGAACGGATCCAGTTCCACCACAGCGGCAACGTGCTGCCGTCCATGTCCACCACCCTGGGCTACGTGGAGTACGGCACCGACGTCACCATCGGCGTCGGCGACGAGTTCAACCTCAACTGCTACAGCCTGAGCCTGCCGCTGGCCGGCGAGCAGGAGCTGGACAAGTCCGGCCGGCGGCTGCTGTCCGACCGCGACCGTGGCGTGATCATCTCGCCCCACGAGAACCAGGAACTCACCATCGGCGGCGACTGCCACAAGCTGCAGGTGGCCATTCCCCGCGCCGCCATGCAGAAGACCCTGGAAGAGTTGCTGCAGCGGGCCGTGGACACGCCCCTGTGCTTCCAGCCCGAAATGGACGCCGTGGACGGCGCGGCCGCCGCCTGGTGGCGCATGGCTCGGCACCTCACCGACGAGCTGGAGCGCAGCCGCGACCTCTATGGCCAGCTGTTCTTCACCCGCGACATGGAAAGCGCGCTGATCAAGGGCCTGATCCTCTCCCAGCCGAACAACTACTCGGCGGAGTTGCGGGATCGCCTGGAGATCAAGCTGCCTCATTACCTGGTGCGGGCGCGCGACTTCATCCACGCCCATGCCCGCGAGGACCTGTCGCTGGAGGATGTGGAGCGCGCCGCCGGGATTTCCCGCTTCAAGCTGTTCGAGGGCTTCAAGAAGTACTTCGGCCAATCCCCCATGGCCTACCTGAAGAAATATCGCCTCACCGCCGTGCGCCAGGAGCTGCTGGAAGACCGCTGCGCGCGCAATATCTCGGTGATCGCCATGGCCTGGGGTTTCAACCACCTGGGCCGCTTCGCCAGTGAGTACCGCAAGCTGTTCGACGAAACCCCGAGCATGACCATCCAGCGCCTGGAAGCCCGGCGCGGTCGCTCGTTCTAGGCATTCGCCCGCGAACACCTCCGCGCGGTTCGCCGGCAAGCCGGCTCCTACAAAAGCCGGTCTGTGCGATTCGCCGGCAAGCCGGCTCCTACCTGAGGGGCTTCACGCCGGAGCCGCCTCGGCCTCCTGCACCGGTTGCTTCTCCCGCAGCACAAGCGCGCACAGCGCCGGCAGGAACAGCAGGGTGAGCAGCGTGCCCACCAGCACGCCGCCGATCAGCACATAGGCCAGGGACGACCAGAACACCGAGAAGGTCAGCGGGATGAAGGCCAGGGCGGCGGCCAGCGCGGTGAGCAGGACCGGGCGGGTGCGGCGCACCGTGGCCTCGATGATGGCCTCGCGAAGGGCCCGTCCCTGGGCCTGCTCCCGCTGGATCTGGTCGGTGAAGATCAGGGTATTGCGCATCAGGATGCCGCCGATGCCGATCAGCGCCAGGATGGCGTTGAAGCCAAAGGGCTGGTCGAACAGCAGCAGGGCCGGAATGGCGCCGATCAGTCCCAGGGGCGCGGTGGCGAAGACCATGAACATCAGGGAGAAGGAACGCACCTGGAACATGATCACCACCAGGGTCAGCAGGATCATCACCGGGAACCAGGCCGCCAGGGCCTTGTTGGCCTTGGCGCTTTCCTCGACGGGGCCGCCGACCACCACCCGGTAGCCCGCCGGCAGCCTGGCGATGAGGGCTTGCAGGTCGGCAAGCACGGCCTTTTCCACATCCGGCGGCTGGGTGCCCGGGATGATATCGGCGCGCACCTCGAAGGTGAGTTCGCGGTCGCGGCGCTTGAGGATGGGCTCCTCCATCACCGGCTGGAAGCGCCCCACCTGTTCCAGGGGCACCGAGACGCCCGCGGCGTTGGTGATGGTCAGGCCCTCGATGCCGCCCAGGTTCTCGCGCTGGGCGTTGCGCGCGCGAACCATCACCGCCACGCTGCGGGTGCCTTCGCGCACCTCGGTCACCGGGTTGCCGCTGAGCAGGGCGTTGAGCTGGCTCTTCACCTCATTGGGGGTGAAGCCCAGCAGGCGCAGGCGATCCTGGTCCAGTACCAGGCGATAGGCGCTGGCGCGTTCGCCCCAATCGACGAAGGTGTCGCGGGTCATGGGGTTGGCGGCCACCACGGCGCGGACCTCTTCGCTGAGTCCGCGCAGGGTGTCCAGATCCGGGCCGGATACCCGGAACACCACCGGGAAGGGGACCGGCGGACCGAATACCAGCTGAGTGACCCGCACCCGCGCCGAGGGGAACTCGCCGGACTCGATGCGTGCCTGCATCCGCGCCTTGAGGGCGTCGCGGGCGCGGGCGTCGGCGGTCTGCACGATCAGCTTGGCGAAGGCCGGGTCCGGCAGTTCGGGGTTCAGGGAGAGGAAGAAGCGCGGCGCGCCGCCGCCCACGTAGGCGTCCACCAGCCGGGTCTCGGGTTCGTCCAGCAGGGCTTTTTCCACCTGGGCCACCACGGCTTCGGTGGCCTTGAAGGCGCTGCCTGGCGGCAGGTAGATCTCCACCAGCAGTTCCGAGCGGTCGGAGTTGGGGAAGAACTGCTTCTTCACCACACCCAGGCCGGCGCCGGCCAGGACGAAGGCCAGCACCACCAGGGCGGCGACCCGCTTGCGCCGGTCCACGCACCAGATGACCAGCGCGCGCAGGCGCTGGTACAGCGGCGTGGCGTAGAGCGCGTCGTGGCCGCCCTGCACGGGCGCGATCTTCGGCAGCAGCTTCACCCCCAGGTAGGGGGTGAAGTACACCGCCACCAGCCAGGAAGCGATCAGGGCGAAGCCGACTATCCAGAAGATATTGCCGGCGTATTCCCCCGCGCCCGATTTGGCGAAGCCCACCGGCAGGAAGCCGATCACGGTCACCAGGGTGCCGGTGAGCATGGGCGCGGCGGTGGAACTCCAGGCGAAGGTGGCGGCCTGCAGCCGGTCGAGTCCTTCCTCCAGCTTCACCACCATCATCTCGATGGCGATGATGGCGTCGTCCACCAGCAGGCCGAGGGAGAGGATCAGCGCGCCCAGGGTGATGCGGTCGAACTCGCGGCCCGTGACCAGCATCACCACGAAGACGATGGACAGGGTCAGGGGGACGGCGGCGGCCACCACCAGGCCGACGCGGAAGCCCAGGGCCAGCAGGCTGATGAGCATCACCACGGCGAGGGCGACGAAGAACTTCACCATGAACTCGTTCACCGCCAGGCGGATCTTCTCGGCCTGGTCGGAGACCTTGTCGAAGGTCACGCCCAGGGGCAGGTTGGCGTGGATGCGGTCTTCCTCCGCCTGCAGCGCCTTGTCCAGTTCCAGGCCATTGAAACGGGACTCCATGATCACCCCCAGCATCAGCGCCGGTTCGCCCTGGTGGCGGATGCGGTAGCTCGGCGGGTCCTCGTAGCCGCGCTTCACCTCGGCCACGTCGGCGATGCGCAGCAACCTGCCACCGGCGTTGATGGGGACGTTCTCGATCAGGCGGAGGCTGTCGAAGGCGCCATCCAGGCGGATGTAGACCCGGGGACCGGAGGTTTCCACGAACCCTGCCGGGGCCACGCCGTTCTGCTTGGCCAGGGCTTCGAAGATCTGCTCGGGCTTGAGGCCCAGGGTGGCCAGGCGCTCATGGGAGAACTCGACGAAGATGCGCTGGGCCTGCTCGCCGAGGATGTTCACCTTCTTCACCCCGGGCAGGCGCAGCAGGTCCTGGCGCAGGTCCTCGGCCATGCGCACCAGCTGGCGGTGGGGCAACTGCTCCGCTTCCAGGGCGTAGAGGGCGAAGTAGACGTCGGAGTATTCGTCGTTGAAGAAGGGACCGACCACGCCCTGGGGCAGTCGCCGGGCTTCGTCCGATAGCTTCTTGCGGGTCTGGTAGAAGAGCTGCTGGATATCCCCGGGGCGGGTGGAGTCGAGGTACTGCAGCTTCATGGAGACGAAGCCGGGTTGGGCGATGGTCTCCACACGGTCGTAGAAGTCCAGTTCCTGCAGGCGCTTCTCCAGGCGGTCGGCCACCTGCTCCTGCATTTCTTTCGCCGTGGCGCCGGGCCAGGCGGCGGTGATGGTCATGGTCTTGACCGTGAACGACGGGTCTTCCGCCCGCCCCAGCTTGCCGAAGGCGATGGCCCCGGCCAGCAGGGTGGCGAGGATCAGGAACAGCGTCACCGCCGGATTGCGCACCGCCAGGGCGGAGAGGTTGAAACGGTTCATCTCAGCGCTCCAGGGCCAGCTCGGGGGCTGGCAGCTCGCGGACGGGGTCATCGGCATTGAGCAGGTGGGCGCCCAGGGCGACGATGCGTTCACCCGGCTGTACGCCACCCTCCAGCACCGCCTCTTCCTGTTCCAGGCGAGCGACCCGGACCGGGCGCAGTTTTACCCGCGACTGGGCATCGATGACCCAGACGCCGGCGCCCTGGCCCTTGTCGTGCAGGGCGCCCAGGGGGACCCGCACCTGTCGCTGCCGGGCATCGCCATCCAGGCGCAGGGTGACGGTGGAACCGATGGCCAGGGCGCTGGAGTCGCCGCCCAGGGTGTAGCGCGCACGGAAGGTGCGGGTGGTGGTGTCCGCCGCCGCCGAGAGTTCCCGCAGTTGCGCGGGGACGGCATCGCCGCTGGCGCCATAGGGATAGGCGCGGGCCGAATGGCCGGCGAGGGTGCGCTGGGTTTCCGGAATGTCGATCACCGCTTCCCGGGCGCCGTCATGGGCGAGGCTGGCGACGATCTGCCCTTCGGCCACCACCTGGCCACGGTCCACGCGGACGTCGGTGATCACGCCATCGGCGTCGGCTTTCAGGGTCGAGTAGGTGCGGCGGTTCTCCACCTGGGCGGCTTCCGAGACGGCCGCGGCCCGATCTGCCTGGGCCACCCGCAGGCGGGTGGCGGCCTGGTCGAACACCTGGCGGGACACCGCGCCGGTACCGGCCAGGCGGCGATAGCGGGCCTCGTCGTCACGGGCCTGGCGCAGTTCCGCTTCGGCGGCGGACACCCGGTTGCGCGCGGCGCGCAGGGCCAGTTCGAAGTCGGTGTTGTCCAGCACCAGCAACACGTCGCCACGCTTGACGCGGGTGCCCGGGTCCACGTTGCGGGCGATCACCTTGCCGCCAACGCGAAAGCCCAGGTCGCTGGCGGTGCGGGCCGCCACCACGCCGGTGTAGAGGGCATCCTGTTGGCTGGCGGCCTGGACTTCGGCCACCAGCACCGCCCGGGGCCGTGGCGCGGTGGCGCTGCTGTCGGCCTGGCTGTCACAGCCGCCGAGCATCAGCAGGGCAGGCACCAGGGCGAAGGGAGCAAGGCGGAGAGGGTTCATGGCGATGGCCTCGGGTTCGGTGAGCGGACATGCCGCAGGTCGAAAATATGATATGCATAATCTAATTCGGTGTATATATGTCACTCGTCATCTCAATGCATCGCCTGGAGGTACCTGCAATGAACGAACAACAGCGAGTGGACGGCGGAAGCTGCGGTGCGCCGCACGCTGTCAGTGTCGACGACTGGCAGAACCTGGAGGCGCAACTGATGGCGCTGGTACTGGATGCCCGGGAAGAAGGAGAGGCGCAATGAACCCGTCTCGCCTGCTGCTGGCCATCCTCATGGTGCTGACCGCCCTGGGGGAGATATCCACCCAGCTGATCATTCCCGCGCTGGGCGGCATCGAGCGGGGCCTGGGAGCCGCGCACGGCGCCAGCCTGGCGGCGCTGTCCGCCTTCGTTGCCGCCTTCGGTGTCGGCCAGTTGCTGCTGGGGCCCCTGTCGGACCGGGTGGGCCGGCGCCCGGTGCTGATCGGCGGGCTCAGCCTCTACCTGGCCGCCACCGCCTGGATGCTGCTGGCGGACGACATGGCTGGCTTCGTTCTCGGCCGGGTGGTCCAGGGCCTGGGGGCCTGCGCCGCCCTGGTGCTGGCGCGGGCCATTGTCCGCGATGTGTGGAAGGCTCAGGCGGCACCGGCCCTGGCGCTGACGGTGATCGGCATGCTGTCGGCGATCGCCCTGGCGCCCATGGCGGGGGGCCTGCTGACCCAAGTGGGCGGCTGGCAGGCACCCATCCTGGCCTCCCTGGCTGTCGGCGGCACCGCGCTGCTGGCGGTGCTGGCCTTCTACCGCGAGAGCAATCCCAGCCTGGACCCGAAGGCGGGTCATCCGGCGACCCTGGCGCGGGACTACCTGGACCTGCTCCGGCAGCCCGCCAGCCGCGCCCTGGCGCTGACCCTGGCGGGCACCTATGGCGCCATGTTCGCGGTGGTCGCGGGGTCGTCGTCGGTCTACATCGGAATGCTGGGCCTGTCTTCGGCGGAGTACGGGCTGGCTTTCGGCGCCACCATCTCCGGGTTGATCGCCGGGGCCCTGTTCACCCAGCGGAGGATCCTGCAGCTGGGGCCGCAGCGCATCGTCGGCATCGGCGTCAGCCTGGTGGCGGCGGGAGCCGCGCTGACGGTACTGGTCCACGCCACCCTGGGGTTGTCGGTCCTGGGGCTTTCCCTGCCGCAGGCGCTGGTGACCCTGGGCGGCGGCATGCTGATACCCGCCTCGGTGGCCGGCGTGGTGATGCCCAATGCGCACCGCGCCGGGCTGGCGGCGGGCCTGATGGGCTTCTCGCAGATGCTCGGCGCCACCCTGAGCGGCCTGCTCCTCGGCGCGCTGCAGGACGCCAGCGCCTGGCCGATGATCGGCGTCCATGCGCTGTTCGCGCTGTCGGCCCTCAGCCTGTTCGCCCTGATGACCCGCAAGCCCCGTGACCGGGCCGTCAGCGCGGCCAGTTGAGCCCTGCCAGGCCCGGCCGGAAGGGCCGGGCCTGCGCTCGACTCAGAGCGCGCAGCCCACCTTCAGCCCCTCGTACACCGCCTCTTCCGCCGTGCGCGGGGCCAGGCAGTCGCCGAGGGCGTGAAGTTCGACCAGGCCCTCCAGTTCCTCCCGCAGGTCGTCCACCGGCTGGTGGCCCTGGCAGAGCACCAGGGTGTCGATGCCTTCGAGGACGATGGGCTCGCCGCTGGCGCTGTGTTGCAGGTAGACGGTATCGCCGTCGCAGCCGTAGAGCCGCGCGTAGGGAATCACGGCGATGCCCAGGCGATGCAGTTCCCCGGCCAGTTGGTCGCGTACGTAGAGGGGCAGGGCCTCGCCCATGTGCGGGCCGTTCACCGCCAGCTGCACGCGGCTGCCGGCGCGGGTGAGCTTCTCGGCGATGCCGGGGCCGATCCAGTCGCAGCGCCAGTCGGTGACCAGTACCCGACCGCCCACCTCCACATCGCCCCGCAGCACCTCCCAGGCATCCACCACGTGCAGGCCGTCGTTGGGAAACTCCGGTCGATAGGGGTGGGCGCCGGTGGCCAGCACCACGGCGTCGGGGCGCGCGCGTTCCACCAGGGCGCGGTCGACGCGGCAATTGCGCTCGACCCGCACGCCGGCCAGTGTCAGCTCCCGCGACAGGTTGCTGACAATGCCGCCGAACTCCGCGCGGCGGGGCAGGAGCTGCGCCAGCAGGGCCTGGCCGCCGAGCTGGCTGCCGGCTTCGAACAGCGTCACCTCGTGGCCACGTCGGGCGGCGGTGATGGCGGCTTTCATCCCGCCTGGCCCGCCACCGATCACCATCACCCGCTTGCGCCGGGTGGCGGGAGCCAGACCGTCGTACTGCAGCTCGCGTCCGGTTTCCGGGTGCTGGATGCAGGAGATCGGCAGGCCCCGGTGGAAGTGGCCGATGCAGGCCTGGTTGCAGGCGATGCAGGCGCGGATGTCGTCCGGGCGGCCCTCGGCGGCCTTGCCGGGCATCTCCGGGTCGCAGATCAGCGCGCGGGTCATGCCGCAGATGTCGGCCTGACCGGCGGCGAGCAGGGCTTCGGCGTCCTGGGGCTGGTTGATGCGGCCGGCGACGAACACCGGGATGTCCAGCGCCGCGCGGAACAGCCCCGCCTCGCCGGCCAGGTAGGCGTTGGCGATGGCCATGGGCGGCACGATGTGCACCGCGCCGCCGTGGGACGCCGAGGTGCCGGCCACCAGGCTCAGGTAATCCAGGCGCGACTGCAGGTGTCGGCAGCTTTCCAGGGCTTCCTCGACGCTCAGCCCCTGCTCGTCGCATTCCCCGGCGCTGATGCGCAGGCCGATGACGAAGTCCTCATCGGTGGCGGCGCGCAGGGCGTCCAGTAACTCCCGCAGGAAGCGCAGGCGGTTGTCCAGCCCGCCGCCGTAGTCATCGTCCCGGCGGTTGATCCGGGGGTTGAGGAACTGCGCGGGCAGGTAGCCGTGGCTCGCCACCAGTTCCACGCCATCCAGGCCCGCCTGCCGGATGCGCCGGGCGGCCTGGGCGTAGCCTTCCACGATCTCGGCGATCAGCGCCGGGGTCAGTTGCCGGGGCATCACGCGGAAGCGCTCGTTGGGCACGCTGGAGGCGGAGTAGGCCACCGCCAGCAGTCCGTCGCCGCTTTCCATGATCTCCCGGCCAGGGTGGAACAACTGGGCGAACACCCGGCAATCATGGGCGTGGCAGGCCTCGGCCAGCTTGCGGTAACCGGGGATGCAGGCATCGTCGGTGGCCATCAGCATGTGGGAGGTGTAGCGGGCGGTTTCGTGGACCCCCGCCACCTGGGTGACGATCAGGCCGGCGCCGCCCCGGGCGCGGGCGGCGTGGTAGGCCACCAGGGCGTCGTTGATCCGCCCATCGGTGGGCAGCGAGGTGTCGTGCCCGGTGGACATGATCCGGTTCTTCAGGCGCGCGCCGCGAATCACCAGGGGACTGAACAGCTGTGGAAACAGCGGCCGGGTCATGGTGCCTCCCGGGTCAGGGTCCCGACTTCGCGATCGACCGCCCGGTAGTCCCGAGCGATGACCCAGTGGGCCAGGGCGCCCATGCCGAAAAGCATCGCGCCATAGTAGATCGCCAGCAGATAAGCCCCCATATCGGGTCCTCCACAGGGTGTGCCCGGCGCCTCAAGGGGCCAGGGCGAGGTTGAAGGGAATGGCATAGGACTGGATCAGCCAGGCGGCCAGCAGGACGCCGCCCAGCATCATCAGGCGTGGTACCAGCAGGGTCCGGCTCACCGCCGCGAAATCGCGTTCGGCCTCCGGGGTCCGGTGCAGGCCGGCGAGGAAGCGTCGTTCCGCCTCGCTGACTCGGGTATGGCGGCTGATCAGCAGGATGCAGGCGAGGCTCGCCAGGCCGCCGATGATCAGTGGGTCGAGGTAGACCGGCAGGTCCACCAGCCCCAGCTTGCGCAGGAAGCTGGCGAGGATGTTGCCGAGGAAGCCGGCGACTATGCCCCAGAAGGCCGCCGGGGCGGTGATGCGCCGGCTCCAGACGCTCATGAAGGCCACCGGTCCCCAGGACGAGGCGAACAGGGTGCCGGCGAAGTAGGTGATCCACATGATGGCGGAGGGGCGGATGAAGGCGATGGCCAGGCTCACCAGGCCGCTGGCCAGCATCACCCGGCGACTCAGCCGAAGCATCCGCGCTTCGTCGAGGTCCAGCTTCACCAGGTCGTTGGTGACGCTGAAGCCGATCAGCGAGAGGAAGGTGGAGCAGGAGGACAGGGCGGCGGACATGATCCCGGTGATCAGCAGCACGCCGAGCCAGTCGGGCATGAGGTTCATGGCCGCCCAGATCACCGCCTTCTCCGGGTTCTCGATGGCCGGGTTGACCAGGTTGATGGCCGCGCCCATCAGCATCAGCACGACGTAGAGCAGCATCAGGATCAGCGCCGAGAAGCAGGCCGAGCGCAGCACCACCTGCTCATTGCGGGCCATCAGGTAGCGGCTGGTCTGCCAGGGACTGACCGCCACCACGGTGCCCCAGGCGAGGCCGAGGACCAGCGCCCAGCCCAGGCTGCTGGCCGGGGAGCCCCAGTAGGCGTTTTCGCCCACCAGCCCGTGCCAGGCGAGGATGCCGGGCCGCTGCTCGAAGCGCGCCAGCTCGCTGACGGTGCGTTCCAGCCCGCCGGTGGCATCCAGCAGGAACCAGGCGCCGAGGAAGGCGGCGGCGGTGAACAGCAGGAACATCAGGGTGTCGGTCAGCACCACGCCCCGGGAGCCGGAGTAGAGGGTGAAGAGGCTGTAGCCGGCCCACACCAGCAACAGCGATTGCCAGTAGGGCAGGCCACCGATCTCGCTCACCAGCAGCGCCGCGCCCTGGGTCACCGCCACCAGGTAGGCGGCCAGGCCGATGAGGGTGGTCAGGCCCGCCGCCGCCTGCACCCGGCGCGAGGCGAAGCGCTTGCCGAAGAACTCGGGAATGGTCAGGGCCTGGCTGCGTCGGACGTAGCGGCCGAAGAACAGCGCCCCCACCACGTAGCCGCTGCTGTTCACCGCCACCAGCACCAGCATCAGGAAGGCGTAGCCCTCGTAGGCGAAACCGGTTTCCCCCATGAAGGCGTTGGTGCTGAGAAAGCTCGCGACCAGGGTGCCGACGATCAGCAGGGTGGGGGCGTTGCGCCCCGCCACGTAGTAGTCGTCGAGGTGCTTCACCTTGCGGCCTGCATAGTTCCCCACGGCGATGAAGCAGAGCACGCTGGCGATGATGCCGATCAGGTACTGGCTCATGTTCCCTCCCTCGGGTCTTGTCCTCCGCCTGCGGTCGTCGAGCCGGCTGGAGTTCAAGTTATTGTTATTTTTTATTTGAGAGTAAAAAAATTAACGTATTTTTTACTAAAGGCAAGCCCATGAGTCGGCCGTGCCTTCTCGCCGACGGCAAGGAGCGGAGAAATGAGAGGGGGGATTGGCGAGGGAAAGCTTCAGACCAGGACGGCCAGCTCGGTGTACTTCACTACCAGGGGATCGGCGGTCAGCAAGCGCATGGGCTCTGTAACAGCGGTGGCAACCAGGATCCGGTCGAACGGATCGCGGTGGTGGTGGGGAAGGTCCCGGGTTGCCAGGCAGTGTTCGACGGCTATCGGGATCTCGGTGAAGCCGCTTGTCCGGCAGCCGTTACGCACGGCCTCGAGGTCGATGTCCAGCTTGCCCAGGCCCGCCTTGATGGACATTTCCCAGAAGCTGGCCGCGCTCACATAGACCTCGGCTGCCTCCTCGATATGCCTGCGAGCACGCGGGGACAGTTTCGGGCTGTCCATGAGGGCCCAGAGCAGGATATGGGTATCCAGCAGCACCCTCACCGCGCGGTGCCTTCAAAGGCGTCCAGCAGTTCGTCCGGCAAGGGGGCGTCGAAATCGTCCGGGACAGTCAACTGGCCCTTCATGGCGCCAATGCGTCGTTCGGACGGCTTGCCTGCCGGTACCAGCCGAGCCATGGCGCGGCCATGTTTGGATATCGTGATGACCTGCCCGGCGGCGGCTTCATCCACCAGCTTCGACAGGTTGTTCTTCGCTTCGCCCAGTGGAATGGTAATCATGATCCGACCTCAGGATTTCTGGACAAATCTAGCCAGAACCCGTGGAGGGTGCAAAGGTCGCTGATGGACTCAGCCATGGAGCCACGGCACCTGCTTCACCAGGGCGCCCCGGATATCCAGTCGCAACTGGCCGGCGCGGATGACCTGACCAAGCCGGCAGCGACACCGGGATACCCATCGCCGCCAGCCCAGGCGACGGGGGAGGGAGGGGCCGCCTAAGATCGCGCCATCGATGAGAACACCCATCGCGGTTGACCCGAATCATGAAGATCCATCCCCTGCCTCCCCTGAACAGCCTGATCGCCTTCGAAGCGGCGGCCCGGCACCTGAGCTTTACCCTGGCCGCCACGGAACTGAACGTCACCCAGGGCGCCATCAGTCGCCAGGTCCGTCACCTGGAGGACTACCTGGGCAAGCCCCTGTTCGAGCGGGGCATCCGCACTGTCCACCTCACTCCCACCGGCGCCCGCTACTACGACACGGTGCGTGACAGCCTGCTGCACCTGGCCAGATCCACCGACGAGGTCCGCCACTGGCGCGGCGACCAGCAGGTGACGGTGGTCACCAGCACGGCACTGGCCGCCCACTGGCTATTGCCACGGGTGCCGGCGTTCAAGAGCCGCTTCGAGGATATCGACCTGCGCATCGTCGCCGATGACCAGGTGCGGGACTTCGCCCGGCTGGATTGCGACCTGGCGCTCTACTACTGCAGCAAGCCGCCCCGGGACATGCGGGTGACCCCGTTGTTCGCCGAAGAAGTCTTCCCCGTTTGCAGCCCGGCCTACCTGGAACGCCACCCACAGCTGGCCGATGGGGCCGGGCTGGCGGATTGCACCTGGCTCTGGCTGGAGGCCACCCAGCGGGACTGGATCGGCTGGCCGGAATGGCTGGTACGTCTCGGACTGGGGGGCGTGACGCCTCGGCAGCGGATCAACATCAACAGCTACAGCCTGCTACTGCAGTCGGCCCTGACCGGACAGGGCGTGGCCCTGGGCTGGCACCAACTGGTGGACGATCACCTGCTGACCGGCGCCCTGGTGCGCCCGAATGGGCTGTCCCTCAAGACCGAGGGCAGCTTCTGCCTGCTGGAGCGTCCCGGCGCGTGCAGCCCACGGCAGAGCGTCCGGCAGTTCCGCCAGTGGCTGACGGAGAGCGTCTGAGGCCGGGGGGCCTGCACGCTGCGCTCGGGATCGGGATCGGGATCGGGATGTAGGGTGCGCCGTGCGCACCGAGCGAAGGTCAGGACCGAGCCGCGCACCGTTTCCCTCTCCCCAGCCCTCTCCCGGAGGGAGAGGGGGCTGTTCGAGCGAGCCGGCGTTTCCCTCACCCCAGCCCTCTCCCGGAGGGAGAGGGGGTTGGCCGAGCGAGCCGGCGTTTCCCTCACCCCAGCCCTCTCCCGGAGGGAGAGGGGGTTGTCCTAGCGAGCCCGCGCTTCCTTCACACCCGCTTGCGGGCCGTCAGGCCGGCGTCCGTCCCGTCACCGCGGGAGGCCTGGGCCGTGGCCAGCACGTCCACCAGGTGCGGGGCCTGGCCGGGAAGCCGGCGATCACCGGGAGGGGCGGGCAGGAAGGCGGTGCCTTCCTGGCGCAGGCAGCGCATCAGGCTGTAGCTCAGCACCACCACGAACAGCGCGATGGGCAGGCCGGCGGCGATGCTCGCCATCTGGATCGCCTTGAGCCCACCGGCCAGCAGCAGGGCGATGGCGATGCCGGCCTCCAGCACGCACCAGAGCAGGCGGATGCCTTTCGACGTATCCACCTGGCCGTTGGCGCTCAGGGTACAGAGCACCTGGGTCCCGGAATCCGCCGAGGTGATGAAGTAGGTGGCCAGGAGGATGCATACCAGGATGCTCAGGGCCTTGCCCAGCAGGCCGGAATCGATGCGTTGCATCAGCACGAACATGGCTGAGGATGTTTCCGCCTGGGTGGCCTTGAGCACTTCGCCGCCCTTGAACTCGGCCGCCTCGCCCAGCACCTGGCCGGCCGCTACCTGTTGCTGGTGCTGCAGGCGTTCGTCGCGCTCGGATTTGAGCGCCGAGCCGCCGAACACCGACATCCAGACGATGGTCACCAGGGTCGGTACCAGCAGTGCGCCGACGATCAGCTCGCGCACGGTGCGCCCACGGGAGATGCGGGCGATGAACAGGCCGACGAAGGGGCCCCAGGTCAGCCACCAGGACCAGTAGAAGGCCGTCCACAGGTTCTGCCAGCCCTCGTCCTTCTGGGCGTCGCTCCAGAAGCTCAGGTGCATCAGGTTCTGTGCGTAGTCGCCGGTGCTTTCCAGCATCAGGTTGAGGATGTAGCGGGTCGGCCCCAGGCAGAGCACCGCTGCCACCAGCACCACGGAGAGGAGCATGTTCCACTCCGAAAGGATCTTCATGCCCCGGGACACCCCGGCCATCACCGACAGGGTGGTGACCAGGCTGATGGCGATCACCAGGCACACCTGCACACTGAGGTTGATCGGCAGGTCGAAGACCTGGGCCAGGCCGGTGTTCATCTGCACCACGCCCATGCCGAGGGACAGGGAGACACCAAAGGCGGTGATCACCGCCGCCAGGCTGTCCGCCAGGTCGCCCGCCTTGCCGTGGATACGCTCGCCGATCAGCGGGTAGAGGATCGAGCGCATGCTCAGCGGCAGGCCCTTGCGGTAGGCGAAGTAGGCCAGCGCCAGGCCGATGATGGCGAAGATGGCCCAGGGGTGCAGGCCCCAATGAAAGAGGGTGATGCGCATGGCGGTGGTGGCCGCCTCGTCGGTGAGCCCGCTGGCGAAGGGGTTGCCGGCGTAGTGGTACATGGGCTCGGCCACGGACCAGAAGATCAGGCCGATGCCCATGCCGCCACTGAACAGCATGGCGATCCAGGAGCCGAAGCTGAATTCCGGGGCGTCCTCATCGCGGCCCAGCTTGATATGGCCGAAGCGGCTCATGGCGAGGTAGACCAGCAGCCCGAGGACGCCGGTGACCACACTCAGGTAGAACCACTTGAACTGCTGCAGGACGAAGTCCGAACTGGCCTGGAAGACCTTGGCCGCGCCCTCCGCATGGAGTACACAGCCCACCACGAAAGCCAGCACCATCAGCACCGAGCTGAGCGTCACGGTGGGATTGAGGCCCTTCATCAGGCCCGACTCTGCACGCATCGACATCCCCTCTTGTTCTTGTTTCAGGGTTTCACGGGGCGCTCGGCCCCAGGGAGGGCGACAAAATGGGGCCAGAGGGGATTGTCCGACAACCCATTTTTAGTCATGCACGGATGATTTTTCGGCATGGGTAGGCCCCGGGGCGGGTCTCAATCCCGCCATGCCCGGGGGCGTTGCCTCGAACCCTGATCGCAGCGCAGGCTGCGGATGGATCGCCCGTGCCGCTCAGGGCGGCTCAGCGGACGGGGTTGCCGATGCCTTCGGCGGCCATGATCTCGGCGATGATCGGCACCGGCGTCATCAGGTGGGTGCGCATCATTTCGCTGGCGCGGGCGGCGTCGCGGGCGAGGATGGCGTCCACCAGGGCCGCGTGTTCCTGGCGCTTGCGCTCCAGCGCCTCTTCCGAGAACACCGTCTGGGTCAGCCACAGGTGGCGGTAGCGTTCGGCCTGGTCGAACAGGTAGGTGCGCGCCTGCAACAGGTGCTTGGAACCGCAACCGGCGGCGATGGCGGTGTGGAAGGCCTTGTGCCGCTGGTCCCAGATATCCAGGCGCTGCTCGCGGGTCTTCACCTCCACCACCTTGGCCAGGGTGTGGGAATGGGCCAGCACCTGGGCTTCCCAGGCGTCGTCGCCGCGCTCGATGGCCAGGCCGACGATCATCGCCTCCAGGTTGGCGCGGGCGTCGTAGATGTCCTTCATCTCGTCCAGGGACATGGGCGCCACGCGGTAGCCCTTCTGGCTGATGGCGACCACCAGCTTCTCCGCCACCAGTTGCGAGAGGGCCTCGCGCAGCGGGCCGACGCCGAGGTCGTAGCGATCCTTCAGGGTGCTCATCAGCAGCTTTTCACCGGGCTTGAACACGCCACGGATGATGTCCTGTTTGAGCCACTCATACCCGCTGAAAGCCGAGTTCTGACGAGGGGCGAGTGCTTCCAAGGTCCTGTTCCTCAAAACGTTTTGCCGATCATACCGAAACGTCTTTTCGCCGAGAAACAGTGGACAAACGTCTGTTTTATTTTCGTTTAGCAAAAATGTAGACATTTTTTGTTTGTGGCGATATTTTTTTGCTCGCCCGCCAGATCAGGGCGCTGCCTACCCCCTCTTTGCCAGGAAACCGCCATGAACGCCTTTACGAAGATCGAGAACCCCGTGATGCCGTTGCCGCTGGAGACCCGTGGGTTCACCGTCGAACCTGCCCAGCAATCGCCGCGCGTACTCGAGGTGAAGTTCGCCCGCAAAACGGTCGAGGCTTTCGTCAAGGCGGTGGGCGAGTGGCCGGTGCAGGCGCTGGAATACAAGTCCTTCCTGCGCTTTCGCGTGGGCCAGGTCCTCGACGACCTGTGCGAAGGCACCCTGCGCCCGGTGCTGCTGAACACCATCCTCGACCGTGGCACCGGCGCGATGCTGATCACCCCCGAAGGGCTGGATGACGTGAGCCAGGCCGAGGACATGGTGAAGTTCACCACCGCCTGCGCCCACCTGATCGGCCGTTCCAACTACGACGCCATGAGCGGCCAGTACTACGCCCGCTTCGTGGTGGTGAACACCGACAACTCCGACAGCTACCTGCGCCAGCCGCACCGCGTGATGGAGCTGCACAACGACGGCACCTTCGTGAACCAGATCACCGACTACGTGCTGATGCTGAAGATCGACGAGAAGAACATGGAAGGCGGCAATTCCCTGCTGCTGCACCTGGACGACTGGGCGCAGTGCGACGAGTTCTACCGTCACCCGCTGGCCCGCCGCGAAATGCGCTGGACCGCACCGCCGAGCAAGAAGGTCACCGAGGATGTGTTCCACTCGGTGTTCGACACCGATTCCGAAGGCCGCCCGACCATGCGCTACATCGACCAGTTCGTGCAGCCGGAGAATTTCGAGGAAGGCATCTGGCTCAACGCCCTGTCCGAATCCCTGGAAGGCAGCCCGCAGAAACTCTCCATCCCCGTGCCGGTGGGCAGCTTCCTGCTGATCAACAACCTGTTCTGGCTCCACGGCCGCGACCGCTTCATCCCCCACGAGGGCCTGCGTCGCGAACTGATGCGCCAGCGCGGCTACATCAGCTTCCAGAAGCCGCTTTACCAGCGCGGTCAATAATCAATGAAGCGCGGAGGAGCAGCCCTCCGCCGCGCGCAACAGTTGTAGGAGCGAGCTCCGCTCGCGAAGGTCCCGCGCACGGATATTCGCGAGCGATCTCGCTCCTACGGGCAACCTTCAGCTACGCCAGTGCGCGAGGTAATGGCTGTGTACGATTTCATCATCATCGGCGGCGGTATCGTGGGCATGTCCACGGCGATGCAGCTGATGCAGGTTTACCCGGACGCCAAGGTCCTGCTCCTGGAAAAGGAGTCCGGCCCGGCTCGTCACCAGACCGGCCACAACAGCGGCGTGATCCACGCCGGCGTCTACTACACCCCCGGCAGCCTCAAGGCGCGCTTCTGCCTGGAAGGCAACAAGGCCACCAAGGCCTTCTGCAACAAGCACGGCATCCGTTTCGACGAGTGCGGCAAGCTCCTGGTGGCCACCAACGAGCTGGAAATGGAGCGCATGAAGGCGCTCTGGGAACGCACCGCCGCCAACGGCCTGGAGCGCCACTGGCTGTCGGCCGCCGAACTGCGTGAGCGCGAGCCGAACATCGTCGGTCTGGGCGGCATCTTCGTGCCCTCCAGCGGCATCGTCAGCTACGCCGAAGTCACCGCCGCGATGGGCCGCGAATTCCAGGCCGCCGGTGGCGAGATCCGCTACAGCGCCGAAGTGGTCGGGCTGGACGAGCGCGCCGACCAGGTCATCGTCCGCACCACCGGCGACGAGTTCCGCGCCCGCTACCTCATCACCTGCTCGGGCCTGATGGCCGACCGCGTGGTGCGCATGCTCGGCCTGGAACCCAGCTTCATCATCTGCCCCTTCCGGGGCGAGTACTACCTGCTGCCCAGGCAGCACAACCAGATCGTCAACCACCTCATCTACCCGATCCCGGACCCGTCCATGCCCTTCCTCGGCGTGCACCTGACCCGGATGATCGACGGCACCGTCACCGTCGGCCCCAACGCCGTGCTGGCGATGAAGCGCGAGGGCTACCGCAAGTCCGACATCTCCCTCTCCGACATGGTCGAGACCCTGACCTCGCCCGGCATCCTCAAGGTGCTGGCGAAGAACCTGCGCCCGGGCCTGATCGAGATGAAGAACTCCCTGTTCAAGGGCGGTTACCTCAAGGAAGTGCAGAAGTACTGCCCGAGCATCACCAAGGCCGACCTCACCCCGTACCCGGCCGGCGTGCGTGCCCAGGCGGTGTCCCGCGAGGGCAAGCTCATCGACGACTTCCTCTTCGTCAACACCCCGCGCAGCGTCAACGTGTGCAACGCACCGTCGCCCGCCGCCACCTCCGCGATCCCCATCGGCGCCCACATCGTCGACAAGGTCCGTGAACAGATCGCCGCAACCGGCGGCAACTTCGCCCCCAAAGCCATCGACAACAAGCAGCGGGCCGCCGGCTGAGCCGACGTCACCACCGCCCCCAGAGAGGATGACAAGCGTGCAACTGAAAGACTCCAGCCTGTTCCGCCAGCAGGCCTATATCGACGGTGCCTGGGTCGACGCCGACAACGGCCAGACCCTCAAGGTCAACAACCCCGCCACCGGCGAGCTGATCGGCAGCGTGCCGAAGATGGGCGTGGCCGAGACCCGCCGCGCCATCGAGGCCGCCGAGCGCGCCCTGCCGGCCTGGCGCGCGCTCACCGCCAAGGACCGCGCCAACCGCCTGCGCCGCTGGTTCGAGCTGATGATGCAGAACCAGGAAGACCTGGCCCGGCTGATGACCCTGGAGCAGGGCAAGCCGCTGGTGGAATCCCGTGGCGAGATCGCCTACGCCGCCTCCTTCCTCGAATGGTTCGGCGAGGAAGCCAAGCGCGTCTACGGCGACATGATCCCCGGCCACCAGCCGGACAAGCGCCTGATGGTCATCAAGCAGCCCATCGGCGTGACCGCCGCCATCACCCCGTGGAACTTCCCCTCGGCGATGATCACCCGCAAGGCCGGCCCGGCCCTGGCCGCCGGCTGCACCATGGTGCTCAAGCCCGCCTCGCAGACCCCGTACTCCGCCCTGGCCCTGGCCGAACTGGCCGAGCGCGCCGGCATTCCCAAGGGCGTGCTGAGCGTGGTGACCGGCTCGGCCGGCGAAGTGGGCGGCGAGCTGACCAGCAACCCCATCGTCCGCAAGCTCACCTTCACCGGCTCCACCGAAATCGGCCGCCAGCTGATGGCCGAATGCGCCAAGGACATCAAGAAGGTCTCCCTGGAGCTGGGCGGCAACGCCCCCTTCATCGTCTTCGACGACGCCGACCTGGACGCCGCCGTGGAAGGCGCGCTGGTGTCCAAGTACCGCAACAACGGCCAGACCTGCGTCTGCGCCAACCGCCTCTACGTGCAGGACGGCGTGTACGACGCCTTCGTCGACAAGCTCACCGCCGCCGTTGCCCGGCTGAAGATCGGCAACGGCCTGGAAGACGGCATCACCACCGGCCCGCTGATCGACGCCAAGGCCGTGGCCAAGGTGCAGGAGCACATCGAGGACGCCGTCGCCAAGGGCGCGCGCCTGGTCGCTGGCGGCAAGCCCCACGCCCTGGGCGGCACCTTCTTCGAGCCGACCATCCTGGTGGACGTGCCGAACAACGCCGCCGTCGCCAGGGAAGAGACCTTCGGCCCGCTGGCGCCGCTGTTCCGCTTCAAGGACGAGGCCGAGGTCATCGCCTGCTCCAACGACACCGAGTACGGCCTGGCCGCCTACTTCTACGCCCGCGACCTGGGCCGCGTGTTCCGCGTGGCCGAGGCGCTGGAGTACGGCATCGTCGGCATCAATACCGGGATCATCTCCAACGAAGTGGCGCCCTTCGGCGGCGTCAAGGCATCGGGCCTGGGCCGGGAAGGCTCCAAGTACGGCATCGATGACTACCTGGAGATCAAGTACCTCTGCCTCGGCGTGTAAGCGCGGCGCGGTAACCCCGAAGCCCCCTGGCGCACCCACCCGCGCCAGGCGGGCAACTCCATTCTTTTTTCGGACGGGCCGTCGCCTCGGCGCGGGCGCGGCCTCGTCCAGTGCAACCTGCAACTTGGGAGCGAGCATGAACACCAACCAGAGCCTGCAACAACGCCGTATGGCCGCCATCCCCCGTGGCGTCGGCCAGATCCACCAGATCTATGCCGAGCGCGCCGAGAACGCCACCGTCTGGGACGTGGAAGGGCGTGAGTACCTGGACTTCGCCGGCGGCATCGCCGTGCTCAACACCGGCCACCTGCACCCCAAGGTCATGGCCGCCGTGCAGGAACAGCTGGCCAAGCTGACCCACACCTGCTTCCACGTCTTCGGCTACGAGCCCTACGTGGCCCTGGCCGAGAAGATCAACCAACTGGTGCCGGGCGACTTCGAGAAGAAGACCCTGCTGGTGACCACCGGCGCCGAAGCCGTAGAGAACGCCATCAAGATCGCCCGCGCCGCCACCGGCCGTAACGGCGTCATCGCCTTCACCGGCGCCTACCACGGCCGCACCCAGTACACCCTGTCGCTCACCGGCAAGGTGGTGCCTTACTCCGCCGGCATGGGCCTGATGCCCGGCGGCGTCTACCGCGCCCAGTACCCCAACGCCGTGCATGGCGTGACCACCGACGAAGCCATCGCCAGCATCGAGCGCATCTTCAAGAACGATGCCGCGCCCGGCGATATCGCCGCCATCATCCTCGAGCCCGTGCAAGGGGAGGGCGGCTTCAACGTCGCGCCCAAGGACTTCATGGCCCGCCTGCGCGCCCTGTGCGACCAGCACGGCATCCTCCTGATCGCCGACGAAGTGCAGACCGGCGCCGGCCGCACCGGCACCTTCTTCGCCATGGAGCAGATGGGCGTCGCCGCCGACCTGACCACCTTCGCCAAGTCCATCGCCGGCGGCTTCCCCCTGGCCGGCGTGTCCGGCCGCGCCGAGATCATGGACGCCGTGGCCCCGGGCGGCCTGGGCGGCACTTATGCCGGCAGCCCTATCTCCTGCGCCGCCGCCCTGGCGGTGATCGACGCCTTCGACAGCGAGAAGCTGCTGGACCGCGCCAAGTCCGTGGGTGAAATCCTCACCGCCGGCCTGCGCCGCATCGGCGAGCGCCACAAGAGCCTGGTGGACGTGCGCAACCTCGGCGCCATGGTGGCGGTGGAACTGTTCGAGGGTGGCGACACCGACAAGCCGGCCGCCGACCTGACCGCCAAGCTGGTGGCCAAGGCTCGCGACAAGGGGCTGATCCTCCTGTCCTGCGGCACCTACTACAACGTCCTGCGCATCCTCGTGCCGCTGACCGTCAGCGACGCGGACCTGGAGCGTGGGCTGGCCATCATTGGCGAGTGCTTCGACGAACTCGCCTGAGGACAGCCGGACAGCGGCCCAGCGAGCTAGAGGCTGACAAGGCGAGCGTGGCTGAGAAAGCCGAGTTTACGAGCGGTAAATGAGCATTTCGAAGCCGCGCTCAACGCCGTCAGACCGACGCGCAGCAGGCCGCACGATTTAGAGCGTCACCCTGGTCCCTGCTCACCCGCCTGCCCCGCCACACCGTCCGGGGCAGCGCGGGCTTTTTGGGTCCCGCGGCTCTGGTGAGCGCGGATACCGATGCTGCCCAACGGGCACGACAAGAACAAAGGTAATGCCATGCAGACAGATAAGAACAACCTGAGTCACGGGTTGAAGTCCCGTCACGTGACCATGCTTTCCATCGCCGGCGTGATCGGCGCCGGCCTCTTCGTCGGCTCCGGCCGCGCCATCGCCGAAGCCGGTCCGGCCACCATCCTGGCCTACATCTTCGCCGGCGTGCTGGTGGTACTGGTGATGCGCATGCTGGCCGAAATGGCCGTCGCCTCCCCGGACACCGGCTCCTTCTCCACCTACGCCGACCAGGCCATCGGCAAATGGGCCGGCTACACCATCGGCTGGCTCTACTGGTGGTTCTGGGTACTCATCATCCCCATCGAAGCCAACATCGCCGCCACCATCATCAACACCTACGTGCCGCAGCTGGAAATCTGGGTGCTGTCGCTGGTGATCACCCTGCTGCTCACCGCCACCAACCTCTTCAGCGTGAAGAACTACGGCGAGTTCGAGTTCTGGCTGGCCCTGGTCAAGGTGGCCGCCATCATCGGCTTCATCATCCTCGGCGCCTGCGCCATCTTCGGCCTGCTGCCCGGCACCGGCGTCAGCGGCGTCTCGCGCCTGTGGGACACCGGCGGCTTCATGCCCAACGGCTTCGGCGCCGTGCTCAGCGCCATGCTCATCACCATGTTCTCCTTCCTGGGGGCGGAGGTGGTCACCATCGCCGCCGCCGAATCCGACGCCGCCGGCAAGCAGATCTCCAGGGCCACCAACTCCGTCATCTGGCGGATCACCCTGTTCTACATCCTGTCGATCTTCATCGTCGTCGCCCTGGTGCCCTGGACCGACCCGCGCCTGGCCAGCGAAGGCTCCTACGTCACCGTGCTGGACACCCTCGGCGTGCCCCACGCCAAGGCCATCATCGACTTCGTGGTACTCACCTCGGTCACCAGCTGCCTCAACTCCTCCCTCTACACCGCCTCGCGCATGCTCTACTCCCTGAGCCGCCGTGGCGATGCCCCGGCCTGCGCCCAGGTCACCAGCCGCAGCGGCACCCCGCTGATCGCCGTGCTGTTGTCCACAGGCGCCGCCTTCCTCACCGTCATCGCCAACTACCTGGTGCCCTCCAAGGTATTCGGCTTCCTCATGGCCAGCTCTGGCGCCATCGCTCTGCTGGTGTACCTGGTCATCGCCATCTCCCAGCTGCGCCTGCGCAAGCGCCTCACGGCCGAAGGCAAGACCCTGGGCTACCGCATGTGGCTGTTCCCCTGGCTCACCTGGGGCGTGATCCTCTTCATCAGCGGCGTGCTGGTGCTCATGCTCTTCCGCCCGGACCACCGCATCGAAGTGCTCTCCACACTGGCCCTGGCCATCGTCGTGGTCTGCTCCGGCCTGCTCATCACCCGCCGCCGCGCGCGGGAAGGGCAGGGTGCTGCGCTGGGGCAGGGGGCCAGTGGATAAGTCGCTGAGTCCGTTCGGTCGAATGAAAAAGACACGCCTTGGGGCGTGTCTTTTTGTTTTGGGGCAGCTATCGGCCAATGGCGGCCGCTGAAAGCTTGCAAACATCGCTCCATTGCGAGTGTTGGTCCCCTATGGCGGGAACACACTTCTTCTCGGAAGAGGAGCCGTCTTGCAGCAGCACTTTCGCACTGAGATCGGACTCCTCGACGGTGCTGACCGTTATTCCGCCTTGGTGATATTCAGAATGGAGGCATTCATGCCTTCCGCCTTGAACTCGAAGGTGACCTTCTCTCCCACTTCAACACTTTCGAGTTGTTCCTGGCTGGCAGCGAAGGCCATGGTCATCGCCGGCCATTTAAGGCTCGGCACGGCCCCATGGGAAATCGTGACCGTGCCCTTGGCTGGATCGACTGCCTTGACCGTGCCACTTGCCGTGGCGGTTTGCGCCTGCACCTGGGCGGGCTCCTTTGTCGTGTCGCCCATGTTCATGCCGGACATATCGTCGGCGAGGGCGGGTAGGGCCGAGCTCAAAACGAGGGCAAATGCAGTGGTGAGTGCTGCTCTCATGAAACTTCTCCAAGGGTGGTTTGCGAAGTGGGGTGGGGTTGGGTACGACGGCGCATCAGCCAATACGCCGCCGGGATGACGAACAGGGATAGCAGCGGCGCGGTGATCATGCCGCCGACCATGGGTACGGCGATGCGGCTCATCACTTCGCTGCCGCTTCCGCCACTCCAGAGGATCGGCAGCAGGCCGGCGATGATGACGGCGACTGTCATGGCCTTGGGACGTACGCGCTGTACCGCTCCTTCCCGAATGGCGCCCCGCAAGTCTTCGTTTGTCGTGTGCCCGGCATCCTGCTTCTCGGTCCAGGCGTTCTTCAGGTAGAGCAGCATGATCACGCCGAATTCGGCCGCCACGCCGGCCAGCGCGATGAAACCCACACCGGTCGCGACCGACAGGTTGAAGCCCATCAGGTAGAGGAACCAGACGCCTCCGGTCAGCGCGAACGGTAGGGTGGCCATGATCAGCAGGGCATCGTCGAAGCGGCCGAAGGTGAGGTAGAGCAGAACGAAGATGATCGCCAAGGTGGCCGGCACCACCAGTTTCAAACGGGCATTGGCCCTCTCCAGGAATTCGAACTGCCCGGAATAGCTGAGGCTAATGCCGGGCGCCAGTGTCACCGAGGCCTCGACGGCCTGGCGCAGATCCGCCACGACCGAGGCCAGGTCTCGCCCGCGAACGTCGATGTACACCCAACCCGAAGGGCGCGCATTTTCACTTTTGAGCATGGGCGGCCCATCGGTGATCCGGATCCGCGCCACCGTTCCGAGGGTGATCTGGCCGCCCTGGGCGGTATAGATGGGCAGTCGCTCCAGGGCATCGACCGAGTCCCGCCACTCACGGGGGTAGCGCAGGTTGATGGGATAGCGTGCAAGCCCTTCCACGGTCTCGCCGATGTTTTCGCCGCCAATGGCGCTGGCGACGATGGCTTGCACGTCGGCGATGTTCATCCCGTAGCGAGCGGCCGTCTGCCGATCAATATCCACATCTATGTAACGTCCGCCGGTCAGGCGTTCGGCGAGGGCCGAGGTCACGCCGGGCACCGTCCTGGCAGCACGCTCGACGGCCTGGGTCACCTGGTCGATTTCAGCAAGATTCGTCCCGGCGACCTTCACCCCGATAGGGCTCTTGATGCCTGTCGCCAGCATGTCGATCCGGTTGCGAATCGGCGGAATCCAGATGTTGGTCAGGCCCGGCACCTTGACCACGCGATCTAGCTCCTCCACCAGCTTGTCGCTGGTCATTCCCGCACGCCACTGATCCTTGGGCTTGAAGCGTACCGTGGTCTCGAACATCTCCAGCGGTGCTGGGTCGGTGGCGGACTCGGCGCGTCCGGCCTTGCCAAACACACCCGCCACTTCCGGGACGGTCTTGATCAGCCGGTCGGTCTGTTGCAACAGCTCCGAGGCCTTCTGTGCGGAGAGGCCAGGCAGCGCCGAAGGCATGTAGAGCAAGTCGCCCTCGTCCAGTGGCGGCAGGAACTCTCCACCCAGCTGCGAAACCGGCCAGAGCGTGGTCAGGAATGCCAGCAGGGCCACCACCAGGGTTGCCCTGGGATACCGCAGCACGGCATCCAGCGCCGGCTGGTACAGGCGAATCAACCCACGGTTGAGCGGATTGCGCTGCTCGGCTGGCAGCCGTCCACGTATCCAGTAACCCATCAACACCGGAATCAGCGTCACCGACAAACCCGCGGCGGCGGCCATCGCGTAGGTCTTGGTGAAGGCCAGTGGGCCGAACAGGCGGCCCTCCTGGGCCTCCAGGGTGAACACCGGGATGAACGACAGGGTGATGATCATCAGGCTGAAGAACAACGTGGGGCCGACCTCGATCGCCGCATCGGTCATCACCCGCCAGTGCTGCTCGCCGCGCAAGGTTTCGCCGGGATGGCTGGCGTTCCAGGCCTCAACGCGCTTGTGGGCGTTCTCGATCATCACCACGGCGGCGTCGACCATGGCGCCTATCGCAATGGCGATCCCGCCCAGAGACATGATGTTGGCGTTGATGCCCTGGTAGCGCATGACGGCGAACGCGATCAGCACGCCCACCGGCAGCGAGACAATGGCCACCATGGAGGAGCGCAGGTGCCAGAGGAACGCGGCGCAAACCAGGGCGACCACGATGAACTCTTCGATCAGCTTGTGGCTGAGGTTGCGCACCGCCCGCTCGATCAGTTGGCTGCGGTCATAGGTGATGACCAGCTCCACGCCCTCGGGCAGGCTCTTCTGCAACTCATCGAGCTTGGCCTTCACGGCGGCAATGGTGTCACGCGCGTTCTTCCCGCTGCGCAGGATCACCACACCGCCGACGGTTTCCCCTTCGCCATCGAGTTCGGCAATGCCCCGGCGCATCTCCGGCCCGAGCTGGATCGTCGCCACATCGCCCAGGGTGATGGGCGTGCCCTCGGGCGTTAGTTTCAACGGCACGGCACGGAAGTCGGCGAGGGTCTTCAGGTAGCCGGAAGCCCTGACCATGTACTCGGCCTCGCCCAGTTCCAGCACGGCACCACCGGTTTCCTGATTGGCCTTGCCGATGGCCTCGACCACTTCGCCCTGGGTGATACCCAGGTTGGCGAGGCGGATCGGGTCGACCTGAATCTGGTACTGCCTCACCATGCCGCCCACCGTGGCGACTTCGGCCACGTTGGGCAGGGCCTTCAGCTCGAACTTGAGGAACCAGTCCTGCAACGCTCGAAGTTGCGCCAGGTCGTGAGTGCCGCTGCGGTCGACCAGGGCATATTGGAATATCCAGCCGACCCCCGTGGCATCCGGGCCCAGCGCGGGCTTGGCGGCGGCGGGCAAGCGCCCCTGCACCTGGTTCAGGTATTCAAGCACCCGCGAGCGCGCCCAATACAGGTCGGTACCGTCCTCGAACAGCACGTAAACGAAGCTGTCACCGAAGAACGAGAAGCCCCTGACCGTCTTGGCCCCGGGCACCGAAAGCATGGTGGTGGTCAGCGGGTAGGTGACCTGGTTTTCGACGATCTGCGGGGCCTGGCCTGGATAGGACGTGCGGATGATGACCTGTACGTCGGAGAGGTCGGGCAGGGCATCGATAGGGGTGCTGCGCAGCGACCAGATGCCCCAGGCCACCGCAAATAGAGTAGCCAGCAGCACCAGGAACCGGTTGGCGACTGACCAGCGAATCAGCTTCTCGATCATGGCGCACTCTCCAGTTTCTCCAGCTGCTCGATCAGCAACCCGGAATTGCCCTCGCGCACTTTCAGGCTGATGCGGTCACCCGCTTTCAGGCCCCGCGCCAGTTCGGGCCTGGCCAGGGGAAAGGTCATGGTCATGCCGGGCATCCCCAGGGTCTTGAAGGGGCCGTGGGAAATCGTCAGCTCCTGGGCACCGACTTCGACGATGCTGCCCTCGGCTTCATGCAGGGTGGGCCGGTCGATGGGCATCGTTGGCTTGCCCAGTGCCCTGGCCTCGATACCCCGCAGGCTGGCTTCCGAATCGATCAGGAACTGCCCGGAGGCGACGACCTGCTGGCCGGCGGCCAATCCTTCGAGCACCGCTACCTGACCTTCGCTCTCCTGACCCAGCTGGACTTCAACCGGGCGGAAGCGACCGTTTTCTTCTACAAGCATCACGAGCGCGCGTTTGCCCGTGCGAATGACCGCTTCACTGGGCAGCAGCAACAGATCGGTCTGGCTTGACTGGTTCAGTCGAACCTGGGCGGTCATGCCTGGCCGCAAGCGGCCGTCGGGATTGGCCAGTTCGACGCGCACGCGTAACGTACGGCTTTGCGGGTCGCTCTCGGGAAGCACGCTGGAAAGCGCCCCGTGGATCACTTCGCCGGGGAGGGCTGGTAGCCGGGCTTCGACCGTCTGCCCGATTTGCAATGCGCCAGCCTGGGACTCCGGGATGGCCGCCTCCAGCCAGACGTGTTCCAGGCCGTTGATCCTGGCAAGGGTCTGTCCGGCGGACAGGGTCATGCCAATGCGCACGTCGAGTTCGCGAATCACACCGCTGATGGGGCTGGTCAGCGTCATGACTGGCCTGGCTTTTCCGCCGCGCTCGACCCGAGTGATCAGCTCCGGCGGCATCCCGATCAGGCGTAGACGCTGACGAGCTGCAGCCGACATGGCCGGGTCGCCGCTGCGGCGCAGCGCGAGAAACTCTTCCTGGGCGGCGGCCCACTCGGGAATCAACAGGTCGGCGAGGGGCTCGCCGGCCGCAATCAGATCGCCAGGTGCGCGGACGTAGGTGCGCTCGACGAAACCACCGGCCCGCGCCTGTACCAGTGCCACTTCGCGCGCATTGAAGGCCAGGACGCCGCTTACTTGCAGGCTTTGCTCCAGTTTCCCCTTGGTGACCGAGGCCAACCGCACACCGAGGTTCTGCTGGATGCCCGGCTCTATGCGGACAGCAGTACTTTCTCCCATTTCATCCGCATATCTTGGTACCAACTGCATGTCCATGAAGGGCGATTTGCCGGGGCTGTCGAACTTCTGCTGCGGGAACATGGGGTCGTACCAGTAGAGCGGCTGACGTTCGGCTGCGGGGGCGCCGCGATTGCCATCGGTGACCGTCGGCACTCCATCCGGACCCCGTTGGGCCGCAAACCAGTAACCGCCTGCCGCACCTACGAGCAGAGCCAGGCTCATCAGCGCTGGCAGCTTCCAGGATGCACGGCTCATGGGCGGCCCTCTCCGTAGGTGAAGTAAAGGCGGGCAGCAGCCAATGCTTTCAAGCCTTGCACGTCGAGCTCCTTGAGTCGGGCCTGGACAAGCTCGCGCCGTGCCGCGATGACACTGGCCAGCTCGGTATTCCCGGCGCGATAACCCGCCAGGGCGAGCGCCACCTTCTCTTCGGCCAGGGGCACCAGGGTGGACTGACTGCGGGCCACCGCCCGATCCAGGCGCTGGTAGTCCGCCAGATCCGCTTCCAGTTGCTGGGCGTGCTCGCGAAGCAGGGCTTCGCGCTCGGCCTCCAGCTGACCGACCTGGGCCCGTCGCGCAGCGATCTTCGGGTCTTGGCGAGTACTGGAAAAAAGCGGCAGGTCGAAGGTGAATTGCACGGTCATCATGTCGCCGAATTCGCGCCCACGGCGCTGGTAGTCCACCTCCCAGCTCCAGTCGGATTTCTTCTCCGCTTCGGCCTCGCGCACCTGGGCTTCGGCTTCCCGCGCCATCGGCTCGTAGGTCGCCAGTTCGGGATGGCGATGCAGGGCGTGCAGGTACCTGGAAGCATCGATGGGCCAGTGCGGAAAGTCACCGGCAAGGGGCCGCGCAGCCTCCTGGCCGACCCAGCGCTTAAGTGCCGCTCGCGCCTGGGCCACCCGGAGTGCCAGATCGTCCTGCTGCTCCGCCAGTTGGGCCGCTTCCTGCTTGGGCTCGACCGCGTCCAGCGCCTGGCCGCGTCCTCCCGCCAGGCGGGCCCGAACGGTCTCCGCCAGCAGTCGGTTTTCCCGGAAGAAGTCGTCGAATCGGGCGAGTTTGCGCTGCTCGGTGTAGGTCGCGATCCAGGCCAGGGCGGTTTCCCGGCGGACTTTCACGCGTTCGGCTTCCGCCTCGGCTGTAGCCCGATCCACCGAAGCCTGGGCCGTTTCGACCCGCGCCTTGCGCTTGTCACGATTGGGCATCTCCTGCATCACGCCGACCATCTGCATGGTCATGAAGTCGCGGTCGAGGCTCCAGCGGTCTTCGCCCTCGATGGGGACGTTCTGCACGCCCAGGGCGAGCTTGGGATCCGGCAGTTCGCCGGCGGGTATCGCGGCATTTTTCGCCGCATCCAACTTGGCCGCTTGAGCGGACAAGGACGGTGCATTGCGCTCTGCCAGCTGCAACGCGTCGTCCAGCGACAGCGAGGCCGCCTGGCTCGGCAAGGCAAACAGCATCATTGCCAGGGCGGCCGCAACAGGCAGCCCGGGGCAAGGACTCAAGGAAGTCATCTGACGATTCCTCTGAATATTCAGCGCGTAGGCGCGTGCCCTCCCGCAGTCGGAAGCGATGCAGGTGGGGAGTTCAGACAGGGAGAGGAATCAGACGCAGGGAGGTCGCCAGAGATCGGCAGGGGAGCGGTCGGGAACAGCTACAGGGTAGGAGTCGGCGAGCACAGGCCCGGTAAGGGTGACCGGTGGTTTCAGGATTGAAACCTGAAGCATGCTGCCGGTCTTGCATTCCTGGCCCGTCTTGCAGGCTTTCTTGCCATGCTCGGCCATCTTGTCCAGGTCATGGCAGCAGTCCATATCCATGTCCGCCATCTGGCTCATGCCGGCGGCTTGCATCGGACAGGGCTCGGCCGGCGCCTCGACGCCCGCCATCCCGCTCAGGGGAAGCGCCAGGCTGATCAGAAAGACGAGGAGGAACCGAAGGCGGCGTTTCATGCAGGGGAGTTTAGTCGTTGGCTAAGAGGTGGAGCAATTACGGGATGTCGGTTTCGTAGTGGCAAGTGAATCGATCCGTCTGTTTTCGAGCGAATTGGGCCGATGACAAACGGCTGCTTCTGGCCGATCCCAGCCTTTCCATATCCCCAAAAACGCCGCAGTTCCCTACGGCGTTTCTCTTCCTCCAGAGCTTTAAGGCAACGACAACCCGGCGCCTGCTCGCTCGCGAACATGGAGCGGCAACAGAGTCCGCCCGCAGGACTTCATCGGAGCTACGGCGGGATGGCTGTACCAACGCTTCGCGTAGGAGATTCTATGTCTACCCCGCCGTACAGGTTGGTGACCGATACGGCTGCTGGGTCTTCATGAGGGCGAAGGCAATTCGAGCCAGTTTCCGTGCCAGGATGGTCAGGGCTTCGGTCTTTTTCAGACCACGCTCCAGGTAGCCCAGATAGAGCTTCTGCCAAGCTTTGGTGCGACTGGCGGCCATGGCGGCATTGTGTAGCAGCCGCCGGACCTCCGGATCGCCCTGTTTGCTCAACTTGCGGCGTCCGCTGTAGCGCCCCGATTCCTTCGCGCGCACATCCAGGCCCAGGAAGGCGATGAAGGCGTCGCTGTTGCGGAAGGGGCCACGCTGAAAGGCCATGTTCAGGGCTGCTGCGGTTAGCGGGCCGATGCCTTCAATGGCCCGGCAACGCTTGGCCTGCTCGGCCAGGCCAGCGTCCTTCAGGGCCTGGGCAATGTCCTGATCGAGGCGCTGCTCCAGGCGCTTGAGGGAGCTGAGCGCCGCTTTCATCGACACCTTGAACTGGGTGTCATGGCCAAAGCTCTGGCGCAGCGCCGTGGCACTGCGGATCAGCGTCGCCCGGCGTCGCAGCAGGCTTTGCAGCAGCCGGTAAGCCTTGCCGGCGGGTTGCCAGACCCGCAGTTGGGCCTGTTCGTGGGCCAGATAACGGGCCAGTAGACGGGCATCGCTGGCGTCGGTCTTGATGCGGCCACCGATGCCCTTGCGGTAATTGCTCAGGCGATAGCCATCAATGACATAGAGGCGATGACCACGCGCATGGGCCAGGTCGACCAGCTGCACGTGATAGGTGCTGGTGGCTTCCACTGCCAAGGCACAGTCGCCGGGGAGCGTCTTCAGCCAGGCGCGGATGCTGCGGGCGTCATTGTCCAGGGTGCAGTACTGGTCCAGGTCGGCGCGATACAGGCTCAGGCTGTCCTTGGCCACGTCGATGCCGATGATGGGGGATTGGGTTGTCATGTGCGATTCCGGCCGACAAGATGAATGAGTCTGTCGGGGGGCTCACCTGTGCGCAGGCTTGCAGATATGGTCGATCTCGAGCGGCTACTCGAGTCGATGGATTCCTTATCGGCGCTTGTCGTGAGCCAGGAGTGGGGGAGTTCTCCTACCGTCTGTCTTGCAGAAGCGAGCTCAGTCCCTCCACCCCCGACAGACCCACCTTACGACATACAAGCGAGCTTGCTCGCGAAAACCCCGTCGCGTTCGCCGGCAAGCCGGCTCCTACGGCCTACGGCAGCCGTCGCCAGCTCGGCCCATGCCCCAGTGCCCGATCGTCGTTCGTCGCCATGAAGCGCGGCAGGTCGGGGCGGGCGATCCAGATTTCGCCTTGCCACTTCAGGGCGGCGATGCGCTGGTCGGCCCAGGTCATCAGCACGCGGCGCGGGCTGGCGGTTGGGGAGCGGTAGTAGTCGTGGAGGGTGGGGACGACTTCGTCGCTGATCCATTGGCTGAGGGCGCAATGCTCGGGGTGCCCGAAGCGGTAAAGGGCGCGGTAGAGGCCGGCTTCGTTCACCAGCTCCAGCTCTTCGCAGGTGCCGCTCTGGTGCTGGAGGACGGCGAAGCGGCGTTGGTGGGGGTAGATGCGCTTGGTGAGCCGGTAGGGGCGGGTGGCGGCGATCATCAGGGCGAAATCGAAGGCGACGAACCAGGGCTGGTTGTCGATCATCACGGCGCGCAGTTGATGGCAGTGGCGTTGGAAAACGATGGGGGTGTATGCGTCATGCATGGTGAAGCTCCAGTATGAGATTGAGGAGCTGCCACTAACGTCGTCAAACATTGGGGTGGCAGATCGCGCAGGGTTGACGAACCGGCATACTGGAACCGGCAGACCCGGGGGCCTCCCCACGCGATCTGCCATAGAGCACTGCAGTAAAAACTGCATGCGCGTCGATGCCTGCAAGAAACGTCCGCCGTTTCTCGCATGCACCTTGCGGCGCAATCGCGCCAATGTCTTTCGGGTCGCTACACCCGGCCACGGGATTGACCGTGACGGGCCGCAGCATAGGTAAGCGGGTAGGGCAGGGCAAGGGGCGGGACTTTTACGGGTGTCGGATTCCGTGCCGAGCAGCAGCGGGCGAAGGCATTGCGCTACTCAGTCGAGGAGTCTGCGTCCGCTGGTTGCGTCTACGGCTGCGTCCAGTTCGGCGCCGGCCAGGTATTGCGCATAGTGGTCCTTGAGCGCTTCTTCCCAGGCGGCGACCTCGTCGAGGATCTCCGCCGCTGCGTTTCTGGAGAGCGCAAAGTGCTGGTGGTGGCTCAACAGGTTGGGTGGCCCTTGGCACCGCCTCGCGCATGCTCTACTCCCTGAGCCGCCGTGGCGATGCCCCGGTGTGCGTCTAGGTCACCAACCGCAGCGGTACCCCGCTGATCGCCGTGCTGCTGTCCACAGGCGCCGCCTTCCTCACCGTCATCGCCATCTCCCAGCTGCGCCTGCGCAAGCGCCTCACGGCCGAAGGCAAGACCCTGGGCTACCGCATGTGGCTGTTCCCCTGGCTCACCTGGGGCGTGATCCTCTTCATCAGCGGCGTGCTGGTCCTCATGCTCTTCCGCCCGGACCACCGCATCGACGTGCTCTCCACACCGGCCCTGGCCATCGTCGTGGTCTGCTCCGGCCTGCTCATCACCCGCCGCCGCGCGCGGGAAGGGCAGGGTGCTGCGCTGGGGCAGGGGGCCAGTGGATAAGTCGCTGAGTCCGTTCGGTCGAATGAAAAAGACACGCCTTGGGGCGTGTCTTTTTGTTTTGGGGCGGCTGTTATCCAAGGAATGCCAGCGGCCAGAGGCAGCTATCCACTTCAGGCGGGTTTAACTCCAAAGTCGTCAGCCAAAACATGCAGTCGACTTTTACTTTCATTACTGTTTTTAGATGAATTGTCTGGTGCGGATGAATGAGGCTTTCCTAACACATATGACGTGTAATCCGGGGGCGAAAGAGTCATCCTTGTCTTGCGTTTATAGAAGGAGGTGATAACTATTAAGATGTCTATCAGTTATTGCCTTGCTTGGAGGGTTTAAATCTGGCAGTGGTCTGGATATGTGATGCTTCAAGCCTTGCGTCACCGTTGAGTCAGGAGTCGGTACGAAGTTGAGCTTTGTAGGAGTTGAGCTTCCAGCGATCACCATGATCTATGGGGTTGCCGCAGAACAGGGGTGAATCTATTGGATATCAGTACTCCACTCAAGGCATTGGCGTCAGCAGCGATTGTTTATTTGCGATTTCCCATGGGGCAACCATGGTTCGAGTTGGAGAAGGGTTCTCGGCTCAAGAAACGAGTGCCTGTATATCGGAAGGTCTTAAGGAATACGGAAATAATCATGCGGCATAAAACTTCAAGGGCACCAATAATTGCTTATCTCTGCCTTGCTCTGTCAATGTGTATGGTGGGTAGTAATATTGGTATCGGAAAGATAGTAGTGGCAGATCTCCCTGTATTTCTTTTCGCGGCACTGCGTTTCGCGATTGCGACGATCATTCTTTCCCCGGGAATGCTCAAGACGTCATTCCGCCAAGGTCTCAATAAGGCCAGTTGGGGTGGGCTGTTCATGCAATCCTTTTTCGGTTGCTTCTTGTTTAGTGTTTTTATGCTCTACGGCGTCATTTATACGTCGGCGACCAGTGCGGGGGTAATCACCAGTGCACTTCCTTCAATAATCGCGCTGCTGGCATGGATATGGATTCGTGAGCGGGTCGACAGCAGAGGAGCAATAGCTATTGTGTTTGCAGTACTGGGGATCGCTTTACTGAACCTGCAGGACGCAAGCGCTTCCGGAAAGAGCAGCATGCTGGGCAACGCATTGGTACTGGGCGCCGTTCTTGCTGAAGCAATCTTTGCTGTTTTCTCTCGCCGTCTGTCATTGACCGTACACCCTTGGAGCATGGCATTTGGTGTCAATCTTGTAGGTGCACTTCTATTCCTTCCCCTGGCCATACCCCAGGCGATTGCTTTTGACTGGAACGCTGCCGACGCTGAGATTTGGTATTGGGTGCTGCTTTACTCCATCACCGCGAGCGTACTGTCCTTCCTGCTGTGGTACAGAGGAATCTCTGAGGTTCCTGCCAATGTGGCGGGGCTGTTCACTGGTGTAATGCCGGTTAGTGCAGCCTTGATCGGTTTCTTTGTACTGGGTGAGTTACTGTCCGCAGGGCATTTGATCGGCATGCTCCTGGTCATTGCCTCAATCGTCTTCGGCGCTAAAGCGAAGACGGATCTGGCAGTAAAAAGACAGGCATAAGCAGAGCGTGACCGATTGACTCTTCATCTTTCATGGTCGTTCCTGGCTGATATCCGCACTCCAAACGTCTACCACCAAAAAAACGCCGCAGCTCCCTACGGCGTTTCTCTTCCTCTACAGCTTTAAGGCGACGACAACCCGACGCCTGCTCGCTCGCGAAAGCCCTCGCCGCGTTCGCCGGCAAGCCGGCTCCTACCGCCTCCAGCTCGGTCCGTGCCCCAGTGCCCGATCGTCGTTCGTCGCCATGAGGCGCGGCAGGTCGGGGCGGGCGATCCAGATTTCGCCTTGCCACTTCAGGGCGGCGATGCGCTGGTCGGCCCAGGTCATCAGCACGCGGCGCGGGCTGGCGGTTGGGGAGCGGTAGTGGTCGTGGAGGGTGGGGACGACTTCGTCGCTGATCCATTGGCGAAAAAGGGGACGCAACCATCAGCCGGTCTAGCGTCAAGACCCAAAGGACAGGCGTGGCCAGGAATCGATTCGAAAAAAGGGTGCTTCGGATGGGGTCACATTCCGAAGCACCGTTTCGCATCAGGAGTGAAGCAACGCATCGAGCCCGCCCTTGTGATCGAGACTCGCCAGATCATCAAAACCGCCGACATGCACCTCGCCAATGAATATCTGCGGGACGGTTCTGCGCTGGGATCGCTGCATCATTTCCGCCAGGTGCTGGGGCGATTCTTCAACGTTTATCTCGTATGGGGTGACGCCCTTGCTCGATAGCAGTCGCTTGGCGCTCACGCAGTAAGGGCAGCGCTGGGTGGTGTAGATAGTCACTTGGCTCATGGCGGTTACCCTCTCAATGTGACGATGGCGGGAAGTCGATATCGGTAGCGGCGATGTTGTTCAGGTAGTTGGTCAGGGTTAACAGCGTGACCTGTGCCACCACCTCCACGATCTTGCTGTAGGCAAGACCTGCCTCGCGCGCCGCAGCGATCTGTGCATCACTCAATCGGCCGCGGCTTTCGGTGATCTGATGCGCCAGCGCCGCGACCGCGCTGAGCGTGCCGGTACGGGCCTTGTGAATGGCCTCATCGTTCAATCCCGCCTTGGCGCCAAAGAAGCTGTGCGCGGCCAGGCAGTAGTCGCAACCGTTGATTTCCGAGGTCGCGAGGGCAACGACCTCACGCTCTGCGGCGCTCAGCGAGCCCTTACCCAGCGTCTGGGAGAGGCCCAGGTAACCATTCAATGCAGCCGGGGAGTGAGCCAGGGTCTTGAATGCATTGGGAATGAACCCGAGACCTTTTTGCACGCCTTCAAGAGCAGCACGCGAGCCAGCAGGGGCTTGGTCCAGGGAGAGAGCAGCGATACGGGTCATGGTGATTCTCCAGTAGGTTGATTGACCACTTGTTGAACAAGCTTGGAATCAATACTAGGGAGGCAGGCTTTGCTTTCGGATTCAGATCGTCGAACTTATGCAACAGATCGTCTAAATCTGAGCGCGCTCTGGGCCGGTTATCGACACAGCGCACTGGCAGCGCGCCCGCAGGAACCTCAGTTACCGGCGACGGAAGCGGATGAAGCCGAGTTGGTGTGTGCAACTGGACTTGCCGGACTTCATCATCGCGAGCCGACAGGCGTATCCGTTATGGCAATGAGCGCGGGCCTGCGCTTCGTCTGGGGAGACTTACAGGTGCTCCCGCAGAAAATCGATGAATGCCATCGTCCGGGCTGAACGTCGTCGCTCACGACTGAATACGGCGCTGACAGGCAGCGCCGTGGCCTGATAGTCGTCGAGCAGGGTACGCACGCGGCCCTGTTCGACATCCGCGGCGAACAGCCATTCTGGCGAAAGGGAGATGCCCAGGCCGTGCAGGACCATTTCGCGGATGGCCTCGCTGCTGTTGCTGGTGACGTTTCCCTTGATGGTCACATCGAGCGCTTCTGCCTCGCGGGTGAAGTGCCAGCTGTCGTAGTGCTCCAGCAAGGTGAACGCGATGCAGTTGTGGTCTGCCAGTTCAGCGGGCGCGCGCGGCAGGCCGTGCCGCTCCAGATAGGCGGGTGAGGCATACAGCCGCCGCGTGCTGTTGCCCAGAGACGCGGCCACCAGGCCTTCGCTCTTCACCACGCCGATCCGGATGGCCAGGTCAATGTTCTCCTTGAGCAGGTCTTCGTTGTGATCGCTCAGGCGCAGGTCGATCCGGATGTCGGGATGGCGCTGCAGAAAGGTTCCGATGAGGGGCGCAATGCACAGCCTGCCGTAACTGACCGGGGCGGCGACTCGCAGCGGCCCTGCGATCTGCTCCTGGCCGCTGGCGAAGCTGCGCGTGGCGGTTTCGAGTTGGCCGAGGATCTCCTGGCAGTGGTTGTAGAAGCCTTGACCCTGGTCGGTCAGCGCCAGGTGCCGGGTGCTGCGGGCGAACACCGGCCCGCCCAGATACTGCTCCAGGGCACGGACCTGCTTGCTCACCGCGGGCTGCCCGACGTTCAGTTCGCGCGCGACCGCAGAGAACGACCCTCGCTCCACGACGCGCACGAAGATGCGCATGCTGTCGAACAGATCCATCGCGATTAGGCCTCTTTGGGGAATAAGTAATATGCAAATTTAGTTTCTTATCGGAATGGTGAAGTGGGCGCAATCTGCAGGTGTCCACTTCATCGAGGTTCCAGACCATGAAACACCTGATGCTTGCCGCTATCGCCGAGTCCGCCCAGGCCCCGCTGGCCGTACGCCACATCGCTCGCCCCGTTCCCGGCAAGGGGCAGGTCCTGGTCCGGGTCCATGCCGCAGGGGTCAACCCGCTCGACACCAAGATCGCCACCGGCGCAGGGGCGCACGCCCGCCAGCCGCTGCCGGCGGTGCTCGGCCTGGACCTCGCCGGCACTGTCATCGAGCTGGGCGAGGCGGTTGAAGGGTTCGCGCCTGGTCAGGAGGTCTTCGGCATGGCCGGCGGTATCGGCGGCGCTCAGGGCACCATGGCCGAATACATCGCCGTGGACGCCCGGCTGATCGCGTCCAAGCCGCACACCCTCGGCATGCGCGAGGCCGCCGCCCTGCCTCTGGTATTCATCACCGCCTGGGAAGGCTTGGTGGACCGCGCCAATGTCCGCCCGGGGCAGCGTGTGCTGATTCACGGCGGCGCGGGCGGTGTCGGCCAGGTAGCGGTGCAGTTGGCCAAGGCGCGCGGTGCCGAGGTTTACGCCACCGGTTCGGCGGCGAGTCTCGACTTCATTCGCTCGCTGGGGGCGACGGCGATCGACTACCAGGCGCAGAGCGTGGAGGCCTATGTCGAACAGCACACGGCTGGGGAAGGTTTCGACATCGTCTACGACACGGTCGGAGGCAGCACGCTGGATGCGTCGTTTCAGGCCGTGAAGCCTTATACCGGGCACGTTCTGAGCTGCCTGGGCTGGGGTCAGCACAGCCTCGCGCCGCTATCCTTCAGAAGCGCCACCTACTCGGGCGTCTTCACCCTGACGCCGTTGCTCACCGGCAAGGGGCGTGAGCATCACGGGGCTATCCTGCGCGAGGCGGCTGCACTGGCAAATGCCGGGCAACTGACGATCCGCGTAGATGAGCGGCCCTTTGAACTGGATGAGGTCAACGAGGCATTTCGCCAGGTCGCGGAAGGTCGCGGCAAGGGCAAGACGGTGATCCAGTTGGTGGGTGAATAGTCCCCGGTACTTCTTTCAGTCGGCGCAGATGGCCAGAAGCGGCCGCTCCTGATCGATCCCGGCCATTCCATACCCCCAAAAACGCCGCAGCGCCCTGCGGCGTTTCTCTTCCTCCAGCGCTTCAGGGCAACGACAAGCCGGCCCTGGTCGCTCGCGAAAGCCCCCGCCGCGTTCGCCGGCAAGCCGGCTCCTACCGCCTGCGGTCGTCATTCGCCGCCATGAAGCGCGGCAGGGCCGGGCGGCGGCGATCATCGGGGCGAAGTCGAAGGCGACGAACCAGGGCTGGCTGTCTGCGTCGCTGAACGAAAGAGGGCGGATCACCTGGGGTCAGCGAACAGGAGACATTGGACTCCGGCAGGCCCGGGGGCCTCCCCACGCGATCTGCCATGGAGCATTGCAGTAAGAACTGCATGGGCGTCGAGGTCTTTCGGGTCGCTACACCCGGCCAGGGGATTGACCGTGACGGGCCGCAGCGCAGGTAAACGGGGAGTGCGCGTGCTTTCAGGGCGTGCTCTGAGCCTTCATGAACAGGGCGAACAACTCCGACTGAGACTTGATATTGAGCTTGCCGTAGAGGTGCCTGCGGTGGACTTTCACCGTTTCGGCGGAGATGTCCAGCTTGCGCGCGACTTCCTTGTTGGAGCAGCCGGCCAGCATCAGGCGGACGACGTCCACTTCTCGCAGGGTCAGGGCTGTGCCCAAACGCTGCATCACCCTGTCCACCCCGCCGTCCTCAGGGGGGCTTCCAGTCGACGTCTGCTCATCGGGCTCTGGCTCGAAGGACATGCGCTTGCGCATCAGCGCGGTTACCCAGGGACGGATCAGCTCCAGCAGGGTGATCTGTTCAGGGGTAAAGCGGCGCTCGCTGCCCAACGACAGGCAAAGGGTGCTTTCCGCATCCAGCTGGACGTTGAACTGCACCTCGTCAGCAACCACGTTGTGGGTGAAGTACAGCCGGTAGTAATCGGTTTGCTCGAAGCATTCGGGGGCTACATCCGCCAGACGCACCAGGCCGCTGCCCTGGTGCTCGCGACTGGCGATGTAGAAGGGGTCGAGCAAGTACAGACCCCTGAGGTAATCGTGATGCAACGGGTCGCTGCCTCCACCCTCGAATGGGCTCTCGGCAAAGACTCGTGGGCGCCCGTTGCCGAACAGCAGGGCGACCCAGCTATCGGCGGGTACGTAGTCATGCAGCAGCCGGCTCAAGGCCAGCCAGAAGTCTGGCTGGTCGAGGCGCTCGATCAGGTGGCCGACGGCTCGATGCCAGGCCAGGTCCTGCAGTGTCAGCCCCATCTCGATTACTCCCGGGGTTAGCTAATCGGGGTGATATGAAATTCGGCGTTAAAACACATACTTACATCGCCCCTCCGGAAAATCATGAAGTTTCCGGAGCCCACGTACAACAACAAGGTTTGCCCATGAAGCTCGAACTCGTACAGATGGCCGGACGCGACGGCGATACCGCCTACAACCTGCAACGCACGCTGGACGCCATCGCCGCCTGCTCGTCCGATACCGACATCGTGGTGTTCCCCGAATCGTTGATCACCGGTTTTCCCAACCCGCAGAACATTGCCCGCCTGGCAGAGCCGCTGGCCGGCCCTAGCCTGGACGCCATCCAGCAAGCGGCACGCGAGCACGATCTGGCGGTGGTGTGCGGGCTGACCGAGAACGATCAAGGCCGCTACTACAACACCAGCGTATTGGTGACGCCGGACGGTATCGCGTTGAGCTACCGCAAGACGCACCTGTGGGTAGGGGAGGGCGAGGCGGTGCTGCCGGGGGATCGTTTCTCCACGGTGGAGTGGCGGGGTGTGCGCATAGGTCTGTTGATCTGCTACGACTGCGAGTTCCCCGAGACCGCGCGCGCCCTGGCGGAACTGGGTGCCGAACTGCTGCTGATCACCGATGGCAACATGGAGCCCTACGGCCATGTTCACCGCACGGCGGTGGCTGCCCGTGCCCAGGAGAACCAGGTGTTCGCCGTGATGGTGAACCGTGTCGGACAGGGCGACCACGGCCTGACCTTCGCGGGGGGCAGTATGGTGGCCAACCCCTTCGGCCGCGTGCTGTTCGAAGCCGGTACTGAAGAGTGCCGCCATGGCCTATGCCTGGATATGACCGGCATTGCCGCCGCCCGCGCGCTGTACGACTACCACACCGATCGCCGCCTCAACCTGCCCGGCGAACGCATCAACCATGCCGATGGTCGCCGCGAACTGCTGGTACCCGAAGGCCGCTGATCCCGCCTCCGAATAACAATGACTCAAGGAGCCACCATGCAGTGCAAGCCTTTGCTCAACCTCGGTCTGGTCGGCCTGCTCGCCATTGCGGGCAGCGCGCAAGCGGATATGCCCAGCGTGCACCTGTACAACTGGTCCGACTTTATCGCCCCGGAAACACTCAAGGAGTTTCAGCAGGAAAACGCCATCCTCCCGGTGCTCGACGTGTTCGATGACGCCGAGGTGATGGAAAGCAAACTCATGGCCGGGCGCAGCGGCTATGACGTGGTTGTGGTGCCGGATGACCTGCTGCCGAACTTCGCCCGAGCCGGCTTGCTGCAAGAGCTGGATCGCTCGAAACTCCCCAACTGGTCTCACCTGGCTCCGGAAGTCATGGCCAAGCTGGAGGCGAACGATCCGGGAAATCGCTACGCCATTCCTTACATGTGGGGCACCACCGGGATTGGCTATAACGTCGACAAGGTGCGCGAACTGCTTGGCGAGAACGCCCCGGTCGATTCCTGGGATCTGATCTTCAAGCAGGAGAACATCGCCAAGCTCAGCCAATGCGGCGTGGCCATGCTCGATGCGCCGGTTGAGATCCTCCCCATCGCCCTGCACTACCTGGGCCTGCCCGCGAACAGCCAGAACCCGGACGACTACAAGCAGGCCGAGGCCTTGATGAAGGAGATCCGCCCCTACATCCGCTACTTCAATTCCGCGAAGTTCACCACCGAAATCGCCAATGGCGACATTTGTGCCGTGGTGGGCTGGGGCGGATCGGTCTACAGCGCGAAGCTCAACGCCGAGAACGCGAACAATGGCGTCAAGCTGGCCTACAGCATTCCGCGAGAGGGGGCTCCCATGTGGATCAACACCCTGGTAGCGCTCAAGAGTGCGCCCAATCCCCAGCCGGCCTATGCCTTCCTTGACTACATGCTGCGCCCGGAAACCATTGCCAAGAACTCCAACTATCTTGGCTACCCCAATGGCAACCGCGACGCCACTGCGTTGGTCGACGAACGACTGCGCAATGACCCCATGCTTTATCCGCCCAAGTCCGTCATGGACAACCTGTTCCCCCTGAAGACCCTGCCGCTGAAGCTGGAACGTGTACGCACGCGCACCTGGAGCAGGATCAAGAACGGCACCTGAGGACCACCTTGGCCTCGTACGCAGGTCGCGACCCGCCGTTCGAGGCCGGCTTCGTTCACCGGTTGCAGTGCTTCGCAGGTGCCGCTCTTCAGTTCAAGCCGCGCCGATTGGGATCAGGCTCTGGAGTGTGTTCCCTCCAAGGATGGCGCCCCTTCCTTAAGTTGGGGCGTCTCGCCGCAAGGTGCCTTTCCCTCAGCGCTTCACACAGACGAACAGCGCATTCCCGCTTTTGCCGGCCCAGGGCGTGATGCGTTCGTAGTCGTGCTCGAACACCTGCACCTCGAAACGGGGCTCCAGCAGGGTCTGCAAGTCGGCGAAGCCGAGGGCGACCATGCTGTGTTCGTCCTGCCAGTTTTCGGTCACGCCTGCGGTGGTCTTCTCGATGCTGAGGCGCAGGGCCTGGCGGTCGCCTTCGCCGCTGTAGTACCAGCCGGAACCGAAGGTGAAGTGGCTGCCCAGGTGATCCGCGCTGTGGCGCACGAAGGAGCGATTGTCGATCTGGTGCTTGTCGACGCTGTTGAAGCAGAACACGCCGTTTTCGGCGAGTGCGTCGTGGACGCGGCCGAGGCAGGCTGCGAGAGGCTCCAGGCCGGCGTTGTAGTGGAGGGAGTAGAGGAAGCAGGTGATCAGGTCCTGCGGTTCGTCCACCTGGAAGCTCGCCATGTCCTGGCAGCTGAAGCGGGCTTCGGGGCAGCGCTGCTGGGCGAGGTCGAGCATGGGCTGGTTGATGTCGAGGCCGGCGCTGAGGTAGCCGAAGTCGAGGAAGTGGCGCACGTGGGGGCCGGTGCCGCAGGCCAGGTCCAGGTGGCGGCGCCCGTCGTTACCGAAGAGCTGGTGCAGCCGACGCACGCTGTGGCTTTGCGCCTGGTAGTCGATGTCGGCGCACATCAGGTCGTAGTAGGAGGAGAGGTCGGTATACAGCGCGTTGGAGGACATAGGCGGCCAGCGGGTGGGCGTAGATTTCGGTGCGGCATGGTAGCTCAGCTGCGGGCGATTCTTGCGGGAAAGAGACGAGATTCACGCCAGGTTGCCTGGCGAAGGGGGAGCCGTGCGCACCAGGAGCCTTTGGCGTTAACCCGACAGGGGCTGTGTTCTACATGTGCCAGCGCACATTCTGATTTACATCTACGGCTAGGTTACGGACTACGCAAACCGATGGCTTGCCGGGTATGGCAGGCGTGCAGTGTCGAATGATCGCGGACGACATTCCGGCGATGGCGCTGCTTCCACTCAATAGGCCGAAAATAATGATGCAGAGTTGTAGGGGCTTCCTGGCGGTCATTTAAGGCGCTCCTTACTCTAACGGGATACGTCGGATTTCATTGAAGTCACCGAGATCGACTTCAGTGCCGTCTATGGTGTTGTCGTAGATGGCTTTCATTGTTTTGAAAAGAAGTGGGTCTGACGATGCTTTCGCATGATCAATGGCCAGTTTCATTGTTAGCTCGGACTTCTCTTTATGGCCTTGTATGAAGTAAATCTGGCCTAATTCCATGGTGTACTCAGCCTTCATTTTATTGATCATCTCGGAGTTCCAGACTCTTTGCGTGCTTTCATTGTTGAGTAGCGACAGTGCCCTCTCGTAGCCTGTCACCGCCTGCGCATATCGCCCCAAGGAGAAGTCAACCGCTGCAATTTGGCCATGACGCAGCGGTGATACATCAGTAAGCCCCTCGAACTCATCGGCTGTTTGCAAGAGATGCCTGGCATCGTTAAGACGGTCGACATCGTTTCCCTCAGTACCAAGGCGCAGTTTCACGATGGCCAGCTTCTCGTGGACAGCCCCGGCCCACCCGCTATTCCAGAGCGTCTGGCTCAGCTCGTTGTCCGCAAGCAATGAGGTGAATAGCTGCTCTGCCTCAAGATCCTGGCCGCTACGAAGGTAACTGGTGCCCAACATATTCATGAACTGGGCATCACGAGGTTTGACCTCAAGCGCTCTCTTGAGCAAGTCAATGGCTGATCTCTCATCCAACTGGATCTCGGATAGGCAGCCTGCGGTGATGAAAACCATTTCCTCCCATGCGTGGCTTGCTGTGTGAGGTCGGTGGAGAAGGTTGTTCCTGAACTCTTCGAGTCTTGGCTGGGCTTGTGTGCAACCAATCTTCCAGCCTTCATTCTGGATGGTGTTGGCAAGTTCGAGTACTTCATGCTGGTTATCGATCAGGGGTTCGGAGGCGGCCTCTTTGTGTTTTTTAGAATCTGGCTTTCCGCTTGTTTGCTCTGCTGTGGAGGTTTCTGGATGTTGGTTTACATGGGGGCCTGGTAGAGGCTCAGATACTGAGTCGCTCGGGGTGTGATCGCGCAAGTTGTATGGAAGGGAGCCGAAGGCGAGTATTGAGGCAATGGCCGCAAAGGTGGTTCTTGATTTCATGTGAGGCTCATTCTCAGTGTGTCAGGAAGAGCGTTGCATAGGACGTTCTCACTGCCGGAAGTCTGCGTGATAAAGCCGGAGTTCTGGTGCATTAGGGCTTTTCGAGACAACAGGGCAGCGCTTATCTATGCCTTTGACTTTGGGTGGCGGGAAAGTGGAGGTGGACTGAAAAGACCGAGGAAAATGCTGAGTCGGTCGGTAACTTGGGCAGCCCGAAGATGCGCAGTTCGGTGTGGCCGAGATGCCCCGTTGGCGAGGCATCTATTGGAGGGTGGATAGGGCGGTAGTAGCGCGCCAGGCCCTGGCGCCGTTCGCGTGGGGGGAGCGGGTCAGCGGTGCTGGCTGGTGTCGCGGTTCTCGCTGTCGTTCCAGGGGAGGGCACCGTCGGCCTCGCCGGAATCGGGCAGGTCGATGGGGCTGGCGAGTACCTTGTCGATGCGCTTGCCGTCCATGTCGACGACCTCGAACGACCAGCCGCTCCATTCCACCCGGTCGCTGGTGGCGGGCACACGGCCGAGCAGCAGCATGAACATGCCGGAGACGGTGTGGTAGCGGCCCTTGTCTTCTTCCGGCACGGTCTTGAGGCCGAGGCGGTCTTTCATTTCCGGGATGGGGATGGCGCCGTCGAGCAGCCAGGAGCCGTCGTGGCGTTGCACGGCCCAGGCGTCTTCGGCGTTGTTGGGGGTGAATTCGCCGGTCACCGCTTCCAGTACGTCCTGCAGGGTGACGATGCCTTCCAGCTCGCCGTATTCGTCGATGACGAAGGCCATCTGCATGCCGCTGGCGCGGAACTGTTCGAGCAGTTCCATGCCGGTGAGGGTTTCCGGCACGAACACGCAGGGGTGGAGCTGTTCGGTGAAATCGGGCGCCTCGCCCTTGGCCAGGCGGGCGAAGGCCTGTTTGGCATGGATGACGCCGAGCAGATTGTCCAGGCCGCCGTCGCAGACCGGGAAGCGCGAGTGCTCGGATTCGATCATCGCCTGGACGTTTTCTTCCGGGGTCTTGCGGATATCCACAACCACGAGGTCGGAGCGCGGGATCATCAGGGAGCCGAGCTGGCGGTCGTCCAGACGGAAGACGTTGCGCACCATTTCATGCTGGTGCTGCTCGATGACGCCCGCTTCCGAGCCTTCTTCGAGCATGGCGTGGATCTCTTCCTCGGTGACGCCGGAGCTGGCGGACTGGCGCACGCCCAGGATGCGCAGGATGGTGTGGGTCGACCAGGACAGGAGCACGACGAAGGGGCGGGTCAGGAAGGAGAGGGTGACCATCGGCCGGGCCACCAGGCGGGCGATGGTTTCGGGATTGAGCTGGCCGATGCGCTTGGGCACCAGTTCGCCGATGACGATGGAGACGTAGGTGATGACGATGACCACGCCGGCGGTGGCACCGATGCTGGCGGTGGTGGCGGGCACGCCGAGGGTCTGCAGCCAGTTGGCCAGCGGGGCGGCGAGCACGGCCTCGCCGACGATGCCGTTGAGGATGCCGATGGAGGTGATGCCGATCTGGATGGTGGAGAGGAACTGGGTCGGATCCTCGCCCAGCTTCAGGGCCACCGAGGCGGAGGAGTCGCCTTCGGCCGCCAGCTTCATCAGGCGCGCCTTTCTGGCGGCCACCAGCGCGATCTCGGACATGGCGAACAGGCCATTCAGCACGATCAGCAATGCCAACGCGAAAAATTCCACTCTCTTGTCTCCTGCGTGCGTTCTCGGCGCACGGCTCGTTCAGCTCTTCGTTTCGCTCGGGCGACACGCCCGTTCGGTGAGGTAAGCCCTTCGTTGTGCCAGGGTGGCGACGGCCGGGGCGGGTCAGCGTTTCAGGCCTATAGGCGGCCCCTTGCCGTGGAGGGCGGCGACGCGCAGGGCGGCCTTAGGGCAGGACGAAACGGTGCCGTGCAAGGAGACGAGCCTGCCTGGGCGACGGCGGGATGATGAACGGGAGGGTGGCCGGGGACGGCGCGACTGGGAGGTTCCGATGCGTTGGACATGCAAAAAGGTTTGGGTCCGTGGGAACCAAATGATAACCACGGCTGTCGCGGCGGCGACAAGGCATTCTTTGCAAGCTGTGTCGTGATGGGAAGGCCTGGACGAGTGCCTTGGGGGCGGGCAATGGGGGCGCGCGGCGCCCCCTGCGGACGGTGCGTTGGTCGAAGGACTCAGCCCGCCACGCTGGCCCGTGCGGCGTGGAGTTTCTTGTAGCTGTCGATCAGCCGCAGGTGGCGGTCCAGGCCTTCCAGTTTCATGCTCGTCGGGGTGAGGCCGTGGAAGCGCACGCTGCCGTCCACGGAGCCCAGCACCGCGTCCATGCGCGGGTTGCCGAACATGCGGCGGAAGTTGGCTTCGTAGTCGGCCAGTTCCATCTCGTCGTCCAGCACCACCTCCAGCACCACGTTCAGGGCCTGGTAGAAGAGGCCACGGTCGACGGTGTTGTCGTTGTACTGGAGGAAGGTTTCCACCAGTTCCTTGGTGTCCTCGAAGCGTTGCAGGGCGAGGTAGATGAGCAGCTTGAGCTCGAGGATGGTCAGTTGGCCCCAGACGGTGCTTTCCTCGAACTCGACGCCGATCAGGGTGGTGATGTCGGTGTAGTCGTCCAGCTCGCTCTCTTCCAGGCGCGCCACCAGGGCTTCGAGGGCGTCGTCGTCCAGGCGGTGCAGGTTGAGGATGTCTTCGCGGAAGAAGAGCGCCTTGTTGGTGTTGTCCCAGATGAGGTCGTCCACGGGGTAGATCTCGGAGTAGCCCGGCACCAGGATGCGGCAGGCGGTGGCGCCCAGGTGCTCGTACACGGCCATGTAGACCTCCTTGCCCATGGCTTCGAGGATGCCGAAGAGGGTGGCGGCTTCCTCGGCGTTGGCGTTCTCGCCCTCGGCGGAGAAGTCCCACTCGACGAACTCGTAGTCGGCCCTGGCGCTGAAGAAGCGCCAGGAGACCACGCCGCTGGAGTCGATGAAGTGCTCGACGAAATTGTTCGGCTCGGTCACCGCCTGGCTTTCGAAGGTGGGTGCCGGCAGGTCGTTCAGGCCTTCGAAGCTGCGGCCTTGCAGCAGTTCGGTGAGGCTGCGCTCCAGGGCCACTTCGAAGCTCGGGTGGGCGCCGAAGGAGGCGAAGACGCCGCCGGTGCGCGGGTTCATCAGGGTGACGCACATGACCGGGTATTCACCGCCCAGGGAGGCGTCCTTCACCAGTACCGGGAAGCCCTGCTCCTCCAGCCCCTGGATGCCGGCGAGGATGGCCGGGTACTTCGCCAGCACCTCCTGGGGCACGTCCGGCAGGGCGATTTCGCCTTCGAGGATTTCACGCTTGACCGCGCGCTCGAAGATTTCCGACAGGCACTGCACCTGGGCTTCGGCCAGGGTGTTGCCGGCGCTCATGCCGTTGCTGAGGTAGAGGTTCTCGATGAGGTTGGAGGGGAAGTAGACCACCTCGCCATCGGACTGGCGCACGAAGGGCAGGGAGCAGATGCCGCGCTCGATGTTGCCGGAGTTGGTGTCATGGAGGTGCGAGCCGTGCAGTTCGCCATCGGGGTTGTAGATGGCCAGGCAGTACTCGTCGAGGATTTCCTTGGGCAGGGCGTCGCGGCGGCCGGGCTTGAACCAGCGTTCGTCCGGGTAGTGGACGAAGGGCGCGTTGGCGATGTCCTCGCCCCAGTATTGGTCGTTGTAGAAGAAGTTGCAGTTCAGGCGCTCGATGAACTCGCCCAGGGCTGAGGCCAGCGCCGCTTCCTTGGTGGCGCCCTTGCCGTTGGTGAAGCACATGGGCGACTGGGCGTCGCGGATATGCAGCGACCAGACGTTGGGCACGATGTTGCGCCAGGAGGCGATCTCGATCTTCATGCCGAGCCGGGCGAGGATGCCCGACATGTTGGCGATGGTGTCTTCCAGCGGCAGGTCCTTGCCGAGGATGCAGGTGCGGGCGCCGGCGGCGGCTTCCGGCATCAGCAGCGCCTGGGCGTCGGCGTCCAGGTTCTCCACTTCCTCGATGATGAACTCGGGGCCGGTCTGCACCACCTTCTTCACGGTGCAGCGGTCGATGGAGCGGAGGATGCCCTGGCGGTCCTTGGCGGAAATGTCGGCCGGCAGCTCGACCTGGATCTTGAAGATCTGGTTGTAGCGGTTTTCCGGGTCGACGATGTTGTTCTGCGAGAGGCGGATGTTCTCGGTGGGGATGTCGCGGGTCTGGCAATACAGCTTGACGAAGTAAGCCGCACACAGCGCCGACGAGGCCAGGAAGTAGTCGAACGGACCCGGCGCCGAGCCATCGCCCTTGTAGCGGATGGGCTGGTCGGCCACGACGGTGAAGTCGTCGAACTTGGCTTCAAGTCGCAGGTTGTCGAGAAAGTTGACCTTGATTTCCATGGGGGATTACCGCGTACGCAAGACGAAATGGCCGGCATTATCCGGCTTTTCGGCCGGATGTCTTGCACTGACCGGACGGACGCGGTGATTTCCGCCGATCCGCGCCATGCGCGTAGTAGCGAGCTTGCTCGCGAAAGGGTTCGCACGATTCGCTGTAGGAGCGAGCTTGCTCGCGAACCCATCCCCGCCATTCGCCGGCAAGCCGGCTCCTACGAGACGGGCGCTATTCGATCATGCGCGGCGGACCCACGTCGGCCGCGCTGCGGTCGAGGCCGAAGGAGACGAGGATGTCGGCGATTTCCCCCGCCTCGTGCATGGCCTGGATATTGGCATTGAGCGCGGCTTCCAGCGCTGCGTTGGTCCTGGTGAAGGGGAAGCCGGTCTGTCCCGGCTGGAGCGTGGCCCGAATGCGTGGGTCGGGCTCGGATACCTTGATGACCTTGCCCTTGTACGCCCCCTTCCGCTGGGAGGCGATGCCCACGGCGAAGCTGTCGGCGCCGACCTCGATCCGCCTGGAGGCCAGGTCCTGGGCCATGGCCACAGGGTTGGGGTAGAGCACCAGGTTGTCGCCGAAGGCTTTCTTCAGGTCATCCACCCAGAGGTAGCCCTGCACGGTGCCGATGCGCTTGCCGTCCAGCTGGGCGATCTGCGAGTAACCCTCGGCGGAAATGATGCCCATCTTGTCCAGGTACAGCGGGGCGGATAGCCCCAGCGCCTTGCTGCGTTCGGTCGTGCGGTACCAGTCGCCGATGCCGACGTCGGCCCGCCCGGAGATGACCGACTGGATGACCGCCGCCGGGTCGAGCACGGTGACCTTGAGCGTCAGGCATTCCCGGGCCGCGATGCGGGTGATGATCTCGCCGTCGACGCCGCCCAGGCGATGGCCGGGGCCCGGGATGGAGTAGGGCGGGAAGACCCAGGCCGCGACGGTGAGGACCCCGGGGCTGAGGGTGTCGAATGCGTGTTTCGGGGTGCAGTCCGCCCGGGCCAGGGAGGTGCTGGCCATGGCGGCGAGCAGAAGCGCCGAGTGGAGGATGGCGATGAGTGAGCGGTTCATGTCTTCACCTCTTCTTGTTGACGGCTGGAGCGGGGGTGGCAGGGACCCGGGCGAGGGCATCAGCCCCGCCCGCCGGGCGCCAGTCTCTCTTCCAGTGCCGCCACGCCCAGGGTCGCGGGGGCGCAGACGGCGGCGTACATCAGGCCGGCGAGGGTCAGCACGGGCATGTACTCGAAGGTGGATGAGCCGATGGCCGAGGCGCGGCTGACGATTTCCGGCAGGGCGATGGTGAAACACAGGGACGAGGCCTGGAACATCATGATGGAGAAGCCCAGCAGGGGCGGCAGCGCCACCCGCAGGGCTTGGGGAAGGATCACGAAGCGCAGGGCGTCGAGGCGGCCGAGGCCGATGGCTTCGGCGGCTTCGGCCTGCCCCCGGGCCACGGCCTCCAGGCCGCCCCGGATGATCTCGCTGGTGTAGGCGGCGGTGCAGTAGGCCATGGCCAGCGCCGCCGCCCAGAATGAGGTCAGGGTCAGGTTCACCGAGGGCAGGCCGAAGTAGAGGTACTGCAGGAGGATGAGCACCGGCGCGCCGCGCCCCAGTTCGACGATGGCCAGCGCGGGGTAGCGGAGCAGTCGGCTCGGCGCGGACACCCCGAGCGCCAGCACCAGTCCCAGGACGATGCCCAGGCCCAGGCTGGCGACGGTGACCTGCATGGACAGCACGAAGCCCGTCCAGAGTTCCGGCAGCCAGGCGGCCCAGAGCGTGAGCAGTTCGGTCATGGGGCGATCCTCCGTTTCAGCGTGGCGGACAGCCAGCGGGAAAAAAGCGCCGCTGGCGCGCTGAGGGCCAGATAGAGCAGCGCCGCCGCGCTGTAGACCTCCAGCCCCTGGAAGCTGCGCTGGGACTCCTGGTAGGCCTGGAAGCTGATCTCGCCGACGCCCAGGGTCGAGGCGATGGCGGAATCCTTGAGCAGGCCGATGGCATAGGTGGCCGAGGCGGGGATGGCGATGCGCACCAGTTGCGGCAGCACCACGTCGAAGAAGCGTTGGGGAGCCGTCAGGGCGAGGGCGTTGGCGGCCTCGTGCTGGCCGGCGGGGATCGCCGCGAAGGCGCCGCGATAGACCTCGGACAGGTGTGCGCCGGTGATCAGGCCCAGGCCCAGCACCGCCGCCGCGAACGGGGAGAGGTCGATGTAGCCGCCGCCGATGCCGAAGAAGATGAAGAACAGCCAGACGATGGGCGGGATGGATCGCAGGGTCAGCACCAGCAGGGCCGCCAGGACCCGGCAGGGGGCGAAGCCGGACAGGCGCAGCGCGCAGAGCGGGAAGCCGAGGACCGCGCCCATCGCGAAAGCGCAGAGGGTGACGGCGAGGGTCCAGGGTACGCCGTGCAGCAGGGTCAGGAGGAGGTCGGTCATGTGCGGTTCCACACGGCCCGGAGGAAGCGGATCACCCGCTCGTTTTCCGGCTCTCGCATGACCTTCAGGCTGGGCCCCTGTTCGATGATGCGGCCGTCCGCCATGACCACCACCCGGTCGGACACCGTTTCGGCGAAGTGCATTTCATGGGTCACGACGATCATCGACATGCCGTCACGGGCCAGCTCCTTCATCACCGCCAGCACTTCCAGGCCGAGCTCGGGGTCCAGGGCCGAGGTGGGCTCGTCGAACAGCATCAGCTCAGGTTCCAGCGCCAGGGCCCGGGCGATGGCGATGCGCTGCTGCTGGCCGCCGGAGCAGCGCGTCGGGTACTGCCCGGCCTTGTCGGCGAGCCCGACGCGCTCCAGCAGCTGGAGGGAGCGAGCGTCCGCCTCCTTCGGGCTGCGGCCCAGGGTGCGGACCTGGGCCAGGCTGACGTTGCCCAGCACCGTGAGGTGGGGAAAGAGGTTGAACGACTGGAACACCATGCCGACGCGACGGCGCAGTTTCAGCAGGGCGCTCCTGGGCAGCGGTCGCCCGGCTTCGATGCTCAGGTCGCCGATGCTCACCCGGCCCCGGGTCGGCGGCTCCAGCTGGTTGATGCAGCGCAGCAGGGTGCTCTTGCCCGATCCGCTGGGACCGATGATGGCCACCACCTCGCCTTTGCTCATCTCGAAGGACAGGTCATGCAGCACGGCGTAGGGGCCGAAATCCTTGTGGATGGATTCCAGGCGCAGCAGCGGTTCGGCAGTGGGTGTACGGCCTGGTGTCGGGAGGGCGGTGTTGGCGGTCAGGCTGTTCATTGTTGTTGATCTCCGGGCCGGGCAGGCGTGCCGCCTGCGTACCAGTGGCAACCGCTTGGCTATCGGTCGAGGTCGAGCAATGGGGTGTGTGAGAGCTTGACCGCTCCCCGGGCCGTGATCAGGACCTGTTCCTCCAGCTTCACGCCTTGGTGGCCGCCCTGTTCGCCGATGTAGCTTTCCACCGAAACGACCATGTTTTCCTGGAACAGCCCGTCGTAGCCCCATTCGGCGAAGTCCACGGCGTAGGCCACGCTGGGGTACTCGTCCACCAGCCCGACGCCGTGCAGCATCATCATGTAGCGGTTGTGCTCGTAGCGTTCGGGCACCGGCCAGCAGCGTTCGGCGAACTCGCGAAAGGACAGGCCAGGGCGCAGCAGGTCGAGGTTGTGGGTGATCTGCTGCGCGGCGATTTCCAGCAGGTCGCGCTGGACGGCGGTCGCCGCCTTGCCGGGGCAGATGAAGCTGCGGGAGATGTCCGAGAGGTAGCCACCGGGGCCGACCATGTCGGTGTCGAAGCAGACCATTTCGCCGGCTTCGATGACCCTGTCCGAGGCGTCCTGGAACCAGGGATTGGTGCGAGGGCCGGAGCTCAGCAGGCGGCTCTCCGCCCATTCCCCGCCCTGGGCGACGTTGGTGCCGTGGAGGATGCTCCACAGTTGGTTCTCGGTGATGCCGGGAACCAGACTGGCGCGCATCCGGGCGATGGCGAGGTCGCAGACGTCCATGGACACGCGGTGGCTGGCGATCTCCTCGGCGGACTTGATCAGGCGTGCCTGCTCCATCAGGGGTTGGGCATCGAACAGTTGCAGGCCCTTGCGGACCAGCCGCTCGGCGCCCCAGGGGTCGCAGCGATCCACGGCAAGTCGCCGGTTGCCGGCACCCTGGCGCCTGACCAGTTCGGCTACCTCCCGGGCCCAGCGCTCGGCCTTTTCCTGCACGCGCGGGCCGGCGAGGAAGTACAGCCAGGGGGTGGCCGGACGGATTTCGTCCAGGGTTTCGATGTGCTCGCTGTTGTGCCGGCTGCTGCTGAAGTCGAAGAGCACCACCGGGCCGTCCGTGGCGATGAAGACGTAGCGGCTGGGGGAGTGCATCACCCAGAGTCCGAGGTTGTTGGTGTCGGTGGCGTAGCGGATGTTGATGGGGTCGGCGAGCAGGATGCCGGCGTAGTCGTGCTCGCGCAGTTGCTGGCGGATGCGCTCCAGCCGGTAGCGTCGCAGCGCCTTGCGGTCGATGGCAGCGTGGGCTTCGAGCAGCGCCGCGTCGACGGGGGCCATGCGGTGGGCGGTGACTTCGGCGTCATCGCGAAAGCGCAGGCTGTGTTCGTGGGGAGCATCGTTCAGCCAGGTGGGCAGGGGATTCCTTTGCATGGGACAACCTCCACGGAGAACGTCGGGGCACGGCGGTGGACGAATGCGCGGCTAGAGGTCCTTGACCAGCCGCAGGGCGTCGTAGATCGCCGCATGGGTGTTGCGCGATGACACCGCATCGCCGATCCGGAACAGCTGGAAGTGCCCGTCCGGGTTGGTCTTCACCTGCTGCGGCCGCCCCAGGATCAGGTCCTGGTACTCCACCGCGCCCTGGTTGGTGGACAGGGGCTGGAGCTCCACGTACAGCTCGTCCAGGGGCCGGGTGCCGTGGTTGACGACGATCTGGTCGAAGTGGCGGGTCTTCTCGAGATCGCTGTAGTCGGTGCCGAGGGTGGCGAGCAGCAGGTCCCCGTCCCGGTCGACGGCCTTGAGCCGATAGGTGACGGTGAAGGTGGTGTCGAGCCGCTGCAGCGAGCGCATGTAGGGCACCAGGTTCATGCCCATCACCTCCGGGGCGAAGGCGCGGTCCGGGGTCATGATCTCCACCCGGGCGCCGCTCCGGGCGATGAGTTCGGCGGCCTGCAGGCCCGCGTGGTCGCCGGCGTCGTCATAGACCAGGACGTTGCGCCCGGGCCTCGCATCGCCGGAGAGGATGTCCCAGCTCGACACCACCCACTGATTGCCGCGCGCCAGCACCTCGGTATGGGGCAAACCGCCGGTGGCGACTATGACCACGTCGGCCCCCTCCTCGCGGATGGCAGCGGCATCGGCCCAGAGGTTGAAGTGGAACCTGACGCCCAGCCTGGCGCATTCGGCCATGCGCCAGTCGATGATGCTGATCATCTCCTTGCGGCGCTCGGAGCGCGCCGTCAGGCGGACCTGCCCGCCGGGCTTGTCGGCCGCCTCGAACACCACCACCTCGTGCCCGCGCTCGCCCGCCACACGGGCCGCCTCCAGGCCTCCGGGGCCGGCGCCGACGATGACCACCTTGCGCCTGGCGGGGGCCCTGGGCACGTCATGGGGCATGGTGGTTTCGCGGCCGGTCGCGGCGTTGTGGATGCAGTAGGCGGCGCCGGCGTTGTAGATGCGGTCCAGGCAATAGTTGGCGCCCACGCAGGGGCGGATCTGCTCCTCGCGGCCTTCGATGATCTTGCGCACGAGATGGGGGTCGGTCATGTGCGCGCGGGTCATCCCGACCATGTCCACCCGCCCCGAGGCGATGGCGTGGCGGGCGGTGGCGACGTCGGGAATCTTGGCGGCGTGGAAGGTGGGAAAGCCGGTGAGCGAGCGGATTTCCCCGGCGAAATCCAGGTGCGGCGCGTTGCGCATGCCCTGTACCGGGATCACGTCGGTCAGGCCGGCATCGGTGGCGATGTTGCCGCGAATCACGTTGAGGAAGTCGATCATGCCGCTGTCTTTCAGCAGCCTGGAGATCTCCAGGCCTTCTTCCTTCCGCAGGCCGCCCTGCAAGGCCTCGTCGGCGGTGTAGCGGATGCCGACGATGAAATCCGTGCCGACGCGCTGGCGGATGGCCCTGAGCACGTCGAAGGTGAAGCGCAGGCGATTCTGCAACGAGCCGCCGTAGGGGCCGTCGAGTTCGTTGGTCAGGGGCGACCAGAACTGGTCCATCAGGTGGCCGTAGGCTTGCAGTTCGATCCCGTCCATCCCCGCGGCCTGCATGCGCTCGGCGGCATCGGCGTAATCGCGGATGATCCGCTCGATGTCCCAGCTCTCCAATCGCTTGGGGAAGGCTCGGTGGGCGGGCTCGCGATTGTGGGACGGCGACACCACCGGCAGCCAGTCGCCCTTGTCCCAGCGTGTGCGCCGGCCCAGGTGGGTGAGCTGGATCATCACCGCCGCGCCATGCTCATGGCATTCGTCGGTGAGGTCCTTGAGCCAGCCGACCACTTCGTCCTTGTACGCAAGAATGTTGTTGAAAACCGGCGGACTATCCCGGGAAATAGCGGCCGAGCCGGCGGTCATGGTCATGGCGACCCCGGCCTTGGCCCGTTCGACGTGGTAGGCCCGGTAGAGCTGCTTCGGCATTCCCTCCTCGGGATAGGCCGGCTCGTGGGACGTGGTGATGATGCGGTTGCGAAGTGTCAGGTGCTTCAGGCGATAGGGCTGCAGGAGCGGATCGTTATTGTTCATATCGGTCTCGCAGACAGGTCATCAGGCGAACTGACCATAGGTCGCTGTGTACACTAGTGTCAAGTTAGTGGTCTTTTGTGTACATGGACGGCGGGAAACCAATCGGATGTCAGGAAACGCGTGAATGAAAACAACGACGAATGGCCAGGAAGCGGCAGGACGCGGCTCCCCGGAGGGCTGGCTCAACGCGGCCTACGAGAGCCTGACGGAGTCAGGGGTGGATGCGGTGAAGGTCCTGCCGCTGGCCAAGAAGCTGAATCTTTCCCGGACCAGCTTCTACTGGTTCTTCGAGGATCGGGAAGCGTTGCTGGAGGCGCTGATCGAGCGCTGGAGGCACAAGAACACCCGGAACCTGGTGGAGCGGACCCAGGCCTACGCCGAGTCCATCACCGAGGCGATCCTGAATGTCTTCGACTGCTGGCTGGACAGCGCGCTGTTCGACTCCCAGTTCGAGTTCGCCATGCGCAGCTGGGCGCTGCAGTCCGAAGACGTGGCCGAGGAGATCAATAAGGCCGATGCGCAACGGGTCGAGGCCCTGACGCGGATGTTCGCGCGCTTCGGCTTCGAGCACGACGCGGCCTACACCCGCGCCCGTTCCATCTACCTGACGCAGATCGGCTACATCAGCATGAAGACCCGGGAACCCCTGGAGGAGCGCCTGAAGTACATCCCCGAGTATTTGCGGATCTTCACCGGGGTCGAGCCCCAGACCCGCGAGCTGGAGCGTTTCTACAGTCGTCATGGGGTTGCCGGGGCTTCTTGATACGGCGTGTGCCCGTCCCTGGTCGGCGTAAAGGTCGCTTGGTCGACTCAGCTCCCCACGCCCGATTGCCAGAACAGCGAGAGAGGGACGGCCAGCAGCTGTTCATCGAAAGGCACCACCTGTTCGCCGGTGTAGAAGACGATGCCGCGCTTGAACTGCCGCGGCGTCGTTTCACGCAGATGACGCAGGCCGTTGAAGTCCTTGCTGGAGAGCGTGGTCGATGCCTTCACTTCGATCCCGACCAACTCGCCACGCCGGCTTTCCAGGATGAAGTCCACTGGCCAGGGTGCTCTTGCCTGTCTGGCGCGCGCCGTTGATCAGCAGCACCGGCGTGTCGTTCAGGGCGTTCAGGGCCAGGGGGCGGATGCAGCGAGGATACGTGGTGTAAATTCGTCCACGTAATGGATGAATTTCCACTATGACTCTGGACGATTTTCCATCTCTATCGGGTGCGCGACAGGCTAGGTCATCGTGCGCGCACTGCGTCCAGGACACCGGAGCCCGCGTGCGTGCCGCCGGTAGCCTGGATGAAATCCGGGGACAAGGCGGAGCCTCGCTCCCGGACTGCATCCCGCTACCGGATAACGGCCTTGCAGCGCTATCCGCAGGGTGCGCACTGCGCACCGCTACAGCGCGCCCGTGCGGGATCCCAGGCCGCCCGATCAGGCCAGCGATTCGCCCGTCGGGGCGGCGACGCGGCAGTTCACCGAGCGATGCAGCAGGCTGGAGACCAGGAAGCCGATCACGGCCAGCACGCTCATCAGGGTGAAGACGTAGGTGTAGCCCTGTTCGCCCGGATACTGGTCGAGCAGCGCGCCGTAGATGATGTAGGCGAACATGCCGGGCGCGTAGCCGATCAGGCAGCCGATGCCGAACGCCGAGCCGCTGATGCGCGAGGGGATGCCGACTTCGCTCATGGGTGCCCAGAACACGCCACGCATGGTGAACACCACCAGGGCGAAGGACAGGGTGGCGGCCATGCCGGCATAGATGAAGCTCTCGCCGTGGGGGATGGCGAGGATCACGCCCATCAGCGGCAGCAGTGCCAGGAAGGCCCACTTCAGGTAACGGCTCGGGCTCTTCACGGCCTTGTCGGCGATGAAGCCGCCGGCGGGGCCGCCGAGGACCTTGAGGAAGTACTGGTTGATGATGCCGTAGGCGCCCACCAGGGCCACCGGCAGCTGGTACATGTCCTTCAGGTAGGGGATGAAGTAGGTCAGGCCGCAGTAGACGATGTAGACCATGAAGACGTTCAGGCTCACCAGCCAGATGCCGGGCATGCGCACGGCTTCCATCAGGCCGGCCAGGCCCATCGGTTCGCGGTTGCCGCTTGCCTGGGGCGCGTTGCGCAGCAGGAACAGGGTCAGCAGGCCGACGCCGATGTCGATGCAGGAGTAGAACAGGATGGCGGCCTTGAGCCCGGCGGCACCCGAGCCCAGGGCGACGAAGACGCCGAGGGCGGAGAAGGCCACCAGGGTGTCCACCACGCCACGGCCGCCTTCCAGGAAGCCGAACATGCGCCCCTGTTCACCGTTGTCACCGAGGTTGCGGATGGCCTTGAGCAGGGAGGGCCAGAAGATGCAGTCGGCGCACACGGCCAGCAGGGCGAAGACGATGAGGAGCTGGCTGAAGCCGGGGAAGCTGGCCAGGTACAGGCCCAGGGCGCCGGTGCCTATCAGTCCCAGGGGAATCAGTTTGCGGGTTTCGAAGCGGTCGGCCAGGAAGCCGCCCAGCACGAACAGCGCGGTGGCGATGATGGCGTTGGCGCTGAGCAGGGTGCCGATTTCGGTGTGGGTCAGCCCCATGTGCTCCTGCATCGGGATGTAGAAGGCGTCCTTGAGGTTGGCCAGTTTGTAGATGGTCCCGCCGCCGAGGACGAGGACCAGGAAACGGAGCCATTTGGCTTTAGCCTGTGCTGTCATTGTTGTTCTCCACAGTTTCCGGAGTTGTCGGGGGCCGCTTGGGGCGACCGGTCAGTTGCGTTCGGCGGCGTCCAGCGTCAGCTCGGCCAGCAGGCGCAGTTCGGCCAGCAGGCCGCGCACATGGCGCACCTGGTTGTTGGCCCAGCGGTGTTCGTCGGCGAGCATGCGTTCGAGGCTGTAACCCGGCGGCAACGGCGTCTCGCTCATTTCGCGATAGGGGATGAAGGGATCGGCGTCTTCCCCGACCTCCCGGAAGGCGGGGGCGATGTAGTGGTTTTCCTGCTCCAGGATGAAGGCCACCACCTGGGGTGCGCTGTCGCCCAGCAGGAGCAGCTCCAGCAGCATGCGCGCGCCGGGCAACTGGTCCTCGGCGCTGCCCTGGAGCACGCCGTAATGGCCGTAGCCGTTGCGCTCGGGCACCACGCGCACGCCCTTGAGGTGCACCTGGCGGATGAAGGGGGCGAGGTTGGCCAGCGCCGGCAGCGGGCGTTCGCAGGCGTTGATCATGTTGCCGAAGTCGAACAGGGCGTTGAGCCGTGGGTGACCGACGCGGCGCAGCAGGGCGCTGATCTCTGCACTCTTGAGCTCCTCGTGCTGCTCGAAGTCGAAGTTGAGGTCGTGCTGGTCGGCCAGCTGCGCCAGGCGGCGCAGGTCGACTTCGATCAGGTCCATCACCCGCGACAGGTGGCCCTCGTAGCGGGAATAGACGCGGATATTGCGGCTGCCGATGGCGCGGGCGATGGCCACGGCCTGGTCGACGTCCTCGGGGCGGGTGCTGCTGATCTCCAGGTGGACGTCGAGGCCCAGGGCGCGTGCCTTGTCGGCGAAGGCCGCGAGGCGCTCGGCGGACATGCGCGACAGGCTGTTGTGCTCGCCGTCCAGCAGGTGCAACGCGAGGCCGTCGAGTTCATGCCGGTAGGCGAAGTCGAGCATGTCCTCGGGGGTGGCCCGACCCTGGGTGAGGTTGGTCAGCAAGGGGTAGCCGTGGGCGAACAGGCGCAGGCTGTCCAGGCGTTCCAGAAGGCGACGGGCAAGGACGGGGGTGAGCGGTGGGGGCGGGCTGTCCGCCCCGACGTTGTGACTCAGCAGGGCGGCGAATCGGGCTTGGATAGCGTTCATTGTTGTCATTCCTGATAGCGACGCCGGGGTGGCCGGCGAGTCTTTTATCGCTCTGGAATGGCGCTATACCTATAGCCACTTCTTTCAGGTTGTCATAGCCATTTTGAGTGTCCGCGCGGACCGCTTCAGGTCAGCAGGCCCAGGGACGTCAGGGCCTGGGCGAGCTCCTGCACGCGGCGCTCGGCCTGCTGCTCCGGCGTGGCGGCGAAGCCCAGCAGCAACCCCGGCGGCAGCCGGTGACGGACGCAGTAGTCGCGCAGCGCGTAGGTGTAGACCTGGTGCTCGCCGAGCTGGCGGGCCAGTTGGTCGTCGTCCTGGTCGTCGGGCAGCCAGCCCATCAGGTGCAGGCCGGACTCCACCGGATTCGCCGAGAGAAAGCCGCCCAAATGGCGTTGCAGGGCCTCCAGCAGGCAGGCCTGGCGCGCCTGGTAGAGGTTGCGCATGCGGCGGATGTGGCCGAGGAAATGCCCTTCCAGCATGAAATCGGCGACCGTCGCCTGGTGCAGGGTGGAAGGGCTGCGGTCCATCACCGCGCGAATGGCGCAGAACGGCTCCACCAGGTCCTCGGGAAGGATGACGTAGCCCAGGCGCAGCGAGGGATAGAGCACCTTGCTGAAGGTTCCCACGTAGATGACCCGGCCCCAGGGATCCATGGCGTAGAGGGCTGGCAGGGGGCGGCCCACGTAGCGGAACTCGCTGTCGCAATCGTCCTCGATGATCCAGCCCTGGCCGCGGCCGCCCCAGTCGATCAGCTCCTGGCGTCGCGCGTAGCTCATGGTGGTGCCCAGCGGGTGCTGGCGCGAGGGGGTGGTGAAGGCCAGGCGCGCGTCGGGGCAGTCGCGCACGCCCTGCTGCACGTCCAGGCCCTGGTCGTCGATGGGCAGGGGCACCAGGCGGCAGCCCTGGGCCTGGAAGGCGATGCGCGCGGCGATGTGGCCGGGGTCCTCCATCCAGACGCCGTCGCCGGGATCGAGCAGCAGCATGCCCAGCAGGTTGAACGCCTGCTGGGCGCCGGAGGTGATCACCACCTGGTCGACGCTGCATTCGATACCGCGCGCATCGGCCACGTACTCGACGATCGCCTCGCGCAGCCGCAGCAGGCCCTTGAGCTCGCCGTAGCCGAGCTCGGCCTTGCCCGGCTTGCGCAGGTGACGGTTCATCAGGCGCTTCCAGGCCTGCACGGGGAAGGCATCGTAGGCCGGATGGCTGGGCAGGAAGGAGGTGGGGCAGTCCGGCGCCCAGGTGCTGTAGGAGACGCCGCTGAAGTGGTCGCTGCGCAGGGAATGCACCGCGTGGCTCATGCTCGACAGCCGGGGCGGCTTGCGAGGCTCATCGGTGGCCGCGCGGCGTCCCTCCCATTCGTGGCCGACATAGGAGCCGGCGCCGGTGCGGGACGCCAGGAAACCCTCGGCGGTGAGCTGGTCGAAGGCGTTGAGCAGGGTGATGCGCGACAGCCCCAGTTCCTTGCACAGGGTGCGCGTCGAGGGCAGGCGGGTGCCGCCGGGAAGCCGGCCGGAGAGGATCTGCTTGCGAACCTGCAGGTACAGCTGGCGATAGAGCGGCACCGGGCTGGCGCGGTCCAGCTCGATGCCTGTGAGCAACATGCCGCCTGGGGTCTTCATGCAGGGTCTGCCTCGCGCGTGGGGAGGCCTATTGTGCGCCGGGCGGGATTGGTCTGGGGAGTGATTCACAGCCCACTTGCCAGGGCACCGATCCGGCCTGCGGCTCGTGAGCGGAGTGGTGACCAAGGACTGGGGCACGCCCCGGGGCGTGCCCCACTTCAGGGACGATGGCGCTGTGGCAGGGTCAGGCCTTCTTCGGCGCCAGCTTGCTGCAGTTGGCCTTGCGTGAGGGGTATTGCTGGCAGCGCGCGAGGACCCGCTGCACCTCGGGTTCGTTCTTCAGTTGCTGGTTGGCCAGCAGCTTTTCGTTGATGAAGAGCTCTTCCGAGCCCAGGTTGCTCTCGGCGCGCCCGATCATACTCAGCGCAGCCTGGGGATCACCGTTCTTGAGGTGGTAGCTGATCATCAGGTCGTAGATGGACGGGCCGGCCAGGGACCAGTCGTCGATGGCTTGCAGGTCCTTGAGGGCTTCACGGCCATTGCCTTCGGCCAGGTGCAGGTTGAATGCCGTGCGGCGGATGCCGGGCTGGTTCTTCACCGGGGAGGCCAACGCGCGGTCCACCAGCAACCTGGCCTCGCGAACCTTGTTCTGCTCCAAGGCCACGGTGGCTCCGTAGGCGTCCTTGTAGGCCTGCATGGACGCCGCCACCGCTTGGGAGTCGCGCACCTTGGGCCAGCTGCGGCGATCCACGCGAGCCCTGCGTTCCTGCCGGTATTCCCGTTGCAGGTAGTGGCGCAGTTCCTCGTCGCGGTCCATGGGCGACATGTGCGAGCGGTTGAGGTACTGGCCAGCGGAGGTGATCGTGGTGCTCAGTCCCTGGTTGAGCATTACATTCAGCTCCTGTGTGAAGCGGTTCAGGTTGAACTGTTCGAGGGATTCCTGCATCGCGGACTTGCGTGACTCGAGGAAGCCCTTGAGCAGGGGCTCCTGTTTGCCCTGGAAGTCGTTCAGGCGCTGCAGGCTGTGGCTCGCCGCACGGGGGGCGTAACCGCTGCGGATCATCAGGTCGGTTCCAAGCAGATCAGCCTGGTCTTCCTGGCTGCGGCCCCAGGCGGTGCTCCATACGTTGTCGGAGAAGCTGTTCGCCAGGGCGGTGTAGAGCACGGTGTTGCCGATGGTCTTCTGGGTGCCCAGTGGGTCCTTGCTGATGAGTTTCAGGGAGCCCGAGCTCTTGTCCACGCCCGTATTGGAGGCAACTGCAGCCACCACCACTGTCGTGGCCACGGTGGTCATCAGCTCCTTCTGCTGCTGAAAGGCCGCCATTCGGTCGTGGTGACGCAGCAGCAGGTGGCTCATTTCATGGCCGAGCATGGCGGCGATCTCGTCCTCGCTCTCCACGTTGTCGAGCATGCCCAAGGGCACGAAGATCGTGCCGAAACGGTCGGCTGAGGGGCCGAAGCCGTAGCTGTCCACCAGGCGGACCTGCATGGGCGGCAGCTCGCCCGGCCAGCCTTTGGACAGACGAGTGACGATGCCCTGCAGGTAGCTTTCCAACTCGGGAATCCGCACCAGGTTCTGCTGGCGGATTTCGCCTGCGGGCACCGCGCGGCCATCGAAGCTCAGGCGCTGTTCGCCGAGCTTCTGCGGGTCCAGGCGATAGTAGCCGCGGACGTCCGATTGCTCGATATAGCGGCCGTCAAATCGTGATTGGGTGGAGGGCCCCACAAGATTGATCAAGGCGTCGTCGGCGCCTTTCATGGTTTCGCAGCCCGACAGTGCGAGGCCGGTGATCGCGGAGAGTGCGAGAAGCGAGCGTTTCACCTGTCGACTCCTCATTGGCTGCATCCCGCGCCGAAGCCGATGGTGGAGTTGTTGTGCTGATCCGTCGCCTGACTGGTGGGCAGCTTCTGGCAGGGCAGCTTCACGATCTTGCTGGGGTTCAGGCGCAGGTCAACGGTATCCAGCCAGATCTTTTGCCCGGACAGCTCCACCTGCACCAGTTCCAGGTCTTCGTTGTACTGCAGGACGGTCAGGGGCTGGCCGGGCAGCTCCTGGCGCGCGACTTCCCGCTGGAGCTTGCCCTGTTCATCGAGCACGGCCACGGGGTCGGCGAGAAAGGCCTCGACCACCGGAGGTGACGCCAGGGCGGCTTGCGTTGCCAGGGTTGCGAGCAGCAGCAGGGAGGTTCTGATCATCTCTGGGTTCCTTGAGTTGCAGGGGGGAGCGCCCCTTTCCGGTGGCTTGCATTGACGATTTCTTCGAGCTTGTCGCTGAACAGCACCAGCGACAGGAGCAGGATGCCGAGGATGTTGGCTGGGGTGATGCTCATGAAATGGAGGACTCCCGACAGCGTGGCCAGCAGGAGCAGCACGACGCACCACGAGTGCCAGCTGCGCCAGTGGGCGCAGCTCCAGGTATCTCTTTCGTGTGCTTTCTTGAGTACCGCGATGAGCAGGAGCAGGGCGAGCTCCACCATATCCAGCCAGTCGATGTCACTGCCGAACAGGTTGGCGGGGGAGTGGTAGTAATCGGTTCCCCAGGCGATCAAGTTGTCCAGTGCCATGGCGTGGATGTAGATACCGGGCACCTTGCCATGCAGTGGGGATTGAACGAGGTCGCCGGCCGAGGTGATCTGGGCGCCGACGAGCACCAGCTTGCCCCGCAGCAGGTGGCTGAGCAGTTCGCGTTCTTCCGGTCCGTTCGCCTCCAGGTCGCCGGCCCTCAGCGTCAGGCTGTAGGCGCAATTGGATTCGGCTTCGCTGCCCAGCTTCCAGAAGATCGCCTGGAGCAGTTGGTCGATGACCCCCGGCGTCGAACAATGGCCGACCGGCGCCACCAGGGACTGCTTCGCCGACATCTTCAGCCCCCATTGCAAGGCGATGGGGGGCAGTGAGATGGCTGCGGCGGCATCTTCTGGCAGCGGTTCACAGGCGTTCTTCTGGCAGTAGCGGCGATAGAGCTCGAGTGCCGGGGTTTCCAGATCGCCCACGGCCGTTCGAATCGCAAGCGGGTAATGGTCGCCGAAGCCACTCCAGGCCACCAGGGTGGGGGAGGTTACGCCAGAGAAGCGTGGCAGGGTGTTGATCTGCCCGTCCTTGCCGCGCTCGAGGCCCGTGTTGGCCAGCAACAACGGTATGCCCTGGTGCTTGTAGCGTTCGAACACGTTGGCCAGCAGTTGGCTGCTCTGCCTTGCATCGTCCCGGGAGTGATCGTGGCTATAGAGCAGGTCGACGAATACGGCATCCGGCTTGTAGGCGAGCAGCCGCTTGAACAGCTTGCTCTGCTCGGAGTAGGGCATGGGCCAATAGGTGTCGTTGCGCAACAGGTACTCATCGTCGATGAGGATGACGACCGTGTTCCGTTGCCCGGTATCGGGGTAGAAGCTGGCGAAGATCCGGTTCAGCCACTTGGCCGAGGCGTCGTCCGTCGAACTGGTCAGCCCGAACGGGTCCAGCAGGGCGAGCGCCACGATGAAGGCCCCGAAGGCGTACTGGCGCCCCGAGAACCAGGAGAATAGGTTCAACATCCCTGAAAAAACGTATCCATGCTTTCAAAATGCCATTACGCCGCCGAAAGCTAGAGCAACCGGTTGTGAGCGTCAACCCTGAAGCGCAGCACCTGCCAGTCTGCAAGGCGCCCATCGCCGTCGAATCAAGCCTGGCCCCTGAGTTCCAGGTGAGCATCCGCAGTCGCGCTGCGTAGTATTACTGCTGGTCCGGCGACGGCGAGGCGTGTCATAACCTGCCTCTTTCCGCGCGGGCGACGGCCTGGTTTCCAGGCGCTCGGCCCGATGTACCCAGCTCGACACACAGGGGGAAATCCATGTCCGAAGAACGCTACGTTCCACCCAGGGTCTGGCAGCACCTCGCGCCGTCCGGCGGTGCCTTCGCCAACATCAACCGGCCGGTGGCGGGCCCGACCCATGAGCGCGAGCTGCCGGTGGGGCGGCATCCGCTGCAGCTGTATTCCCTGGCCACGCCCAATGGGGTCAAGGTGACCATCCTGCTGGAAGAGCTGTTGGCGCTCGGCGTTTCCGGGGCCGAGTACGACGCCTGGCTGATCCGCATCGGCGAGGGCGAGCAGTTCTCCAGCGGCTTCGTCGAGGTGAACCCCAACTCCAAGATCCCGGCCCTGCTGGATCGCAGTGAGCAATCGCCCATCCGCGTCTTCGAGTCGGGCTCGATCCTGCTCTACCTGGCGGAGAAGTTCGGCCACTTCCTGCCCACCGACCGGGCCGCGCGCACCGAGACGCTGAACTGGCTGTTCTGGCAGATGGGCGCGGCGCCCTATCTGGGCGGCGGCTTCGGGCATTTCTATGCCTACGCGCCGGAGAAGTTCCAGTACGCCATCGACCGCTTCAGCATGGAAGCCAAGCGCCAGCTGGACGTGCTGGACCGGCGCCTGGCGGAGTGCCGCTACCTGGCGGGGGACGGCTACAGCATCGCCGATATCGCCGTCTGGCCCTGGTACGGCGAACTGGTGCGCGGCAACCTCTATTCGGCCGGCGAGTTCCTGTCGGTGCATGAGTACACCCATGTTCAGCGCTGGGCCGAGGAAGTCGCCCAGCGTCCGGCGGTCCAGCGTGGTCGCCGGGTCAACCGCACCTGGGGCGACCCTGCGGAGCAGTGCCCGGAACGGCACGCCGCCGCAGACCTGGACCGCCCCTAGGACGCTCCCCGCTGAACACGCGGCTCACCCTGCGGGGGCCGCGTGCAGCGGGTCGTTTCCGCACCGTGCCACGACCCTGGGGCCTGATCCCCCGCAGGTGCTGTACAACGCGGCGGGGCGCCGGACGGCACGTCCCGCAGAGGGCGAGGGAGGCGGGCGCAGGGGCGTTTCACCTCTTAACGACATGTTCCACTTCGCTTGCGACACCCCTCCTCAAGGAGTGGCGGGCAGCGCCGATAGTCCGGTAGCGCCCTTCGCCATCTGCGTATTCGCACCTGGCGTGTTCCCACTCCCGAGAGTCCATGTAATGAACATCAAGCAGAAGCTGACCTGTGCCTTCGCGGCCATCGCGTGCGTGCCCATCCTCCTGGTGGCCGCGGTGGTGATCTACAACCTGCGGACCCAGGCGGAGACCGACTTCCTCGACGGCAGCCAGCGGGAGATCCGCCAGGTCGACAACGCCATGGCGATGTTCTTCCGTGGCATCAGCGAGAACGTGGAGTACATCGCCTCGTTGCCCCAGGTGGTGGAGGCCAGGGACCTCAAGAGCTATGTGTCGGCCGATGCCCCGGGGATTCCCCTGACCGAGACCAGCCAGGCCCTGGAAACCCTCTTCGGCAACTTCGCCAAGTCCCATCCCACGACCGCCTACCTGTCCTACGGGCGCGTCGACGGCGGCTACGCGACCTGGCCGGCCGACCCGGACCTGAAGCACTACGACCCGCGCCAGCGCCCCTGGTACCAGGCCGCCGTGGCGGCGCCGGGCAAGACGGTGCGCACCGCCGCCTACTACTGGGCGCCGGACGACACCGTGCTGCTCGGCACGGTACGCACGGTGAACGACGCCCAGGGCACGCTCTCCGGCGTGGTGGGGCTGGACGTGTCGCTGAAGCAGCTGACCGACCTGGTCAAGCAGATCCGCATCGGCGAGACCGGCTACCTGATGCTGGTGGAAGACAATGGCAACGTGCTGGTGGACCCGCACGACGCCAGCCACAACTTCAAGCCCCTCAAGGACCTCGGCGGCGACTACGCGCGGCTGGCGGATACCCAGGGGCTGGCCGAGGTGGAGCTCGACGGCACGCGCTACATGGCCAACGTCTGGGCCTCGCCCACCCTCGGCTGGCGCTTCATCGGCCTGATCGAGCACGGCGAGGTGATGGCCAAGGCCAACGGCCTGGCCTGGCAGATCGGCATCGTCGTCGTCGTGCTGGCGGTGCTTTTCGCCGTGCTCGGGGCCCTGTTCGCCAACCTCATCGTCAACCCGATTCGTGGCGTGGCCAGCGGCCTGGAGGGGATCGCCCAGGGCGAAGGCGACCTCACCCGCAGCCTGACGGTCAACGGCAAGGACGAAACCGCCGTGCTCGCCGGCTGGTTCAACCAGTTCCTCGGTGCCATTCGCCAACTGGTGCAGCGCATCATCGAGGCCTCGGCGGCCCTGCGTCACACCTCCGATGGCACCACCCGGGTGGCGCGGGAGATGGCCGAGGTCGCCGAGCGCCAGCGTGGTGCGGTGGAACTGGTATCCACCGCGTTCAATGAAATGGTCGCCACGGCCAACGAAGTGGCGCGCTCCTGCAGCCAGGCGGCGACCTCGGCCGACGAGGGCCAGCGCCAGGTGCATACCGGGCAGACGCAGATCGAAGGGGCCACCGACAGCGTGCTGCGCCTGAGCGAGAACCTGAAGCAGTCCGCCGAGGCGCTGCAGGGGCTGGAGCAGGACAGCCAGAACATCAATGCCATCCTCGACACCATCCGCTCCATCGCCGAGCAGACCAACCTGCTGGCGCTGAACGCCGCCATCGAGGCGGCGCGGGCGGGCGAGCAGGGCAGGGGCTTCGCGGTGGTGGCCGACGAGGTGCGAGCCCTGGCGCAGCGCACGGCGTCGTCGACCGGCGAGATCGATGGCCTGCTGGGTGGACTGGCGCGGCGTACCCAGGAGGTCACCCGGCAGATGCAGAGCAGCCTGGAGATGTCCCGAGCCAGCGTCGAACGCATCAGCCAGGCCAGTGAAAGCTTCGAACAGATCCGCGGCGCGGTGGACCATATTCGCGATCAGAACACCCAGATCGCCACGGCCGCCGAAGAGCAGCACCAGGTGGCCGAGGACATCAACCGGCACATCGCGCAGATCCAGGACGATGCGCTGCTGGTGGAGAACCTGGCGCAGTCGGCCCGGCGCGACTCCCACGAGCTGGTGCAGTTGTCCGAGCAGCTCCACGGTCTGGTCGGGCGCTTCAAGGCCTGATTTTCCCTCCTGCCGGCGACCCGCTCCGGGGCGCCGGCCTCCTTCCCCTCCCGCATGGCCAGGCCCCGACTCCGCTCCGGGGTCCTTCGCATTCGCGCCCTGCCGGGTAGTCGGTCGCGTCGCCTGCGTTCGATTCCGCCCCTTCGCAGCCATTAAAAAAAGCGGGTCTCAGGCCCGGATATCATCGTTTTTCAGGGGGTTATCCATTCCCTATATTCGCCGGCAAGCAGAACTGCTTCGTGATGTTGTCTTGCGGATTCGGGATTAGAGATGAACAAGAAATCGGAAACTGCTCGCGGTGAAGTTGCGGGAATGGGTACTCAAGTCGTCTGGGCCGGAGAGCAGGACGGACATCCTTACAACGCAACGCAAACGCCGATCGTGGTCAGCGCCGCCTACGGTTATCAGGATGTCGATCATTGGTACGAGGTCGCCCTGGGCCAGCGCGAAGGCTATATCTACAGCCGCATGAGCAACCCGACGGTGGCGACCCTGGAAGCCAAGCTCTGCGAGCTGGAGGGCGCGGAATCGGCGGTGGCCTTCAGCAGCGGCATGGCCGCCATCAGCGCGGTGCTGCACACCTTCCTGTGCCAGGGCAAGCGCGTGGTCTCGACCCGCGACAGCTACGGCGGCACCAACAAGATCTTCGAGGAGTTCCTGCCGCGCATGGGCGTGGACGTGGTGCTCTGCGACACCCTGGATACCGAGGCCATCGAGGCGGAAATCGCCCGTGGCTGCGACCTGCTGTACCTGGAAACCCCCACCAACCCGACGCTCAAGGTGCTGGACGTCCGCCGCCTGGTGGCCGCGGCCAAGCGCGTCGGCGCCCTGGTGGTGGCGGACAACACCTTCGCCACGCCCCTCAACCAGAACCCCCTGGCCCTGGGCGTGGACCTGGTGGTGCACAGCGCCACCAAGTTCCTCTCCGGTCACGGTGACGCCCTGGGCGGCATCGCCTGCGGCGCCGAAAGCCTGATGGCCAGCGTGCGGCACTACCGCGAGATCAACGGCGCCGCGCTGGACGCCTTCTCCGCCTTCCTCATCATCCGTGGCATCAAGACCCTGGCCCTGCGCCTGCGCCAGCAGCAGCGCAGTGCCCAGGCGCTGGCCGAGTACCTGCTGACCGAACCGCTGGTGGAGGCGGTGAACTATCCGGGCCTGCCCAGCCATCCGGGGCATGCCATCGCCCGAGGGCAGATGCGCGGCTTCGGCGCCATCGTCAGCTTCGTGCTGCGCGGCGGCATGGACACCGTGGTCCGCCTGCTGCCGCGCCTTCGCTATGCGCACCGTGCCGGCAACCTCGGGGCGGTGGAGACCATCTACGGTCCCGCACGCACCACCAGCCATGTGGAAAACACCCTGGAGGAGCGCCTGGCCCTGGGGATTTCCGAGGGACTGGTGCGAGTCTCGGTCGGCATCGAGGAGACCGAGGATCTCCTGGCCGATCTCAAGCAGGCGTTCGCCTGCGTTCATGAGGAGCTGTCCTGCTCATCCCCAGTCCACTCCCTTCCATCCCTCACCGAATGTCGCACCGAGGTGGAAATCTGACATTCGCCCCAACTCCTGGCCGGAGAGTCAGCGAGTCGATCATGAAACGGAACAATAAAAATACCTGACGGCAATCAGTTTGGTTCTGCCTTGAAGTTGTTCGCAGAAGCGTCCTTGTCCGTAAACTTTCATGAGATTCAACATATGTCCCTACATACAACAAACGACAAAGCGACATCGGGGCCTGGTTTCAAACAGGACATGCAGACCCGCCACATCGTCATGCTGGCGCTGGGCGGGGTCATCGGCACCGGGCTGTTCCTCACCTCCGGCTACACGGTGAACCAGGCGGGACCGCTGGGCGCGGTGATCGCGTACATCATCGGCGCGGTGATGGTGTACATGGTGATGATGTGCCTGGGCGAACTGGCCGTGCACATGCCGGAAACCGGTTCGTTCAGCAGCTACGCCTCCCGCTACCTCGGCGCGGGCACCGGCTACACCGTGGCCTGGCTCTACTGGCTGACCTGGACGGTGGCCATCGGCTCGGAGTTCACCGCTGCCGGCATCCTCATGGTGCGCTGGTTCCCCGAGACCCCGGTGTGGATCTGGAGCGCGCTGTTCGCCCTGACGGTGTTCATCAGCAACGTGGTGTCGGTGCGACTGTTCGCCGAGACCGAGTTCTGGCTGTCGCTGGTCAAGGTCCTGGCCGTGGTGGCCTTCCTGGTGGTCGGCGGTGGCGCCATCTTCGGCATCTTCGAGACCCAGCAGGTGCAGAGCGCGGGACTGGCCAACTTCACCCGCGAGGGGCTGTTTCCCACCGGTTTCTGGTCCATCGCCATGACCCTGCTGGCGGTCGCCTTCGCCTTCTCCGGCACCGAGCTGATCGGCATCGCCGCCGGCGAGACGCGCGACCCGCAACGCAACGTGCCGAAGGCGATCCGCACCACGGTGGTCCGCCTGGCGCTGTTCTTCGTCGGCACCATCTTCGTGCTGGCGACCCTGCTGCCCCGCGAGCAGGCCGGCCTGGTGGAAAGCCCCTTCGTCACGGTGTTCGAGTCCATCGGCATTCCCTATTCGGCCGACATCATGAACTTCGTGATCATCAGCGCGCTGCTGTCGGCGGCCAACTCCGGCCTCTACGCCGCCTCGCGGATGCTCTGGACCCTCAGCGACCAGGGCCACATGCCCAAGCGCTTCGGCACCCTGAGCCGCATGGGCACGCCGTTCAACGCCATCGTCGTGAGCATGGCCGGCAGCATCGCCTCGCTGCTCTCCAGCGTGTTCGCACCGGATACCGTCTACCTCGCCCTGGTGTCCATCTCCGGCCTGGCGGTGGTGGTGGTGTGGATGAGCATCGCCGCGAGCCAGATGGCCTTCCGTCGCCATTACCTGGCCAACGGCGGTCGCCTGGAGGACCTGGGCTTCCGCGTGCGCGGCTATCCCTGGGTGCCCCTGGGCGCCTTGCTCTGCTGCGCGCTGGCCTGCATCGGGATTGCCTTTGATCCGGCCCAGCGAGTTGCGCTCTACTTCGGCGTGCCGTTCATTGCCTGGTGCTACTTCGTCTACTGGGTGACCCGCAAGCTGCGCGAACGGCGCCAGGTTTCGCCCGTGGCCCCGGCTAGGGTGCCCGAGGCGGCCTGAGCGATTCCTTCCCACTCCGCCGTCCCGAGGTCCCGACCATGAATCCGAAAGCCCTGCCTCCCCTGAACTGGCTGCGAGCCTTCGAAGTCTCGGCGCGGTACCTCAACTTCACCCATGCGGCGGAGGAACTGCACCTGACCCAGGGCGCCGTCAGCCAGCAGATCCGGCAGCTGGAAAGCCACCTCGGGGTGGCGCTGTTCAAGCGCCTGCCCCGGGGGCTCGGGCTCACCGAAGAGGGCCAGTCCTACCTGCCCGTGGTGCAGGACGCCATCACCCGGCTGGCGGTGGGCACCAACGAGATCTTCGGCCAGCACAAGCGCCGGCCGATCAAGGTCAGGGGCAGCCTGTCGTTCCTGCATTTCTGGCTGGCACCCAGGCTGGCGGACTTTCGTCGGGCCCATCCGCAGCTGGATATCCGCTACATCAGCAACCTCTGGGTGAAGGAACTGGACGGCGAGGACGATGTGGAAATCCGCTGGGGTCACGGCCAGTGGCCGGGCCTGCTGTCCCAGCGGCTGACCTGGGACACCCTGTTCCCGGTCTGCTCGCCGGAGCTGCTGGCACAGGGCCCCCTGCGCGAACCACGGGATGTCGCCCGCCATCCCCTGCTCCATGTGCTGGGTTACGAGGAGGGCTGGGGCTACTGGCTGCAGCGCGCCGGCGCCGAGGACGTGGACTACGCCACCGGCCCGCAGTTCGACACCCTGGTCTCCACCCTGCGCATGGCGGAGCTGGGGCAGGGCATCGCGCTCGCGCGCTCGTCCATGGTCGAGGACCTGTTGCGCGAAGGGCGCCTGGTGGAGCTGTTCGACTGCCGCATCGAGGCCAGCGAATCCTTCTACCTGGTCAGCGGCTCCGGCACCGAGCTGCACCCGGATGCCCAGGCCTTCGCCATTTGGCTGGTGGCCCAGGCCCATCGATCCACCTGATTTCGGGAGTGAACATGCATTACCTGAGTACCCGCAGCGCCGCCGTGCGCGCGGATTTCCGCAGCGTCGTGCTGTCGGGGCTGGCCCCCGATGGCGGCCTCTTCGTGCCGGCCAGCCTGCCGGTGTTCAGCGTGCAGGAGATCGCCACCTGGTCCTGGCTGCCCTTCGAGGAGCTGGCCTGGCGGGTGATCGCGCCCTTCGTCGGCGAGTCGATCGCCGAGGACGAACTGCGCGCGCTGCTGAAGGCCTGCTACCAGCGCTTCGGTCACCGCGCCATCGCGCCCTTGCGCCAGGTGGACCGCAACGAGTGGGTGCTGGAGCTGTTCCACGGGCCCACCCGGTCCTCCAAGGATTTCGCCGCCCAGTTGCATGCGCGCCTGGCCAGTCACTTCCTCGAACGGGAGGGGCGCGAGGCCCTGGTGCTCGGTGCTACCAACGGCGATACGGGCCTCGCGGCCGTCGCCGCCTTCGGCGAGTGCCGCCGCAGCCGGGTGGTGATGCTCTACCCGGAGCGCGGCGTGCCGGCGGACCGCCTGGCGGCATTGCAGGCCGCCGAGTCCGAGCGGGTGCGCGGCTATCCCCTTGAGGGCAGCTTCGACGACTGCCAGCGGCTGGTGTCGCGGCTCTTCGCCCAATGGCCCAGCGAGCACCTGGCCATCGGCTTCAACTCCTCCAATTGGGTCGGCGTGCTGGCGCAGATCGTCTTCTACTTCCACGCCGCCCTGCAGCTGGGAGGCGGCCAGCGCCCCATCGGCTTCAGCATTCCCGCCGCCAGCTTCGCCGAGGTCTACGCCGGCTACGTGGCGCAGAAAATGGGCCTGCCGGTGAACCAGATCATCGTCTCCACCAACCGCAACGACGCCCTGCACCAGTTCATCCACCGCAACCGCTACGGCACCCGAGAGGCCAGCTCGACCCTGTCGCCGGCCATGGATTTCTCGGTGTTCTCCAACGTCGAGCGGCTGGTGTGGGAGCTCTACGACCACGATGACCAGGCCGTGCGCGGCCTGATGGAGCGCCTGGAGGCCACCGGCGAACTGAGCATCGGCAACCCGCAATGGCTGCAGGCGCGGATGCTGATCGACTCCTACGCAGTGGACGACGCCCAGACCGAGGCGGAGATCGTCTCGCTGTTCCGCGACACCGGCCTGCCCATGGACCCGCACACCGCCACCGGCGTACTGGCCGCGCGGCTCTACCGCCGCAGCGTGGTCACGCCGATGGTCACCCTGGGCCAGATCGCCCCGGAAAAATCCGCCACGCTGCTGGCCAGCCTGGGCGCCTGGCCATCGCCACCGCCCGCCCCGGCAACACCCCTTGCACACGCGCGGCGCTATGCCCGCACCGACCTGGAGGGCCTGCGCCAGGCCCTGGCCGGGGCCTGAGGAATTTGCCGCGATGAAGCGAATCCTCGACCCGCTGGATGAGCGGATACTGGCCGAACTGACCGCCAATGCGCGGATCGCCCACGCCGAACTGGGCACCAAGGTCAACCTGTCACGCAATGCCGTGCGCCAGCGCATCGAACGCCTGGAGCGGGACGGCGCCATCCAGGGCTACACCCTCAAGGTGGGCGACGGCCGCCGCGCGGCGGCGCTGATCAGCGCGGTGATCTTCGTCTACCGCCACGACCGCATGCGCGGCGAGGAAGTGCTGCGGGACCTGCGGGCCATTCCCGAGGTGACGCAGTGCGACGTGATGAGCGGCGAGTTCGACCTGATGCTGCGGGTCGAAGCCGCCACGCCGGACCGCGTCCACGGCGTCTGGCGGGAAATCTCCGCCATGCCCGGCGTCGCCAATACCGTTACCTCCTTCGTGCTCTCCGCAGTCATCTGAGCCCATCCCCTCGCTCCAGGACCCGGGCCCCGGCACGCCACGCGTGCCGGGGCCTTTTCGTCTGCGCCATTTCCGCACCTCTGTAGCCCCTCCGGACGAGCCCGCGTGGGCCGTTCCGGCACTGGGCAAAACGCCCAATAAATACAGCGGATTGGCCTATTCAACTGCCACTGGCCGGCTCTTAGGCTGACTCCATCGAGCAAACGCCGGATTGGAGGCACCTGATGACCGAATACAAGATCGCCCTGGTGGGCTTTGGTGGTGTGAACCGTGGCCTGGCCCGCCTGGTGGCCGAGCGCAACGCAGCCTGGCAGCGCGAGCTGGGCTTCAGCCTGAAGATCGTCGGGGTCACCGACCTCTTCCTCGGCTCCCTCATCGACCGCGACGGCCTGGACGCCGCCCAGCTGGCGGACCTGCCGGCGATCAAGGGCGCCTTCGCCACCCTGCCGGGCGGCACCGCCGAAGCCTTCAACGAGGCGGTGATCAAGCAGTCCGGCGCCGACCTCATCGCCGAGGCCACCTTCACCAACCCGGTGGACGGCGAGCCGGCCGCCACCTTCTGCCGCTGGGCCCTGGAAAGCGGCAAGCATGTGGTCACCACCAACAAGGGGCCGATCGCCCTGCACGGTGCCGAGCTCAAGGCCCTGGCCCGACGCAACGGCGTGGCCTTCGAGTACGAGGGCGCGGTGATGAGCGGCACCCCGGTGATCCGCATGGCGCGGCAGACGCTGCCGGGCGCTGGCATCGTCGGCTTCGAGGGCATCCTCAACGGCACCTCCAACTACGTGCTGACCCGCATGGAGGAGGGTCTCGGCTTCGACGCGGCGGTGGCCAAGGCCCAGGAGCTGGGCTATGCCGAGGCCGATCCGACGGCGGATGTGGAAGGCCACGACGTGCGCCTGAAGGTGGTGATCCTCGCCAACGAACTGCTGGACGCCCACCTCTCGGTCAGCGACGTGGCCTGCAGCGGCATCAGCGCCCTGACCCCGGCCGACCTGGCCCAGGCACGGGAGGAGGGCGCCCGCTGGAAGCTGATCGGCTCCGCCCAGCGTCAGGCCGACGGTTCGGTATCGGCGCGGGTCGAGGCCCGCAAGCTGGACCTCGGCCACCCGCTGGCCGGGATCACCGGGGCCACCAACGCCCTGGCCTTCAACACCGAGCTGCTGGGCGCGGTCACCCTGTCCGGGCCGGGGGCCGGTCGCATCGAGACCGCCTTCGCGCTGCTCTCCGATATCGTCGCCCTCCACGCCACCCACGGCCGCCAGTGAGCCCAGGAGTTGCCCATGACCCTCTCGTCCCTGGCCCTGGCCAAGACCGCTGAGAACACCGCCATCGAGGTCCGCAATCCCTTCGATGGCAGCCATGTCGGCAGCGTGCCCTGCCTGACCGTCGCCGATGTTCCCGCGCTGCTGGCGACCGCCCGCGAAGGCGTGCGCCGCTGCGCCGCGCTACCCCGGCACCGGCGCGCCGCCATCCTCGAGGAGGCCGCGCGGCGGGTGGAGCAGGACGCCGCCGCTTTTGCCGCCCTGATCGTCGCCGAGGCCGGCAAGACCCTGCGCCAGGCGCAGAAGGAAGTGAAGCGCTGCATCAACACCCTGAAGCTCTCGGCCGAGGAGGCCCGGCGCAACGCGGGCGAGGTGGTGCCCTTCGACGCCTACGAGGGCTCCGAGTCCCGCCAGGGCTGGTTCTCCCGCGAGCCCCTGGGGCTGATCGTCGCAATCACGCCCTACAACGACCCGCTGAACCTGGTGGCGCACAAGCTTGGGCCGGCCATCGCCGGCGGCAATGGCGTCCTGCTCAAGCCGTCCGAGTTGGCGCCACTGTCGGCGTGCAGGCTGGTGGATTGCCTGCGCGAGGCGGGCCTGCCGAGCGAGGTGGTGACCCTCGCCACCGGCGGCGCGGACCTGGGCAAGGCGCTGACCTCGGCCCGGGAGGTGCGGATGATTTCCTTCACCGGCGGCTTCGTCACCGGTGAGCACATCGCCCGCACCGCCGGCCTGAAGAAGCTGGCGATGGACCTGGGCGGCAACGCCCCGGTGCTGGTGCTGGACGACTGCGAACTGGAGGCCACCGTCGAGTCCTGTGTCTCCGGCGCCTTCTGGGCGGCCGGGCAGAACTGCATCGGCACCCAGCGCATCCTGGTGCAGGCTTCGATCTATGCCGAGTTCCGCGAGCGCTTCCTGGCCCGGACCCGGGCGCTGGTGGTGGGCGACCCGTCCCGGCCGGACAGCGACATGGGCCCGATGATCACCGAACAGGCCGCCCGCGCCACCGAGCAGGTGGTGGCGGAAGCCCTCGCCGAAGGGGCGACCCTGCTCTGTGGCCAGCGCCGGGAAGGCGCGCTCTACCACCCCACGGTGCTGGAAGGGGTGGACCATCGCAGCCGCCTCTGGCGCCAGGAAGTCTTCGCGCCGGTGGTGGTGCTGGAGTCCTTCGAGACCCTGGAAGACGCCGTGGCCCTGGCCAACGAGCCGGAGTACAGCCTGCACGCCGGCATCTTCACCCGCGACCTGCGCCGCGCCCTCTGGGCCGCGCGGCGGATCGAGGCCGGCGGCGTGATGATCAACGATTCGTCCGACTACCGCTTCGATGCCATGCCCTTCGGCGGCTTCAAGTACGGCAGCCTGGGGCGCGAGGGCGTGCGCTTCGCCTACGAGGACATGACGCAGCCCAAGGTGGTGTGCATCAACGAGTTGAGCTGAACCGTCAGGTGACGACCGTTCGCGGTCGTCCTTTGCACCGGGCGGGTCCGCTCGCCGCGCCGTCCGGTGCGCTTTTTTCAAGGGAGCTGAGCATGATCGAGCGATTTGACGAAGGCCGGCGCATGGCCCAGGCCGTCGCCTACGGGCCCTTCTTCGAGACGGCGGGGATCTGCGCCGATGATCCCTCGCTGGATGTCCGCGCCCAGGCGCGCCAGGCGCTGGCCAGCATCGACGCCTTGCTGGAGCGCGTTGGCGTCAGCCGCCGGGACCTGGTCCGGGTACAGGCCTGGCTGGCCGACTACCGCGACTTCGATGCCTTCAACGAGGTCTACGACGCCTGGATCGAGGGCTGCCCGAAACCGGTGCGCGCCTGCGTGGAGAGCGGCCTGGGCGGCTACGCCGTGGAGATCAGGGTGCTGGCGTATCGCAGCGCTTGAGTCCTTTCCCGGCGGCGGCCTGAAGCCTGTGCTTCAGGCCTTCTGGCGTTTGGCGGGGGCGTCCGTCATGGCGCCCCGACCTCGTCCAGCGCGGCGTCCAGCGTTTCCAGCAGCAGGTCCGCGTGTTCCCGCTCGAAGGCCAGCAGCGGACGGATCTTCAGGATGTTCTCCAGGGGGCCCGCCGCGCTGATTAGGACGCCGCGCTCGCGCATGGCGTTGACCACCCGCCGGGTTTCGGCGGCGGCGGGGGCCTGGCTGGCTCGGTCCTTCACCAGTTCCACGCCGAGGAACAGCCCAGCTCCGCGGACATCGCCGATCAGGGCATGGCGCTGCTGCAGGCGCCCGAGGCCTTGCAGCAGGTAGCGACCGGTCTCCCTGGCCCGTGCTTGCAGTTCCTCGTCACGAATGACGTCCAGCACCGCCTGCCCGGCGGCGCAGGAGACCGGGTTGCCGCCGAAGGTGTTGAAGTAGCGCAGGTTGCGGCCGAACCCGTCCACCACCTCGGCCCGGCCCACCAGGCCGGCGATGGGCTGGCCGTTGCCCATGGGCTTGCCGAGGGTCACCAGGTCGGGGCGCACGCCGTGGCGCTCGAAGCCCCAGAAGGCGTCGCCGGTGCGGGCGAAACCCGATTGCACCTCGTCGGCGATGTACAGCAGGCCTTCCGCCTGGGCCAGCGCCACCGCTTCGGCGAGGAAGCCGGCGGGGCCCGGGAACACGCCGTCGCTGGAGAAAATGCCGTCCAGCAGCAACGCGGCGGGGCGGATGCCCTGGGCGCGCAGGTCGTCGATGGCTGCGCGGACGTCGGCCGCGAGCGTGGCGGCCACCTGGTCGGCGCCCAGTCGGTAGGCGTCCGGCGCGAGAACGGTACGGGCGTGGGCCGGGAGGCGGATGCCCGCGCCCAGCGACGGCGAGAGTTCAGCGAGGTCGCCGGTGACGCCGTGGTAGGCGAAGCGGGTGATGATGACGCCGGTGCCGCCGGTGTGATGGCGGGCGATGCGCAGGGCAAGGTCGTTGGCCTCGCTGCCGGTGCAGGTGAACATCACCCGTTCCAGGTAGTCGGGAAAGGTGCCCAGCAGTTGCTCGGCGTAGTCGAGGATGCCTTCCTGCAGGTAGCGGGTATGGGTGTTGAGCTGCGCCGCCTGGCGGCTGATGGCGCTCACCACACGGGGGTGGCAGTGACCCACGGAGGCGACGTTGTTGTAGGCATCCAGGTAGCGGCGCCCCTGGTCGTCGAACAGCCAGACGCCTTCGCCACGCACGGTGTGCAGCGGGCGTTCGTAGAACAGCCGGTAGGCCGGGCCGAGCAGGCGCTCGCGGCGTTCGATCAGGCTTCGTTCGTGGGCGGACAGGCGCTCGGCGTCGGCGGCGCTGAAGCCGTTGATCATGCTCATGGGCGTATCTCCTGGATGCAGGCGTGGCGGGTCCTCCTGTGGACCTCGAGGTGAGAGACCTGGACCAGCCGCTCGAGGCTGGACCAGGCGCGTTCCGTGTTGCGCAGGATGTAGTCGCGGTTTTCCGGGTGGATCACGGCGCGCCAGGAGTTGATGCACAGGGTCAGGGCGAGCCGCGTTGCGATCAGCTCCGGCAGCAGCTCGACTTCCGCGGCCTCCAGGGGGTTGCAGGTGTGGTAGGCGGCGATGAACTCCAGGGCCGGCGCTAGGACGTCGCCGGAGGTGTCCAACTGGTAGGAGGCGGCCACGGCCAGGTCATTGACTCTCGGCGCGCGGACCATGTCGCCGAAGTCGAGGATGTTGCGCAGTTGCTCGGGGTGCGCGGCATCGACGATCAGGTTATGGGGATTGAGGTCATTGTGGATCACCTGGCGGCGTAGCCCGGGCAGGCGCGGCAGGACGTCCCTGACATAGGTGTCGAGGCACCTTTCCACCAGGTCGCGGCGTAGGCCCTGTTCGATGTACACCAGCAGGGGGCGCAAGCGCTGGGCATGCTGCATGTCCCAGAGCAGTTCGTGATCGGCGGCGGGATGGTCGAAGCCTTCCAGGGCGCGGTCGAAGCGGGCGAGCGCTTCACCCAGGTTGCGGCGCAACGCCGGGCTGCGCACCGCCACCCGATGCAGCGGCAGGCCGTCGACGAAGGACAGCAGGCGCGCGATCAGGCGTTGGCCCGCGATATCCGCCTCGGCCATGAAATGGCCGTCCCGGGTGGGGTAGACCCGCTGCACCGGAAGTTCGGGGTCACGCTCCTCGAGGCGGCGCATGGCGCCGTTATGGAAGTCCACCACCTCCGGGTCCTCCAGGGGATGCGAGAGCTTGAGCAGGCGCGACGAGCCATCCTCGCAAAGCACGCGGAAGTTCAGGTCTCGTTCGCCACCGAGTCGTTCCAGGCGCCCGCTGAGGGCGAAGTGGCGCTGGATAACCTCTGCGGCCTCGGCATCGCTGACCTGCGCCGGGGCGGATTGCAGCAGTTGGTCGTGGACTATGGCTTGCTGTAGCGACATTGCATCGACTCCGATGAAAACAGGCTGGTGGCCGGCCCGCGAGGGGCCGGCCCGATCCTCACTTGCTGGCCCAGGCGTTGAACCGTTCCTCCAGTTCCTCGCCGTGGTCGATCCAGAACTCGGTATCCATGGCGCGGGCGTTCGCCAGGTTGTCGGGTGCGGTGGGCAGGTTCTGGCGGATGGCGGCGTCCAGCAGCGCGAGGGTGTGGATATTGCTCGGGCCGTAGGGGATGGCCGTGGCGAAGTCCCGTTGCTGCTCCGGTTCGCTGGCGAAGGCGATGAAACGCTCGGCCTGCGCCTTGTTGGGGCTGCCCTTGACGATGGCCCAGTGGTCCAGGTCGTAGAGGCTGCCGTTCCACTGGATGCTGAAGGGCTGGCCCTCCTTCTGGGCGGTGGTGACCCGGCCGTTGTAGGCGGAGGTCATGACCACGTCACCGGCGGCCAGCCACTGCAGGGGCTGGGCGCCGGCCTCCCACCACTGGATGCTGGACTTGATCTGGTCGAGCTTGCGGAAGGCGCGGGTGATGCCCTCCTGGGTGGCGAGTGTCGTGTAGAGGTCCTGCTGGGGCACGCCGTCGGCGAGCAGGGCGATCTCCAGGGTGAACTTGGCGCCCCGGCGCAGCCCGCGCTTGCCGGGGAATTTCTCCAGGTCCCAGAAGTCCGCCCAACTCTGCGGCGCGCCGCCCAGGCGGGTGGCGTCGTAGGTCAGTACCGTGGACCAGATGAAGATGCCCACGCCGCACTCACTGACGGCGGCGGGGAGGAAGTCCGCCTGCTGGCCGATCCGGCTCCAGTCCAGCGGCTCGAACAGGCCCTCGCTGCAGCCGCGCAGCAGCTCCGGGGTTTCCACCTCCACCACGTCCCAGGTGGTCTGGCCGGTATCGGCCATGACTTTGATCTTGGCCATCTCGCCGTTGTAGTCGGCGGCCCGGATAGTGGTGCCCTGGGAGGCGCTGAAGGGCTGGTAGAAGGCTTTTTCCTGGGCCTGGCGGTTGTCGCCGCCAAAGGACACCACGGTCAGGCTGTCGTCGGCGAACAACGGCGTGGCGCAAGCGCTCAGCAGGGCCAGTACTGCGACTTTCTTGGTCATGCGGTCTCTCCTGGACGAGCCTCGGGGGCTCGGATGGGTGATGGCAGCTTCAAGGGGAAGGCAGGAACTGTCGTGATGGCGCACGCGCGGTGCGTCCTTCGGGGCCGGCTGACGCCTGAGCGCGGCCGGTACATGCAGGTGGCGCATCGAGAACCTCACGTCTTGTTGTCGTTGTCACGGGGCAGGGGGATTAAAACATATTTGGAATATGATGCATCATAATTTTTACTGGTGTAGGCTGACGCCATCACCCCGCCACCGGAGTCCGTCATGAGCCACCCCAAGACCCTGCTGTTGACCGGCGCCAGCCGAGGCATCGGCCACGCCACCGTCAAGCACTTCAACGCCGCCGGCTGGCGGGTGTTCACCGCCTCGCGCCAGGACTGGGTGGAGGATTGCCCCTGGGCCGAGGGGGTGCTGAACCACATCCACCTGGACCTGGAAGATATCCACAGCGTCGAGGCCAGCCTGCCGCTGCTGCGGGAAAAGCTCGGTGGGCGTCTGGATGCGCTGGTGAACAACGCCGGCATTTCCCCGAAGGGAGAGGAGGGCGAGCGACTGGGCGTGCTGGCCTCCGACTACGGGACCTGGCTCAAGGTCTTCAACGTCAACCTGTTCAGCACCGCGCTGCTGGCGAGGGGGCTGTTCGACGAGCTGAAGGCCGCCCAGGGGAGCGTGATCAACGTCACCTCCATCGCCGGTTCCCGGGTGCATCCCTTCGCGGGTGCCGCCTATGCCTGCTCCAAGGCCGCGCTGGCGGCGCTGACCCGGGAGATGGCCCATGACTTCGGTCCCTACGGCGTACGGGTCAACGCCATCGCCCCGGGGGAGATCGAGACCTCGATCCTGTCGTCCGGCACCGAGCAGATCGTCGAGCGGGACATCCCCCTGCATCGCCTGGGACAGCCGGAGGAAGTGGCGGCGCTGGTGCATTTCCTCTGCACCCGTGGCGCCTCCTATGTGAATGGGGCGGAAATCCACGTGAATGGCGGTCAGCATGTCTGAGGCGATGCTGGCGTTCGCCTGTGGAAAACCCGATCATTCCGCCGGCGACCCCACGGCAGCGGATGAGCCATCCATGAACTACCCGATCCAAGACCTCAATCATGCCTACCTCGGCAGCAGCATCTATGGCCTGCTGCGGGAGGCCTTGATCAGCGGGCGCTTCCGGCCGGACGACAAGCTGCGCATCCGCGACCTCGCGGAGCAACTGGGCACCAGCGTGACCCCTGTGCGTGACGCCATCCTGCAACTGGCCAAGGAGCAGGCCCTGGTGCTGAAGACCCCCCGGGATATCCGCGTGCCGGTGCTGACTCGCGAGCAGTACCTCGAGATCCGCAGCATCCGCCTGGCCCTGGAGGGCCTGGCGGCGGAAACCGCCGCTTCCCGGGTGACCCCGGCGCAACTGGCGATGCTGGAGAGCAACATCCGCGACAACCTGGCGGCCATTCACGCCGATGACCTGGCCGCTGCCCTCAAGCTCAACCAGGCCTTCCATTACGCCCTGGCCGACATCGCCGGCATGCCGCTGCTGGGCGGCTTCCTCGACAGCCTGTGGATGCGCACCGGCCCGCTGATCGCGCTCGCATACGGCAGCTTCAACGAACGCATGGCCATCGATCACCACTGGGAGGTGCTTCGTGCCTTGCAGCAGGGCAATGGGACCGCCGCACGCGAGGCCATCTGCACCGATATCCTCGATGGCAATGAGCGGATGATCGAGTTCATCGAGCAGAAGGGCTAGGGCTGGGCTTTCGGCCTCGCACGCTCGCAACCTTCCCGCCGGCGAGCTCCGGTGTTTGCCGGATGACGCCTGGGAACGCTGGCGTCGGCCCCGAGGAACAGACCGGTCACCGAGAGCGCCATCCCCGGCACTGAAGCGTTGCGATCCGTCGCCTCAGGGCTGCCGGGCGGCGGTGGTGACCCCGGGTTTCTGCGCGCGGGCCACATCGGCCTGGATCTTGTAGGCGGGGGCTTCCACCGCGTTGAAGTCCTGGGTGTAGCGGCGGGCGAAGTCTTCCACGCCCCAGTCCAGGTACTGCTGCACATGGAAGAGTTCATGGGCCCAGAGGGCGACGTCGTCCTCGGCGTCCTCCGGGTGGCGGAAGACGATCACGTCCACCAGGGTCACGGCCTGCACGTCGGGGTTCTGCATCAGGGTGCTGGCGGCGTCCAGTTCCTGGCCCACGCCCACCTTGTAGCGGGCGGTGTCCAGTACCCGCAGGTCGTAGTAGGGCTCCAGCTGGGCGCGGATGTGCAGGGGGATGGGGCGCAGGTCGCTTTCCGGCATCTGCGCCCGGGACTGCTGGATCCACTGCTGCAGGCTGCTCGCCGCCATGCCGTTGACCTGCTCCAGCAGCGGGGCGATGTCCCCGGGCTGGCCGGGCGCGCAGAAGCAGGTCACCACGCAGACCCTGGACTGCCCGTTGGGACAGGCGACGGCGGCGGTGGCGAACAGGGACAGGGCGAGGATGGACTGGCGGAGCAGGTTGAGCGGGGTTGCTGCGGACAACTGGGCCTCCCGGAGGCGCGTGAAGGGCGCGTCATTATGGACAGCATCGCCGGGCATTGGTTTTCGCGGACCTTCGCCGCTTGTCGCCACGCGCCCCATTTTCCCCGGACCCTGTGTGTCTTGCCGGGCAGGGTCGGGCACGACCGTTCGTCGTGCCGGGCCTGCGTGTCAGCGCCGGGTCACGCGCCTTGCCTAACCTTTCCCTTCCCAGGTGTTCAGGGCCTGGCCGTGCTCGCCAGGCTATCCACGGCGCCGCCGGCTTCCGAGACCGGCGCACAACCCAAGCAAGGAGAACTTCCATGGCTACTCCCTACAAGCGTCTGGACAAGAACGACGCCGCCGTCCTGCTGGTGGACCACCAGGCCGGCCTGCTGTCGCTGGTGCGGGACTTCACCCCCGACGAGTTCAAGAACAACGTGCTGGCCCTGGCCGATATCGCCAAGTTCTTCAACCTGCCGACCATTCTCACCACCAGCTTCGAGTCCGGCCCCAACGGCCCGCTGGTGCCGGAACTGAAGGCCATGTTCCCGGACGCGCCCTATATCGCCCGCCACGGCAACATCAACGCCTGGGACAACGAGGACTTCGTCAAGGCGGTGAGGGCCACCGGCAAGAAGCAGCTGATCATCGCCGGCGTCGTGACCGACGTCTGCGTGGCCTTCCCGACCCTGTCCGCGTTGGCCGAGGGCTACGACGTGTTCGTGGTGACCGACGCCTCCGGCACCTTCAACCCGGTGGTGCGCGATGCCGCGCTGAACCGCATGAGCCAGGCCGGCGCCCAGCTGATGAACTGGTTCGCCGTGGGGTGCGAGCTGCATCGTGACTGGCGCAACGACATCGAAGGCTTCGGCGGCCTGCTGGCCGGGCACCTGCCGGCCTACGCCAACCTGATGCAGAGCTTCTCCTCCAACGCCAAGTAAGCAGGTGTTCGCGGGCAAGCCCGTTCCTACGGCGGGACCGGATTTCGTAGGAGCCGGCTTGCCGGCGAAGGGTGCGGAGATGTTCGCGGGCGAGCCCGCTCCTACGACGGGGTTGGATTTCGTAGGAGCCGGCTTGCCGGCGAAGGGGGCGGAAATGTTCGCGGGCGAGCCCGCTCCTACGGCGGGGTTGGATTTTGTAGGAGCCGGCTTGCCGGCGAAGGGTGCGTAGATGTTCGCGGGCGAGCCGCTACGGCGGAGCCGGCTTGCCGGCGAATGCAGGATCCGTTACCGCGCAGACGATGATGTCATTCTGGCTTTACCGGGCGATGCATTCAGACCCGCAACCGGAGTATTCTGCCGCTGCCATTGGCCCCGGCGCCCCCGGTTCCGCTGGTGCAAGCCTCCCAGCGCTTTCCCGCGCGCGTTTGATGATCATCGATTCACCCCTGCCATTGCCTGGCCATGCGCTTCCAGTCGCCAGACCTTGGCTGTCTGGTCATCCCGGAAGCCTGGCGGCGGAAACGGGTCGCATCGGCAATGAACACACTTGTCAGAAAAGGAGTCGAGAGTGGATTTCAGGAACTTGAAGATCGGCCTCAGGGCGGGCCTGGGATTTGCCGTGCTGACGGTGCTCAGCCTGATCCTGGGTGGCGTCGCCCTCTACCAGATGAAGCGGATGGACGCCATGGCGCAGCAGGTTGACCAGAACTGGTTGCCCGCCATCGTCACCGTCAACGAGCTCAACACCGCGACCTCCCGGGTCCGCGCGCTGACCCTGAGCATGCTGGCGCTGCGCGGCAACACCGCGCTGAAGTCCACCAGCGATCGGATCGATGAAATCAAGCGGCAGGCCAAGGACGCGGAGGCGCGTTACCAGTCGCTGATTTCCACCGAGACGGAGCGCGTCGCCTTCGCCGAGTTCCAGGCGGCCCTGTCCCGCTACCTGGAGCAGCAGCAACTGGTGCAGAGCAAGATGCTGCAGGGGGCTCGCGCCGAAGCCATCGACATCATCAACACCAAGCTCAACGACCTGGCCTCCGAGCTGACGCGGGAGATGCTCGACCTGACCGAGATCAACAAGGCGGGCGCCCAACGAGCCACCCAGGAAAGCGATCGGGTCTTCGCGCAGGCCATCACCCTGATCGCCGCGACCATGGCCGTGACCGCCGCCCTGACCCTCGCCATCGCCCTGCTGCTGACCCGCAGCATCGTCCGCCCCCTGGCCCAGGCGGTCGACGTGGCGCGCACCGTGGCGTCCGGCGACCTGACCCATCGCATCCAGGTGACCGGCAGCGACGAGCCGGCGCAGTTGCTGCACGCCCTGCGGGAGATGCAGCAGAACCTGAGGGACACCCTTCAGCGCATCGCCGACTCCTCCACCCAGCTGGCTTCGGCCTCGGAGGAGTTGCACGCGGTCACCGAGGACTCCACCCGTGGCCTGCACCGGCAGAACACCGAGATCGAGCAGGCCGCCACCGCGGTGAACGAGATGACCGCCGCCGTCGAGGAAGTGGCGCGCAACGCCGTCACCACCTCCGAGGCCTCCCGGCACACCGACCGCACCGCCCAGGACGGTCGAGACCGGGTGCGCCAGACCGTGGAGTCCATCAGCCAGCTGGCCAATGACGTGACGGTCACCTCCGAGGAAGTGGGGCAACTGGCGGTCGAGGTGCGCAATATCTCCCAGGTGCTCAACGTCATCCGCGCCATCGCCGAGCAGACCAACCTGCTGGCGCTCAACGCCGCCATCGAGGCCGCGCGGGCGGGCGAGCAGGGCCGGGGCTTCGCCGTGGTGGCCGACGAGGTGCGCGCCCTGGCCCACCGCACCCAGCAGTCCACGGCGGAAATCGAACAGATGATCAACGGCATCCAGCAGGGCACCGAGAAGGCCGTCGGCGCCATGCAGAACAGCATGGGGCGCGCCCAGTCCACCCTGCAGGTGGCCCAGGCCGCCGGTGAGGCGCTGGAAGACATCACCCGCGCCATCGCCGAGATCAACGAACGCAACCTGGTGATCGCCAGCGCCTCGGAGGAACAGGCCCAGGTGGCCCGTGAAGTGGACCGCAACCTGGTGAACATCCGCGACCTGGCGGTGCAGACCTCCGCCGGCGCCGATCAGACCAGCGCCTCCAGCCAGGAGCTGTCGCGCCTGGCGGTGGACCTGAACGGCCTGGTGGCGAAGTTCTCGGTCTGACGGGGGCTGCCGAGGTGCCCTTCAAGGCACCTCGAAGACGTCCACCAGCGCCTCCAGGAAGGCGCTGACCAGCTCCCCCTGCCTCGCCGACCGCCGCACCGCGACCTGGAAGTCCACCTCGTAGCGCAGCCGGTCGGGGTTCAAGGCGCGCAATTGCCCCTGCTCGACGTGACCACTGGCGTAGTGCTGGGGCAGAAAGCCCAGGTGCTGGCCGGAGAGGATCAGCATGGCGGCGCCGTCCATGCTGTCGGTCAGCGCGGTCAGACGTTCCAGTTCGGTGGGCGCGGGCATCTCCGGGAGCGGATGGCTGGGCCAGACCCATTCGTATCCGGTCACCGCCTCGCGCGGCAGGGCGCCGGCCTGCCCGTACAACGGGTGACCGGCGCCGCAGTAGGCGATCTGGGTTTCGCGGAACAGCGCCAGGTAGTCGAGGCTGTCCAGCCGGCGCCAGAAATAGCCGATCGCCAGGTCCAGGTGGCCATTCACCAGCCGCTCCTCGAGGAAGCTGGACGACAGCTCGGTGAACTGGAAGTACAGCCCCTGGTTGCGCGCCCGCAGACGCGAGATGGCCAGGGCGAGGCGCTTGTTCGCCTGCGGGTCCAGCTGCCCCATCAGGCCCACGCCGAGGGTGCCGCTGAGGGTGCGGTTGATCTGCTGCACCTCCACCCGGAAGCCTTCCGCGGCGGCCAGGAAGCGCCGGGCCGCGTCGAGGAACTGGGCGCCCCGGGGCGTCACGGCGAAGCCGGCGCGTCCCCGTTCGCAGAGGCGGAAGCCCAGGCGGGTCTCCAGCGCGGCCAATTGCGCACTGATGGTGGGCTGGCTGGTGTTGAGCAGGGCCTGGGCGGCGGAGACGCCCCCGGCCTCCACCACCGCGAGAAAGACCCGGATCAGGCGGATATCCAGTTCCGATACGTTGCCCAGCATGCTTGACCTCGGGCGACTCATATAGGTCGCGATCTATGTGAACAGTGTGGGGCGGGTATTTTACGGCTCACCGACCCGCCCTAGATTGGCCTTCGGCGGTTGCGGCGGATGCCCGCAGGCATGGTGGTACGAGCCTTGCCGGTGCGCGCCAGCCTACTTCGCCAAGGGCGAAGGGGGCCAGGGTCCGCTTCGGTCAACATAGATGGATTCGATGTTCATCACGCGGTTCGAGGGCGTTGCCGCCCCACACAAGAACAAGATCGAGGAGACGCTCCATGTCCGGGTCCACCCCTATCGCCCGCAGCGCCGAGTCCGGCGCGGGGCTGGCCATCGAAGGCCGTTCCATCGACTACATTCCCGAGTCCGAGCGCCACGGGCGGCTCGCCAGCCAGGGCCCGTTCTGGTTCCTCGGCAACTTCCACTTCTTCACCCTCTCCATCGGCTTCGTCGGCCCGAGCCTGGGGCTTTCGGCGCTGTGGACCACCCTGGCCGGCGCCCTGGGCATCATGTTCGGCACGCTGTTCATGGCCTTCCATGGTTCCCAGGGGCCGGAAATGGGGCTGCCGCAGATGATCCAGTCGCGGGCCCAGTTCGGCTATCGCGGCGTGGTCCTGGCGCTGCTGGCGACCTTGTTCGTGTTCGTCGGCTTCAATCTGGTCAATGTCACGCTGATCATGGAGGGCCTGCGTAACGTCTTCGGCCTGGCGCCGCTGCCGGTCGCCTGCGCCGTGATCTCCGTGGGGGCCTTGCTGGCCATCTACGGCCATGACCTGATGCACCGGGCCTTCAAGTGGGCGCTGCTGGTCACCCTGCCGCTCTATACCCTGGTCACCCTGGCCCTGATGTTCGGCGCAGGCTGGGGCGCGGCGCCGGCCGAGCCCTCGACCCTGGGCTTCAACGGGGTCGCCTTCGCCACCCAGTTCGCCATCGCGGCCAGCTACAACATCGCCTACGCACCCTATGTCTCGGACTACTCGCGCTACCTGCCCAGGCACACCGTCCGCTGGAAGCTGATCGCGGCGGTGTTCCTCGGCGCGTCCCTCTCCGGTGCCTGGATGATCGGCCTGGGCGCCTGGATGGCGGAGCTGCTCCAGGCCTCCGACGCCCTGGTGGCGCTGGACCGCATCGGCTCGGCGCTGCTGCCGGGGCTGGGTCATCTGCTGGTGGTGGTCTCGGTGCTGGGTTTCCTGCCGGTGATCGCCCTGAACACCTACAGCGCCATGCTGACGTTGCTCACCGGCATCGACTCCGTCCGCCCCATCCGCCCCACGCCCCGGGCGCGGGTGCTGGCGATCCTCTGCATCACCCTGCTGCTGCTGGCCTGCGTGCTGAGCCTGCGTGGCAGCGGCATCGCCATCCTCAACACCGTGCTGGTGCTGATGCTCTACTTCCTGGTGCCCTGGACCGCGGTGAACCTGGTGGACTACTTCTTCGTCCGCAGGGGGCGCTACGCCATCCCCCATTTCTTCACGCCCAATGGCCTCTACGGCGCCTGGCAGATGCGCGGCATCCTCGCTTACCTGGTGGGCTTCGCCTGCATGATTCCGTTCTTCTGCATCGTCGATGCCGGCAGTGGCGAGGCGGTATTCGTCGGCCCGGTGGCGCGCCTGCTGGACGGCGTGGACATCGCCTGGCTGGTGGGGCTGGCGGTGTCCGGCCTGACCTACCTCGTCCTCAGCCGTTCCCTCGACCTGGAAGCCGAGCGCCTTGTCATCGCCGGCATCCGCGAGGAGGACATCCTCGCCAGCGGGCAGTCCTAGCCTGGAAGCCATCCAGGCGCGGCGCTCGGGTTCCCCGGATTGCATCCGGGCCAGCGGAAGGCGAAGCCCCTTCGATCCAACGAGACAACAGGGAGAACGATTCAATGAGCGCATACAGCGTGGTGGCGTGCTGCCAGATTGCGCCCCGGGTGGGCGACCTGGCCTACAACCGGCGCATCGGCGAGCGGGCGATCCGCGATGCGGCCCGGCATGGGGCGCAGATCCTGGTGCTGCCGGAGCTGGCCCAGAGCGGCTACGTCTTCCATGACCTGGAGGAAGCCCGGACGCTCGCCGAAACCCGCGATGGTCCCGCGCTGCAACTGTGGCGGGCACTGGCCCGAGAGCTTGGCGTGGTCATCGTCGGCGGCTTCTGCGAGCAGCTGGAGGAGGGCGGCGTGGCCAACAGCGCGGCCCTGGTGGACGCCAGCGGCGTGCGGGCGATCTACCGCAAGGCCCACCTCTGGGACGGAGAGAACACCATCTTCAGCGCCGGCACCGAGCCGCCCCCGGTGGTGGACACCGCCTTCGGGCGGATCGCCCTGATGATCTGCTACGACCTGGAGTTCCCCGAATGGGTGCGCCTGCCGGCCCTGGCCGGCGCCGAGCTGATCTGCGCCCCGGTGAACTGGCCCCGGGCACCGCGTCCGCCCCTGGAAAGGCCGGCGGAAGTGGTGCGGGTGCAGGCCAACGCCTCGGTCAACCGCCTGTTCATCGCCGCCTGCGACCGCCACGGCCACGAGCGCGGCGTGGATTGGGTGCAGGGCTCGGTGATAGTCGACTCCGACGGCTATCCCCTCGCCGGTCCGGTGGAGGAGGGTGGCGAGCAGTTGCTGCTGGCGACGCTGAACCTGGCGGAGGCCCGCGACAAGCGCATCAGCCGCCACAATCACCTGCACCAGGACCGCCGTCCGGGGCTTTATGGCGAGGGTGGACTGCTGGCCTGAGGATCAGATGAAGAGGTCGGCGGGTACCTGGAAGCGCTCCACCAGGGCACGGATCTGGCGGACGTTCAGCTGACGCTTGCCCGCCAGGATTTCCGAGACCACGGACTGTGCGCCCACCTCGGGCAGGTCGCCCTGGCTCAGTCCGTGCTCCTGCATCAGCAGACGCAGCACTTCTCGTCCCGGGGCCTTGGGCATGGGGAAGTGAACCGCATCGTAGGCGGCGATCAGCTCGCCCATCTGCGCGGCCAGACCGCCCAGCGGGTGCTCCGGTGCTCCCGCGATCTCGTCCAGCAGCTCGTCCAGGGCGTCCACCAGGGTTCGGTAGTCCGCTTCGGAGCGGGGAGGGGTGAGCAGCGGGGCAACGAAGTGCCAGTGTGCCTTGGCCAGTTTCAAGCGGTCGTCCATTTGGCACCTCACTTCCAATGGTTGCGGTCGTACTCGCGATGGTCGAGTACGGCACGGATGAAGACTTTTCTGAAGCGATAGTCCACGACCGCGATCAGGCGGAGCTTGTTGCCACCGATATCGAACACATGCTTGTCGCCGACCTTGTCCACGCTGGGGAAGGTCTGCTTCATGTCGGCGAAATCCGTCGGCTCCAGGCGACCCATCAGGCGATACCAGGCGTCCAGGGCCGAAGCGGCTTCAGGCCATCGCTCCTTCGCCTCCCAGATGCGCTTCTGAGTGATTATGTGCATGCCATATCCCTATAGCAAATTGCGATAGTCAACTTAGACGGCTTCCAGTCCATCGACCAATCGGCCCTGGGGGCGTCGGCCTGTCGGCCTCTGCGCAACCTGTCGTAGGGCCTGGACAAGGCGCGCAACTGCCCCCTGGCGATCGCGTTGCGGGCACCGGCTTGGGGCGATTGGGCGGAACGAGCACTGTTTTGGGACGCTGGCCGGGGGCGTGGCAGAGCTCGCCGAGTGAGCTTACGTATCGGCGGCGTCGGCTCTGGAAGGCCCGTGCCTGGGGCCTCCGCGCGGCGGCACCAGGCCCTTGTCGGTGAACTGGCACAGCCACTGCATAGAGGCTCACAGGCCCAACGCGACCACTGCGGAGGGCGGCCCGGTGGATCAATGGCGATCAGGCTTCCGGGCTGACAGGTGCGCCCGGCAGCGAGGCCCGGCGACACCCTATAACGAACAGGCAAAGGCGCCTGGGACTTTCGAGTTCCAGGCGCTTTTTTTTTGCCCCCAGAAAACCTGATTGGCTTGGCCGGGTGCTACCTATGAACACTTCCAACCCTGATCTGCAAACGCTGGTCGTCATCGGCAACGGCATGGTGGGTCACCACTGCGTCGAGCAACTCATCGAGCGTGGCGCGCTGGATCGCTACCGCATCCAGGTGTTCAGCGAGGAGCCGCTGCGCGCCTACGACCGCGTGCACCTCTCGGAGTACTTCGGCGGCCGCGATGCCGAATCCCTCGCCCTGGGCGAAGCCAGCCTGTACCAGACGCCGGGGGTGACCCTGCACCTGGGCGTACCGGTGCTGGAGATCGACCGCGCCCGCCGCGAGGTGATCACCGCCCAGGGTTGCGTGGCCTACGACAAGTTGGTGCTGGCCACCGGTTCCTATCCCTTCGTGCCGCCCATCGAGGGTGCCGAGGGGGATTCGCGCCTGGTCTACCGCACCCTGGCGGATCTCGACACCATCCGCGCGGCGGCGACGTCCGCCCGCCGGGGCGTGGTGGTGGGCGGCGGCCTGCTGGGCCTGGAGGCGGCCAATGCGCTCAAGTCCCTGGGCCTCGACGCCCATGTGGTGGAGTTCGCCCCGCGCCTGATGCCGGTGCAACTGGACGACCAGGGCGGCCAGGCGCTGAAGGCGCGCATCGAGGCCTTGGGCGTAGGCGTTCACCTGTCCAAGGCCACCCAGTCCATCAGCGCGGGCGAGGACTACCGCTACCGGATGAACTTCGCCGGCGAGGATTTCCTGGAAACCGACCTGATCGTCTTCTCCGCCGGCATCCGTCCCCAGGACGCCCTGGCCCGCGCGTGCGGCCTGGAACTCGGCCCAAGGGGCGGTATCGCCATCGACGGCCAATGCCTGAGCTCCGACCCGGACATCTTCGCCATCGGCGAGTGCGCGGCCTGGAACGGCAGCATCTTCGGCCTGGTCGCGCCGGGCTACCAGATGGCCCGCAGCGTCGCCGCCCAGCTCTGCGGCGAGGAGGCCGACCCCTTCATCGGCGCGGACATGTCCACCAAGCTGAAGCTGCTGGGGGTGGACGTGGGCTCCATTGGCGACGCCCACGGCGCGCTGCCGGGTGCCCGCAGCTACCGTTTCATCGATGAAGCCACCTCCAGCTACCGCCGCCTGGTGGTATCCGCCGACGGCAAGCAGGCCCTGGGCGCGGTGCTGGTGGGGGACAACAGCTACTACGACACCCTGCTGCAGTACGTGCAGAACGGCATCGCGCTGCCCGCCGACCCGGCCAGCCTGATCCTGCCGGCGGGCGAGGGCGCCCCGGCGCTGGGCGCCGACGCGCTGCCGGCCACGGCCACCGTCTGCTCCTGCCACAACGTCAGCAAGGGCGCCATCTGTTCCGCCATCGACAACGGCTGCACCGATGTCGCCGGGGTCAAGGCCTGCACCAAGGCGGCCACCGGCTGCGGCGGCTGCGCCGCGCTGCTCAAGCAGGTGGTGGAGCACGAGCTGTCGGCCCGTGGCGTGGCGGTGGACAAGAGCCTCTGCGAACACTTCGCCTACACCCGTCAGGAGCTCTACGCCCTGGTGCGTGTGGAGGGCATCGAGACCTTCGAGGAAATGCTCGCCAAGCACGGCCGTGGCCATGTGGGCTGCGAGATCTGCAAGCCGGCCGTCGGCTCCATCCTCGCGTCCTGCTGGAACCGCCCGATCCAGGAGCCCTGGCTGGTGCCCCTGCAGGACACCAACGACACCTTCATGGCCAACATGCAGAAGAACGGCACCTACTCGGTGGTGCCGCGCATCCCGGGCGGCGAGATCACCCCGGAAGGCCTGATCGCCATTGGCGAGGTGGCGAAGAAGTACAAGCTCTACACCAAGATCACCGGCGGCCAGCGCATCGACCTGTTCGGCGCCCAGCTCCACGAACTGCCGGATATCTGGGCCGAGCTGATCGCCGCCGGTTTCGAAACCGGCCATGCCTACGGCAAGTCCACCCGCACCGTGAAGTCCTGCGTGGGCAGCACCTGGTGCCGCTACGGGGTGCAGGACAGCGTGAAGATGGCCCTGGACATCGAGCACCGCTACAAGGGCCTGCGCTCGCCCCACAAGCTGAAGTTCGCCGTGTCCGGCTGCACCCGCGAGTGCGCCGAGGCCCAGAGCAAGGACGTGGGCGTGATCGCCACCGAGAAGGGCTGGAACCTCTACGTCTGCGGCAACGGCGGCATGCGTCCGCGCCACGCCGAGCTGTTCGCCACCGACCTGGATGACGAGAGCCTGATCCGCATCATCGACCGCTTCCTGATGTTCTACATCCGCACCGCCGACAAGCTGCAGCGCACGTCGGTGTGGCGCGAGAGCCTGGAAGGCGGCCTGGACTACCTCAAGGCGGTGATCCTCGACGACAGCCTGGGCCTGGCGGCCGAGCTGGAGGCGCAGATGCAACTGGTGGTGGACCGCTACGAGTGCGAGTGGGCCAACGCCATCCAGGACCCGGAGAAGCTCAAGCGCTTCCGTACCTTCGTCAACGACGGTCGCGGTGATCCGGATGTTCATTTCGTCAACGAGCGTGGGCAGATTCGTCCGGCGAAGGCGGCCGAGCTCACCCTGATTCCCCTAGCCGAGGAGGTGGTCTGATGGCCCCGGTCAACGCACAACGTATCGACGTTTCTCCCCAGTGGCAGGTGCTCTGCAGTCGCCAGGACCTGGTGCCCAATTCCGGCGTGGTGGCCTGGCTGGACGGCGCCCAGGTGGCGCTCTTCTACCTGCCGGACGCAGAAGAGGGGCGGCAACTGTTCGCCGTGGACAACCACGACCCCCATGCCGGCGCCAATGTGATCGGCCGGGGTATCGTCGGGCACCTTGGCGGCGACCTGGTGATCGCCTCGCCCCTCTACAAGCAGCACTACCGCCTGGAAGACGGGACCTGCCTCGAATACCCGGAGCAGCGCCTGCGGACCTGGCCGGTGCGCCTCAATGGCGAAGTGGTGGAGGTGGGGTTGTAACCCCGCCGAATCTCCGGGGGCGGGCTCGCCTGCGAAGGGACCGTGCGGTTCGCCGGCGAGCCGGCTCCTACGATGCCGGGTCCCGCGCCGCTGTAGGAGCGGGCTTGCCCGCGAAGGGTCCGCACCATTCGCCGGCGAGCCGGCTCCTACGATGTCGGGTCCCGCGCCGCTGTAGGAGCGGGCTTGCCCGCGAAGGGGCCGCACCATTCGCCGGCGAGCCGGCTCCTACGATGTCGAGTCCCGCTCCGCTGTAGGAGCGGGCTTGCCCGCGAATACCTCCGCACCATTCGCCGTCAAGCCGGCTCCTCCCGGAGTGCCCAGCCTCAGGCTGAACGCCGCTACCGCCTGCTCGTCCGCCGCGACCCGCTCGGGCAGGAATTCGCGGAGGAACTCCACCCAGGTGCGGATCTTCGCATCGAGGAACTGCCGCGACGGATACAGGGCGTAGATGCCCAGGGGAAACAGGCTGTGGCTCGGCAGCACCCGCATCAGGCTGCCGTCCTTGAGGCCGCTGATGGCCGAGTACACCGGGAGCACGCCGATGCCGATGCCGGCCTTGATGGCCTCGGTCATGGCATCGGCGGTGTTCACCTGGAAGGGCGTCTGGGTGACAGGGACCAGTTCCTGGCCGTCCGGTCCGTCCAGCAGCCACTTGTCCAGGGCCATCACATTGTTCACCAGGCGCAGGCAGCGGTGCCGCGACAGGTCGGCGGGCTGGCGCGGCGCGCCGTGCTTCTCCACGTAGCCCGGCGAGGCGCAGAGCACGCTGTAGGTGGTGCCCAGCTGCTTGGAAATGAACCCGGAATCCGGCAGCTCCTGGGCGATCACCACGGAAATGTCGTAGCCCTCGTCGAGGATGTCGGTGGTGCGGTTGGCCAGGGTCAGGTCGAAGCTGACGTCCGGGTACTTCTCGCTGTACCCGGCGATGGCCTTGATCAGGTAGTGCTGGCTGATTCCGGTCATGGCGTGGACCTTCAGATTGCCCACCGGCCGTGCATGGGCCTCGCTGGCTTCGGCCTCCGCCTCCTCGATGTAGCCGAGGATCTGTTCGCAGCGGTGCAGGTAGCGCTGGCCGGCCTCGGTGAGCGCGATGCGGCGGGTCGTGCGGTGCAGCAGGCGGGTGCGCAGGTGGGTTTCGAGGGTGGCGACTGCGCGGGAGATGTAGGAGGTGGTCAGGTCCATGCGCTGGGCGGCTGCGGTGAAGCTGCCGGTCTCCGCCACGCAGACGAAGGCGCGCATGTTGAAGAGGATGTCCATTGAGGGTCCTGGCCCGGGAAGGGAGGCGAATTTTGTCACGGAGTGTGTCGGGGGATTATGGCTGATTCAGTACACAATCCTTCATCTATCCGTCGCCTTATCCTCGGCACGCGCCCCCCCTAGAATCGCCGCCACTTCAGCTCGTTCCACCCATTCAGGGTCCGCCGCAGTGCTCCGCAATCCTTGGTCCGGCCTTCCAGGCGCCGGCCTGTTTCTCGTTGTCCTCTCCCTCACCGCCTGCATCGACAGCCAGGGCATCGCTCCCCGGAGCGAGCGTCTCGATGTCGCCGCCGTCGATGCCGGCCGCGCCATTCGCCAGGCTGAACGGGAGGCCCGCTGGCCCGACGCCCGCTGGTGGCGCGCCTATGGTGATCCGCAGCTGGACGCCTGGATGGAGATGGCCCTTGCCGAAAGCCCCACACTCGCCATGGCGGCCGCGCGGGTCCGTCAGGCCCGCGCCCTGGTCGGTGCGGTGGAGTCCGCCGAACGGCCCCAGGCGAACCTCGACGCCAGCCTGCAACGCAAGCGCTGGCCGGACGACTATTTCTATGGTCCTGGCGACCTGGCGCGCACCACCAGCTGGAACAACACCAGCCTGCTGGGCTTTTCCTACGACCTGGACCTCTGGGGACGGGAGCGCAGTCGCAGCGCGCAGGCCCTGGACCAGGCGCGGATGCGCGGGGCGGAGGCGCGCCTGGCAGCGCTGGAGCTCCAGGGCAACCTGGTACGCAGCTACATCGGCCTGGCCCTGCTGCACGGCGAACGCGATGTGGCGCAGGCAAGCCTGGCGCAACAGGAGCAGCGCCTGGCCCTGGCCCAGCGACGCCTGCGCGATGGCATCGGCACGCGCCTGGAGGTCAGCCGCGTGGAGGCGGAACTGCCCGAAACCCACAGGCGTATCGACGCCCTGGACGAATCCATCGCGCTCGTGCGGCACCAGCTGGCGGCCCTCGCCGGCAGGGGGCCGGGGGAAGGGGACCGCCTGCAGCGTCCGCGCCTCGACTTGCAACGCATGCCCGGGCTGCCCGACAAGCTGCCGCTGGAGCTGCTGGGACGGCGCCCCGACCTGGTGGCCAGTCGCTGGGCGGTGGCAGCGGAGGCGCGGGGCATCGAGGTGGCCAAGGCCGGCTTCTATCCCAACATCGACCTGCTGGGCGGTGTCGGCTCCAGCGCCACCCAGGGCGGCATGCTGGATTTCCTGCGCTACGACAGCCTCACCTACCACCTGGGCCCGGCGCTGTCGCTGCCGGTGTTCGACGGCGGCCTGCGCCGGGGGCAACTGGGCGCCGCCACCGCTGGCTACGACCTGGCGGTGGAGCGCTACAACCAGACCCTGGTCAATGCCCTGCGCCAGGTGTCCGACGGCCTGGTGCGCATCCACTCCCTCCAGCAGCAGCGACGGCTTGCCGCCGAGGCCGTGGCCGCCGCCCGCGCCACCTGCGACCTCGCCCTGCTGGCCCAGCAGCGGGGCCTGACCGGTTTCGACGCGGTGCTGGATGCCCAGCCGCCGCTGTTCCGGCGCCAGCTCAGGCAGCGGGAGGTGGAGGCCGCCCTGCTCACCGCCCAGGCCGACCTGCTCCTGGCCCTCGGCGGCGGCGTGCAGCCCGAGCCCGCTGGCCCGGACGAAGCGGACCTGGTGCCACGGCAACCCCGCCTGCGATTTCTCCCCAAGCCCTGAGGACCCACCATGGTTCGCTCCTTCAACCGCGCGCTGGCCGAGTGGGCGCGCAGTGACGGCCTGACCTGGGCCTTCGTCTGCAAGGCCCTGCTCACCGCTTTCCTCGCCCTCTGGCTGGCCTACCGACTCGAACTGCCGCAGCCGGGCACCGTGCTGGTGACGGTGTTCATCGTCATGCAGCCGCAGAGCGGACAGGTCCTGGCCAAGAGCTTCTACCGCATCATCGGCACCTTGCTGGGGCTGTCGGTGATGGTGCTGCTGATCGCCCTGTTCAACCAGGAACGGGTGCTGTTCATGCTCTGCCTGGCGCTCTGGATCGGCCTCTGCACGGCGGGCGCCGCGCGTTACCGGGACTTTCGCGGCTACGCCTGCGTGCTGGCGGGTTACACGGCGGTGATGATCGGCCTGCCGGCCACCCGCCACCCCGACGATGCCTTCATGCTGGCGCTCTGGCGGGTGCTGGAGATCGGCCTGGGCATCCTCTGCACCGGCCTGGTGAGCGGGCTGGTCCTGCCCCAGAGCAGCCGCGTCGACCTGCGCAATACCCTGCAAGGGCGTTTCCGTGACTTCGCCGCCTTCGCCTGCGAAGGGCTGCGCGGCGGGCTCGATAGCGTGCGCTTCGACGCCGCCAATGCGCGCTTCGCCGCTGCCGCCGTGAGCCTGGAGAACCTGCGCAACGCCACCGCCTTCGAGGACCCGCAGATGCGCATGCGCAGCGGACGGCTGGCCCGGTTGAACAATGAGTTCATGGTGCTCTCGACCCGCTTCCATGGCCTGCACCAGTTGCTCCGGCGCCTGTCCGTGGGGCAGGGCGGCGGCGTGCTGGAGGCCTTGCAGCCCTGCCTGGCGGAGGTCGCCCGCCTGCTGGCCCCGCTGCGGGATCGACTCAGCAGTGAAGCCGAGGCGTCCGAGCTGGCCGCGCGCCTGGAGGCCTGCAAGCAGGAGTTGATGCCGCTGATTCGCGCCGGCCGTGCTCAGCTCGCCGTGCAGCAGCCCTCGGAGGCCCAGGGGCTGGACTACGACACCGCCGCCGAACTGCTCTATCGCTTCGCCGACGATCTGCACAACTACGCCCAGACCCACGCCTCGCTGCTGGACGATCGCCATCAGCGGGAGCAGTGGAAGGAGAGCTTCCGCCCCCGCGCCAACCCGGTGGCGGCGGCCATCGCCGGCTTGCGTAGCGGCCTGCTGATCCTCGTCCTCAGCCTGTTCTGGATGGCCACCGCCTGGCCCAGCGGTGGCACCTTCGCCATGACCATCGGCATGGTATCGGCGCTGGCGTCCTCCTCCTCCAATCCCCGCCGGCTGTCGCTGCAACTGGCACTGGGGGCCTCGGCCGGCGCCTGCCTGGGCGTCCTCATGACCTTCCGGGTGTTGCCGCACCTGGATGGCTTCGCCTTGCTCTGCTGCGCCCTGGCGCCGGTGGTGGCCCTGGGCGCCTGGCTGCTGGCTCGGCCCCGGAGTGCGGGCGCCGGCCTGGGGCTGCTGGTCTGGTTCGGCATGCATTCGGTGCCGGCCAACCAGACCCTGTTCGACCCGCACCGCCTGCTCAACGAATACCTGGCCTCGGTGCTGTCCATGGCCCTGGCCACCGTCGCCGCCGCCGTGCTGCTGCCGCCCAACCAGCCCTGGCTCTGGCGCCGCCTGGAGCGGGACCTGCGCCTGTGCGTGGTGCGTGCGGTGAGCGGACGCTTGAAGGGCCTGGTGTCGGGCTTCGAAAGCGGCACCCGCGACCTGCTCAACCAGGCCTACCTCTATTCCGCCGGCCGTCCGGACGTGCAGCGACAGCTGCTGCGCTGGATGTTCCTGGTGCAGGAGGTGGGGCATGCGGTGATCGAGCTGCGCCTGGAGCAGGCCCGGCTGCCGGCGTTGTCCTGCTACGCCGAATCCATGCCCTGGCGTCAGGCCATCCGTGCCATGGGACGGGCCCTGGTGCGGCTGTTCATCCTGCCCTCCGAGGCCAACCGGCAGCGGGCGTTGCTGGCGGTGGAGCAGGCCATCGACAGCGTCCGGGGCACCGCCGAACCCTGTGCGCCGCAGTTCGAGACCTCGCCCCTGCGGCGCCTGCAGAGCTACCTGCACTTCATCCGCAGCTCGTTGCTGGACCCGCAGAACCCGCTGCCCCGGCAGGTCGCGGACAGCCCCCGGCAAGGAGTGGCCCATGCCCCGTGAAATCGCCGTCCTCGGCGTCTACCTGCCGACCCTGACCTTGCTGTTCCTGCTGGCCTTCCTGCTGGGCTGGGGCCTGGACCGCCTGTTCGCCTGGTGCGGCCTCTACCGCCATGCCTGGCACCCGGCGCTGCTGCGCGTCGGCCTGTTCACCTGTCTCTATGGCGCCCTGGCGCTGACCATCTACCGTTGAGGCCCCCATGTCCCTGAAGCGACTCATCAGCGTCGGCGTCACCCTGTCCGTCCTCGCCCTGGCGGTGCTGCTGGTACGCACCCTCTGGCAGCACTACATGGACGCCCCCTGGACCCGCGATGGCCGGGTGCGCGCGGATGTGGTCAACATCGCCCCCGACGTGGCCGGCCTGGTGGTTGAGGTCGTGGTGCGGGACAACCAGCGGGTGGCGGCGGGGGATCTGCTGATGCGCATCGACCCGGAGCACTACGCGGTGCGGGTGAAGGAAGCCGAGGCCCTGGTGGACGCGCGCAAGGCGGCCCTGGAGATGCGCAAGGAGAACGCCGACCGCCGCGCCGACATGGACGACCTGGTGGTGTCCCGGGAAAGCCGCGAGGATGCCAGCCGCCTGGCCGCCGTCGCCCGAGCGGACTATCGGCAGGCCGTGGCGGCGCTGGACGCGGCGCGGCTCGACCTGGCGCGTACCGAGGTGCGCGCGCCCATGGCGGGCCATGTCACCAACCTGAATGTCTACAAGGGTGATTTCGCCCAGCGCGGCGAGGCCAGCATGGCACTGGTGGCGGATGGGTCCTTCTACGTCAACGGCTACTTCGAGGAAACCCGGCTGCCGCGCATCCAGGTGGGTGACCGGGCCGAACTGCGACTCATGGGCGGCCAGCGCCTCACCGGCCGCGTGGACAGCATCGCCCGGGGCATCTACGACCGCGACAACCCACAGAGCCGGGAACTCATCGCCGACGTGAACCCCACCTTCAACTGGGTGCGGCTCGCCCAGCGGGTGCCGGTGCGCATCCACCTGGATGACATTCCCGACGACGTACTGCTGGCTGCGGGGATGACCTGCACCGTGGTGATCGGCGAGGGCGGCGAAGCCCCCGATAGTTCCGGCCTGCTCAATGGATTGTTGTTCGCCCAGTAAAGGGTCTTTGGATGGAACTGCGCTGTTTCGCCACTATCCGCGCCACTAGAATCATCCCGCCTCCCACAAGTTGGCACCTACCGTGAAACTTCACCGAAAGGTGTTGCGCTGTACCTTCGACCCGTTCGTGGAGAGCGGGTCGAAGTTTCAAACTTCATCTATCCGAGAGTCCCGCGATGAAACTACTTGCCCTGCTGGCGCTGGCCGGCCTGCCTGCGTTCGTCTTCGCCGCCGAGCAGGCGGAAAGCAGCGTTGCCGAAGAACCTGCAGTCGAGCGATACCATTACGGAATGGAGCTGGATATTGCGAAAGTCCTGTCCAGAAGCGATATCCCGAACGCCTGCGGAGTTGTCCCGGCTTATATGATTTACCAGGACCATCAAGGCAGGATTCATAAACTCGAATACAGGGTCTTCGGTCAGGGTTGCAGTAACGGTTGACCTGAAGATGGAAAGCCATTTCCCGAGTCCCGGTTTCTGTCCGTGCGGATTCGAGTCAGCCGGGCGACAGGGGAAGCGTCTGACCCGCCCTGAGGGCTGTGTCCGGCCGACCTGTTCGATGCTTCTTGGGGGCTGTGAGGTTCTTCGTTAAACTCTTCACGAATAATCCTCAAGCCTGCCCTGACATGCCCAGCCCAAGACCCTCCCTGACCCTGACCCTGCTCCAGGCCCGCGAAGCGGCCATGAGTTTCTTCCGTCCCCTGCTCAACCAGCATGACCTCACCGAACAGCAATGGCGGGTCATCCGCCTGCTGCGCCAGCATGGCGAGCTGGAGAGTTATCAGTTGGCGGAACTCGCCTGCATCCTCAAGCCCAGCATGACCGGAGTGCTGGCGCGGCTGGAGCGGGACGGGATGGTCTCGCGGCGCAAGGCCCCCCAGGACCAGCGCCGTGTGCTGGTGAACCTCACCGAGAAGGGCCACCAGTGCTTCATCTCCATGAGCGAGGGGATGGAAGCCAACTACCAGAAGATCCAGGAGCAGTTCGGCGAGCAGAAGCTGCAGCAGCTGATCGAGCTTCTGAACGAGCTGAAGCAGATCAAGCCCTGAGCGCCGGCTTCCCTGCAGGCGAGCTTCGCCGGCAAGCCGGCTCCTACGATCCTGTAGGAGCGAGCTTGCTCGCGAACGGCTCCGCGCCATTCGCCGGCAAGCCGGCTCCTACAACGTGAGGCCCGCACCTACCCTGTAGGAGCGAGCTCGCTCGCGAACGGGTCTGCGTCATTCGCCGGCAAGCCGGCTCCTACAGCGTGAGGCCCGCACCTACCCTGTAGGAGCGAGCTTGCTCGCGAACGGCTTCGCGCCATTCGCCGGCAAGCCGGCTCCTACAGCGTGAGGTTCGCACGTGCCCTGTAGGAGCGAGCTTGCTCGCGAACGGCTCCGCGTCATTCGCCGGCATGCCGGCTGCTGGCGGCAAACACCCTCTTGCCGCTTTGCCGCTCCAGCGCCGACAGCGGAACCCTCTTGCCGCTTATTGCCGGGTGTCCTTTATTCAAGGTATTGAAAATAAAGGAAAAACAAAGATGGCACGGCCTTTGCTGAATGTCAGGCAAGCAAACCAGATTGCCACTGGCAAAGGTTCCGGACATGAGCATCAGCTTCGAAAAGGCCCTCGGCATCCATCAGCAAGCCCTCAGCTTCCGCGCCCAGCGCGGTGAGGTCCTGGCCAACAACATCGCCAACGCCGACACCCCGAACTACAAGGCTCGCGACCTGGACTTTTCCGCCGTGCTGGCGCAGCAGGCGGATAAGCAGGCCCAGGGCGCCTTCCACGCCGCCACCACCCACGAACGCCACATTGAAGCCGATGGCTTCGACATGGGCGACGCGGCGCTGAAGTACCGGATTCCGTTCCAGGCGGCCATCGACCAGAACACCGTGGATGCCCAGCTGGAGCAGGCGAACTACACCGAGAACGCCATGCAGTTCCAGGCCAGCTTCACCCTCCTCAACAGCAAGTTCAACGGCCTGACCAAGGCCCTGCGCGGCGAATAACGGAGCGACCCGACATGTCCCTGTCCAGCATCTTCAGCATCGCCGGCTCCGGCATGAGTGCCCAGAACACCCGGCTGAACACCATTTCCAGCAACATCGCCAACGCCGAGACGGTGTCCTCCAGCCTCGACACGACCTACCGCGCACGCCACCCGGTGTTCGCCACCGTGTTCCAGGACAGCCTGGGCAACGGCGACCGTGGCTCGTTGTTCGCCGACCAGGACCAGTCCGGTGCCGGCGTCGAGGTGCTGGGCGTGGTGGAGGACCAGAGCACCCTGACCCCGCGCTACGAGCCCAACCACCCGGCGGCCAACGCCGAGGGCTACGTCTACTACCCGAACGTCAACGTGGTGGAGGAAATGGCAGACATGATCTCCGCCAGCCGTTCCTTCCAGACCAACGTCGAGATGATGAACACCGCCAAGCAGATGATGCAGAAAGTGCTGACCCTCGGTCAGTGACAGGGAGTGAGCCAGCATGAGTATCAGTAACGTCGCCACCACTGACAGCCAGTCGATCCTGGATCAGTACGCCCTCAAGAGCGAAGCCACCAAGTCGAACGACCTCGGCAAGAACGAGTTCCTCGAGCTGCTGGTGGCCCAGTTGAACAACCAGGACCCGATGTCGCCCCAGGAAAACGGCGAGTTCATCGCCCAGCTGGCCCAGTTCAGCCAGGTGGAGGGCATCGAGAAACTGAACAGCAGCATGGGTTCGCTGCTCTCAGGCTACCAGTCGTCCCAGGCCCTGCAGGCCTCGTCCCTGGTGGGGCGCAAGGTCATAGTCCCCAGCGAGAAGGCCGTGGTGGATACCAGCGAGACCTTCAAGGCCAGCGCCGTGCTGCCGGTGTCCAGCAGCAACGTCTGGGTCAACGTCTACGACAGCTCCGGCACCCTGGTGAATCGCATCAGCCTCGGTGAGCAGAGTGCCGGCAGCGTCAGCTTCATGTGGGACGGCAAGGACTCCAGCGGCAAACTGATGCAGCCGGGCACCTACAAGTTCGAGGCCCAGGCCCAGTACGGCGGCGAGACCAAGGCGCTCTACACCATGCTGCCGGCCAACGTCGACAGCGTGACCCTGGCGCAGAACGGCGGCGAGCTGATGCTCAACCTTGCCGGTATCGGCAGCGTCGGCCTGTCCAAGGTCCAGGTCATCGGTCAGTAACTTCCCGGAAACGATCGCCGGGAAGCACCGGCAAAGGAGATAGAAATGGCGTTCAACATCGGTCTCAGCGGCCTGCGGGCGGCTACCAGCGACCTCAACGTCACCGGCAACAACATCGCCAACGCAGGCACCGCGGGCTTCAAGCAATCCCGCGCGGAGTTCGCCGACGTCTATGCCGCCTCGGTGCTCGGTACCGGCAAGAACGCCCAGGGCAGTGGCGTGTCGCTGGGCGATGTGTCCCAGCTGTTCAACCAGGGCAACATCAACTACACCCAGAACGCCCTGGACCTGGCCATCAACGGCAACGGCTTCTTCCAGACCAGCAACAACGGTGAAATCAGCTACACGCGCGCCGGCTACTTCGGCACGGACCGCAATGGCTACATCGTCAACAATTTCGGCTACCGGCTGCAGGGCTACGGCATCGACGGCAACGGCAACGTCCAGAACGGCGTGGTCAGCGACCTGCAGATCCAGACCGCGAACCAGGCGCCCAGGGCCACCACCGAGGTCGCCCAGAAGTTCAACCTGAACTCCACCACCAAGGCGCCGACCAATACCCCGTTCGACCCGAGCGACCCGACCACCTACACCTCGTCCACCTCGGTCAACATCTATGACTCCCAGGGCAACGCCCATGTCATGACCCAATACTTCATCAACAATGCGGACCCGGCCGCCACCCCGCCGGTCAGCAACAACTGGACCATGGCGGTCCTGGTGGATGGCCGTAACCCGTCCGACCCCACCAGCACCGACCCGCACACCTCGAGCCTGCTGTTCAACACCGATGGCAGCCTGGACACGGCAGGCATGGCCGCCGGTGGCGAGCTGAACTACGACCCGGCCACCGGCCTGTTCAACATGGACGACTGGGTTCCGGCCAAATCCGACGGCGCCACCCCGGCCACCTGGTCGGCCAACGGTGCCGTCGCCAACGCCGCTGGCATCAGCCTCGATATCCGCGGCTCCACCCAATACTCCAGCGCCTTCGCGGTGAACAGCATCAGCCAGGACGGCTACACCACCGGCCAGCTGGCCGGCCTGGAAATCGACGACACCGGCGTGATCTTCGCCCGCTACACCAACGGCCAATCCAAGGTGCAGGGCCAGGTGATCCTCGCCAACTTCGCCAACGTCCAGGGCCTGACCCCGGTAGGCAAGACCGGCTGGGTGCAGTCCTTCGAGTCCGGCGAGCCGGTGGTGGGTACGCCGCGCTCCGGCACCCTGGGCGCCCTGCAGGCCGGCGCGCTGGAGGACTCCAACGTCGAACTGTCGGACCAGCTGGTGAACCTGATCGTCGCCCAGCGCAACTACCAGGCGAACGCCAAGACCATCCAGACCGAAGACGCCGTGACCCAGACCATCATCAACCTGCGTTGATGAGCGGCTGCGCGTCGGCCATGCGTCGTTGCAAGTGACCCGAGGAATGCTCATTTACAGTCGTAAACTCCGCTTCCTCGGGCCACTTCCGCCTGGCCTGGCTCTAGCTCGCGAGCTCATCCGCATCTGCCTGCAGGAGCGATTTCAATCGCTAAGCAGCTGGGTAGGGTGCGGGCTCCGGAGTCGCCTGTGGAGCCCGAGCGGCAAATTCCCTTGCCGCTGGCGGCATCCCCTCGCCGCCAGCGCTTTGACAAGGCCCTGCAGAGGGCCTTTGTTTTTTCTTGAAAATCCTTTAATTTCAATGTCTTGCGGATGAATCTCGGGGTTGGCACGGCGCTTGCTGAGTAGCCTGCAACGCGTCAAGGGGCGTCAAGGCCCACTCGGAGAGATTCATGGACAAGATGCTGTACGTCGCGATGAGCGGAGCCAGCCAGAACAGCCTGGCCCAGCGGGCTCACGCCAATAACCTGGCCAACATCTCCACCAGCGGATTCCGTCGCGACTTCGAGCAGGCGCGGTCCATGCCGGTGTTCGGCGACAGCTTTCCGTCGCGGGTCTATGCCATGACCGAGCGCCCGGGTACCGACTTCACCCCCGGCGCCCTGCAGGAGACCGGCCGCGACCTGGACGTGGCGATCGACGGACAGGGCTGGATCGCCGTCCAGGCGCCCGATGGCGGCGAAGCCTATGTGCGCACCGCCAGCCTGCAGATCGATGCCCTGGGCCAGTTGCGCACCGGCAACGGGTTGCCGGTGATCGGCAATGCCGGGCCCATCGCCATTCCGCCGGAAGAGAAGGTCGAGATCGGCCAGGATGGCACCATCAGCATCCGCGCTCTGGGCGAGGCCCCCAACGTGGTGGCCGAGGTGGACCGCATCAAGCTGGTCAATCCCGACCCCCGGCAACTGGAGAAAGGCGCCGACGGCCTGATCCGGGTGAAGGACCCGCAGCAGCTGGTGCAGGCCGACGCCGCCGTCAAGGTGACCTCCGGGTTCCTCGAGGCGAGCAACGTCAACGCCGTGGAGGAGATGACCGCGATCCTCTCCCTGTCCCGGCAGTTCGAGCTTTCCGTGAAGATGATGCGTACCGCCGAGGACAATGCCTCGGCGATGGCGCGGGTCTTGCAATTCAGCTAATCACCAGCACGCGGCGCCATGTTTCCGGCGCCCGAGGAGAAGACGATGCTTCCGGCACTCTGGGTCAGCAAGACCGGCCTGTCCGCCCAGGACATGAACATGACCACCATTTCCAACAACCTGGCGAACGTGTCGACCACGGGCTTCAAACGCGACCGCGCCGAGTTCGAGGACCTCCTGTACCAGATCCGTCGCCAGCCCGGCGGCCAGACCAGCCAGGACAGCGAGCTGCCCACCGGCCTGCAGCTGGGCACCGGTGTGCGCATCGCCGGCACCCAGAAGATCTTCACCCAGGGCAGCCTGCAGACCACCGAGCAGCCGCTGGACATGGCGGTGAACGGCCGGGGTTTCTTCCAGATCCTGATGCCCGACGGCACCGTCGGCTATACCCGCGACGGCAGCTTCCACCTCAACTCCGACGGCCAGATCGTCACCTCCCAGGGCTTCGCCCTGGAGCCTGCGATCGTGCTGCCCACCGACGTGCAGACCTTCACCGTGGGCGAGGACGGCACCGTCTCGATCACCACCGTCGGCAACCCGGCGGCGCAGGTGGTCGGCAACATCCAGACCTCGGACTTCGTCAACCCGGCGGGCCTGCAGGCCATCGGCAACAACCTGTTCCTGGAGACCGCCTCCAGTGGCGCGCCCCAGGTGGGAACCCCCGGCCTCAACGGCCTGGGCGTCGTGCTGCAGAACACCCTGGAGAACTCCAACGTCAGCGTGGTGGAGGAGCTGGTGAACATGATCACCACCCAGCGCGCCTACGAGATGAATTCCAAGGTGATCTCCACCTCCGACCAGATGCTCGCCTTCGTCACGCAGAACCTGTAACGCCCTGAGGTAGTCGCCATGAACCGGCTGATCTTTCTTGTCCCGCTGCTCGGCATCACCCTGGTCCAGGGCTGTGTCCAGCCGGCTCCGCGACCCAACGACCCCTACTATGCGCCGGTGCTGCCGCGTACCCCGCTGCCGGCGGCGCAGAACAATGGCGCCATCTACCAGGCCGGGTTCGAGACCAACCTCTACGACGACCGCAAGGCCTACCGCGTGGGCGACATCATCACCATCACCCTCAACGAACGGACCCAGGCCAGCAAGAACGCCCGCTCGCAGATCCAGAAGGACAGCAACACCAGCGTCGGCCTGACCTCCCTGTTCGGCGGCGGCGTCTCGGTGAACAACCCCAATGGCGGCCTCAACCCGCTGGACGCGGCGCGCCTGTCCCTGGATGCCGAGTACGGTGCGTCCCGCGATGCCCAGGGCGACGCCCAGGCCGGGCAGAGCAACAGTCTGTCCGGTTCGGTCACCGTCACCGTGGCCGAGGTCCTGCCCAACGGCATCCTCGCCGTGCGCGGCGAAAAATGGCTGACCCTGAACACCGGTGACGAGCTGGTGCGCATCACCGGCATGGTCCGGGCCGATGACATCAGCACCGACAACACCGTGTCCTCGACCCGCGTGGCGGATGCGCGCATCACCTACTCGGGTACCGGTGCCTTCGCCGATGCCAGCCAGCCCGGCTGGTTCGATCGCTTCTTCCTGAGCCCGATGTTCCCGTTCTGATGAGGCCGACCATGAAGCGCTTGATCACCGCCCTCTGCCTGCTGCTCGCCGCTGGCGGCGCCCAGGCCGAGCGCCTGAAGGACCTGGCCAGCATCCAGGGCGTGCGAAGCAACCAGCTGATCGGCTACGGCCTGGTGGTGGGGCTCAACGGCACCGGCGACCAGACCACCCAGACGCCCTTCACCCTGCAGACCTTCAACAACATGCTGGCGCAGTTCGGCATCAAGGTGCCGGCCAATTCCGGCAACGTGCAGCTGAAGAACGTCGCGGCGGTTTCCATCCACGCCGACCTGCCGCCCTTCGCCAAGCCGGGGCAGGCGATCGATGTGACCATTTCCTCCATCGGCAACGCCAAGAGCCTGCGCGGTGGCAGCCTGCTGATGACCCCGCTGAAGGGGATCGACGGCAACGTCTACGCCATCGCCCAGGGCAACCTGGTGGTGGGCGGCTTCGACGCCGAAGGCAGCGACGGCTCGAAGATCACCGTCAACGTCCCGTCTTCCGGCCGCATTCCCTCCGGCGCCACCGTCGAGCGTCCGGTGCCCAGTGGTTTCGACCAGGGCAACTTCCTCACCCTGAACCTCAACCGTCCCGACTTCACCACCGCCAAGAACATCGTCGACAAGCTCAACGGGCTGCTGGGCCCGGGCGTCGCCCAGGCCGTGGACGGCGGCTCGGTGCGGGTCAGCGCGCCCCTGGACCCCAACCAGCGGGTGGATTACCTCTCGGTGATCGAGAACCTGGAGATCGAGGCGGGCCAGGCCGTGGCCAAGGTCATCATCAACTCCCGCACCGGCACCATCGTCATCGGCCAGAACGTCAAGGTGCAGCCGGCCGCGGTGACCCACGGCAGCCTGACCGTGACCATCACCGAGGACCCCATCGTCAGCCAGCCCGGCGCCTTCTCCGGTGGCGAAACCGCAGTGGTTCCGCGTTCCCGGGTGAGCGCCGAGCAGGAAGCCAAGCCGATGTTCAAGTTCGGTCCCGGCACCACGCTGGACGAGATCGTCCGGGCGGTGAACCAGGTGGGCGCCGCGCCCTCGGACCTGATGGCCATCCTCGAAGCGCTGAAGCAGGCGGGCGCCCTGCAGGCCGACCTGATCGTGATCTGAGGAGGGACCATGAATTCGAGACTCTCCGCAGGCCTGGCCGCCGGCTCCAAGCTGGACAGCGGCGCCTACACCGACCTCAACCGCCTGAGCCAGCTCAAGGTGGGCAAGGACCGCGACAGCGAAGGCAACATCCGCAAGGTGGCCCAGGAATTCGAGTCGCTGTTCCTCAACGAGATGATGAAGTCCATGCGCCAGGCCGGCGAGGCCTTCGCCGAGGGCAACTACCTCAACAGCAACGAGACCAAGACCTACCAGGAGATGCATGACCAGCAGCTGGCCGTGACCCTCTCCAAGCAGGGCCGTGGCCTTGGGCTGGCGGATGTGCTGACCCGGCAGCTGTCGAAGACCGGCCATGCCGAGCGGCCCAACCCCTTCGCCCAGGTGCAGTCCGGGGCCCAGGCCAGTTGGCCGGTGGACGGCGGCAAGCCGGTGGCGAAGGCGGCCGAGGCCGCCGAGCCGGTCCGCGACGACTCCAGGCTCATCAACCAGCGTCGCCTGTCGCTGCCCGGTCGTCTCGCCGACCGCCAGGTGAGCGGCGTCGCGCCATCGGTCGAAGAGCAGGCCGGCGCGGCCCTGGCCGCCAAGGACTGGTCGACGACCCGCAGCTACCCCGCGCCGGAGCGCCAGCCGGTGGTGGGAGCCGATACCACCCGGGCTGCCGGCAAGCGCGTCTTCGCCTCTCGCGATGAGTTCATCCAGACCCTGCTGCCCATGGCCGAGAAGGCCGCCGAGCGCATCGGCGTCGACCCCCGCTACCTGGTGGCCCAGGCCGCGCTGGAGACTGGCTGGGGCAAGTCCATCATCCGCCAGGGCGACGGCAGCAGCAGCCACAACCTGTTCGGCATCAAGGCCCACAGGGCCTGGGATGGCGAGTCGGCGCGGGTGATGACCACCGAGTACAAGGCCGGTAGGCCGGTGAAGGAAGCGGCGTCCTTCCGTGCCTACGACTCCTTCGAGCAGAGCTTCCACGACTACGTGAGCTTCCTCGAGAACAACAACCGCTACGACAACGCCCTGGATGTCGCCGACAAGCCTGAACAGTTCGTCCGCGAACTGCAGAAGGCGGGCTACGCCACCGACCCCCAGTACGCCCGCAAGATCACCCAGATCGCCCGTGGCATGCAGACGTACCAGACCGTCGCGGCAGTCGGCGGCACCACTACCAGGATATGAGGCATGAGTCATGGCTGACTTGCTGAACATTGGCCTGTCCGGGCTGCGCGTGAGCCAATCGCAGCTCACCATCACCGGCCACAACATCGCCAACGTCAACACACCCGGCTTCTCCCGGCAGAGCGCGACCCAGGCGACGACCCTGCCGCAGTTCTCCGGCTCGGGCTACATCGGCAGCGGTGTGGCGCTGACGGACATCCGTCGCAGCTACAGCGAATTCCTCACCACCCAGCTGCGCAACACCACCTCGCTCTCCAGCGACGTGGGAGCCTACAAGAGCCAGATCGACCAGTTGGACTCGCTGCTCTCCGGCACCACCACCGGCGTCACGCCGTCGCTGAAGAGCTTCTTCGCCGCCCTGCAGACGGCCGCCGAGGACCCCGCCAACATTCCGGCGCGGGACCTGGTGTTGTCTGAGGCGGATGGCCTGGCCCGGCGTTTCAACACCATCCACGACCGACTGTCCGCGCAGAACGACTCGCTGAACAAGCAGCTGTCCGCGGTCAGCGACCAGGTGAACCGCCTGGCCGGCTCCATCGCCAGCCTGAACGATTCCATCGCCGTGGCCGCCGCCAATGGCCAGACACCCAACGACCTCCTGGATGCGCGGGAGGAGGCGATCCGCCAGCTTTCCACCTATGTCGGCGTCAGTGTGGTGCCGCAGAGCGATGGCACCCAGAGCATCTTCGTCGGCACCGGCCAGCCCCTGGTGGTGGGCAGCTCCGCCAACCGCCTGGAAGCCGTGCCCGGCAAGGGCGATCCCAGCCGTTTCGAGATCGAGTTCGTCAGCGGCGATTCACGCCAGGGCGTCACCACGCTGCTCAGCGGCGGCGAGCTGGGCGGCCTGATTCGCTATCGCAGCGAGACGCTGGATTCGGCCATGAATTCCCTGGGGCGCCTGGCGCTGGCGGTGAGCGACCAGGTCAACACCCAGCTCGGCCAGGGCCTGGACCTGAAAGGGCAGGTGGGGGCCGCGCTCTTCGGCGACTTCAACGACCCCGCCCTGGCGGCCCTGCGGGTCAAGGCGTTCTCGGGCAACAGCAATGCCCAGCCGGCGATGAACATCACCGATACCAGCCTGCTCGGCACCAGCGACTACCAGATGGACTACGACGCCAGCGCGACGCCGCCCTACAAGGTGCGCCGCCTGAGCGACAACCAGCAGATGGTGGTCACCGACAGCACGCCGTCCGGCACCCTCAGCATCACCGACGGCGACGGCCGCAGCCAGGGGTTCCAGATCAGCCTGGGGACGCCTGCGCCGACCACCGGCGACCGCTTCCTGCTGCAGCCGACCCGCTCGGCGTCCAAGGACATCGCGGCGGTGTTGGACCAGGCCGACCAGCTGGCATTCGCCTCGCCCCTGCATTCGGAAGCCAACGTCCAGAACAAGGGCACCGGCAGCATCGGCCAGCCCAGCATCGACAACGTGCTGCAACCCATGAGCCAGGAGCACCTGGCGGCGATCTCGTCCATCACCCTGAACTACACGGCCGGCACGCCCGGGACCCTGTCGTTCTCCGGCCTGCCCGCCGGCGTGACCATCACCCAGCCGACCTCCGGCAACCTCAGCGTGAATCCGGGGCAGACCAACGAGCTCAGCTACACCGTCTCGGTGACCACCGGCACCCCGGCGACCACCCAGGAGTACCAGATCACCCAGAGCTTCAGCGGTCGCGCGGAAACCGGCGACAGCTTCAGCCTGGCGGTCAGCACCAGCGGCGTCTCCGACAACCGCAACGCCCTCAAGCTGGTGGACCTGCAGTCCAAGGCCACGGTGGCCGTGGATGCGCTGTCCAGCGGCTCCGGCATGAGCTTCTCCGACGGTTACGGCCAACTGGTGGAGCGCGTCGGCACCCTGACCGCCCAGGCGCGGGTGGACAGCGAGGCCAGTACCGCGATCCTCAAGCAGGCCACCGACAACCGGGATTCGCTGTCGGCCGTGAGCCTGGACGAAGAGGCGGCCAACCTGATCAAGTTCGAGCAGTACTACAACGCCTCGTCGCAAGTGATTCAAGTTGCGCGCAGCCTGTTCGATACCTTGATGAGCACCTTCCGCTGACGGAGCCCGCCATGCGCATTTCCACCCTCCAGCAATACAACAACGGCGTCGCGGGCCTGCAGCGGAACTACTCCAATGTCACCCGCACCCAGGAACAGATCAGCACCGGCAACCGCATCCTCACGCCGGCCGACGACCCGGTGGCCTCGGTTCGCCTCCTGCAACTGGATCAGCAGCAGGGCGTGCTGGAGCAGTACAGCGCCAACCTCACCGCGGCGAAGAACAGCCTGAACCAGGAAGAGGTGACGCTGAATTCGGTGAACACCGTGCTCCAGCGTGTTCGCGAGCTGGCGGGGGAGGCCGGCAACGGCGCCCTCAGCGCCGCCGACCGCAAGTCCATCGCCGCCGAGCTCAAGGAGCGCGAAGACGAGCTGCTGAGCCTGATGAACACCCGCAACGCCCGGGGCGAGTACATCTTTTCCGGCTTCCAGGGCAAGACCCAGCCCTTCGTGCGCAACGCCGACGGCAGCTACAGCTACGAGGGCGACGAAGGCCAGCGCAAGCTGCAGATCGCCAGCTCCCTGCAGGTGCCCATCAGCGACAACGGCAAGCGCATCTTCGAGAACGTGATCAACGCCGGGCGCCTCGACAGCGCCCTGACCAACAGCCCGGCCGGCTCCACCCTGAGTCCGTCGGCGCCCCTGGTGCAGGACGAGGTGTCCTTCACCGGCAGCCCGCCGTTCCCCGATGCCGGCATCGAGATCGTCTTCGGCAACCCCGATGCCGGCAGCTACGAAATCTTCGAACTGGGCACCACCACCCCCGTGCTCGGTAGCGGCTCGGTGGATACGGACGACGGCACCGCCGATGAAGTGGTGTTCCGTGGCATGCACATCAAGTTCGATGGCTTGCCCGTGGGCGGCGAGACCATCGAGGTGACCCCCCAGGCCAGCCAGCAGAAGCAGGGCATCCTCGACACCATCGCCAACCTGCGCATGGCGCTGGAAAACGCGCCGGACACGCCGGCGGGCAACCTCCAGGTGCGCGATTCCGTGGCCGAGGCGCTGGCCAACCTGGACAACGGCATGACGGTCGTGGACTCGGTGCGCGGCGACATCGGCGCGCGCCTGAACGTCATCGAGTCCACCCTCACCGACAACGAGGACGTGACCCTGGTGAACCAGTCCGTGCAGGCCGAACTGCGCGAACTGGACTACGCCGAGGCGCTGTCGCGGCTGTCGTTCCAGTCGATCATCCTGGAGGCGTCCCAGCAGAGCTACGTGAAGATCGCCGGGCTGAGTCTGTTCAACAAGCTGGGCTGATCCACCCCCCCTGTCCACCGGAGCCCCGAGTCGCGCCGCCGCGTCTCGGGGCTTCTTCTTTCGCGGAAAATCGCAGCGACGTCATTCCGGGCATTCGCTACACTCCCGCGCATTTGCACCCGGCATTTTCGCCGAGCGCCCCGACGCCGCCCCGACGGGCATGCCGGGCCGCTGGCAAGCTTCTTGCTGCGTGCCGTGCACGAGTCGGAATACTGACGCGACATGACCGGTGCAGGTTCATAACAAGGCTGACAAGAAATGAAAGTGGTAATCCTGGCGGGGGGATTGGGAACGCGTATCAGCGAGGAATCCCACCTGCGGCCCAAGCCGATGATCGAGATAGGCGGCAAGCCGATCATCTGGCACATCATGAAGATCTACTCCCACTACGGCATCAATGACTTCGTGATCTGCCTCGGCTACAAGGGCTATGTCATCAAGGAGTACTTCGCCAACTATTTCCTGCACATGTCCGACGTCACCTTCGACATGGCCGAAAATCGCATGCACATCCACAATCGCCACGCCGAGCCCTGGCGCGTCACCCTGGTGGATACCGGCGAAAGCACCGGAACCGGGGGGCGACTCAAGCGGGTGCGCGAGTACCTGGACGACGAAACCTTCTGCTTCACCTACGGCGACGGGGTATCCGATGTGGATATTCCGGCGTTGCTCGATTTCCATCGCCAGCACGGCAAGTTGGCCACGGTCACGGCGGTCCAGCCCCCCGGCCGTTACGGTGCCCTGGATGTACAGGGGGACCAGGTCAACGGGTTCCAGGAAAAGCCGCTGGGCGACGGTGGCTGGATCAATGGCGGCTTCTTTGTGCTCGAGCCGGCCGTGCTCGACTACATCGCCGGCGACAGCACGACCTGGGAGTACGAGCCGATGCGCAGGCTGGCCGACGATGGCCAGCTGATGAGTCATCTGCACCGCGGATTCTGGCAGCCGATGGACACCCTGCGCGACCGCGTCCTGCTGGAGGAGCGCTGGAAGAGCGGCCAGGCGGAGTGGCAGCTGTGGCGTTGAATCCGGCCTTCTGGCAAGGGCGGCGCGTCCTGCTCACCGGGCATACCGGGTTCAAGGGCGGCTGGCTGGCGTTATGGTTGCGCGAGCTGGGCGCCGAGGTCTTCGGCTACGCCCTGGAGGCCTCCACGACCCCATCGCTCTGGCAGTCCGCGCGTCTGGCGGAGCGGGTGCCGGGGCGGATCGCCGATATTCGTGATGCCGAGGCCCTGAGCCGCGACTTATTGGCGTTCCGACCCGAGATCGTGCTGCACCTGGCGGCCCAGCCGTTGGTGCGCGAGTCCTATCGGGCGCCGGCGGACACCTATGGGGTGAACCTGATGGGCACCCTCAACCTGCTGGAGGCGGTGCGCCAGTGCGAAACCGTGCGCGCCGTCGTGGTGGTCACCACCGACAAGTGCTACGAGAACCGCGAATGGGTCTGGCCCTATCGTGAACAGGACGCCCTCGGCGGCGTCGATCCCTACAGCAGCAGCAAGGCCTGCGTCGAGTTGCTGTGCGCCTCCTGGCGCGATTCCTTCCTGCGGGCCCGGGGTGTCGCCCTGGCCACCGCCCGGGCGGGCAACGTGTTGGGCGGCGGCGACTGGTCGCCTGAACGCCTGATACCGGACGCCCTGGCTGCCTGGCAGCGGGGCGAGACGCTCACCCTGCGTTATCCCCAGGCCACTCGTCCCTGGCAGCACGTGCTGGAGCCCCTGCAGGGCTACCTGTTGCTGGCCCAGGCCCTGGTGGAACGGGGCGATGGAGTGGCCGAGGCCTGGAACTTCGGCCCCGATGCCTCAGGCGTGGCCCCTGTAGGCGAGGTAGTGGAACAGCTGGCGCGTCTCTGGCCGGGATGCCCTGGCTGGACCGCCAGTGGCGAGGTGCAACCCCACGAGGCCGGGCTGCTCACGCTCGACTCGTCCAAGGCTCGCCAGCGCCTGGGCTGGCGTCCAAACGGCTCCCTGGAGCAAACCCTGGAACGGACCCTGGCGTGGCACCAGGCCTGGCAGGCGGGTCAGGATATGCAGGCCTTCACCCGCGCGCAGATCGCGGCATTTCAAGGCGAGAACCCATGAGTGATGAGGCGGCGCAACTGCGCCAGCAGATAGTTGAACTGGTAGGGCGCTACGCGGAGTTGCAGTTTGCGCCCAACCCTTTTATGCCGGGTGAGCATGCGGTGCCGCCATCGGGCAAGGTGATCGGCGCAGCCGAGCTGCAGCGCATGACCGAGGCCGTGCTGGATGGCTGGCTGACTACCGGGCGTTTCAACCAGGCCTTCGAGTCGCGGCTGGCCCGCTACCTCGGCCGGCGCTCGGTGCTGACCACCAACTCCGGCTCCTCGGCCAACCTGGTGGCCTTCTCGGCCCTCACGTCGCCGCGCCTGGGGGACCGGGCGATCCGCAAGGGCGACGAGGTGATAGGCGTCGCCGCCGGCTTCCCCACGACGGTGAACCCGATCCTGCAGTTCGGCGCGGTGCCGGTGTTCGTCGACATCGAACTGGGCACCTACAACGTCGACCCGGCGCTGATCGAGGCCGCCATCGGCCCGAAGACCAAGGCCATCATGCTGGCCCACACCCTCGGCAATCCTTTCAACCTCAAGGTGGTCCGCGAACTCTGCGACCGCTACGGGCTCTGGTTGATCGAGGACTGCTGCGACGCCCTGGGCGCCACCTTCGAAGGGCGGCAGGTGGGCAGCTTCGGCGACATCGGCACCCTCAGCTTCTACCCGGCGCACCACATCACCATGGGCGAAGGCGGTGCGGTGTTCACCGACACCCCGCTGCTGAAGCGCATCATGGAGTCGTTCCGCGACTGGGGCCGCGACTGCTACTGCGCGCCGGGGGAGGACAACACCTGCGGCAAGCGCTTCTGCTGGCAGCTGGGCGATCTGCCGGAAGGCTACGACCACAAGTACACCTACTCCCACCTGGGCTACAACCTGAAGATCACGGACATGCAGGCCGCCTGCGCGCTGGCGCAGATGGACCGGGTGGACGACTTCATCGCCGCCCGCAGGCGCAATTTCGCCTGGCTCAGCGAGCGACTGTCCGGCTGCGCCGACCGCCTGATACTGCCCCGGGCGACGCCCGGCAGCGACCCGTCCTGGTTCGGTTTCCCCATCACCCTGCGCGATGGTTGCGGCGTGGATCGCGTCGAGCTCCTGCGCGACCTGGACCGGCACAAGGTGGGCACGCGCCTGCTGTTCGCCGGCAACCTGACGCGGCAACCCTACATGCAGGGACTCGAGTACCGCGTCGCAGGCGAGTTGAGGGTGACCGACAAGGTCATGCGCGACACCTTCTGGATCGGCCTCTGGCCGGGCCTGTCCGAAGCCCATCTGGAACACGCAGCCAGCCGGATCGAAGCCTGGTTCGCCCAAGGAGTCTGAACATGAACGACGTTTCCACTGCCGCAGCTGCGCTCTTCGACCGGCCGCTGTTCATCCTCGAGATGGCCAACAACCACATGGGTGACCTGGAGCATGGGATCGCGCTGATCAGGGCCTTCGCCGACGTGTGCCGGGACTTTCCCTTCCGCTTCGCCTTCAAGCTGCAGTACCGGGATCTGGATACCTTCATCCACCCCGCCATGCGCGGCCGGGACGATGTGAAGTACATCAAGCGCTTCAGCGAGACACGCCTGTCCCGCGAGCAGTTCGATGCGCTCGTCGCGGAGATTCGTGCCTGCGGCTTCCTTTGCCTGTCCACGCCCTTCGACGAGCCGTCGGTGGCGCTGATCGAGGAGCAGGGGCTGGATGCCATCAAGATCGCCAGCTGCTCCATGAGCGACTGGCCGCTGCTGGAGCGCGTGGTGCAGACCCGGTTCCCGCTGATCGTTTCCACCGCCGGGGCGACCCTGGAGGAAGTGGATCGCCTGGTGAGCTTCCTCACCCATCGGGAGAAGAACTTCGCCATCCTCCACTGCGTCGGCGAGTACCCGACACCGGACGCCCATATGCACCTGTCCCAGGTGGATTTCCTGCAGCGGCGCTACCCCGGCGTGCGCGTGGGCTTCTCCACCCACGAGGACCCGGACAACACCGACATCGTCAAGATGGCCCTGGCCAAGGGCGCCCGCGTCTTCGAGAAGCATGTCGGTCTGCCCACCGAGCGCTACCCGATCAACGCCTACTCGGCCAGTCCCGAGCAGGTTCGCCGCTGGTTGGACGCGGCCCGCTACGCCCTGCTGCTGTGCGGGGAAGGCAGCCAGCGCCTGCCGGTCAACGAGAGCGAACTGGCGAGCCTGCGCTCCTTGCGCCGGGGCGTGTTCGCCCGGCGGCCCATCACTGCGGGGGAGGTGGTGCATGCCGAGGACGTCTATTTCGCCTTTCCGCCCCGGGACGACCAGTTCACCGCCAATGACTGGTCGAAGTACGCCACCTTCACCGCCCAGGCCGATATCCCCGCCGACGCACCTATCGGTCCGGCCAACAGCACCCGGCGCGACGTCCGCAACAAGGTCTGGGACATCGTCCAGCAGGTTCGTGCGCAACTGCGCAACAGTCATGTGGTGTTCCCCGGCCGGGTCGACCTGGAGATTTCCCACCACTACGGACTCGACCGTTTCGACGAGGTGGGCCTGACCATGCTCACGGTGGTCAATCGCGGTTATTGCAAGAAACTGCTGATGCTGCTGCCTGGCCAGCGGCACCCCGAGCAGTACCACGAGCGCAAGGAAGAGACCTTCCACGTGCTGCAGGGCGAGCTGAGGTTGTGGCTGGATGGTGAAGAGAGCACGTGCCGCCCAGGCGACGTGGTCACCGTGGAGCCTGGTGTTCGCCATGCCTTCAGCAGCCCGGGCGGGGCGATCATCGAGGAGCTTTCCTCCACGCATTACGCCAACGATTCCTTCTATACCGATGAGGCGATCAACGCCAATCGGGACCGAAAAACCCTCTTGAGCTACTGGATGGACTGACGTGCCGAGCCCTTATCGTGTTGCCGACTACATTGCCGACTTCATCGCCGGGCTGGGCGTGGAGCATGTGTTCCTGCTGCCGGGCGGGGGGGCCATGCACCTCAATGACGCCGTGGGCAAGCATGAGCGCCTGGAGGTGGTCGCCTGTCACCACGAGCAGGCCGCGGCCATCGCGGCCGAAGCCTATTGCCGGATCAACGAGAACCTCGGCGTGGCCATGGTCACCACGGGGCCGGGTGCGACCAACGCGGTAACCGCCGTCGCCGGTGCCTGGATCGAGTCGGTGCCGCTTCTAGTGGTTTCCGGCCAGGTGAAGCGTGCCGACCTGCTGCGCGGGGCGCCGCTGCGGCAGAGGGGCGTGCAGGAGGTGGACATCGTCAGCGTTGTCACCCCCATCACCAAGTACGCCGTGACCATCGAGCGTCCCGAGGACATCCGTCGCGAGCTGGAGCGTGCCGCGTTCCTCGCGCGTGATGGCCGTGCCGGCCCTGTGTGGGTCGACGTGCCGCTGGATGTCCAGGGCGCGCCCATCGACCCCGCCCGCCTTGAAGGCTGGCAGCCCGACCCGGCCCCGGCCGCAACCCTGGACCCGGCGTTGCTGGAGCAGGTACGTCGTCTGCTGGAAGGCGCCGAGCGGCCGCTGATCCTGGCTGGCCACGGGGTTCGCCTGAGCGGCGCGGCCAAGGCCTTCCGCAATCTGGTCGAGGCCCTGGGCGTGCCGGTGGTGACCACCTGGAACGCCATGGACCTGCTGCCCCACGAGCACCCCCTGTATGTCGGGCGACCCGGCGTCGTGGCGTTGCGCGCACCGAACTTCGCGGTGCAGAACGCGGACCTGCTGATCGCCATCGGCTGCCGCCTCGACAACATCATCACCGCCTACGCGCCGCGCGACTTCGCCCGCGCCGCTCGCAAGGTCGTGGTGGATGTGGATACCCACGAGATCGACAAGCTCGACATGCCCATCGAGGTGGCGATCTCCAGCGATGCTGGCGATTTCATCGCGGCTCTCGGCGAATCCCTGGGCGATGCCCGGTTCAGGCGTTCGCAATGGCTGGAACGCTGCGCCGACTGGAAGGCGCGCTACGGCGTGAATGACGGCAAGCCATTCCCGGTCGAAGGGCCGATCAGCCACTTCCAGTTCGCCGATGCGCTGTCCGACGCCGTGCCGGCCGATACCCTGGTAAGCACGGGCAGCTCCGGGCTCGCGGTCGAGGTGTTCTACACCGTGTTCCGCAACCGTCCCGGCCAGCGGGTATTCCTCACCTCGGGCCTCGGTGCCATGGGCTATGGCCTGCCGGCGGCGATCGGCGCCTGCTTCGCCAACGGCCGCAAGCCAATGGTGGCGGTGGAAAGCGACGGCAGCCTGCAACTCAACCTCCAGGAGCTGGCCACACTGCGTGGCTTCGACCTGCCGATCTGCCTGGTGGTGATGAACAACGGCGGCTATGCCTCGATCCGCAACACCCAGCGCAACTACTTCGAGGGTCGCTACGTCGGCACCGGTCCCGAGGCCGGGCTGTGGATGCCGGACCTGGAAGAGCTGGCGCGGGCCTACCACCTGCCGTTCAAGCGCATCCGCCACATCGCGGAGCTGGCTCCGGGCCTGGCCGAGGCCATGGCCCAGCCACGACCGATGATCGTCGAGGTGATGCTGCAGAAGGACGAGGCGCTCAGCCCGAAGGTGGCGGCGGTACCCCAGGCCGATGGCTCGATGACCTCCATGCCGCTGGAGGACATGAGTCCGCTGTTGCCGCTGGAGCAGCTGCAGGCGGAAATGCTCGTGCCTCTGAGCCCGGTGTCCCTGGCGGTTCGGCGCTGACGCCATGAAACGGTCCTGCCCCTGTTGCGCCCACTCGGTCGAGGGCGCCCTGGAAAGCCCGGCCTATACCCGCTGCCTGTCGTGCGGTCACCGCTGGCGGACGCCGCCGGCAGCGACCGACGCCGGCTATTACGAATCGCTGGTGGCGCGTAACGACCTACAGGCGCCCTGGTTCGCCCGCAAGATCGCCGAGCGCTCGGCGGCGCTGTCCGACCTGCTGGCGCCGGGCCTGCGGGTGCTGGAGGTGGGCTGCGCGGAAGGGGCGCTGGGCCAGGCCCTCAAGGCCCGGTTGCCCGTGGTCTACGACGGGATCGAGTTGTCCCGCGACCGCGACCTGGCCAGTCAGCACCTCGACCGGGTGTTCTCGACGTCGGCAGCCGGGGTGTCGACCCTTCCCTACGACCTGATCGCCTCCTTCCATGTGCTGGAGCACATCGCCGAGCCGGAAGCGGAGCTCCTGGCTTGGGCGCGGCTGTTGGGACCGGCCGGCAGGCTGCTGATCGAGGTGCCGAACCAGGCCGGGCATCCGTCGTTGGCCGATGACCGCAATCCCGAGCACCTGCACCAGTTCACCCCGGCATCCCTCGGCATGCTGTTGGCCCGCTGCGGCTTCGCCTGCCGCAGCCTCACCACGGGGCACTACGAATCGCCGGTCTACCCGGACTCGATCCGGGTCATCGCCGAGCGCCAGGCGCAGCCGGCGATCCAGCGGGAACTCCTGCTGCAGCGCTTCCGCCAGCGACTCGGCGGCCCTTTCATCGCCTATGCCATCGGTGGCGACTTCCACAACTACCTGGAGCCGCTTGCCGAGGGGCTGGAGCTGCATGCGCTGGTGGACTCGTCACCGGCCAAATGGGGGCAGCAGCGGGCAGGATTCGTGGTCGAAGGCTACGATCCGGCGCGCCACGGCGACCTGCCCATCCTCATCTGCTCCATCCGCTTCGGCGCGGACATTCGCCGGCAGTTGCTCGCCATGGGCATCGCCCCTGAGCGCCTGGTCGGCCTGGAGGCTGTATATGAAGGCACCTGAGGCCTGCCTGGCCGAAGACCTGTCGGGGATTCTCACGGCCGCGCTGCCCTGGGAGGCCCTGTACGGCAAGCGCATCCTGGTGACGGGGGCCGCGGGCTTCATCGGCGGGCACCTGGTCGAGGCGCTGGCCTGGCTGAACCGCAGTCGTCCTGCTGCCAATCTGCATATCCAGGCGCTGGCCCGTGACCTGGGCCGGTTGCGTGAGCGCCTGCCCTGGCTCGATCTGCCCGGCGAAGTCGAACCCTTGATCCAGGACGTGACCCAGCCCCTGCCACCGGAGGTGGCGCCGGACGTCATCATCCATGCCGCCAGCCCGGCCAGCCCGCGCTCCTATCTGCAGCGCCCGGTGGACACCGTGCTGGCCAATACCGAGGGCACCCGCCAGATGCTGGAGCTGGCCCGCCGGCACTCGGCGCGCCTGCTGTTCCTCAGCAGCGGGGCGGTCTACGGCGAGAACACCCAGGGTATCGAGGCCATCGGCGAAACCGATTTCGGCAGCGAGGACCCGCTGTCGCCCCGGGCCTGCTACAGCGAAAGCAAGCGCCTGGCGGAAACCCTGTGCCGGGCCTACCACACCCAGTACGGGGTCGATGCCCGGATCGCCCGGGTGTCCCATTGCTATGGCCCGGGGATTCGCCTGGACGATGGCCGCGCCATCGCCGACCTGCTGGCCGATGTGCTGAACGACCGGGATATCCAGCTGGATTCCGACGGCAGCGCCTCGCGACCCTTTTGCTACGTCTCCGACACCGTCCTGGGGCTGTTCCACGTCCTGCTCAAGGGCAGGGCGGGGGAGGCCTACAACGTCGGCGAAACCCGCGAGACCACCATCCTGGAGCTGGCCCACCTGCTCATCGCCGCAGCCGGCAAGACCGAGCACCTTGATGTCCGGGCCAAGGCCCGCGACCCGCTGGCGCCGGCCGCCCGCAGCGCGGGGCATTTCGATATCGACAAGATCGCGCGTCTGGGCTGGTGCCCCCGCGTCGGTCTGGAAGACGGGTTGCCGCGGATGCTCGGTAGCGCCGTGGCGCCCACGCCTGGGCGCGCATGAGGAGAGCCTTTATGAACCCCCCCATTTTCATCCACATCCCCAAGACCGCCGGCAGCACGCTACGCACGCTGATCACCGAGAACTATGCGGCTGATGAGGTGCTCAGCCTGTACGGGGATCCCAAGGAAATACTGGTGGCTGCAGCTGCTCAGATGGGCAGAACGGATACCTATCGGCTGATCCAGGGGCATACCCCCTACGGCACCCACCGCTTCCTTGGAATCCGCGAGCCCCGGTATTTCACGTTCCTGCGTGACCCCGTCGAGCGCTTCCTCTCGGATATTGCCCATGCGACGCGCGATGAGGAGCATCGCTTCCACCGTGAATTGGCCGCTTCCGGCCTATCCGAGGACCAACGCATCAGCGTTGCGCTTGACATCCCCTATTACCGCAACGCCATTGCCCACTATGTGAGCGGCACCTTTACCACCGAGACCATCTCCATGACCCAGCTGGGAGTGGCCATCGACAACCTTTGGGCCAGCGAATTCGTCGGGGTCAGCGAGCAGTTCGAGGTGTCCTTGTTGATCATGGCGAAGAAGTTGGGTTGGCAGCATGTGGTGCCACAGAAGTGCAATGTGCGACCGGACGCGAGGAAAGCCGTCGAGCCCGCCCTCAAGACCCGGCTCGACCGGGCCTTGGCCTATGACCGCATGCTCTACGCGGTGGCTCAGGATCACCTGAACCAAAGCCGTCGCCACTACGGTCCGTTGCTCGATGAGGCCGGTGCCCAGCTGGCCGAGTTGATCAACCAGCAGGAGCACGAGCACCCGGAGACGCGCTATTCCAAATATCTGGTTGGAGAGGCGACTCAGGTAGCCCTGGGGAACTACCACGCACGTATCGACGTCGGTTCGCCCCTGCATCGATGGCTGAACCCATGAAAGGAATCCGAGATTGACCAGGAGAGCTTGTGAAATCTGCGGTGGAGCGGAGCCGGAGGCATTGCGCCGCCAGCACTTCCTGTTTCCCGGACTGCCCCGGCCCGTTCACTACGATGTGGTGGCGTGCCGCGTTTGCGGCTTCGCCTACGCCAGTGACATCCCGGACCAGTCGGCCCTCAACCAGTTCTACCAGGGCGTCGAGCATCATCTGCACGCCGAGTTACCCGCCGGCCTCGAGCGGATCCATGCCGACTTCTTCCGCTTCGTGCAGGACAACGCCCCACTGAAGCGCGATGACCGCATCCTGGATATCGGTTCTGGCATGGGGCATTTCCTTCGGCAATTCCAGATAGCCGGTTTCGAGTCCTTGCTGGGTATGGAGCCGAGCCCCGCCGCCAGTGAGTTGGCGAGGCGGACCTACGGACTGGATATCCGCAGCGGGACCCTGGACGGGTTCGCCACGGAAGAGCGCTTCCGCCTGGTCAGCCTGTGCGGCGTGCTGGAGCACATCGCCGACCTCACCGGCGGCATGGCAAAGATCTCCACACTGCTGGAGGAGGGCGGCTACCTGTTCCTCGCTGTCCCCGATGTAATGTCTTTCGGCGCGGCACCACCGGCCGAGCCCTTCCTGGAGTTCGCCCTGGAGCACATCAACTTCTTCAGCGAGACCAGCCTGGACAACCTGCTCCGTGGCGCGGGCTTCGAGAAGGTCGAGGTCATCTCCCAGCACAACGACTTCTACGACAACCACTACCTCCTGGCGCTCTACCGCAAGGCGGGGGAAGCTTCCGTCGCCATCGAGCCGGACCGGGCCTCGGCGGACAGCCTGCGCCGCTATGTGGCGTTCTCCCAGGAGCGATTGGCGCCGGTGGAGGCACAGGCGCGGCGACTGGTGGCCAGCGGCGAGCCCCTGGTCATCTGGGGGGCGGGTGGCCTGACCAGCCGCCTGCTCTGCGATACCCGCCTGGGCGAGGCGAACATCCGCGCCATCGTCGATCGCAACAAGGCCCTGCAGGGCAAGCCCTTGCTCGGTGTCGCCATTTCCGCGCCCGAGTCGGTGCGGGAACATCCGGACGCGACGGTCTTCATCGCCAGCACCACCTATGCCGAGGAGATCAGGCGCACGCTCGTCGACGCCTACGGCTGGACCGGGCGCATCATCTGCCTTGCCGAACAGGATACCGACCGCCAATGAATACGCTGACGCAGCTGCGCGACGCCCATGAGGCCGGTGAAATCCGCAAGCAGGACTACATCGAGGCCATCCATGCCCGGCACGAGGGCCTCTTCGACTACCCCGGCCTGCTCCAGGGCACCGATGTGGAGGCCTTGCGCATCCAGGCCGACGGTATCTACGTCCGCTCCCGCTCCCAGCAGGTGGAATTGGTGCTGGACCCCCAGGACCAGCATCTGGTGCCCTACACCCTGATGAACTTTCGTGCCTATGAAACGGCGGAGACGGAGTTCCTCAAGTCGGTGTTGCCGGAGGATGGCACCTTCCTGGACATCGGTGCCAACTGTGGCTGGTATGCCTTGGCCCTGGCGCGGCACCGTCCGCTGGCGCAGGTGCATGCCTTCGAGCCCATTCCCCATACCCATGAGCTGCTCCAGCGGAATATCCGGCACAACGGCCTGGGCAATGTCGAGGCCCATCGGCTGGCATTCTCCCACCGCGAGGGCCCGCTGGAGTTTCTCCACACGCCCCGCTGCTCGGGGGCTACGTCCCTGGCGGTGGCGGGGCAGCCATGCGGCGCGGAGAGCCTGGAGCGGATTCCCTGTCCGGGGACCACGCTGGACCTGTTCTGCGAGCGCAACGGCCTGGCACCGCACGTCATCAAGTGCGATGTCGAAGGGGCCGAGCTGATGGTGATGCAGGGCGCCGAAGCCGTGCTTGCCCGCCACCAGCCGGTGATCCTCATCGAACTGTTGCGCAAATGGGCACGGCAGTTCGACTACCACCCCAACGATGTGCTGCAGCTGCTCGGTCGCCATGGCTATGGCGCCTACACCCTGCATCAGGACGGTGTGCGGCGCTGTGCCCTGATCGACGAGACCACGGCGCAAACCAACTTCATCTTCCTCCATGGCGAGCGGCACCGCTCGATCATCGCAGCGCATTCGGGAGTCACTCCATGAGCCGCCGTGCGCCGCCGCCGCTGACGGTCGCCCTGCTGACCTACAACCGGCTGCACTACCTCAAGGAAGCCGTGGAGGCGATCCTCGGGCAGAGCTACCGGACCTTCGAGCTGCTGGTGCTGGACAACGGCAGCACCGATGGCACGGGGGCCTACGTGCTGGGCCTTCCCGACCCGAGGATCCGTTATGTGCGGAACTCGGTGCATTACTCCACGGTGGAGTTCAACTGCTGCTCGGCCTTCCATCTCGCCATCGGCAAGCGGGTGATCGTCACCCACGACGACGACATCATGGAGCCGGACATGCTGGAGCGGCAGATGGCGTTCATGGATGCTCACCCCGAGGTGCGTCTGGCCTGGACCCGGGTCAGCGATATCGACCAGGACGGTCGGGCCATTCCCGGGAGCGTCAACGCACCGGAGGAAGACCGGGTGTTCGGGCCCGGCGAGTACATCGCCAGCTTCCTCAGGGAGCGACTGTGGCCGATGCCCAGTGGGGTCATGCTGGAGCGCGCCTGCCTGCCCAGGCTGTATTCCATGGAGTTGCCGTTTCGCGAGGCACCGCGCCTGAAGAACCCCATGGATGCGGCGGGCATCGCCGATGTGCTGTTGCCGGCGCGGGTCAACCGTCGCCATGCCATCGGTTATATCGGCGCGCCGTTGCTGCGCCGCCGGGTGCACACCAACCAGTTCTCCCACGCGGCCAGCCTCTCGCGCCCGGGCGTCTACCTCTATCGCCGGCTGAAGAGGGTGGCCGGCCAGGTGCCCGGCGGACGCCCGGATGCCCTGCATTTCGACGCCTTCGTGGAGCGCTTCGATATCCAGGAACTGATCACCACCCAGGCGCGGGCACGCGTGGGTACAGGCGTCGTCGACCGGGTGGCGCGCGCGACCGCGAAGCTCAAGGCCAACCTGGACGCCTCGCCGGACGCCTTCCTGGCCGGGCTGCCGATCGTCATGCTGCACGACCTGCTTACGCCGGGCGAACGCTTTGCCGGGGTGAAGGGCCTGTCGGCCCAAGGGCACGGCAGCGCCACCCGCCAGTTGCTGCGTTGGGCGCAGGCACGGGCGGACGATGCCAGCGCGAATCTGCTGGCGCCCCTGGCGGGGCGGCGGGTCGTGGTGTTCGGCAGCGCCTTCATCGCCGCCCTGCTGGTGCTGGAAGCGCGTCGCGGCGGCTGTGAGGTCCTGGCCTGCCTGGATTCCAACGTCAACCGCCAGGGCCGTTCGCTGCTGGGCGTGCCCATTCACGCGCTGGACTGGATGCGCGAGCACGTCGGGCCGGAGGACGTGGTCCTGGTGAGCTCCGAGCGCGACCATGAGCATTACATCGAGGCCCTGATCCGGCAGCACCTGGCCGGCGCGGCGCTCATCATTTCCTGGAAGGACCTGGTGGATGGCCTGGACGGCGCCACCCGGCAACAGCATTCGACCGCTCCAATCGAGGTGGAGACAGCATGACGGACTGGGCTTGGATCGCGGGGGGGCGTTGCAAGCATCCCTGGCATGTAGGGATCGCCGGCTTCGACTCGAGCACCCAGCGGGCATTTGTCCTGTCTGAGGAGGATTGGTCGCACCTGGCGCGGCAGATGCCACTTGAGCCGCTCGGATGCTACGGGCAGGGTAATGGTCTTGCTTTCGAACGCGTCGATACGGCGGCGGCCGCGACCGATTGCGACGGCCTGCTGCTGATCGCCAGCGACTACCGTGGCCAGCCATTGCTCGCTGCCATCGAGCCCCGGAACTGTTATCTGGTATTGCAGCGAGGCGACGAGCGGGAGGGGCTGGACGATGAGAGCCGCTACGCCGCGCTATTCCTGCCGGCGGTCGTCCCCTTCTATGACGAGCGCCTGATTTATCTGAACTCCGATGTGCTGACCGACAGGGAGGGGGCTGAGCCCTGGGCCATCGCACGCAATGATGACGAGCGTGACCACTCCCGGCTCTACCACCGCTCGGCGGACTTCTGGATCCACCGCGTCACCTCGGCCATCGCCGCCGATGCCGCCAGGGTCCGTGGCGACGGACCACTGCTCAGCGTCGTGATTCCCTCCTACAACTACGGGCGTTTCCTGCCGCAGTGCGTCCAGTCGGTGCTGGACCAGGGGCTGGACGACATCGAGATCCTGGTGCTGGACAACGCCTCCACCGACGACACCCCGCAGGTGATGCGCGCATTCGCCGATGAGCCTCGCGTTCGCTACATGCGCAATCGCTACAACTACGGCCCCGGCTACAACTGGCGCAATGGCATGTGGGTGGCCCGGGGACGCTACCTGACCTTCCTCTCGGCGGACGACTACTTCAATCCGGGCCACCTGTCCCGCCTGCTGCCGCTCCTCGAGCAGCAGCCGCAGGTGGCGGTCGGCTATACCAGCATCCGCTGGGTCGACGGCAACGGGCAGCCCATCAACCAGCCGCGCCACCCAGGCTACTGGAGTGGCGACTACGTCGGCGGGCGCAACGAGGTCGCCGACCTGCTGATCCACGATTGCTACATGGCGCCGTCGGCGGTGATCTATCGCCGCGAGGCCTTCTGCACCACCTGGCGGCCGGAGAAGACCTACAGCGCGGGCGACTGGGAAATGGTCGTGCAGATGGCCGAGCGTTTTCCCGACTTCGCCTATGTCGACACGCCCGGGGTCAGCTATCGCTGGCATGGCGGGCAGGAGTCGAACCGTTTCTACGCCTCCGCGGAGCCGCTGGCGGCGCACCTGGCGATCGTGCAGGGGGTGTTCAACCGCAAGGCGGAAGCCCGCCTGAAGGGGCGCGAGCGCGAGGTGGCCGCCCATATCCAGCGGCGCCTGGCCCTGTATCCCCAGGAGACCCAGTCGGAGCTCGGCCAGCATGCCCGCCAGCTCTGCGAGCGCCTGGAGGCCCTGGCGCGGGAGGGGGAGACGTCGCTGTTCTCGATCATCCTCACCACCTACAACCGTCCCGGCCTGCTGCGCCATGCCCTCGCCAGCCTGGAGGCGCAGACCCTCAAGGACTTCGAGGTCATCCTGGTGAATGACCACGGCGACCCCGTGGAGTCCCTGCTGGCGGAATTCGACCTGCCGATCACCTACCTCTACCAGGGACGCAACCAGGGCTTGTCGGCAGCGCGCAATGCCGGCCTCAAGCTGGCCCGAGGCCGCTTCATCTGTTACCTCGACGACGACGACCTCTACCTGCCCACGCATCTGGAAAGCCTGGCCGGCGCGTTCGAGCGCCAGCCGCAGAGCGTGGTCTACACCGGCGTCGAGTACGTCAACGAGCGCCTGGAAGGGGACTCCCGCGTCGAACTCGCTCGCCAGGCGCCCTTCGCCCACGAGGTCTTCGACCGCGAACGGCTGTTCGTGCAGAACTACATCCCGGTGAACACCTGGGCACATCCGCGCAGCATGCTGGCTTCGGTGGGCGAATTCGACACCGGGCTCTCGGCCTTCGAAGACTGGGACATGCTCCTGCGCCTGGCGGCGCGCTATCCCTTCGTGCACCTGCCGGTCGTCACGGCCGAGGTGCGTCTGCGGGATGCGCCCAACACTGGCTCCGACCACATGCTGGGGCGCGAGCAGAAGAACTTCGGCGCGCTCTACCAGGAAATGTACCGGCGTCACGCCGACCTCGGCAGCGAGCGGGTCCGTCTCGGCCGCGACGACATGCTGCGGCGCTTCGGTCTGCTGAAGGGGGCAGGCTCGCCGCGCAAGGCCGGCCTGCAGGGTTGGCTGCAGGCGCGTGAGCTGAGCGCTGGCCAGCAGCGACTGGTGGCCGAGCGCCTGGAAGCGAACGCCGGCGGTCCCCGCATCGGTGTGGTGGTGCTGGACCTGGGAGCTGAACGCGACGCGGTGGCGCGGACTCTGGCGTCCCTGCAGCCGCCGCACAACGGCTACGACAATCTGCAGCCGTTGCTGCTGTCCGTGGGCGCGTCGGGCGATCTGGCCCTGCCGGTCCTCGAGGTGACCGCCGAGAACTGGGTGGGCGTGCTGAACCAGGCGCTTCAGGATGCCGATTTCGATTGGCTGCTGGTGGCCAGGGCCGGCGACGAGTTCACCGCCAACGGCCTGTTGATGGCCAGCCTGGAACTGCTGACGGCGCCGGATTGCCGCGCCGTGTACTGCGACCTGGTCTATCGCCAGGCGCAGGGTGCGCTCGGTGCCGGCTTCCGCCCGGCCTTCAACCTCGACTACCTGCTCAGTTTCCCTGCCGGCATGGCCCATCACTGGTTGTTCCGTCGGGACCAGGTGCTGCAGATCGGCGGCTTCGATGCCGAGTTGCCGCAGGCCGTCGAGCTGGACCTGATCCTGCGGCTGATCAACGGGGGCGGGTTGGCGGGGCTGGGCCATATCGCCGAGCCCTTGCTGATCACCGAAGCGCCGGTGCTCGCCGATCTCGATGACGAGCGCCGGGCCATCCTGCGGCATTTGCAGGGCAGGGGGTACGAACGGCCCGAGATCGGGTCGGTCCAGCCGGGCCAGTACCGCATCCGCTATGGACACCCTCAGCAGCCGCTGGTCTCGGTGCTGCTGCTGGCCGGCAGCCAACTGGCCCCGTTGCAGCGCTGCGTCGAAAGCCTGCTGGAAAGCACCCGCTACCCTCACTACGAACTGCTGCTGATCGAGAACGATGCCGCTGCTGGCGACGTCCGTGACTGGCTCACGGCACTTGCCGGCCTGGGCGAGGCGCGCCTGCGGACGGTCTGGCCGAGCGCCGAGCGGTCCGATGCGGCTGCCCTCAACCTTGCCGCGACCCAGGCCAACGGCGACTTCCTCCTGTTGTTGTCACCTGACACCGCAGTGATCGATGCGGGCTGGCTGGATGAACTGGTCAACCATGCCTTGCGTCCCGAGGTCGGTGTGGTGGGCGCCAAGCTGATCGCGGCGGATGGCGCGGTGCGACACGCCGGCCTGGTTCTGGGGCTGGACGGTCCCGTTGGCCGGCCCTTCGCGGGTGAGGCGCTGGACGCGCCGGGTTACCTGCAGCGCCTGCAGGTAGACCAGGATTACAGCGCCGTCAGCCGTGACTGCCTGATGATCGGTCGTGATCTCTACGCCGAACTGGGCGGCTGCGCGACGGACCTGCCAGCGTGCTACCTGGATGTGGACCTCTGCCTGCGCAGCCGCCAGGCCGGCTACCTCACGGTGTGGGCGGCGAGCGCGCGGCTCATGCTGGAGGCGGCGGCCCAGGAAGCTCCCAGCAAGGACGAAGAGGATGCGCTCTACGCCCGATGGCTGCCCGTGCTTGCCCGTGATCCGGCCTACAACCCGAATTTCTCGTTGTTGCAGCCCGGTGGCTTCAAGTTGGCCGACGTCGGCCTCGCCTGGCGCCCGCTGGAGTCCTGGCGTCCGCTGCCTCGGATACTGGCGCACCCGGCCGACCTCTTCGGCTGTGGCCACTACCGGGTGGTTCAGCCTTTCAAGGCCCTGGAGGATGAGGGGTTCCTGGAAGGCGTGATGTCCACTCACCTGTTGCCCCTGACCGAGCTGGAGCGTTTCCAGCCCGACGTCATCCTCCTGCAGCGGCAGGTGGGTGAGGCGCGCCTGGAGGCCATGCGCCGGATGAAGGCCTTCTCCTCGGCATTCAAGGTCTACGAACTGGACGACTACCTGCCCAACCTGCCCTTGAAGAATGCCCACCGGCAGCACATGCCCAAGGACATCCTGCGCTCGTTGCGCCAGGGCTTCGCCTGCGTCGACCGCTTCGTGGTTTCCACTGAACCTCTGGCCGAGGCGTTCGCCGGCATGCACGAGCAGATCCGGGTGGTCCGCAACCGATTGCCGACGCACTGGTGGGGCGACCTGCAGAGCCATCGTCGCACCGGCACCCGAGCCCGGGTCGGCTGGGCGGGTGGTGCCGGGCACAGCGGCGACCTGGAGATGATCGTCGACGTGGTCAAGGAGCTGGCAGGGGAGGTGGACTGGGTCTTCTTCGGCATGTGCCCGGAGGCCATCCGTCCCTACGTCAAGGAAGTCCATCCGGGTGTGGACATCAACCGCTACCCGCAGGCCCTGGCCAGCCTCAACCTGGACCTGGCCCTGGCGCCGGTGGAGCAGAACCTCTTCAACGAGTGCAAGAGCAACCTGCGCTTGCTGGAATACGGTGCTTGCGGCTACCCAGTGATCTGCAGCGATGTCCGCTGCTACCAGGACGGCTTGCCGGTGACTCGCGTGAAGAACCGCTTCCGCGACTGGGTGGATGCCATCCGCATGCACCTCAACGACCCGGATGCGTCCGCGCGGGCAGGTGACCTGCTCCGCGAAACGGTCCTGCGGGACTGGATGCTGTCGGGTGACAACCTTGCCGAATGGCATCGCGCCTGGATGCCTGATTGAGTGCGGGCGCCCGGCCGACGCCGGCCGGGCGCGACGCCCGAATCGTGATGACTCTGCACTAAAGTTCCAGTCGGACCTGCCGAAAAGCTGATCAACTCATCGGGAAACGCGGGTTTCACAAGCGTCCCGGAGCGAGGGTGAAAAAAGTTGGAATCCACCCTAAAGCTCTTCCCGAAGAGGTCGATAAGCAACATGACAGCGCACTCAATGGTTGCCTGAGCGATGCAGGCCAGATGCGCAAGCCCAGGCAAACACGTTAGGTCCGATGGAGGACAAACATCATGGCTTTGACCGTCAACACGAACATTGCGTCTCTCAACACCCAGCGGAACCTGAACTCCTCCTCCCGTGCGCTGGACACCTCCCTGCAACGCCTGTCCACCGGTTCGCGCATCAACAGCGCCAAGGACGACGCTGCCGGCCTGCAGATCTCCAACCGCCTGAGCAGCCAGATCAACGGCCTGGGCGTTGCGGTGAAGAACTCCAACGACGGTATCTCCATGGCGCAGACCGCTGAAGGCGCCCTGCAGCAGTCCACCAGCATCCTGCAGCGTATGCGTGACCTGTCGCTGCAATCGGCCAACGGTTCCAACAGCGACGACGAGCGCAAGGCGCTGAACGCCGAAGTGACCGAGCTGAAGAAGGAACTGAACCGTATCTCCAACACCACCACCTTCGGTGGCAAGAAGCTGCTGGACGGCACCTTCGGCACCACCACCTTCCAGGTGGGCAGCGCCGCGAACGAAACCATCAGCGTCAAGATCGACGAGATGAGCACCGACTCGCTCACCGGCAAGTACTACGAAGGCGATGTGTCCGCCGCCACCGGCACCGCGACCGCCTCCGGTACCGCCTCCATGAGCATGACCGTCGACGGCAAGAGCGTCACCATCGAGACCACCATCGCCAGCGGCGCGACTGCAGTCGAGGCGGCTCGCGCCCTGGGTGCTGCGATCAACGATGCCAACCTCGGCGTGGGTGCCTTCGTGGACGACACCGGCGCCATGAAGATCGTTTCCCAGGACAAGGATGGCGCGAACGAGCTGACCGCGCTGAGCTTCGCCAGCCTGCCGGCCGGTATCACTGCGGGTACCTACACCGCGGCCACCGCCGTGACCGAGGACAAGATCGACGACATCGACGTCACCACCGTGCAGAACTCCCAGGAGGCGGTGCTGGTGATCGACCAGGCGATCAAGATGATCGACTCCCAGCGCGCGGACCTCGGTGCGGTACAGAACCGCTTCGAGAACACCATCGGCAACCTGCAGAACATCTCGGAAAACGTATCGGCCGCCCGCGGTCGTATCCAGGACACCGACTTCGCTGCGGAAACGGCTAACCTGACCAAGAACCAGATCCTGCAACAGGCAGGTACCTCGATCCTGGCCCAGGCCAACCAGTTGCCGCAGGCCGTCCTCAGCCTCCTGGGCTAAGGCCCGGACGAGGCAAGGCGTTGAACGCGGGGGGAAGTGCTTGGCGCTTCCCCCCTTCTTGCCATTTGTGAGGTGAGCACGATGGATATCGGAATAGTCAATCTGACGAGCAAGGGCGTTAATGCGGCTCCCGTCGGCAGTGGCCAGGTCCGTGCTCCGGCGAAGCAGGAAAGTCCCGAGAAGGTCGGCGAGCAGGCACGACCGAAGTCCGAAAGTGAGGAGGACCGTGAGCCGGTTGTGGCGGCGGCTTCAAGCATTCAGGAGTTCGTCCAGAGCATTCGTCGCAACCTGAACTTCGACGTGGACGACAGCAGCGGGCGCGTGGTGGTGCAGGTAACCGATTCGGAATCCGGCGAGGTGATTCGGCAGATCCCCTCCGAGGATGCGCTGAAACTGGCCGAGAGCCTCTCGGAAATGCGCAGTCTGTTGTTCAAGGCGGAAGCCTGATAGCAGAAAGGCGCGTGCCGGATGGCACGTTTATTGATTGTCTCCTGGAGTAGTGGAGCAGGCGTCAGACGATTGGCGAGGTAATGGAAAATGGCGGGTATCACGGGACTTGGCACGGGCATGAACATCGACGAGATCGTGTCGGCCCTGGTGAATGCTGAAAAAGCGCCCAAGGCGGCTCAACTGGATCGTGTCGAGAAGGCCGCAACCTCGAAGTTCACCGCCCTCGGCCAGCTCAAGGGTGCCATCAGCGAATTCCAGACCGCGCTGAAGGACCTCAACTCCGCCGACCTCTTCTCCAAGCGCACGGCCAAGTCCAGCAATACCGACCTGGCCACTGTGACCGCTTCCAGCAAGGCCAGCTCCGGCAGCTACCAGGTGACCGTGGAGCGGCTCGCCACGGCCAGCAAGGTCGGGACTTCCACCTTCGCCAAGGACGCGACAACGGCCGTCGCCGGGACCCTGACCGTCAAGCTCGGCGCCGACGACCGCGGTGTTGACGTGCAGGTCGCCGCCGGCGCGACGCTGTCCGAGATCCGCGACAGCCTGAACACGGCGCTCAAGGACAAAGGCATCAGTGCCAACATCGTCAGCAACCCGGCGGACGGTTCCTCGCGCCTGGTGCTGAGTTCGAACACCACGGGTGACGGCGAGGACATCTATGTCCAGGCCTCGTCCGGGCTGGAGGCGTTCCGTATAGGCAGCTTCGCCGACAACGACCCGGCCTCCAGCCCTTCGGGCGCGCTGTCGGCGCTGGACAGCGCCAACGCGTCCAGCAGCGGCTACCTCACCCAGGCCCAGGACGCCCAGTTCACCATCGACGGGATCGCCCTGAGCAGCTCCAAGAACTCGGTTTCCGATGCGATTTCCGACGTGACCCTGAACCTGGTCGCGGCGGAGCCCGGCAAGAAGTTCACCGTCACGGTCGACCAGGACAACTCGTCGGTAAAGGCCAACGTCAAGAAATTCGTCGACGCCTACAACAAGATGCTGGGCGTGACCAAGAGCATCACCTCAGTCACCACCGTTACCGGCAGTGCGCCCGTGACCGGTGCGCTCGTGGGCGACGCCAGCGTGCGCAACCTGGTGTCCACCGTGCGCAACGAGCTGGTCAATCCCTCCGGTGAGAAGGGGGGTATCTCGATCCTTTCCGATCTGGGCATCACCACCCAGCAGGATGGCACGCTGAAGATCGACGACACCAAGCTCGACAAGGCCTTGAGCACCCAGTACGAGTCGGTCGCGAGCTATTTCACCGGCGATACCGGCCTGACCGCGCGCCTGAATGACAAATTGAGTGTCTACACCGAGTCCGGTGGCGTGCTGGCCCAGCGCCAGGACGGTCTGCAATCCACCCTCGATTCGGTCAAGGACCAGCGTACGCAACTCGACCTGCGCATCCAGAAGGTCCAGGCCCGTCTGTACGCCCAGTACAACGCCATGGATGCCCTCGTCGCCAGCCTCAACCAGACCAGCGACCGCATTGGCCAGGCGCTTTCCAACCTGCCTGGCGTCGTCAAGAAGAGCAGCTAATGGCCAACCCGATCGATACCTACAAGCAAGTCAAGACCAGCCAGGACGTCAGCCCCTACCGCGCGGTGCAGCTGTTGCTGGATGGCGCCCTGGAGCGCCTGTCCCTGGCGCGCCACGGACTGGAAACCGGCAATCCGGAAGTGCGCGGCATGGCGGTCGGCTCCACCCTCAGCATCATCGGCGTGCTCCAGGGGAGCCTGGACAGGCAGTTGGGCGGCGAGATCGCCGAGAACCTGGATGCGCTGTACGACTACATGACCCGGCGCCTTTCTCGGGTGGCGCTGGACAACTCGCCGCGTCCCATCGACGAGGTCGAGTCGTTGTTGCTGGAGATCAAGCAGGCCTGGGACGCGATTGGCCCCGAGGTGGCGGCGGCAGCGCCTGCGGAAATTTCCTGATTTCCGCAAAGGTGCGGGCTAAAGCTCTTGCCGGTACTGCCGATACCTCGTGTATCACAGCCCGATACACGAGCGAGAGCGAATCATGAATGCGATGGCGGCCCTCAAGCAGTACCAGTCCGTTAACACCAACGCTCAGATCATGGATGCCAGCCCGCACCGCCTGATCCAGATGTTGATGGAAGGCGGCCTCACCCGCCTGGCCCAGGCCCGTGGCGCCATCGAGCGCGGCCAGCTGGCACAGAAAGGCGAGCTGATCGGCAAGGCGATTGCTATCATCGGCGGCCTGCGCAACAGCCTGGACTTCGAGCAGGGCGGCGAGATCGCGCCCAACCTGGATGCGCTCTACGACTACATGGTCTCGCGACTGGTGGAAGCCAACCTGAAGAGCGATGCGGCCCTTGTGGACGAAGTGTCGGGATTGCTGCGCAACGTGAAAACCGGATGGGACGGTATCGCCCAGTGATGATCCCGGGTGGGGCAGGAGAGTTTCCAATGAATGCAACAGTCCAGCGTCTTGAAGCCACTGGCGCCGCCCTGCGCGAGGCGCTGTCCCGCCAGGATTGGGACGCCATCGGCCAACTTGACCAGCTCTGCCGCCAGGCCGTCGACGACGCCATGGTCGATGCCCTGGACGACACCGAGCAACTGGGCAACCGCATGCAGGATCTCCTGGCCCTGTATCGCGAGCTGGTGACGGTGTGCCAGGCTGAGCAACAGAGGGTTGCCGGTGAGCTGATCCAGCTGAACCAGGCCCAGCAGGGTGCGAAAGTCTACAAACTGTTCGGCTGACCGCCAGGTGATTTCCATCTGCCAGTATCGCGGCCCCGAGCCGACAATCGTTTAGCTATTCCGTCGGCTCAACCAAAAAAAGCACGCCATAAAATTGACTCGGCAAGGGTTTTTCACTTTACTAGTGGCCAATTGCCGGGCAATCCTCCTCCAGGGATGCGCCGTCTCCCCATGCGCCGTGAATCGCGGCGTTCAGCCAAAAAAGCAAGAACCCGACAATGTGGCGTGAAACCAAAATTCTGCTGATCGACGACAACAGCGATCGCCGCCGTGATTTCGCGGTGATCCTGAGTTTCCTTGGGGAAGAGCACCTGTCCTGCAGCAGCCAGGACTGGCGTGACGCTACCGCCTCCCTTGGCGCCAGTCGTGACGTGCTGTGCGTCATGCTGGGCGAGGTGAATGCCAAGGGCGGTGCGCTGGAGCTCATCAAGCAACTGCTGGTCTGGGACGAGTTCCTGCCGGTGTTGCTGATTGGCGATCAGGTCCAGGCGGACTGGCCGGAAGACCTGCGCCGCCGTCTCCTGGCCTACCTGGAGATGCCCCCGAGCTACAACAAGCTCCTCGACTCCCTGCACCGCGCCCAGGTCTACCGTGAAATGTACGACCATGCCCGCGAGCGTGGCCGTCAGCGCGAGCCCAACCTGTTCCGCAGCCTGGTGGGTACCAGCCGCGCCATCCAGCAGGTGCGGCAGATGATGCAGCAGGTGGCCGACACCGATGCCAGCGTGCTGATCCTCGGTGAGTCCGGAACCGGCAAGGAAGTGGTCGCGCGCAACCTTCACTACCATTCCAAGCGTCGCGAGGCGCCCTTCGTGCCGGTCAACTGTGGCGCGATTCCGGCCGAGCTGCTGGAAAGCGAGCTCTTCGGCCATGAGAAGGGGGCCTTCACCGGCGCCATCACCAGCCGGGCGGGGCGCTTCGAACTGGCCAACGGCGGCACCCTGTTCCTCGACGAAATCGGCGACATGCCGCTGCCCATGCAGGTCAAGCTGTTGCGTGTGCTGCAGGAGCGTACCTTCGAGCGCGTGGGCAGCAACAAGACCCAGAACGTCGACGTGCGCATCATCGCCGCCACCCACAAGAACCTCGAGCAGATGATCGAGGCCGGCAGCTTCCGTGAAGACCTCTACTACCGCCTCAACGTCTTCCCCATCGACATGGCGCCCCTGCGCGAACGTGTCGAGGACATCCCGCTGCTGATCAACGAGCTCATCTCGCGTATGGAGCACGAGAAGCGCGGCTCCATCCGCTTCAACTCCGCCGCCATCATGTCCCTGTGCAACCACGATTGGCCCGGCAACGTCCGCGAGCTGGCCAACCTGGTGGAGCGCATGGCCATCATGCACCCCTATGGCGTCATCGGCGTCAGCGAGCTGCCGAAGAAGTTCCGCCACGTGGATGATGAGGACGAGCACCTCAAGGCCAGCCTGCGGGAAGAGATCGAGGAGCGCTCGGCCATCGGCGCCGGTCTGCCGGGAGTCGCTTCGCCCGCGCTGTTGCCGCCCGAGGGGCTGGATCTCAAGGACTACCTCGGCAACCTGGAGCAGGGCCTGATCCAGCAGGCGCTGGACGATGCCTCCGGCGTCGTCGCCCGTGCCGCCGAGCGCCTGCGCATCCGCCGCACCACCCTGGTGGAGAAGATGCGCAAGTACGGCATGAGCCGTCGCGACGAGGAATTGGCGGAGGAATAACTCCGTTTTTATCAAGTCATTGATTCTAAAGGACTAAATTTTAGGCATGGGTATTGCTAGTACCTCCTCGACCGACCGTCTGCTGACGGTCGATGGAGCGAGAGAAGAGCATGAACCCAGTCGTCATCCCCGCGCAGAAAACGGACGTCATCCCCGCCGAGCAGGCCAGCCGCGAAGGCCTTGAGCAGGCTTTTTCGCTGTTCAACCAGATGTCCACGCAGCTCAGCGAGTCCTACAGCATGCTGGAGGCGCGGGTCACCGAGCTGAAGGGCCAGCTGGCCCTGGTCAGTGCCCAGCGGATGCAGGAGCTGGCCGAGAAGGAACGCCTGGCCAATCGCCTGCAGAGCGTCCTCGACCTGCTGCCCGGCGGCGTCATCGTGATCGACGGGCAGGGCGTGGTGCGCGAAGCCAACCCCGTGGCGCGCAGCCTGTTGGGTCAGCCGCTGGTGGGCATGCTCTGGCGCGAGGTCATCGCCCGCAACTTCGCGCCCCGCGAAGACGACGGTCATGAGATATCGCTGAAGGACGGGCGCCGCCTGTCCATCGCCATCCGTTCCCTGAATGGCGAGCCTGGCCAGTTGATCCTCCTCACCGACCTGACGGAAACCCGTCGCCTGCAGGATCAGCTCGCCCGTCACGAGCGACTTTCCGCCCTGGGCCGCATGGTCGCGTCCCTGGCCCATCAGATCCGCACCCCCCTGTCCGCCGCATTGCTCTATGCAGGTCACCTGAACCAGCAGGTGCTGCCGGCCGATCAGCAGCAGCGTTTCGCCGGGCGCCTGAAGGAACGCCTGCATGAGCTGGAGCACCAGGTCCGCGACATGCTGGTGTTCGCCCGTGGCGACCTGCCCTTGCCCGACCGCCTGGCGCCGTCGGCGCTCTTCGCCGCCCTGCGGGCCTCCGCGGAGACCCACCTGGAGGGCCGCAAGGTACGCTGGCAATGCGACTTCTCCCAGGGTGAGCTGCTGTGCAATCGAGACACCCTCGTCGGCGCGATGCTCAACCTGGTCGAAAACGCCTGTCAGGCCGCCAGCCGCGACCTGCGGCTGAAGGTCCATCTCTACCGACGCGGGTCGGACTTGCATCTCTGCATCAGTGACAACGGCCCGGGCATCGATGCCGCCACCCTGGCGCGCCTGGGCGAACCCTTCTTCACCACCAAGACCACCGGGACCGGCCTCGGGCTGGCCGTGGTCAAGGCGGTGGCGCGTGCCCACCGGGGCGAGTTGCGATTGCGCTCCCGCCTGGGTCGCGGCACCTGCGCCACCCTGGTTCTGCCGCTGATTCCCGCGGCGCATTCGGTTACACAGGAGTAAAGGACGATGACTGCCAAGATTCTGCTGGTCGAAGACGACCGCGCCCTGCGCGAGGCCCTGGCGGACACCCTGCTGATCGGCGGCTACGACTTCCGCGCCGTGGAGTGCGCCGAGGCGGCCCTGGTGGCCCTGGAGGAGGAGGCCTTCGGCCTGATGGTGAGCGATGTCAACATGCCCGGCATGGATGGCCACCGTCTGCTGGGCATCGTCCGCCAGCGTTACCCGCAACTGCCGGTGCTGCTGATGACCGCCTTCGGCGCCGTCGAGCGGGCGGTCGAGGCCATGCGCCAGGGCGCGGCCGATTACCTGGTCAAGCCCTTCGAGCCCAACGTCCTGCTGGACCTGGTGGCTCGCCATGCCCTCGGGCGCATGAGCGTCGAGTCCCAGGACGGCCCCGTCGCCCTGGAGCCTGCAAGCCGCCAGTTGCTCGAACTGGCCGCCCGGGTGGCCCGCAGTGATTCCACCGTACTGATTTCCGGCGAGTCCGGGACCGGCAAGGAAGTGCTGGCCCAATACATCCACCAGCAGTCCGGGCGTGCCAAGGGGCCCTTCATCGCCATCAATTGCGCGGCCATCCCCGACAACATGCTGGAGGCCACCCTGTTCGGCCACGAGAAGGGGGCTTTCACCGGCGCCATCGCCAGTGCCCCGGGCAAGTTCGAACTGGCCGACGGCGGCACCCTCCTGCTGGACGAGATTTCCGAGATGCCCCTGGGGCTGCAGGCCAAGTTGCTCCGGGTCCTGCAGGAGCGGGAGGTGGAGCGGGTCGGCGGGCGTCGTCCCATCAGCCTGGATATCCGCGTGCTGGCCACCACCAACCGCGACCTGGCCGGAGAAGTGGCGGCGGGGCGCTTCCGAGAGGACCTCTACTACCGCCTCTCGGTCTTCCCCCTGGCGTGGCGCCCGTTGCGCGAGCGTCCGGCGGACATCCTGCCCCTGGCCGAGCGACTCCTGGCCAAGCACGTCAAAAAAATGAATCACGCCGCCGTGCGTTTCTCCGGCGAGGCCCAGGCCGCGCTCCTGGCCCACGCCTGGCCGGGTAACGTCCGCGAACTGGACAATGCCGTGCAGCGCGCGTTGATCCTCCAGCAGGGTGGGGTGATCCAGCCCCAGGACCTGTGTCTGGCCGCCCCTGTCGGCATGGCCCTGACGCCATCCATGGTCGCGCCGTGCCTGCATGCCGTTCCGTCGGTGGCGGTGCCGGTGCCGGTGGCGCCGGTGGCCGAAGCGCCGGGCGCCCTGGGCGACGACCTGCGCCGTCACGAGTTCCAGATGATCATCGACACCCTGCGTTCCGAGCGCGGTCGCCGCAAGGAGGCCGCCGAGCGCCTGGGGATCAGTCCTCGCACCCTGCGTTACAAGCTGGCCCAGATGCGTGATGCCGGCATGGACGTGGAGGCCTACCTCTACGCCAGCTGAGGCCGCGCGAAGCGCCATCAGGCTTTATTCCGTCCCATGGCATCAGTCCCAGAGCTCTTGGCACCCTTGTTGCAGATACCTCTTCAGCAAACCGCGTAGCGTCAAAAAATCGCGGCCGTTGGAGGAAAGTCATGAGTCAGGGTGTCGAATTCAATCGACTGATGCTGGAAATGCGTGCCATGCAAATGGATGCGATGGCACGCGCCAAACCCGTCCAGGTGGAGCAGCCGGCCGCCGCTGCGCCGAGCTTCGCCGACATGCTGGGCCAGGCCGTCAACAAGGTGGCGGCCAACCAGAAGGTGTCCAGCGAGATGGCGGCCGCCTTCGAAATGGGCCAGAAGGGCGTCGACCTCACCGACGTCATGATCGCGTCGCAGAAAGCCAGTGTGTCCTTCGAGGCCTTGACCCAGGTGCGTAACAAGCTGGTCCAGGCCTATCAGGACATCATGCAGATGCCGGTTTGAGGACGGATTGAGAAATGGCTGAAGCCGCTGTTGCCAAAGTGCCCGCCCATGCGGATGCCCCGGAAGAGAAGAAGCCGCTGTTCGGCCTGTCCTTCCTGGAAAACCTCTCGCAGATGAGCATGCTGCGCCAGGTCGGCCTGATGGTCGGTCTGGCCGCCAGCGTCGCCATCGGCTTCGCCGTGGTGCTCTGGTCCCAGCAGCCGGACTATCGCCCGCTCTACGGCAGCCTGTCCGGCATGGACGCCAACCAGGTGGTGGAAGCCCTGGGGGCGGCCGATATCCCCTACAAGATCGAGCCCAACTCCGGCGCCCTGCTGGTGAAGGCCGAGGACCTGGCCCGGGCCCGCCTGAAGCTCGCCGGGGCCGGCGTGGCGCCCAGTGACGGCAATGTCGGCTTCGAGATCCTCGACAAGGAGCAGGGCCTGGGCACCAGCCAGTTCATGGAAGCCACCCGCTATCGCCGCGGCCTGGAAGGCGAGCTGGCACGGACCGTGTCCAGCCTGAATAACGTCAAGGGCGCCCGCGTTCACCTGGCGATCCCGAAAAGCTCGGTCTTCGTCCGCGATGAGCGCAAGCCCAGCGCGTCCGTGCTGGTGGAACTCTATCCGGGGCGTACCCTGGAGCCGAGCCAGGTGATGGCCATCGTCAACCTGGTGGCCACCAGCGTCCCGGAACTGGACAAGTCCCAGGTCACGGTCGTCGACCAGAAGGGCAACCTGCTGTCCGACCAGCAGGAGCTGTCCGAACTGACCATGGCCGGCAAGCAGTTCGACTACACCCGGCGCATGGAAACCCTTTACACCCAGCGGGTGCACAGCATCCTGCAGCCGGTGCTGGGCAACGGCCGCTACAAGGCCGAAGTGTCCGCCGATGTGGATTTCAGCGCCGTCGAATCCACCTCCGAAATGTACAACCCGGACCAGCCGGCGCTGCGCAGCGAGCAGAAGGTCGCCGAGGAGCGCCAGAACAGCAGCGGTCCGCAGGGCGTGCCGGGCGCGTTGTCCAACCAGCCGCCGGCGCCGGGCGCCGCGCCCCAGCAGGCCACCGCCGCCGCGCCCGCCGGGGTGCAGCCGGGCCAGCCGCTGCTGGACGACAACGGCCAGCAGATCATCGACCCGGCCACCGGCAAGCCGATGCTGGCTCCCTATCCCACCGACAAGCGCGACCAGTCCACTCGCAACTACGAACTGGATCGCTCCATCAGCTACACCAAGCAGCAGCAGGGCCGCCTGCGCCGGCTCTCCGTCGCGGTGGTGCTGGACGACCAGGTGCGCGTCGACCCGCAGACCGGCGAAACCAGCCGGGTGCCCTGGACCGCCGACGAGATCGCGCGCTTCACCCGACTGGTGCAGGACTCGGTGGGCTACGACGCCAGCCGAGGCGACAGCGTCAGCGTGATCAACACGCCCTTCCTGGCGGACAACAGCGAGGAAGAGCTCGACATTCCCTTCTACACCCAACCCTGGTTCTGGGATGTGGTGAAGCAGGTGCTGGGCATCCTGTTCATCCTGGTGCTGGTGTTCGGCGTGCTTCGTCCGGTGCTGAACAACATCACCGGCACCGGAAAATCCAAGGAGCTGGCGGGTGGTCGTGACGGCGATGTCGACCTCGGCGAGATGGGCCTGTCCGGCGACCTGTCGGATGACCGCGTGAGCCTGGGCGGGCCGCAAAGCATTCTCCTGCCGAGCCCGAGTGACGGGTATGATGCGCAGCTCAACGCCATCAAGAACCTCGTGGCCGAGGATCCGGGCCGCGTCGCCCTGGTAGTCAAAGAGTGGATCAACGCCGATGAGTGACAACCGCGCTCCCGCCAAGCTGACCAAGGTCGACAAGGCCGCCATTCTCCTGCTCTCCCTGGGTGAGACCGATGCCGCCCAGGTGCTCCGTCACATGGGGCCCAAGGAAGTGCAGCGCGTGGGCGTCGCCATGGCGCAGATGCGCAACGTCCACCGCGAGCAGGTGGAGCAGGTGATGGGCGAGTTCGTCGAGATGGTCGGCGACCAGACCAGCCTGGGCGTGGGTGCCGACGGCTACATCCGCAAGATGCTCACCCAGGCCCTGGGCGAGGACAAGGCCAACAACCTGATCGACCGCATCCTGCTGGGCGGCAGCACCAGTGGCCTGGACAGCCTCAAGTGGATGGAGCCGCGCGCCGTGGCCGATGTCATCCGCTACGAGCACCCGCAGATCCAGGCCATCGTGGTCGCCTACCTGGACCCGGACCAGGCCGGTGAAGTGCTCAGCCACTTCGATCACAAGGTGCGGCTGGACATCATCCTGCGCGTGTCTTCGTTGAACACCGTGCAACCCTCGGCGCTCAAGGAGCTGAACCTGATCCTCGAGAAGCAGTTCGCCGGCAACGCCAGCACCACCCGCACCACCATGGGCGGCGTGAAGCGCGCGGCGGACATCATGAACTTCCTCGACAGCTCGGTGGAGGGCCAGCTCATGGACTCCATCCGAGAGGTGGACGAGGACCTGTCGTCGCAGATCGAGGACCTGATGTTCGTCTTCGACAACCTGGCCGACGTGGACGATCGCGGCATCCAGGCGTTGCTGCGGGAGGTGTCCTCGGACGTGCTGGTGCTGGCCCTCAAGGGTGCCGACGACGCCATCAAGGAAAAGGTCTTCAAGAACATGTCCAAGCGGGCGGCCGAGCTGCTGCGCGACGACCTGGAAGCCAGGGGGCCGGTCCGCGTCAGCGACGTGGAGACCGCGCAGAAGGAAATCCTCACCATCGCCCGCCGCATGGCCGAAGCCGGGGAAATCGTCCTCGGTGGCAAGGGCGGCGAAGAAATGATCTGAGGCATCCATGGCCAGCAAGGAATCGGCAAGCGAACTGATTCGCGCCAAGGACGCCAACGCGTTCGACCGTTGGTCCCTGCCCAGTTTCGATCCGGATGCCCCGGAACCCGAGGTGGCGGAGCCCGAGGTGCAACAGGTGGCTCCCGAGCCGGAGCCGCAGATCGAGGAGGTCCCGGTCGAGGACGTCAAGCCGCTGACGCTGGACGAGCTCGAAGCCATTCGCCAGGACGCCTACAACGAGGGTTTCGCCACGGGCGAGCGGGACGGTTTCCATGCCGGCCAGCTCAAGGCCCGCCAGGAAGCCGACGCGGCGCTCGCCGCGCGACTGGCCCAGCTGGAGACCCTGATGGCCCAGTTGCTGGAGCCCATCGCCGAGCAGGACCGGCAGATCGAGGAGTCCCTGGTCCACCTCACCAGCCTCATCACCCGCCAGGTGATCCAGCGCGAACTGCGCCTGGACTCCAGCCAGATCCGCCATGTCCTGCGCGAAGCGCTGAAGCTGCTGCCCATGGGCGCCGGCAACGTGCGCATCCACGTCAACCCGCAGGACTTCGAGCAGGTGAAGGCCCTGCGGGAGCGTCACGAGGAAAGCTGGCGCATCCTCGAAGACGAGGCGCTGGAACCGGGCGGCTGTCGTGTCGAGACCGAGCACTCGCGCATCGACGCCAGCATCGAGACCCGACTCAACCAGGCCATGAAGCAACTCTTCGAGCAGCAGCGCGAACAGAAGGTCCATCCGCCGGCGGCGGATCGGGTAGTCGACCTGGACGCCCTGGAGCCTCCCCGCGATGCGAATTGAGCGCACCAGTTTCGCCAAGCGCCTGGCGGGCTATGACGACGTGATCCAACTGCCGGACCAGCCCGTCGTCGAGGGCCGCCTGCTGCGCATGGTGGGCCTGACCCTCGAGGCCGAGGGCCTGCGCGCGCCCGTGGGCAGCCGTTGCCTGGTGATCAACGACGACAGCTACCACCCGGTGCAGGTGGAAGCCGAAGTGATGGGGTTCTCGGGTAGCAAGATCTACCTGATGCCCGTGGGCAGCCTCTCCGGCATCGCCCCGGGCGCCCGTGTGGTGCCCTTGCCGGATACCGGACGGCTGCCCATGGGCATGTCCATGCTCGGCCGTGTGCTGGACGGCGCCGGCCGCGCCCTGGATGGCAAGGGCGGCATGAAGGCCGAGGACTGGGTGCCCATGGACGGTCCCACCATCAACCCGCTGAAGCGGCATCCCATCAGCGAGCCGCTGGACGTGGGCATCCGTTCCATCAACGCGCTGCTCACCGTTGGCCGCGGCCAGCGCCTGGGCCTGTTCGCCGGCACCGGCGTGGGCAAGAGCGTGCTGCTCGGCATGATGACCCGCTTCACCAAGGCGGACATCATCGTGGTGGGCCTGATCGGCGAGCGGGGTCGTGAGGTGAAGGAGTTCATCGAGCATATCCTCGGCGAAGAGGGCCTCAAGCGATCCGTGGTGGTGGCGTCCCCGGCGGACGACGCGCCACTCATGCGCCTGCGCGCCGCCATGTACTGCACCCGTATCGCCGAATACTTCCGCGACAAGGGCAAGAACGTGCTCCTGCTGATGGATTCCCTGACCCGGTTCGCCCAGGCCCAGCGCGAGATCGCTCTCGCCATCGGCGAGCCGCCGGCCACCAAGGGCTATCCGCCGTCGGTATTCGCCAAGCTGCCGAAGCTGGTGGAGCGCGCCGGCAACGCGGAGGCCGGCGGGGGCTCGATCACCGCGTTCTACACCGTACTCTCCGAGGGCGATGACCAGCAGGACCCCATCGCCGACTCCGCGCGGGGCGTCCTTGACGGCCACTTCGTGCTCTCCCGGCGCCTCGCCGAGGAAGGGCACTATCCGGCCATCGACATCGAGGCCTCCATCAGCCGGGTGATGCCCCAGGTGGTCAGCCCCGGGCACATGAAGCTGGCCCAGCGTTTCAAGCAGCTCTGGTCCCGCTACCAGCAGAGCCGCGATCTCATCAGCGTGGGGGCCTATGTCGCCGGTGGCGACCCCGACACCGATCTGGCCATCGCCCGTCAACCGACCATGAGCGCCTTCCTGCGCCAGGCCCTGGACGAGAGCGAGAGCCTGGAACAGAGCGCCCAGCGCCTGGCTTCCAGCCTGGGCGTCCAGGGCTGATAGCCGATGTCCCGCAGTCGCGCGGCGCGCCTGGCGCCGGTGGTGGAAATGGCCGAGCGCGATGAGCGCGAGGCTGCACGGCTGCTCGGTCGTTGCCAGGGCCTGCTGTCCCAGGCGGAGGTCAAGCTGGGAGAGCTGGAGCGGTATCGCGCCGATTACCAGCAGCAATGGATCGACGAGGGGCGTCGCGGCGTTTCCGGCCAGTGGCTGATGAACTACCAGCGCTTCCTGTCGCAGCTGGAATCGGCCATCGGCCAGCAGGCCCAGAGCGTCAAATGGCACCGGGACAACCTCGACAAGGCGCGCGCCGCCTGGCAACAGCGTCATGCCCGCCTGGAAGGCTTGCGCAAGCTGGTGCAGCGCTACCTGGACGAAGCCCGTGCCGTCGAGGACAAGCGCGAGCAGAAGCTGCTGGACGAACTGGTGCAGCGCCTGCCCGGCAGAAACCCCTAGGAGCCGGCTTGCCGGCGAATCGTGCGGGCAGGTACGCGAGCAAGCTCGCTCCTGCGGGGCACGGTGGGTGTAGGAGCCGGCTTGCCGGCGAATGGGCCGGCGTGCTTCGCGGGCGAGCCCGATCCACCGGGCGTGGTGTCTGCGCATAAGCGAATTCATCTCAGAACCATAAATTCTCGTGCGGCGCGGCTTTCCAGTTGCCCGGCATCGATGCGGGTGCTAAATCTTCAGCACGCGTTTTCCGAACTTGATCAAGGAGCTATGCATGGCCATCACCTCGATGCCCACCGACGATGGGCAGGAGCTGACCATCACCATTCAGGGACGATTCGATTTCGGCGCCCACCAGGAGTTTCGCGACGCCTACGAGCGCGTCAATTTCACGCCCAAGCGCTATGTCGTCGACCTCAAGGGCACCACTTACCTGGACAGTTCGGCCCTCGGCATGCTGCTGCTGCTGCGGGACCACGCCGGCGGAGAGCGGGCGCAGATCCGCCTTACCAACTGCAACCCCGACGTTCGCAAGATCCTGGCCATTTCCAACTTCGAACAACTGTTCCAGATCGCTTGAGGTGCGCTGAGATGCCGGCGCCGCTGACGATCCTGATCGCCGAGGACAACGCAGCGGACCGGCTGCTGCTGTCCACCATCGTCAACCGCCAGGGCCATCGTGCCATTACCGCGGCCAATGGCCGGGAGGCGGTGTCGCTGTTCCAGCGGGAACAGCCGCAGCTGGTGCTGATGGATGCCCTGATGCCGGAGATGGACGGTTTCGAAGCCGCCCGGCGCATCAAGCAACTGGCCGGCGAGGCCCTGGTCCCCATCATCTTCCTGACCTCCCTCACGGAGAACGAGGCCCTGGTGCGCTGCCTGGAGGCAGGCGGCGATGATTTTCTCGCCAAGCCCTACAACCGGGTGATCCTCGAGGCCAAGATCAAGGCCCTGGACCGGCTGCGCCGGCTGCAGGACACCGTGCTCCAGCAGCGCGACCTGATCGCCCGGCATAACGAGCACCTGGTCACCGAGCAGCGTGTGGCCAAGGCGGTGTTCGACAAGGTGGCGCACTCCGGCTGCCTGAGCGCGCCCAATATCCGTTACCTGCAGTCGCCCTACGCGCTATTCAACGGCGACCTGCTGCTGGCGGCCTACAAGCCCTCGGGCGGGATGCATGTGCTGCTGGGAGACTTCACCGGCCACGGCCTGCCGGCCGCCATTGGCGCCATGCCCCTGGCGGAGGTCTTCTACGGCATGACCGCCAAGGGCTATGCCATGGTGGACATCCTGCGGGAGATGAACGCCAAGCTGAAACGCATCCTCCCGGTCGGCGTCTTCTGCTGCGCCACCTTCCTCAACCTCAGTTTCCAGCGGCGTCTGGTCGAGGTCTGGAATGGTGGACTGCCGGATGGTTACCTGCGTCGCGCCGAGGGTGGCGAGCCGATCCGCCTGGTGTCCCGGCACCTGCCTCTCGGCGTGCTGGACCAGGGCAGTTTCAATGCCCATTTCGAGTCCTATCCGGTGGAGGCGGGCGACCGCATCCTCCTGGTGTCGGACGGCGTGCTGGAAACCCGCAACGACAACGACGAGCTGTTCGGTGACCAGCGGCTTCGCGCGGTGTTGGATACCACCGCCGATGGCAACCGGGTATTCGATGAGATCCAGCTGGCCCTGAGCGCGTTTCGCGGGCATGCCCAGGACGATGTCAGCATGATCGAGGTGTGCATGCTGGAGGAGGTCACCGAGCGCGCCAAGCTGGCCTTCACCGACAGCGGCCAGGCCAGTCCGCTGGACTGGTCCGCCTCGTTCGAATTCCGTGCCCAGACCCTCAAGCGCTTCAATCCGCTGCCCTTCCTGCTGCAATTGCTGCTGGAGGTCCAGGGCCTGCGGGACCAGGGCGGGGCGCTCTACACCGTGCTGGCCGAGCTCTACTCCAACGCCCTCGAGCACGGCGTGCTGGGCCTGGACTCTTCGCTCAAGCGCGATGCCGAGGGGTTCGCGCGCTACTACCGGGAGCGCAGCGAACGCCTGGCGTCCCTGGAAGCCGGCTACGTGCGCTTTCACCTGGAGCTGATCCCGGAGGGGCGGGGAGGGCGCTTGCGGGTGCAGGTCCAGGACAGCGGCGGGGGGTTCGACCTTGAGGATGTGCTGGCCAGGCGACCAGCGGTGGAATGCTTCAGCGGCCGGGGACTGGCCCTGGTGAGCCAGCTTGCCGCGCGGTGCGAGCCGGCCGAGGACGGCAATGGCATTCACGTGGAGTTTCGCTGGCCCAGTCAGGCATAATTTTCGGGCGTTCAGTTCAGGGAGTGACGAATTTGTCCGATAGCCCGCTCGACCACGCCGTGCTTTCCGCCCTGCATGAAGTCATGGAGGAAGAGTTCGTGGTATTGCTGGATACCTTTCTGGCGGACTCCCAGGAGCGTCTCCGGCAGATCCGCCAGGCCCTGGCCGACGGCGACAGCCAGGCCATGCGCCTGGCGGCCCACAGCTTCAAGGGCAGTTGCAGCAACATGGGCGCGCCCCTGCTGGCCGGCCTGTGCAAACAGCTGGAAGACCTTGCGCAACGCGGGCAGCTCGCCAGTGCGCCGGCCCTGGTCGAGCAGATCGAGGCGGCGTTCCTCGTCGTCCACGACCTGCTTCAGGATGAGCGCCGCGGCCTGACCCGCTGAGCTCGGTCGATATTCTGGCCCGACCCTTGCAATCCCCCTGGCACGAACCAACCCGAGCGGAGAGTGCCCATGCCCGTTGCCCCCGATCTGCTTCTCCAGGCCCGGCCTGACGTGAAGCCGAAAGCACCGGCCGCAAAAGCCCCGGAAAAACCGGCGGAAGCCAGCAAGGGCGAGGCGTCCAGCTTTGCCCAGATGTATGCGAAGGAGCGCCAGGCGAAAGCCGTCGAGCGCAATGAAGCGGAGGCCAGACAGGCCAGGAGCAAGGACGGCGAGGCGGCAAGGACTGACCCGCCGGCGGCAGCACCCGGTTCCGACGAGCCCGGGGTTGCCGATAGCGGCAAGCCCTTGCCGGCCGACGAGAGCGACACCCGCAAGGCCGAGGGCGAAACGGTCATGGACCCGTTGCTGATGATGGCGATGAACGGCCAGTTGCTGGCTGACGAGGCGCAAGCGCCCGCAGTGGACGCGGGGGACGACCTGGCCACCCTGACCGTGGCGCCGCCGGTACAGAGCGCCGCGCCCGCGACCCTGAGCGAGGCCAGCCTCGATCCGGACCTGGACCAGCTGAACCAGATGCCGGCGGTGAAAATGGCCCTGCAGCAAGGGGCGCAGGCCGCCCAGCAGGTGCAGAACCTCGCCCAGGCCAACCAGGCCGCTCCCACCGCTGACCAGGACTTCGCCAGTGCCCTGGCCGCCTTCGCCGACCAGCCCGTCGAGGGCGGCGAGGGCGAGCTGGAGGCGAGCCTTGCCTCCGCCGAGCTGTCGGGCGAAGTGGCCGAAGGCCTGGGCGAGAGCAAGGGCGATGTGCGCAACGAGCTGCTGGCCAACCGCCTGAACGCCCTGAGCCAGGCCATCAGCCCGCAGGCGTTGCAGGCGCAGCGGACGCCGACGCTGGTCCCCGGCCAGCCGGTGGCGGTGAACCAGGGTGGGTTCAGCGAAGCCGTGGTGGATCGGGTGATGTGGCTGTCCAGCCAGAACCTCAAGTCCGCCGAGATCCAGCTCGATCCGCAGGAACTGGGGCGCCTGGAAGTGCGGGTGCACATGACCCAGGACCAGGCCCAGGTGACCTTCGCCAGCCCCAACGCCAACGTCCGCGACGCCCTGGAAGGACAGATGCACCGGCTGCGGGAGATGTTCGCCCAGCAGGGCATGAACCAGTTGGACGTCAACGTCTCCGACCAATCGCTCAATCGTGGCTGGCAGGGCGCCGGCGGCGAGGCCGAGCGCCGTGGTGGCGGTCGGGGTGATTTCGGCGGTGGCGGCGACGAAGAGGTGACGGTCAGCCACAGCGAGATCCGTGCGACCGGCAGCGGTGGCGGCCGCGGGCTGGTGGATTTCTACGCCTGACGCCCCCGCGCTATCCATCCCTCTCCCGCCCGGGAGAGGGAACCCCGTGACAGCCGCCCCCCGAGGCTGGTATATCCGCACCCCGAAAGCCGCGCCCGGCCTGCGAGAGTCCGGTCGGCTGGCATGACACTTGCTCACTCCCCAGGAAATGGGCGGCGATCCCCGCCCGGTGACGGATTATTGGCATGGCAAAACAACAAGCGAAGGCACCGCCAGAGGGCGGCGCGCCGGCAGGCGGCAAGGGCAAGCTGAAGCTCATCATCCTCGGCGTGGTGGCCTTGCTGCTGGCGGTGGGGTTGTCGGTGGGCGCCACCTGGTTCTTCCTGAGTCGCGGCGACAAGGCCGAGGAGCCGGCCGAGGAAGCGGCCGCTGCGCCCACCAGGCAGCCGGCCATCTACCTGGATATGGCGCCGGCCTTCGTGGTGAACTTCAGCCAGAACGGCCGGCAGCGCTACATGCAGGTCAGCGTGGCCCTGATGGCGCGCGACCAGGCTCAACTGGATGCCCTCAAGGTGCATATGCCGGTGCTGCGCAACAAGCTGGTCATGCTCTTCTCCGGCCAGGGCTTCGAATCCCTGGTCACGCCGGTGGGCAAGGAGATGCTGCGTCAGCAGGCCACCGCCACGGTCCAGGAGCTGGCCAAGCAGGAAACCGGCGCGACCGTCGTCGAGCAGGTACTCTTCACCAACTTCGTTTTGCAGTAGGCAAGGTACGACCATGGCTGTTCAAGACCTGCTGTCCCAGGACGAGATCGACGCGCTGCTCCATGGCGTCGACGATGGCCTGGTTGAAACCGAGGCCGATTCCGATCCTGGCAGCGTCAAGAGCTATGACCTGACCAGTCAGGACCGCATCGTCCGGGGCCGCATGCCGACCCTGGAGATGATCAACGAGCGCTTCGCCCGCTATACCCGCATCAGCATGTTCAACCTGCTGCGCCGCTCGGCGGACGTGGCGGTGGGCGGGGTCCAGGTGATGAAGTTCGGCGAGTACGTCCATTCGCTGTACGTGCCCACCAGCCTCAACCTGGTGAAGATGAAGCCCCTGCGCGGCACCTGCCTGTTCATCCTCGACGCCAAGCTGGTGTTCAAGCTGGTGGACAACTTCTTCGGCGGCGATGGTCGCCACGCCAAGATCGAGGGGCGGGAGTTCACCCCCACCGAGTTGCGGGTGGTGCGCATGGTGCTTGACCAGGCCTTCGTCGACCTGGCCGAGGCCTGGCATGCGGTGCTCGACGTGAACTTCGAGTACATGAATTCGGAAGTGAACCCGGCCCTGGCGAACATCGTCAGCCCCAGCGAGGTGGTGGTGGTCTCCACCTTCCACATCGAACTGGACGGCGGTGGCGGCGACCTGCACATCACCCTGCCTTATTCGATGATCGAGCCGATCCGCGAGATGCTCGATGCCGGCTTCCAGTCCGATGTCGACGACCAGGACGAACGCTGGATCAAGGCCCTGCGCGAGGACATCCTCGATGTCAGCGTGCCCGTGGCCGCCACCGTGGTGCGTCGCCAGCTCAAGCTGCGGGACATCCTGCACATGCAGCCGGGTGACATCATCCCGGTGGAAATGCCCGAACACATGATCATGCGCGCCAATGGCGTGCCGGCCTTCAAGGCCAAGCTGGGGTCGCACAAGGGCAACCTGTCCCTGCAGATCCTGGAACCCATCGAACGCCAGCGCTGAGGGCGCGGCACCCCAGAATTCCGAGCCAGCCGAGGTCCACCGATGGCAATCGACGATACTCCCACTCCCGAAGAACAGGCCCTGGCCGACGAATGGGCCGCCGCCCTGGCGGAGGCCGATGACGCCAGCCAGGACGACATCGACGCGCTGATGAACCAGTCCGCTCCAGCCGCACCCAGTTCGCCGCGCGCACCCATGGAGGAGTTCGGTGCCGCGCCCAGGCCCAGCGGCCCGGTCAGCCTGGATGGCCCGAACCTGGACGTGATCCTGGATATCCCGGTGTCCATCTCCATGGAGGTGGGCAACACCGACATCACCATCCGCAACCTGCTGCAGTTGAACCAGGGCTCGGTGATCGAGCTGGATCGCCTGGCCGGCGAACCCCTGGACGTGCTGGTCAATGGCACCCTGATCGCCCACGGCGAGGTGGTGGTGGTGAACGAGAAGTTCGGCATTCGCCTGACCGACGTGATCAGCCCCAGCGAACGCATCAAGAAGCTGCGCTGACGCATGGGTCGCCTTCTTTTCTCGGGCCTGGCGCTCATGCCGCTGAGCGTCCTGGCCGCCGAATCCGCACCTGTCGCCCCCGTCCCGGCGGCCGTGCAGGTCGGCAGCGGCATGGCTGCGCAACTGGGCCAACTGGCCATCGGCCTGCTGCTGGTGGTGGGGCTGATCTTCCTCCTCGCCTGGCTGCTGCGCCGGGTGCAGCGGATGGCGCCCCGTGGCGGGCAGGTGATCAAGCTGGTGGCGACCCAGGCCCTCGGCCCCCGCGACCGGCTGGTGCTGGTGCAGGTGGGGGGCGAGCAGATCCTGCTGGGCCTCAGCGCCGGCCGCATCACCCCGCTTCATGTGCTCAAGGAGCCGGTGCACCTGGCAGACGCCCAGGCCGCCAGCCCGGAGTTCGCCCAACGCCTGATGGAACTGCTCGGCAAGGACAAGCATTGATGCCCCGCTTTCTGATCGCGCTGCTGCTGGCGCTGGCCGCGCCCCTGGCCCTGGGCGCCGACAACCCGCTGTCGATCCCGGCCATTACCCTGGGCACCAACCCGGAAGGGCAGCAGGAGTACTCGGTAAGCCTGCAGATCCTCCTGATCATGACGGCGCTGAGCTTCATCCCGGCCTTCGTCATGCTGATGACCAGCTTCACCCGGATCATCATCGTCTTCTCCATCCTGCGTCAGGCCCTGGGCCTGCAGCAGACGCCCTCGAACCAGATCCTCGTGGGGCTGGCGCTGTTCCTGACGATGTTCATCATGGCGCCGGTGTTCGACCGGGTGAACCGCGATGCCCTGCAGCCGTACCTCAATGAGCAGCTGTCGGCGCAGGACGCCCTGGCGAAGGCCGAGGTGCCGATCAAGGACTTCATGCTGGCCCAGACCCGCTCCAGCGACCTTGAGCTGTTCATGCGCCTGTCCAAGCGCACCGATATTCCCAGCCCCGAGGCGGCGCCCCTGACCATCCTGGTGCCGGCCTTCGTCACCTCGGAGCTGAAGACCGCGTTCCAGATCGGCTTCATGATCTTCATCCCCTTCCTGATCATCGACCTGGTGGTGGCGAGCGTGCTCATGGCCATGGGCATGATGATGCTCTCGCCGCTGATCATTTCCCTGCCGTTCAAGATCATGCTCTTCGTCCTGGTGGACGGTTGGGCGCTGATCATCGGCACCCTGGCCGGCAGCTTCGGAGGCGTCTAGCGATGACACCCGAGATTGCCGTCGACCTGTTCCGCGAGGCCCTCTGGCTGACCTGCCTGATCGTCGGCATCCTGGTGGTGCCGAGCCTGGTGGTGGGCCTGATCGTCGCCATGTTCCAGGCCGCCACCCAGATCAACGAGCAGACCCTGAGCTTCCTGCCTCGCCTTCTGGTGATGCTGGTGACGCTGATCTGGGCCGGCCCCTGGCTGACCCGCCAACTGATGGAGTACATCCAGACGCTCTATCAGAACATCCCCTTGTTGATCGGCTGACATGCTGGAGCTGAGCGATTCGCAGATCGGCGGCTGGGTGAGCAGCTTCGTCCTGCCGCTGTTCCGCATCGCCGCGCTACTGATGACCATGCCCATCATCGGTACCCAACTGGTGCCGACCCGGGTGCGCCTCTACCTGTCCCTGGCCATCGCCATGGTGCTGGTGCCGACGCTGCCCGCCATGCCCCAGGTGGAGGCCATCAGCCTGGGTTCGTTGCTGCTGGTGGCCGAGCAGATCATCATCGGCGCGCTGATGGGCTTCATCCTGCAGCTGTTCTTCCATGCCTTCGTGGTGGCGGGGCAGATCATCTCCATGCAGATGGGCCTTGGCTTCGCGTCCATGGTCGACCCCACCAACGGCGTTTCGGTGCCGGTGCTCGGCCAGTTCTACCTGATGCTGGTGACGCTGCTGTTCCTGGCCATGAATGGCCACCTGGTGGTGTTCGAGGTGCTGGCGGAAAGCTTCGTGACCCTGCCGGTGGGCGGCGGGCTGCTGGTCGACCATCACTGGGAGGTGGCCGGCAAGCTGGGCTGGGTGATGGGCGCGGGCCTGCTGCTGGCGCTGCCGGCCATCACCGCCCTGCTGGTGGTCAACCTCGCCTTCGGCGTGATGACCCGCGCGGCGCCCCAATTGAACATCTTCTCCATCGGCTTCCCGCTGACCCTGGCCCTGGGGCTGGTGATCGTCTGGATCGGCCTGGCCGATATCCTCGCCCAGTACCAGGTGCTGGCCAGTGATGCCCTGCAGCTCCTGCGCGAGCTGGTGAGGGCGAAATGAGCGCTTTTCTGAAGGCATCCCGGCTGCTGGAAAACGCAGCCTTGGCAACGCAGGTAGTTTTCCATGGCGGAAAGTGAGAGCGGGGCGGACAAGAGCGAGGAACCCACAGGCAAACGGTTGCAGGAGGCCCGCGACAAGGGCCAGATCGCCCGTTCCCGTGAGCTCAACACCCTGGTGGTGACCCTGGCGGGCGCTGGCGGCCTGCTGGCCACTGGCGGCGGCATGGCCGACATGCTGATGAAGCTGATGCGCTCCAACTTCGACCTGTCCCGCGCGGTGCTCATGGACGAGCGCAGCATGGGGCTGCTGCTGCTCTCATCGGGGAAGCTGGCGCTGGACGCGGTGATGCCGTTGCTGATCACCCTGCTCATCGTGTCCATCATCGGCCCGGTGTCCATGGGCGGCTTCCTGTTCTCCACCGAAGCCCTGATGCCCAAGTTCAGTCGGATGAATCCCCTGTCAGGCCTCAAGCGCATGTTCTCCCTGCATGCCCTGGCCGAGTTGCTCAAGGCCCTGGCCAAGTTCGGGCTGATCCTGCTGGTGGCCTTGCTGGTGCTGAACGCGGATCGCGACGATCTGCTGGCGATCGCCCACGAGCCGCTGGACATGGCCATTCTCCACAGCGTCCAGGTGGTGGGCTGGAGCGCCATCTGGCTGGCGTGCGGCCTGATCCTGATCGCTGCCGTGGACGTGCCGTTCCAGCTCTGGGACAACAAGCAGAAGCTGATGATGACCAAGCAGGAAGTGCGCGACGAGTACAAGGACTCCGAAGGCAAGCCCGAGGTGAAGTCGCGCATTCGGCGGTTGCAGCGGGAGATGGCCGAGCGGCGCATGATGGCCGCCGTGCCCCAGGCCGACGTGGTCATCACCAACCCCACCCACTTCGCCGTGGCGCTCAAGTACGACGCCGAGAAGGGCGGGGCGCCGGTGCTGCTGGCCAAGGGCAGCGACTTCACCGCGCTGAAGATTCGCGAGATCGCCCAGGACAGCAAGGTGACGGTGATGGAGTCGCCCGCGCTGGCCCGGGCGGTCTACTACTCCACCGAACTGGACCAGGAAATCCCCGCCGGCCTCTACCTGGCCGTGGCCCAGGTGCTGGCCTACGTCTATCAGCTCAAGCAGTTCCGCGCCGGCAAGGGCAAGCGTCCGACGCCGCTCAACGACCTGCCGATTCCGCCGGACCTGCGCCGCGACGAGTGAGGATCGGAATCGAACCCGCATCCTGCGAGGACGGTTTTCCGCGAATTCCGGCCGGGTGGAAAACGCAGGATGCGCCGTGCGCATGGCCGGCCCCTACGAAAGCCACGCCCCGCACCGCGCGCCCGTAGGATGGCGTAGAGCGCAGCGAAACCCATCGCCGTACCCGCACCGGGCCCCGCCGGTGGGTCGGTGAAGCGCGAGCCACGCCATTCGCCGGCAAGCCGGCTCCTGATATGGATTGACCTGTCAACTCTGGGTCTATTCTTTCGTTTTGTTCTTCTCCGCCAGTGGCTTCGGTTCAGGGGGTGGAGGGCGATTAGGCGACGGTGGATCACTCTGATATACGTGGGTTGGTTACCGACCTGACTTCACTTCGTCGCGGAGCTGCCCTTCTCTACGGTCGTGGGTCTGTCCTCCTCGCAGAGGACGCCACATAGGAGCGCCAGGGGTTCTCCTCACCGGCCCTCCACCCCCTGAACCGAAGCCACTGCTGCGGGTTCATGCCACGGCCTTACTGCCGTGTGCCTTGCCCGCCACCGCGCAGGCGATGGCCCAGATGAATCCCGCCAGCTCCCGGGCGATGGCGGTGGTGACCTGCTGCTTGAGCTTGCCCGCCGCCAGCAGCGCTCGATAACGACCGCACAAGCGCTTCTGCGCGTGCCAGGCGATGGCCTGAACCACCGCCGAGGTTTTCGCCGCGCGCGCCTCGATGACGCGTGTCTTGCGTGCCGGGAAACGGTAGTTCCACCCCGCTTCCACCAGCACCCGCCGGACATGGCCATTGCCCGTGCGGGTAATGCGGCCCTGGCGGCGTGAGCCACCGCTGGAGTGCTCGCTGGGAACCAGTCCCAGGTAGGCCATCAGCTCGCGCGGCGAGTCGAAGCGACTGAGGTCGCCCAACTCCGCCAACACCGTCATCGCCGTGATCAGGCTCACCCCGCGCAACGCCATCAGGGCTTGCGCCACCGTACCCAGCGACCAGCCGGCCAGCGCTTCGTGCATTTGCGCTTCCAGATCGGCCACCCGCCGTTGCATCGATTTAACGGTGTCGAGGTACTCCTGCAGGACGATCTGCTGCACCGGCGAGTCAAGTTTCACGCTCGCCAACCAGTGGAAATGGGCCTGGGTCCAGCGACTTTTACCGGCATAGACGTGCCCATGACGCAGCAAGAACGCGCCCAGGCGTTGCCGGCACTTCAGTTCCAGGGACTTCATGTCCTCCCGGGCGCGCGTCAAGTCGCGGATCGCTTCCTGCTCCTGATCCGGCACCCACACCGCCGTCAGCTCGCCCGCCCGATGCAGGCGCGCCAACATCAGGGCGTCCCGACGGTCGGTTTTCAACCGCTCGCCCGCCTTGCGCGGAATCAGCGAGGGCGCCACCACCACGCAACCATGGCCCAGCGCTGTCAGCTCACGGTAAAGGCCGTAGCCGCAGGGGCCGGCCTCGTAGCAGAAGCTCAACGCCTCGCCCTGCCGGCTCAGCTGCTTGAGCAGTTTGCGCAGCGCGCTGTCGCGGTTCTCGATGGTGCCGTGATAGTCCGGCTCACCGCGCCCCGGCCGTGCCACCGCGACAGCAATCGTCGCCTGGTGAACGTCCAAACCTACATAGACCTGGTTAAACTCGTTCATGACCTGTCCCCCTCGATGCGGCTCTGTGTTGGAGGTGTTTCCACCCCGAAAACATAACCCGCGCTTTCGAGGTGGGGCAGGTCAATCCATGATGTCTACGAAAGCCACGCCCCGCACCGCGCATCCGTAGGATGGCGTAGAGCGCAGCGAAACCCATCGGCGTACCCGCACCGGACCTCGCCGGTGGGTTGGTGAAGCCTGCCCCGGCCTACGGATTCTTTCCTGAAATCAGATCCTTAACGAAGTTGGAAGGCTTCTTGCACAAGGGAGGTCAAGGCGCCCTCTGGCGTCAAAAGATTGGAAGTGCGGAACGGCGTTTCGCGAAAGGGGTAGGGGAGCAACAGTGGATCGTACGCAACTGGTGGGCAATGTCCGCAACAACCTGATGGCGGTGGGCCGGGGCAATCTCGGGGTGCCGCTGCTGGTGCTGGTGATGCTGGGCATGATGACCCTGCCGGTACCGCCCTTCCTGCTGGACGTCTTCTTCACCTTCAACATCGCCCTGTCCATCGTGGTCCTGCTGGTCAGCGTCTACGCCATGCGTCCGCTGGACTTCGCCGTGTTCCCCACCATCCTGCTGGTGGCGACCCTGCTGCGCCTGGCGCTGAACGTCGCGTCCACGCGGGTGGTGCTGCTCCACGGCCAGGACGGCCACGATGCCGCCGGCAAGGTGATCCAGGCCTTCGGCGACGTGGTGGTGGGTGGCAACTACGTGGTGGGCGCAGTGGTGTTCGCGATCCTGATGATCATCAACTTCGTGGTGGTCACCAAGGGTGCCGGACGTATCTCCGAGGTGAGCGCGCGTTTCACCCTGGACGCCATGCCCGGCAAGCAGATGGCCATCGACGCCGACCTCAACGCCGGGCTGATCGACCAGGCCGAGGCCAAGAAGCGCCGCAGCGAAGTGTCCCAGGAGGCCGACTTCTATGGCTCCATGGACGGTGCCAGCAAGTTCGTCCGTGGCGACGCCATCGCCGGCCTGCTGATCCTCTTCATCAACCTGCTGGGTGGCATCGCCATCGGCATGCTGCAGCACGGCCTGAGCTTCGGCGACGCCGGCCGCATCTACTCCCTGCTGACCATCGGTGACGGCCTGGTGGCGCAGATCCCCTCGCTGCTGCTGTCCACCGCCGCCGCCATCATGGTCACGCGGGTTTCCAGCTCCGAGGACATGGGCCAGCAGGTCAACCGCCAGATGTTCGCCTCGCCCAAGGCCCTGGCCGTCTCGGCCGCCATCCTGATCGCCATGGGGCTGGTGCCCGGCATGCCCCACGTGCCCTTCGTCGGCCTCGGCCTGCTGGCCGCCGGTGGCGCCTGGCTCATCTGGAAGAAGCAGAACAAGGTCAAGGAAGAGGCGGTGCAGGAGGAGAAGCGCCAGCAGGAACTGCTGCCCGCCCAGCGCGCCCAGGAAACCAAGGAGCTGGGCTGGGACGACGTCGTTCCCGTCGACCTGGTGGGCCTGGAAGTGGGCTACCGGCTGATCCCGCTGGTGGATCGCAACCAGGGCGGCCAGCTGCTGGCGCGGATCAAGGGCGTGCGCAAGAAGCTGTCCCAGGAGATGGGCTTCCTCATGCCCTCGGTGCATATCCGCGACAACCTCGACCTGCTGCCCAACGCCTATCGCCTGACCCTCATGGGCGTCAGCGTCGCCGAGGCGGAGGTCTACCCGGACCGCGAGCTGGCGATCAATCCCGGCCAGGTGTTCGGCACCCTCAACGGCGTCGCCGCCAAGGATCCGGCGTTCGGCCTGGAGGCCGTGTGGATCGACGCCAGCCAGCGCGACCAGGCGCAGTCCCTCGGCTACACCGTGGTGGACGCGAGTACCGTGGTGGCCACCCACCTCAACCAGGTGCTCTACAAGCACGCCCACGAGCTGCTGGGGCACGAAGAGGTCCAGCAGCTGATGCAGAACCTCGCCAAGAGCTCGCCGCGCCTGGCCGAAGAGCTGGTGCCGGGCGTGGTGTCCCTGTCCACCCTGCTCAAGGTGCTGCAGGCGCTGTTGCAGGAGCAGGTGCCGGTGCGTGACATCCGCACCATCGCCGAGGCCATCGCCAACGTCGCGCCGAAGAGTCAAGATCCCGCCGCGCTGGTGGCGGCGGTTCGCGTCGCGCTGTCCCGTGCAATCGTCCAAGGCATTGTGGGACTAGAGCCGGAGCTGCCCGTGATCACCCTGGAGCCCAGGTTGGAACAGATATTGCTCAATAGCCTGCAGAAGGCCGGACAGGGTTCGGAAGATGGCGTTCTCCTCGAACCCGGAATGGCCGAGAAGCTGCAGCGTTCACTGGTGGATGCGGCGCAGCGCCAGGAAATGCTCGGCAAGCAGGCCATCCTGCTGGTGGCCGGGCCGATCCGGGCGATGATGTCGCGCTTCGCACGGCTGGCCGTACCGACCATGCACGTGCTGGCCTACCAGGAAATACCGGACAACAAGCAGGTCACCATCGTGGCCACTGTGGGACAGAACTAATCGAGGTCTACGGCCATGCAGGTCAAACGCTTCTTCGCCGCCGATATGCGTCAAGCCATGAAGCTGGTGCGGGATGAACTGGGCGCGGACGCCGCCATCATCGGCAATCGTCGCGTCGCCGGTGGTGTCGAGCTGACCGCCGCCCTGGACTATCCCATGCCGGCGCCGGCGCCGAGCAAGCCCAACCCGGCCCTCGAGGCCGAGCTGCGCAAGACCCAGGCCCGCATCGCCCAGGCCCAGGCCGATCTGGCCGTGCGTGCCGAGGCCGATGCCGCCAAGGACCGTCAATTGTTCGCCGCGCGCCCGCTGACCGCCGTCGAGCCGGAACTGCCGGAAGAGGCCCTGTCGGCCGCCCTGGGCCGTCCGCGTGCGGTGGCGCGCCCGGTGGAGCCGGTGGCCGCGCCGAAATCCTCCGGCGTCGACCAGGCCGCCCTGGATGCCATGCGCTTCGAGCTGAGCGGGCTGCGCGAGCTGATCGAAGTCCAGTTGGGCTCCATCGCCTGGGGCCAGATGCAGAGCCGTCGTCCGCAGCAGGCCAGCCTCTGGCGTCGCCTGCAGCGCATGGGGCTGCCGGCCGAGCTGGGACGCGCCCTGCTGGACAAGGTGGCCAAGGTCGACGAGCCGCGCCAGGCCTGGCGCATGGTTCTGGCCCACCTCGCCCACGCCATCCGTACCCCCAAGGTCGAGCCCCTGGAAGAGGGCGGTGTGATCGCCCTGGTCGGCCCGGCCGGCATGGGCAAGACCACCACCCTGGCCAAGCTGGCGGCGCGCTATGTGCTCAAGTACGGCGCCCAGAGCGTCGCCCTGGTCAGCATGGACAGCTTCCGCATCGGTGCCCAGGAGCAGATCAAGACCCTCGGCCGGATTCTCAACGTGCCGGTGACCCTGGTGGATCCGGGCCAGTCCCTGACCCAGGCGCTGGCGCCGTTGGTGCGCAAGCGCGTGGTACTGATCGACACCGCCGGCCTGCCCACCAACGATCCGGCGCTGACGATGCAGCTGGAGGCACTGGCGAGCCGGGCGATAAATGCGAAGAATTACCTGGTGATGGCCGCCACCAGCCAGAGCCAGGTGCTCAAGGCGGCCTATCACAGCTACAAACGTTGCGGCCTGGCCGGTTGTGTCATCACCAAGGTGGATGAAGCGGCCAGCCTCGGTGAGGCATTGGGTCTGGCTATCGGCCAGCATCTCCCGGTAGCCTATCTGGCCGACGGGCCGCGAATCCCGGATGATCTGCAGGTTCCCCGCAGCCACCAGTTGGTGAGCCGTGCGGTCAGCCTCCAGGCACCGGAGGACCCGAGCGAGGAAGCCATGGCCGACCTGTTCGCCGGGCTCTACCAGAATCCGGCGCGTCGCGCCGGTTGACGAATTTTTCGAGCCGCCCTGGAGTGGGCGGTGCTAGGCAGCCAAGTGGCCCAAGGCAAGGTATTTCAAATGGGTAGTATGCATCCCGTACAGGTGATCGCGGTGACCGGCGGCAAGGGCGGCGTCGGCAAGACCAACGTGTCGGTGAACCTTTCCCTGGCGCTCGCCGATCTCGGTCGCCGCGTCATGTTGCTGGACGCCGACCTGGGTCTGGCCAACGTCGACGTGCTGCTCGGCCTCACCGCCAAGCGCACCCTGGCCGATGTGATCAATGGCGAATGCGACCTGCGCGACGTGCTGTTGCAGGGGCCGGGGGGCATCCGTATCGTCCCGGCCGCTTCCGGCACCCAGAGCATGGTGCAGCTCTCGCCCATGCAGCACGCCGGCCTGATCCAGGCGTTCAGCGATATCAGCGACAACCTCGATGTGCTGGTGATCGACACCGCCGCAGGGATTGGCGACTCGGTGGTCAGCTTCGTCCGCGCGGCGCAGGAAGTCATAGTGGTGGTCTGCGACGAGCCCACCTCCATCACCGACGCCTACGCGCTTATCAAGTTGCTCAACCGCGATTACGGCATGAGCCGCTTCCGGGTTCTGGCCAACATGGCCCACAGCCCCCAGGAAGGGCGCAACCTCTTCTCCAAGCTGACCAAGGTGACCGACCGCTTCCTGGATGTCGCCCTGCAGTACGTGGGCGCCGTCCCCTACGACGAGTCGGTGCGCAAGGCGGTACAGAAGCAGCGCGCGGTCTATGAGGCCTTCCCGCGCTCGAAGTGCTCGCTGGCCTTCAAGGCCATCGCGCAGAAGGTCGACAGCTGGCCGCTGCCGGCCAATCCGAGAGGCCACCTGGAGTTCTTCGTCGAGCGTCTGGTCAGACAGTCGCCCGCGGAAACGCCCGTATGACACCCGCTACTGGACTGCGTATGTACGGCAAGACACAGGCAAGGGATTCGCAACATCAGTTGATCGAGCGCTACGCCCCCCTGGTCAAGCGCATCGCCTATCACCTGCTCGCGCGCCTGCCGGCCAGCGTGCAGGTGGAAGACCTGATGCAGTCCGGGATGATCGGCTTGCTCGAAGCCTCCAAGAAATACGACGGCACCAAGGGTGCCAGCTTCGAAACCTACGCGGGCATCCGCATTCGCGGCGCCATGCTCGACGAGGTCCGCAAGGGCGACTGGGCACCGCGTTCGGTGCACCGCAACACCCGTATGGTGAGTGACGCGATCCGCGTTATCGAGGCGAGAACGGGGCGTGACGCTAAAGATCAGGAAGTTGCTGCCGAACTTGGATTGAGTCTCGAAGACTACTACGGCATCCTGAGCGACACCTTGGGCAGCCGCCTGTTCAGCTTCGACGACCTGTTGCAGGACGGCGAGCATGGCGGCGTGCGCGAGGACGCCGGTTTCACCCAATTCTCACCCTCCCATGATCTGGAAGAAGAACGCTTCCAGGCCGCGCTGGCCGATGCCATCGCGAACCTGCCGGAGCGTGAGCGCCTGGTGCTGGCGCTGTATTACGACGAAGAACTGAATTTGAAGGAAATCGGGGAAGTGCTGGGGGTCAGCGAGTCGCGGGTCAGCCAATTGCACAGCCAGTGCGCCGCACGCCTGCGTGCGCGTCTCGGCGAGTGGCGCGCGCGCTGAACGGCACACCGCTTCCAGATTTGAACGGCGCCCGGCAAGAGGGGCGTTTGAGGACTGTACGGAGGTCGACTTGGACAAGAACATGAAAATCCTCATCGTTGACGATTTCTCGACGATGAGACGCATCATCAAGAACCTCTTGCGCGATTTGGGTTTCACCAATACCGCCGAAGCGGACGACGGCACCACGGCGCTGCCGATGCTCCACAGCGGCAACTTCGACTTTCTCGTCACCGACTGGAACATGCCCGGCATGACCGGCATCGACCTGCTGCGCGCCGTGCGGGCGGATGAACGCCTGAAGCACCTGCCAGTCCTGATGGTGACCGCGGAAGCCAAGCGCGACCAGATCATCGAAGCGGCCCAGGCCGGCGTGAACGGCTATGTGGTCAAGCCCTTCACCGCCCAGGTCCTGAAGGAAAAAATCGAGAAGATCTTCGAGCGGGTCAACGGCTGATGCCGGCCGCGAGGGCACCATGGACCAGAAAGAACCCCTGCTGGGAGACTTCGAGTCGACCCTGAAAGACCGTGCGCGGGAATTGGTGGACAGCCTGGAGAAAGGCAATTTCACCGACGCCGTGCAACTTATCCAAGAACTCAACCAGGTCCGGGATCGCGGCCTGTACCTGGAGGTCGGCAAGCTCACCCGCGAGCTGCATAACGCCATCGTCAACTTCCAGATCGACCCGCGCCTGCCCCATGCCCAGGAAGTGTCGCAGATCGCCGACGCGACCGACCGGCTGGGCTACGTGGTGCACATGACCGAGAAGGCCGCCAACCGTACCATGGACCTGGTGGAGGAGAGTGCGCCATTGCTCAACGGACTCAGCGACGAAGCCCTGCAGCTGCGCGAGCAGTGGGGACGCTTCATGCGCCGGGAAATCGGCGCGGACGGATTCCGCGAGCTGGCCCGTCGCGTCGACCAGTTCCTGGCGCGCAGCCAGCGTGATACCGACGCACTCTCCGGCAAGCTCAACGACATCCTGCTGGCGCAGGATTACCAGGACCTCACCGGCCAGGTGATCAAGCGCGTGACCCAGCTGGTCACCGAGGTGGAGAGCAATCTGGTCAAGCTGGTGCTGATGGCGAGCCAGGTGGACCGTTTCGTGGGTATCGAGCACGACCACAATGCGTTGCGTGCCGAGGCCGACAAACAAAAAGACACCTCCAGGGGTGAAGGTCCGCAGATGAATGCCGATAAACGGGAAGACGTGGTGTCCGGTCAGGACGACGTCGACGATCTGCTATCCAGCCTTGGTTTCTAGGGAGCGCTCATATGAGCTTCGACGCCGATGAAGAAATCCTCCAGGACTTCCTGGTAGAGGCCGGCGAGATTTTGGAGCAACTGTCCGAGCAATTGGTCGAGCTGGAAAGCCGCCCGGACGATATGGACCTGCTCAATGCGATCTTCCGTGGCTTTCACACCGTCAAGGGCGGCGCTGGCTTCCTCCAGCTCAACGCCCTGGTGGAGTGCTGCCACATCGCCGAGAACGTTTTCGACATCCTCCGCAAGGGCGTACGCCGTGTGGACGCCGAGCTCATGGATGTGGTGCTGCAAGCCCTGGATACCGTGAACGAGATGTTCAGCGAGGTGCGCGAGCGCAGCGAGCCGACGCCCGCTACGCCGGAGTTGCTGGCGGCGCTGTCGCGCCTGGCGGAGCCCGCCGGCGCGGAGCCCGCGCCCCAGGCTGCCGAACCGGCAGCGGTCGTGGCCGCGGAGCCGGCTCCGGCACCGGTCGCGGTCGTGTCCGGCGAATCCTCGATGGATATCTCCGACAGCGAGTTCGAGCAGTTGCTGGACGCCCTCGGCGACAGCGACGCCATCGCCGCTGCGGTGGCGAAGGATGCGAGCGACGAGATCAGCGACGACGAGTTCGAGTCCCTGCTGGACCAGCTGCATGGCAAGGGCAAGTTCTCCGGTGCGGTCGAGTCCGAGGTCGCGGTGTCCGCCCACGCGTCCGCCCCGGCCTTGGCCATTCCGGTTGGCGCCGGCGCTGGCGACGACATCAGCGACGACGAGTTCGAAGCCCTGCTGGACCAGCTCCATGGCAAGGGCAAGTTCAATGGTGCTGCTGAGCCCGCCGCCCCGGTGAAGTCCGAGGCGCCCGCCGTGGTCCCGGCCGCCGCCGAGGGTGGTGGCAATATCACCGACGACGAGTTCGAGGCCCTGCTGGACCAGTTGCATGGCAAGGGCAAGTTCTCCGGCGCCACCGAGGACCCCGTGGCGACTGCGGCGCCGACTCCCGTGCCGGCCGCCAGCCGCCCGGCGCCCGTACCCGCTGCCAAGCCGGCTCCGAAGGCCGAACCGGTCGCGCGTCCGGCTGCGCCCGCCGCCGGCAACGGCGCGGCTGGTCCGGCCGTGGCCAGCGAAGCGGAAACCACGGTGCGTGTCGATACCGCGCGCCTGGACGAGATCATGAACATGGTGGGCGAGCTGGTGCTGGTGCGTAACCGCCTGGTTCGCCTGGGCGCCAACAGCGGCGACGAGTCCATGGCCAAGGCCGTGTCCAACCTGGACGTGGTCACCGCCGACCTGCAGACCGCCGTGATGAAGACCCGGATGCAGCCGATCAAGAAGGTCTTCGGCCGCTTCCCGCGCCTGGTCCGCGACCTGGCGCGCAACCTCAAGAAGGAAATCAACCTCGAGCTGGTGGGCGAGGAGACCGACCTGGACAAGAACCTGGTGGAGGCCCTGGCCGACCCGCTGGTCCACCTGGTGCGCAATGCGGTCGACCACGGCATCGAGTCCCCCGACGAGCGCGAGGCCGCCGGCAAGCCGCGTACCGGTCGGGTGGTCCTGTCCGCCGAGCAGGAGGGCGACCACATCCTGCTGATGATCACCGACGACGGCAAGGGCATGGACGCCGCCGTGCTCCGCGCCAAGGCGGTGGAGAAGGGCCTGCTGGACAAGGACGCCGCGGATCGCCTCACCGAGCTGGAGTGCTACAACCTGATCTTCGCCCCGGGCTTCTCCACCAAGACGGAGATTTCCGACGTCTCCGGCCGTGGCGTCGGCATGGACGTGGTGAAGACCAAGATCTCCCAGCTCAACGGCACCGTGAACGTGTTCTCGCAGAAGGGCGCAGGCTCGAAGATCGTCATCAAGGTCCCCCTGACCCTGGCGATCATGCCCACCCTGATGGTGATGCTGGGCAACCAGGCCTTCGCCTTCCCGCTGGTCAACGTCAACGAGATCTTCCACCTCGACCTGTCCCGCACCAATGTGGTGGACGGCCAGGAAGTGGTGATCGTGCGCGACAAGGCGCTGCCGCTGTTCTACCTCAAGCGTTGGCTGGTCCGCGATGCGGCGGTGGAAGAGCAGGGGGAAGGTCACGTGGTGATCCTTTCCGTGGGCACCCAGCGAATCGGCTTCGTCGTCGACCAGTTGGTGGGCCAGGAAGAGGTGGTGATCAAACCGCTGGGCAAGATGTTGCAGGGAACGCCGGGCATGTCCGGCGCCACCATCACCGGTGACGGCCGCATCGCGTTGATCCTCGACGTGCCGAGCATGCTCAAGCATTACGCGCGCCGTGGCTGATCTGGGGCGGCCGGCAACGGCCGCCCGCTAGGAGCTTTATTCTTATGGCAGTCAAGGTTCTGGTGGTGGATGACTCCGGTTTCTTCCGTCGCCGTGTCTCGGAAATCCTCGCTTCCGACCCCAATATCCAAGTGGTGGGCACCGCCACCAATGGCCGCGAGGCCATCGACCAAGCGCTGGCGCTCAAGCCGGACGTCATCACCATGGATTACGAGATGCCGATGATGGACGGCATCACCGCGGTGCGGCACATCATGCAGCGCTGCCCGACGCCGGTCCTGATGTTCTCGTCCCTCACCCACGAAGGCGCCCGCGTCACCCTCGACGCCCTGGACGCCGGCGCGGTGGATTTCCTGCCGAAGAACTTCGAGGACATTTCCCGTACTCCCGAGAAGGTCAAGCAGTTGCTCTGCGAGAAGGTCCACAGCATCGCCCGCAGCAACCGCCGTTACAGCAGCTTCGGCACCTCGTCATTGCCCACGCCGGCGACCGCCCCCAGCCCCGGACTGTCGGCACGCTCCAGCCCAGCGCCGGCGGCAGCGAACCCCGCAGCCCCCGTCGCCAGCTCGCCGGCTCCCAAGCGCAAGGGCTACCGGCTGGTGGCCATCGGTACTTCCACCGGCGGCCCGGTAGCCCTGCAGCGGGTGCTGACCCAGCTTCCGGCGAACTTTCCCGCGCCACTGGTATTGATCCAGCACATGCCGGCGGCTTTCACCAAGGCCTTCGCCGAGCGTCTGGACAAGCTCTGCCGGATTTCCGTCAAGGAAGCCGAGGACGGTGACGTGCTGCGTCCCGGCCTGGCGCTGCTGGCGCCGGGGGGCAAGCAGATGATGGTGGATACCCGTGGGGTCGTGCGCATCCTGCCCGGCGATGAGCGCCTGAACTACAAGCCCTGCGTCGACATCACCTTTGGTTCGGCCGCCAAGGCCTACAGCGACAAGGTCCTCGCGGTGGTGCTCACCGGCATGGGGGCCGATGGCCGCGAGGGCGCGCGCCTGCTGAAGCAGGGCGGCAGCCAGGTCTGGGCGCAGGACGAGGCGAGCTGCGTCATCTATGGCATGCCCATGGCCGTGGTGAAGGCCAACCTGGCCGACGCCGTCTACAGCCTGGACGACATCGGTCGCCACCTGGTCGAGGCCTGCATGTAATGGAGAGCGCCAGGTAATGGATGTACTCAGCCTTATCGGGGTCATCCTGGCATTCGTCGCCATCGTCGGCGGCAATTACCTCGAAGGCGGTCACGTCGGGGCCCTGCTGAACGGCCCTGCGGCACTCATCGTCCTGGGCGGTACCCTGGGTGCCGCCTTCCTGCAAACGCCCATCAGCATTTTCAAGCGCGCCCTGGCCATCGTCCGCTGGATACTGTTCCCGCCCTTCATCGACCTGGCCGGCGGCATCAACCGGGTGGTGAACTGGAGCCAGACGGCGCGCAAGGAAGGCCTGCTGGGCCTGGAGCCCATCGCCGACAGCGAAGCCGATCCCTTCGCCCGCAAGGGCTTGCAACTGCTGGTGGATGGCGTCGAGCCGGAGTCCATCCGCAGCATCCTCGAGGTGGACCTCTTCACCCAGGAGGGCCGCGACCTCCAGGCTGCCAAGGTGTTCGAGAGCATGGGCGGCTACGCCCCCACCATCGGCATCATCGGCGCGGTGATGGGCCTGATCCATGTGATGGGCAACCTGGCCGATCCCAGCCAGTTGGGCGGCGGCATCGCCGTCGCCTTCGTCGCCACCATCTACGGCGTCGGCTTCGCCAACCTGCTGTTGCTCCCGGTGGGCAACAAGCTCAAGGCCATCGCCATCCGCCAGTCCCGTTACCGCGAGATGCTGCTGGAGGGCATCCTCTCCATCGCCGAGGGCGAGAATCCGCGTTCCATCGAACTCAAGCTGCAAGGCTTCATGGACTGAGGGTACGGCCATGGCACGCAGGCGGCACCAGGAAGAACACGAGAATCACGAGCGCTGGCTGGTGTCGTACGCGGACTTCATCACCCTGCTGTTCGCCTTCTTCGTGGTCATGTACTCGATTTCCTCCATCAACGAAGGCAAGTACAAGATCCTTTCCGAGTCCCTGGTCGGGGTGTTCAACCAGCCGGACCGCTCGGTCGAGCCGATCCCCGTGGGTGAAGAGAAACCGCGCAGCACGGGGCACGCCGTGACGGACGAGGGCGATCACAGCCAGTCCTCGGTCGATGATCCGGGCGCCGATCCCCTGGTGACCATCGCCCAGAGCATGCGCGATGCCTTCGGCGACCTGATCGATGCCGACCAGGTGAGCGTGCGCGGCAACGAGCTGTGGGTGGAGATCGAGATGAATTCCAGCCTGCTGTTCCCCAGCGGCGACGCCATTCCCAACGACGCGGCCTTCGAGTTGATCGAGAAGATTGCCGGGATTCTGGCGCCCTACGGCAACCCCGTGCATGTGGAGGGGTTCACCGACAACCTGCCCATCGCCACCGCGCAGTTCCCGTCCAACTGGGAGCTTTCCTCCGCGCGCGCCGCCAGCATCGTGCGCATGCTGGCCATGGATGGGGTCGCACCGAACCGCCTCGCCGCGGTGGGCTATGGTGAGTTCCAGCCGGTGGCGGACAACGCCACTGCCGAAGGACGGGCCCGCAATCGGCGGGTGGTCCTGGTGGTGTCCCGCAACCTGGATGTACGTCGCAGCGTCAGCGGTGTAGGGAGCGCCAACGCGCGGCCGGATGCCGCGTTGCAGAGGGCTGGCACGCAACCTGCACCAGTAGCGCCAGCAGAGGCCCCGGGTACGGGGGCCGTCAATTCCCCGTCGCCGGCCCCACAGGGCCGGTGAGAGTCTCGGTGCAACCGCGCAGCCGGGAGGATGAAGAACGATGAGAGTCTGGGCAGTAGCCAATCAAAAAGGTGGGGTCGGCAAGACCACTACATCCATCGCCCTGGCCGGCCTGCTGGCCGATGCCGGCAAGCGCGTCGTGGTGGTGGACCTCGATCCCCACGGGTCGATGACCAGTTATTTCGGTCATGATCCCGACACCCTGGAGCACAGTTGCTTCGACCTCTTCCTGCACCAGGGCAGCGTGCCCGACGGGCTGCCCCGGCAGTTGCTGCTGCAGACCAGCCATGAGCGCATTTCCCTGCTGCCGTCCAGCACCGCCCTGGCGACCCTGGAACGTCAGTCGCCCGGCCAGAACGGCCTGGGCCTGGTGATCGCCAAGAGCCTGGCGCAGCTCTGGCAGGAGTTCGACCACGCCATCATCGACAGCCCGCCGCTGCTGGGCGTCCTCATGGTCAACGCCCTGGCCGCCAGCCAGCAACTGGTCATCCCGGTGCAGACGGAGTTCCTCGCGGTGAAGGGCCTGGAGCGCATGGTCAGCACCCTCAGCATGGTCAACCGTTCGCGCAAGCAGGCGCTGCCCTACACCATAGTGCCGACCCTGTTCGACCGCCGGACCCAGGCGTCCCTCAACACCCTCAAGGTGTTGCGCAACAACTACCCGGAACATCTCTGGCAGGCCTACATCCCGGTGGACACGCGGTTGCGCGACGCCAGCCGGGCGGGCGTGACGCCCTCCCAGTACGATTCCAACAGCCGGGGCGTGATCGCCTACCGGGCCCTGCTCAAGCACCTGCTGACCCAGCAGCTGTCCGCCCAGGTGGCCTGAGATGCACCCGATCGCCGACCGCCGGGCCTCAAGTGAAGGGCGTCGACTGCCGATAGGCCTTACAGATCAATCCCGTGGGTTCCCAACATGAGTCGTCCCATCGCCACCGCCACACGTCCGCAACTGGCCTTGCAGTCCTACCTGGACGCGTTGCTGCACGAGGCGTCGGTCGAGTTGGCCGAGAGCATCAGCAGCGACGAGTTCGAGGCTGCGGTCCTGGAGGAACAGGTCCGGGATGCGCGCCTGACCCGCGAACTGGCCGCGCTGCCCCTGGCGGCGTCGGAGCCCCGCTTGCCCGAACCCATGCCCGAGGTCGAACCGCTGCTGGTACTGGAGCCGGAGTGCCCCGATCCGGTGGTCGCCCCGGTCCTGCCGGTGCAGGAGGCGGCGCTTCCGCTGGCGCGAGTCGAACCCCTGGTGGAACTCGGTACCTCCGGCGCGCCGCAGTCCGATATTCCCGCGTGGGTGGCCGGCGGCCGCCCCGCGTGGGGCGAGGAGCCCTTCGAGTGCCTGCTGTTCGATGTGGCCGGCCTGACCCTGGCCGTTCCCCTGGTATCCCTGGGCTCCATCTATCCCCTGGCGGGCCAGGAGCTGACGCCCTTGTTCGGCCAGCCCGAGTGGTTCCTCGGCATCCTGCCCTGCCAGGCGGGGAACCTGAAGGTGCTGGATACCGCCCGCTGGGTGATGCCGGAACGTTACCGCGACGACTTCCGCGAGGGCCTGCAGTACGTGATCTCCGTCCAGGGCTACGAGTGGGGGCTGGCGGTGCACCAGGTCAGCCGCTCCATTCGCCTGGACCCGAACGAGGTCAAATGGCGCAGCCAGCGTAGCCAAAGACCCTGGTTGGCCGGTACCGTGATCGAGCATATGTGCGCGCTGCTGGATGTCGCGGCCCTGGCCGAGCTGATCGCCAGCGGTGCCGTCAAGCGCATGGCGCTGAATTGAGGGGAAGGTCCCGCGTCGCGGGGCCCTCGAAGATAACAGCGGGTAGAACCCGTGACTGCCGCCCCGGGTGGCTCAAGAGAGGCTAGGGAACATGAAGAAATCGTCCGCTCAAGGTGCCGAAGATCCCATCCTGCAGTGGGTGACCTTCCGCCTGGACAACGAGACCTATGGCATCAACGTGATGCAGGTGCAGGAAGTCCTGCGTTACACCGAGATCGCGCCGGTTCCGGGGGCGCCGAGCTATGTGCTGGGCATCATCAACCTGCGCGGCAATGTGGTGACCGTGATCGACACGCGCCAGCGCTTCGGCCTGGGGCCGGCCCCGGTGACCGACAACACCCGCATCGTCATCATCGAGGCGGACAAGCAGGTCGTGGGCATCCTCGTCGACAGCGTCGCCGAGGTGGTCTACCTGCGCCAATCCGAGATCGAGACCGCGCCCAACGTGGGCAACGAAGAGTCGGCCAAGTTCATCCAGGGCGTCTGCAACAAGAATGGCGAGCTGCTGATCCTCGTCGAGCTGGACAAGATGATGAGCGAGGAAGAGTGGTCCGAGCTGGAGAGCATCTGAGTTGATCTGGATCGCGTCGCTCGCCGTAGCGCTCGCCGTGGCGTGCTCGGTACTGGGGTACGCCTGCCACCAACTCTCCCAGCGCCTGCGCCGGGAGGTCGAGGCGCAGGCCAGCCGCGACGCGCTGCGCGACCAGAGAATCAAGGAGCTGGGCCGTCGGCTGGAGACCTATCTCGAAGGCAGCGTGCGCATGGGCGAGGATCTCCACGAACTTCGCCGGCTGGTGGCGCCGTTGCCTGACCGGCTGACCCAGCTGGAGCAGCGGGATCCCCACAGCCTTTCCTTCAGTCAGGCCTCGCGCCTGGTGGGGCTGGGCGCCAGCGTCGACGACCTGACCCAGTCCTGCGGCCTGACCCAGGCCGAGGCCGAACTGGTCAGCCGCCTGCACCAGGCCGGCAAGGATCGCGGATAGTCGCCGCGATCGCCCATAGCACCAGGGGTTCTTAACCCATGGGGGCTCCGCTCCATTCGTTCCAAATCCCCTCGTTGCGCCTGACCTAAGCTGAAATTCCGGGGCTTCTCTCCGGGGGAGGTCCGGCCATGCGTCTACTTCCGATACTGCTGCTCTGCCTGGCGTCCCTGGCGAATGCCCAGGAGGCCCCCATGCAGGTGGCCGGCGCCATGACGGTGAATGTCCTGCAAGCGCGTTATCTGTATGAGCGGGGTGTGGTTTTCGTCGATGTGCGCCCCACCCGCGAGTGGACCTGGGGTCATATCCACGGCGCTCTCCACCTCGATCTCCTCGGGCGATTCGACGACCTCGCCCAGCCCCACTGGCCAAGGCAGGCGCCCCTGGTGATCTACTGCGACAGCGATGTCTGTCCGCAGAGCGCGGAGGCCGTGCGGCGTGCGGTGAGCTGGGGGTATCGCCAGGTCTTCTACTTCCGTGAGGGCTTCTTCGCCTGGCAACTGCTGGATTTTCCCCAGGGCAAGGGGCTGGAGGGCGAGCGCGTCGTGTTCAATCAGCCGGACCACCGATGAGTGGCAGGGACGGTATCGTCGCTCGCGCTTCGCCATCATCGGGCGCGAACCCCGTCGGGCACTTGCCCTTCAGGTACCAGGCGAAGGCGATGATCTCGGCGATGGTGCGGTAGAGCGGCTCGGGAATCGCATCCCCCAGTTCCAGGCGTGCCAGCAGTCGCACCAGTTCGGCGTTCTCGTAGATGGGCACCTCGTAGTCGCGGGCGATGGCGAGGATGGCTTCGGCCAGCTCGTCGTCCCCCTTGGCGGTGAGGCTGGGGGCGGCGACGCCGTCGTAGGACAGGGCGATGGCCTGGCGGGGTTTCCTGCTCATGCGGTTTCGTCCACCCAGCGTTGCTCCAGCGTGGTCCTGGGGCCTTGCGGCGGACGGCCCTGGCTGCAGGCCAGCTCTCCGACAGTGAGGCCGGCGGCCAGCAGGCGCTCCCGCAGGTTGGGCAGCTCGCGATCGATCAGGTGCGCGGTATCCGACCGTTCGGCCCAGAGCTGGCTGGACAGGCTGCCCTGCAGCAGTTGCGCCTGGACCTGCAAGGGCCCCAGGGGCTCCAGGTCGAAGGCCAGCTCGATCCGCCAGAGGCTCTCCTTGCGTTCGCTTTTCTCCTCACGCCCGTCCTGCTCCTGCTGCAGCTTGATCTGCAGCGGCACGATGTCCTGCTGGTTGCGCATGGGCACCTCCAACTGCCAGGTGGTCAGCAGGTTGCCGTCCGGGGTCACCTGGGTCTGGGCGAGGCTCGACAGTTGGTGGGTCTGGAGGCGGGAAACCGCGGCGGCGGCGAGTTTCAGCAGGGTTTCCAGATCGCCTTCCTCCTCGGCGGCCTGCGCCAGCCGGGAGGGAAGGGGGAAGCTGAGCGCCTGCTGGCGCAGGTTGGCCTGGCCCAGGGCGCCGAGGGCGTTGCGGATGAACGCGGGTACGGCCTGGGCCATGGCGTTGCTGGTGCCGGCGCTCGGCAGGCTGGCCGGGCCGCCCGGCAGGGTGGGCAGCAACTGGGCGATGAGGCGGAGCAGGTTGGCCTTCAGGTCCTGGGGCAGGGCGCCGGCCTGACCCGAGAGCAGCCGCGACTCCATCAGCGCGCCGCTGTTTTCCAGGGCCGCCGCGAGCAGCTTGGGGTCGCCCAGTTGGCGGACATCCGGCAGGGCCCCCAGCAGCTTGTCCATGGCGAGTTTCAGACTCTCCGGCAGATGCTCCCGGTCGACGCCCCGGAATGCCGAGACCAGGGCCTCCAGCGAGCCCTGGCGGCTTTGCTGGCTGGCTAGTTGCTGGGTCAGCTCCAACTGGTCCAGCTGGGTGGCCAGGGGCAGGAACTGCAGCGCCTGGCTGCCCTGCACCTGGGCGGTCAGCAGGCTGCCGATGGTCAGGGGCCGGGGGCTGTCGATGGTCAGCTGGTTGCCCGCCAGTGGCGTGTTGATCAGGTTGACCATCACCCTGTACAGCGCCGCCTGGGCCTTGCCCTGGCTGACCAGCTCGCTGGACACCACCTTGCCCTGCACCAGGCTGCCCACCGGCAGCAGCTCCAGGTCGAGGCTGCCGAGGGCGCGCTCGCCCCCCTTCAGGGCCATCGCCAGGCGGGTGTCTGACAGGGCGGTGATGCTGAGGAGGCTGCCCTGGGCGAGGGGGCGGGGGCTGCTGGCCTCCAGGGTGGTCTGGGTGCCATTGGCCAGGGTCAGCTTCAGCAGCACCTGGAAGCTCTGCGCGGCTTCCTTTAGGGCGATGACTTCCGCATCGGCGCTTTCCCCGGCGCTCATCAGCCCCCCGAGGGGCTGCAACAGTTTCAGCGCCAGGTCCGTGGCGTTCTGCACGGGGCGGGCGATGACGGGGTTGGCGGGAAGGGCGCGGGCGCCGCTGATCTCGGTCATCAAGGGGTTACAACCTGTCGAAAAAGCCCGCTTCGGGGGTGGGGGATGGCATGTATAATGCCGCCCCGTCCGGGCCGGCCGCGAGCCTTGGAGTTCTCCAGTATAGCGGCCGGCACCTTCCTGACTTGAATGCAATCCCGGGTATCCATGCCGTGACCAGTCCCTACCTCGAGACCGTGGCCCTCGCCTGCGAGCGGGACTGGCGTCTGCTCTTCGAGCGGCTGGACCTGCAGCTGTCCCGGGGCGAAATGCTCCAGGTGGCCGGCCCCAATGGCAGCGGCAAGACCAGCCTGCTGCGCCTGCTCTGCGGCCTGATGCAACCCACCTCCGGCGAGGTCCGGCTGAATGGCGCGCCGCTGACTTGCCAGCGCAGCGAACTGGCGCGCAACCTGCTCTGGATCGGCCATGCCGCCGGCATCAAGGGCCTGTTGACGCCCGAGGAGAACCTGCGCTGGCTCTGCGCGCTGCACCAGCCCGCCAGCCGCGAGGCCATCTGGCAGGCACTGGAAGCGGTCGGTCTGCGCGGCTTCGAGGATGTGCCCTGCCATACGTTGTCGGCCGGGCAGCAACGGCGTGTCGCCCTGGCCCGTCTTTACCTGGATGCGCCGCCCCTGTGGATTCTCGACGAGCCCTTCACCGCCCTCGACAAGCAGGGCGTCGCGCAACTGGAAGCCCATCTGGCGCGGCACTGTGACAACGGCGGGCTGGTGGTCTTCACCACCCACCACAGCATGGGCCAGGTGCCCGCCGGCTACCGCGAACTCGACCTGGGGCAGCCTCGTCCATGAGTAACGTCTTCACCCTCCTGGTCGCCCGCGAAGCCCGGCTGCTGGCGCGCCGTCCGGCGGAATTGGCCAACCCGCTGGTGTTCTTCGCCATAGTGATCGCATTGTTCCCCCTGGCGGTGGGGCCCGAGTCGCAATTGTTGCAAGGCCTTTCTCCCGGGCTGATCTGGGTGGCGGCGCTGCTCGCCGTGCTGCTCTCGCTGGACGGGCTTTTCCGCAGTGATTTCGAGGACGGCTCCCTCGAACAGTGGGTCGTTTCGCCGCACCCCCTGCCGCTTCTGGTCCTGGCCAAGGTGCTGGCACACTGGCTTTTTTCCGGATTGGCCCTGGTTCTGCTGGCGCCGCTGCTGGCGCTGATGCTGGGCTTGCCGGCCCGCTGCCTGCCGGTGCTGCTGCTGTCGCTGCTGCTGGGTACCCCGGTGCTCAGCCTGCTGGGCGCCGTGGGTGCCGCCCTGACCGTCGGGCTCAAGCGCGGCGGGCTGCTGCTCGCGCTGCTGATCCTGCCGCTGTACATCCCGGTGCTGATCCTCGGCAGCGGGGCGTTGCAGGCGGCCCTGCAAGGACTGCCGGCTGCCGGCCACCTCCTGTGGCTGGCCAGCCTCACCGCCCTGGCGGTGACCCTGACACCCTTCGCCATTGCCGCCGGCCTGACCATCAGCGTCGGTGAATAAGAAACGAGTTGCCCTGATGAGAAAACTGCCGATGTCCGAACAGGCCGAAGCGCCGAGCAGGGGGTCCCGATGAACTGGACCTGGTTCCACAAGCTCGGCTCGCCCAAATGGTTCTACGAGATCAGCGGTCGCTGGCTGCCCTGGTTCGCCTGGGGCGCGGCGATCCTCATCGCCGTCGGCCTGGCCTGGGGGCTCGCCTTCGCGCCGCCGGACTACCAGCAGGGCAACAGCTTCCGCATCATCTACATCCACGTGCCGGCGGCCTTCCTGGCCCAGTCCGGCTACATCATGCTGGCCGTCTGCGGGCTGGTGGGGCTGGTCTGGAAGATGAAGCTGGCCGACGTCGCCCTGCAGGCCGCCGCGCCGCTGGGGGCCTGGATGACCTTCGTCGCCCTGGTCACCGGCGCCATCTGGGGCAAGCCCACCTGGGGCGCCTGGTGGGTCTGGGACGCCCGACTGACGTCCATGCTCATCCTCCTTTTCCTGTACTTCGGTGTCATTGCGCTCGGCCAGGCCATCAGCAATCGTGACAGCGCCGCCAAGGCCTGCGCGGTGCTGGCCATCGTCGGCGTGGTGAACATCCCGATCATCAAGTACTCGGTGGAGTGGTGGAACACCCTGCACCAGCCCGCCACCTTCAAGATCACCGAGAAACCGGCCATGCCACCGGAAATGTGGGTGCCGCTGCTGCTCATGGTGCTGGGCTTCTACTGTTTCTTCGCCACCGTGGTGCTGATGCGCATGCGCCTCGAGGTGCTCAAGCGCGAGTCCCGCAGCAGCTGGGCCAAGGCCGAGATTCAGGCACAAGTGGGTAAGGTCTGATGAATTTTTCTTCCTTCACCGAGTTTCTCGCCATGGGTAACCATGGCCTGTATGTCTGGACCGCCTATGGCATCAGCCTGGCGGTGCTGGCCATCAACGTCGCCCTGCCGCTGATGGCGCGGCGGCGTTACCTGCAAGACGAGGCGCGCCGCCTGCGCCGGGAGGAGTCGAAGTGAATCCTGTACGCAAGAAGCGCCTGTTCATCGTCCTGGCCATCCTGGCCGGCGTCGGGATCGCCGTGGCGCTGGCGCTGTCCGCGCTGCAGCAGAACATCAACCTGTTCTACACCCCCACCCAGATCGCCAACGGCGAGGCCCCCAAGGACACCCGCATCCGCGCCGGCGGCATGGTGGCGGAAGGCTCGGTGCAGCGCTCCGGCGATTCCCTGGACGTGCAGTTCGTGGTGACCGACTTCGCCAGGAACGTGACCATCCGCTACCACGGCATCCTTCCGGACCTGTTCCGCGAGGGCCAGGGCATCGTCGCCCTGGGCAAGCTCAACGACGAGGGCGTGCTGGTGGCCGACGAGGTGCTGGCCAAGCACGACGAGAACTACATGCCGCCAGAGGTCACCAAGGCCCTGAAGGAAAGCGGCAAGCTGCCTGAAAAGAAAGAGGGCTGACGCGATGATTCCCGAACTCGGCCACCTGGCCCTGATCCTCGCCCTGTGCATGGCCCTGGTGCAGGCGACCCTGCCGCTGATCGGCGCCTGGCGAGGCGATCGCCAGTGGATGAGCCTGGCCCAGCCGGCCGCCTGGGGGCAGTTCGCCTTCCTGGCCTTCGCCTTCGGCTGCCTCACCTACGCCTTCATGGTGGACGACTTCTCGGTCGCCTACGTAGCCAGCAACTCCAACAGCGCGCTGCCCTGGTACTACAAGTTCAGCGCCGTCTGGGGCGCCCACGAAGGCTCCCTGCTGCTCTGGGCGCTGATCCTCGGCGGCTGGACCTTCGCGGTCTCGGTCTTCTCCCGGCAACTGCCGGAAGTGATGCTGGCCCGAGTACTGGCGGTGATGGGGTTCATCAGCATCGGCTTCCTGCTGTTCCTGATCGTCACTTCCAACCCCTTCAACCGCCTGTTGCCGAACATGCCGGCGGACGGCAACGACCTGAACCCGCTGCTGCAGGACTTCGGCCTGATCGTCCACCCCCCGATGCTCTACATGGGCTACGTGGGCTTCTCGGTCGCCTTCGCCTTCGCCATCGCCGCGCTGCTGGGCGGTCGCCTCGACGCCGCCTGGGCGCGCTGGTCGCGGCCCTGGACCATCGTCGCCTGGGCCTTCCTCGGCATCGGCATCGTGCTGGGTTCCTGGTGGGCCTACTACGAGCTGGGCTGGGGTGGCTGGTGGTTCTGGGACCCGGTGGAGAACGCCTCCTTCATGCCCTGGCTGGTGGGCACCGCGCTGATCCACTCCCTGGCGGTGACCGAGAAGCGCGGCGTGTTCAAGAGCTGGACCGTGCTGCTGGCCATCGCGGCCTTCTCCCTGAGCCTGCTAGGCACCTTCCTGGTCCGTTCCGGCGTGCTCACCTCCGTCCATGCCTTCGCCTCCGATCCTGAGCGCGGCGTGTTCATCCTCGCCTTCCTGCTGCTGGTGGTGGGCGGCTCGCTGACCCTGTTCGCCGTCCGCGCGCCGGTGGTCAAGAGCCAGGTGGGCTTCGCCCTCTGGTCCCGCGAGACCCTGCTGCTGGTGAACAACCTGGTACTGGTGGTGGCCGCCTCGATGATCCTGCTGGGCACCCTCTACCCGCTGGTGCTGGACGCGCTTTCCGGCGCCAAGCTGTCGGTGGGGCCGCCCTATTTCAACGCCCTGTTCCTGCCCCTGATGGGCATCCTGATGGTCACCCTGGCGGTGGGTGTACTGGTGCGCTGGAAGGACACGCCCACCCGCTGGCTGGCGGGCATGCTCGGACCGGTGCTGCTGGGCAGCCTGGCGCTCGGTGTGCTGGCGGCCTTCATCCTCGGCGACTTCCACTGGGCCGTGCTGGCCGTGGGCTTCCTCGCCGCCTGGGTGGTGCTGGCCGGTGTCCGCGACCTGCTCGACAAGACCCGCCACAAGGGCGTGCTCAAGGGCGCCGCCGGCCTGACCCGCAGTTACTGGGGCATGCAACTCGCCCACGCCGGCATCGCCATCTGCGCCCTGGGCGTGGTGCTGTCCAGCCAGTACAGCGCCGAGCGCGACCTGCGCCTGGCGCCGGGCGAGGCCGTCGAGCTGGGCGGCTACCGCTTCGTGTTCGAGGGCGCCGCTCACCACGAAGGGCCGAACTTCACCTCCGACAAGGGCACAGTGGCCGTGTTCGAGGGCGACAAGCGGATCACCGTGCTGCACCCGGAGAAACGCCTCTACACCGTGCAGCAGTCGGTGATGACCGAGGCCGGCATCGACGCCGGCTTCACCCGCGACCTCTACGTCGCCCTCGGCGAGCCGCTGGATAATGGCGCCTGGGCCGTGCGCGTCCATGTGAAACCCTTCGTCCGCTGGATCTGGCTCGGCGGCCTGCTCATGGGCCTGGGTGGCCTGCTGGCGGCCCTGGACCGTCGTTACCGCGTGAAAGTGAAGACCCGCGTCCGTGAGGCGCTTGGCATGGCTGGAGCCCAAGCATGAAACGCCTGATCCTCGTCCTGCCCCTGCTGGGCTTCCTCGCCATCGCGGTGTTCCTCTATCGCGGGCTGTTCCTCGATCCGGCCGAATTGCCCTCGGCCCTGATCGACAAGCCGTTCCCGGCCTTCTCCCTGCCCAGCGTCAGTGGCGATCGCACCCTCACCGAGGCGGACCTCAAGGGCAAGCCCGCCCTGGTCAACGTCTGGGGCACCTGGTGCGTGGCCTGCCGTGTGGAACACCCGGTGCTGAACAAGCTGTCGCAGATGGGCGTGACCATCTACGGCGTGAACTACAAGGACGACAATGCCGCCGCGCTGAAGTGGCTGAAGGAATTCCACAACCCCTACAAGCTGGACATCCGTGACGAGCAGGGCAGCCTCGGCCTCAACCTGGGCGTCTACGGCGCGCCCGAAACCTTCCTGATCGACAAGGACGGCATCATCCGTCACAAGTTCGTCGGCGTGATCGACGAAACCGTCTGGCGCGAACAGCTGGCGCCCTTGTACCAGGGCCTCGTGGACGAGGCCGGCAAATGAAGCGCCTGTTCGCCGCCCTGGTCCTGGGCCTCGCCCTGACCGGCATCGCCCGAGCCGCCATCGACACCTACGAGTTCAAGGACGAGGCCGAGCGCGAGCGTTTCCGCGTGCTCACCGAGGAACTGCGCTGCCCGAAGTGCCAGAACCAGAACATCGCCGACTCCAATGCGCCCATCGCCACGGACCTGCGCCGGGAAATCTTCCGCATGCTGGAAGAGGGCAGGAGCAACGACGAGATCGTCGACTTCCTGGTGGCCCGCTATGGCGACTTCGTGCGCTACAACCCGCCGGTGAACGCCCGCACCCTGCTGCTCTGGTACGGCCCCGCCGGCCTGCTGGTGGGTGGCCTGCTGGTGTTGGCCGTCATTGTCGTGCGCCGTCGCAAGGTGGAGAACAGCCCGTCCCAGGTGCTGCTCTCGGCCGATGAGAAGGCCCGCCTCGACGCCCTGCTGAACTCCGAGAACCAGGACAAGAAAGACTCATGATCGATTTCTGGCTCGCCGCCGGCCTGCTGTTGCTGGTCGCCCTGGCTTTCCTGCTGATTCCCGTGCTGCGTGGCCGCAAGGCCCAGACCGAGGAAGACCGTACCTCCCTCAACGTCGCTCTTTACCAGGAGCGACTCGACGAACTGGATACCCAGCACGCCTCCGGCACCCTGACGGCCGAGCAGTACGAGGCGGGCCGGGCCGAAGCCGGTCGCGAGCTGCTGGCCGACACCGAAGGCGCCGACGCCGCTGGCGGCTCCCGCCTGGGACGAGCGCTGCCGCTGTTCTTCGCCATCCTGGTCCCGCTGCTGGGCTTCGGCCTGTACCTGCACTGGGGAGCCAGCGACAAGGTGGAACTGGCTCGTGAGCTCCGTGAGCCGCCGCGCGACATGGAGGAGATGACCTCCCGCCTCGAACGCGTGGTGGAGGCCCAGCCCGAGTCCGCCGAGGGCTGGTACTTCCTGGGCCGTACCTACATGGCCCAGGATCGGCCGGCCGATGCGGCCCGCGCCTACGAGCAGGCCGCCAAGCGCGCGGGGCGTGAGCCCGAACTGCTGGGCCAATGGGCCCAGGCGCTGTACTTCGCCAGCCAGAAGACGCTCACCCCCGAGGTGAAGGCCCTGACCGAGGAGGCCCTGAAGGCCGACCCGAACGAGGTCACGAGTCTCGGTCTGCTGGGCATCGCCGGCTTCGAGGACGGCCGCTACCAGGACGCGATCCGCTACTGGGAGCGCCTGGTGGTCCAGTTGCCGAAGGACGATCCTTCCCGGGGCGCCCTCCAGGGCGGCATCGACAAGGCCCGCGAGAAGCTCAGGGAAAGTGGCGTTTCGGTGGAAGAACCCGCCGCCCAGGCGCCCGCCAGCGCCGAGCTGAAGGTCAAGGTGGACCTGGCCGCGGCCCTCAAGGACAAGGTGCAGCCCGGCGATGCCGTGTTCATCTTCGCCCGCGCCACGTCCGGCCCGCCCATGCCCCTGGCGGTCAAGCGCGTCACCGTCGCCGACCTTCCGGTGGAAGTGAGCCTGAGCGATGCGGACGCGATGATGCCCCAGCTCAAGCTGTCCAACTTCCCCCAGGTGCAGTTGGTCGCCCGGATCTCCCGAGGGGGCAATGCCACCGCCGGTGAATGGATCGGACGCAGTTCGCCGTTGTCTACTGGCTCGTCGGATACCCAACGACTGACCATCGACAGCCCGGACGAGAAATGACCACGCACAGCATCCATCCGGCAGGACCGAGCTCCCGCTTCGGCCTGCCCCTGATCTGCATCCTCCTGACCCTGGCCGGTTGCACCGGCCCGGGTGGCTACCGCGACGACTACCCCGACTGGGAGCCCGCTCCCCGGCAGCCCTCCGCGCAGACACCCGCCCAGACCCGCCCCCTGCCGCCCGCGCAGCCCCAGCCACCGAAGCAGGCGCCGCGCATGAAGGCCCACCCGCGCTTCGCCCCGCCACCCGGCGGCAACTGCTACTGGGACACCGGCCTCGGTGTCTACGTACTGGAGGGGCAGCGCAACACCTTCTATCGCGAACGGGTCTACTACCGCTGGGATAACGGCTGGAATTACTCCAACTCGCCTCAGGGACCCTGGCAGCCCACCGACGCCAGTGGCGTTCCGGCCGGGCTGGGACGGAAATTCCGCTAGGCCGGTTCGCGAGTTCGGCGAAGCTCCGTAGGAGCCGGCTTGCCGGCGAATGGCGCAGGCCAGTTCGCGAGTTCGGCGAAGCTCCGTAGACATCATGGATTGACCTGCCCCACCTCGAAAGCGCGGGTTATGTTTTCGGGGTGGAAACACCTCCAACACAGAGCCGCATCGAGGGGGACAGGTCATGAACGAGTTTAACCAGGTCTATGTAGGTTTGGACGTTCACCAGGCGACGATTGCTGTCGCGGTGGCACGGCCGGGGCGCGGTGAGCCGGACTATCACGGCACCATCGAGAACCGCGACAGCGCGCTGCGCAAACTGCTCAAGCAGCTGAGCCGGCAGGGCGAGGCGTTGAGCTTCTGCTACGAGGCCGGCCCCTGCGGCTACGGCCTTTACCGTGAGCTGACAGCGCTGGGCCATGGTTGCGTGGTGGTGGCGCCCTCGCTGATTCCGCGCAAGGCGGGCGAGCGGTTGAAAACCGACCGTCGGGACGCCCTGATGTTGGCGCGCCTGCATCGGGCGGGCGAGCTGACGGCGGTGTGGGTGCCGGATCAGGAGCAGGAAGCGATCCGCGACTTGACGCGCGCCCGGGAGGACATGAAGTCCCTGGAACTGAAGTGCCGGCAACGCCTGGGCGCGTTCTTGCTGCGTCATGGGCACGTCTATGCCGGTAAAAGTCGCTGGACCCAGGCCCATTTCCACTGGTTGGCGAGCGTGAAACTTGACTCGCCGGTGCAGCAGATCGTCCTGCAGGAGTACCTCGACACCGTTAAATCGATGCAACGGCGGGTGGCCGATCTGGAAGCGCAAATGCACGAAGCGCTGGCCGGCTGGTCGCTGGGTACGGTGGCGCAAGCCCTGATGGCGTTGCGCGGGGTGAGCCTGATCACGGCGATGACGGTGTTGGCGGAGTTGGGCGACCTCAGTCGCTTCGACTCGCCGCGCGAGCTGATGGCCTACCTGGGACTGGTTCCCAGCGAGCACTCCAGCGGTGGCTCACGCCGCCAGGGCCGCATTACCCGCACGGGCAATGGCCATGTCCGGCGGGTGCTGGTGGAAGCGGGGTGGAACTACCGTTTCCCGGCACGCAAGACACGCGTCATCGAGGCGCGCGCGGCGAAAACCTCGGCGGTGGTTCAGGCCATCGCCTGGCACGCGCAGAAGCGCTTGTGCGGTCGTTATCGAGCGCTGCTGGCGGCGGGCAAGCTCAAGCAGCAGGTCACCACCGCCATCGCCCGGGAGCTGGCGGGATTCATCTGGGCCATCGCCTGCGCGGTGGCGGGCAAGGCACACGGCAGTAAGGCCGTGGCATGAACCCGCAGCAGTGGCTTCGGTTCAGGGGGTGGAGGGCCGGTGAGGAGAACCCCTGGCGCTCCTATGTGGCGTCCTCTGCGAGGAGGACAGACCCACGACCGTAGAGAAGGGCAGCTCCGCGACGAAGTGAAGTCAGGTCGGTAACCAACCCACGTATATCAGAGTGATCCACCGTCGCCTAATCGCCCTCCACCCCCTGAACCGAAGCCACTGGCGGAGAAGAACAAAACGAAAGAATAGACCCAGAGTTGACAGGTCAATCCATATCAGGAGCCGGCTTGCCGGCGAATGACGCAGACCAATTCGCGAGCGAGCTCGCTCCTACGGCGAATGGCGCAGGCCGGTTCGCGAGTTCGGCGGAGTTCCGTAGGAGCCGGCTTGCCGGCGAACGGCACGGGCCGGTTCGCGAGCAAGCTCGCTTGTATGTCGTAAGGTGAGTCTGTCGGGGGTGGAGGGACTGAGCTCGCTTCTGCAAGACAGACGGTAGGAGAACTCCCCCACTCCTGGCTCACGACAAGCGCCGATAAGGAATCCATCGACTCGAGTAGCCGCTCGAGATCGACCATATCTGCAAGCCTGCGCACAGGTGAGCCCCCCGACAGACTCATTCATCTTGTCGGCCGGAATCGCACATGACAACCCAAACCCCCATCATCGGCATCGACGTGGCCAAGGACAGCCTGAGCCTGTATCGCGCCGACCTGGACCAGTACTGCACCCTGGACAATGACGCCCGCAGCATCCGCGCCTGGCTGAAGACGCTCCCCGGCGACTGTGCCTTGGCAGTGGAAGCCACCAGCACCTATCACGTGCAGCTGGTCGACCTGGCCCATGCGCGTGGTCATCGCCTCTATGTCATTGATGGCTATCGCCTGAGCAATTACCGCAAGGGCATCGGCGGCCGCATCAAGACCGACGCCAGCGATGCCCGTCTACTGGCCCGTTATCTGGCCCACGAACAGGCCCAACTGCGGGTCTGGCAACCCGCTGGCAAGGCTTACCGGCTGCTGCAAAGCCTGCTGCGACGCCGGGCGACGCTGATCCGCAGTGCCACGGCGCTGCGCCAGAGCTTTGGCCATGACACCCAGTTCAAGGTGTCGATGAAAGCGGCGCTCAGCTCCCTCAAGCGCCTGGAGCAGCGCCTCGATCAGGACATTGCCCAGGCCCTGAAGGACGCTGGCCTGGCCGAGCAGGCCAAGCGTTGCCGGGCCATTGAAGGCATCGGCCCGCTAACCGCAGCAGCCCTGAACATGGCCTTTCAGCGTGGCCCCTTCCGCAACAGCGACGCCTTCATCGCCTTCCTGGGCCTGGATGTGCGCGCGAAGGAATCGGGGCGCTACAGCGGACGCCGCAAGTTGAGCAAACAGGGCGATCCGGAGGTCCGGCGGCTGCTACACAATGCCGCCATGGCCGCCAGTCGCACCAAAGCTTGGCAGAAGCTCTATCTGGGCTACCTGGAGCGTGGTCTGAAAAAGACCGAAGCCCTGACCATCCTGGCACGGAAACTGGCTCGAATTGCCTTCGCCCTCATGAAGACCCAGCAGCCATATCGGTCACCAACCTGTACGGCGGGGTAGACATAGAATCTCCTACGGCGAATGACGCAGGCCGGTTCGCGAGTTCGGCGAAGTTCCGTAGGAGCCGGCTTGCCGGCGAATGACGCAGGCCAATTCGCGAGCGAGCTCGCTCCTACACGAAATCCAGTTGTTGCCCCCCGGATTCCGGGGGTTGTAGCATGATGGCATTCCGCCATTTCGGAGTTGCCGGATGTCGCCCCGTACCGCCCTTGCCGTCCTTGCCCTATTGCTGGCCCATCCCCTTTCCGCGCAGGTCTACCAATGGCGTGACGCTGACGGGAAGGTGCATTTCACCGACACGCCACCTCCCCAGAGCCAGGCGGTGGAGGGCGCGCAGTTGCCGGCCGGCGGTAGCGCGGTGCCCCCGGTGGCTGCGGAGCCGAAAGCCCCGCCCGCGCTGTCCGGCGATGGGGCCGATCCGCTGTATGACAAGGGCCGGAAACAGTGTTCCGCCGCCATCGCCCGCATGCCGGTGCTGATCAACCAGACCCAGACCCTCGGCCGTGACGCGGTGAAGCAGCGAAAGATTTCCCAGGAGCAGCTGGACAGGGCCATGTACCTGATGGACGACTTCTACAAGGGGCTCAAGCGCAGCGAGCGCGAGTGCACCCGTGACTACGTCGTCAGCGAGAAGGGCCGCAGCGGCACCGACTGCCTGGCCGATACCCCGGACGTCCTGAGCTTCGGTGTCTGCATGCGCTTCGCCGAATGGGAGCGGACCTTCAGGTAGCCGCCGGCCGACTACGCCCGCAAGGGGCTGCCGTTCACCACGCCGCTGGCCATGGTCAACAACGACCACATCTCGGCCCTGTTCGCGGCGGCGGTGGAAGCGGTGGAGGAGGCCATCGTCAATGCGCTGCTCGCCGGCCGGGAGAGGCTGTGTGCCGACTTGAACCACTCCGGCCAGTCCTCCAGCTGCCCTTGCTCATTGGGCGCCCGATGCGATCAGAACACCCGCCCCAGGTTCAGGTACAGCGCCCGCTCGGAGGCGTCGTTCAGGCCGTAGCTGAAGTCCAGCGGGCCCAGCGGCGTGTCGAGGCTGATGAAGAGGCTGGCGGCGTTGATGTAGCCGCTGTCGAAGTCGTCGTCATTGTTCCAGGCCCGGCCCCGCTCGAGGCTGCCGCCCAGGTAGAAGGGGAAGTCCAGGGGCAGGAAGCTCCGGGGCGTCATGCGGCGGTAGTAGACCACCCGCGCCAGGCTGATGTTCTGCCCGGCAATGGCGTCCTGGCGGAAGCCCGAGAGCTGGCGCGCGCCGCCGAGGACGAAGGCCGAGGTGACGGTATCGGCCCTGTCCAGCGTGCGCCCGTAGCGTCCGCCGACGACGAAGGTGTCGGGGCCGCGGCCGAACGCCTTGTCCAGGTTGATGCCCCATTGCCGGTAGCGCTGGTCCGAATCCAGGCTCGGGTCGTACTGGCGCAGCAACACGCTGATGTCTTCGCCCTCGTGGGGGTAGTCGACGTTGTCCAGGGTGTCGAAGGAATACTTGGCCTCGTAATAGCCCTCGCTGAAGCTGAAGCTCGGCAGCTCCGGGTCGCCGATCTTCACGTCAGCCTCGCCCCAGGCCTGGCCGATGCCGAAGCGGATCTCGCCATTGTTGGCGATCTGCCGGCCGAGATTCAGGCCGTAGCCGTAGCGTTCCACCCGGTATTCGGCGACGGGGTCATCGTCCAGTGTGGCTTCGATGTTCTGCGATTCGCCGATCAGGTAGGGGGCGACGAAGTAGCGGGAGCCAGCGTCCAGCGGTTGGTAGAACTCGCTGTAGAACTTCTGGTAGTCCCCCAGCTGGACACGTGTCAGCCACTCGGCCCCCAGCTCGTTGATGCCGTTCTTGCGGTAGCTGGCGCCCAGGTTGAAGGCGCTGTCGCCGCGCAGGTCGTCGGAGAGGTTCAGCCCCAGGCGCAGGTAGTCGGTGCCGGCGCGCTTGCCCCGGGCGTTGATCACCAGGGCATCGCCATCCTTGCGTTTGACCACCCGGTACTGCACCTGCTCGAAGTAGTCCAGGCCGTAGAGGGTGCTCATGTCGCTTTGCAGGCGCTCCAGGTCCAGGCGCTGTCCCAGGGGCTGGCGGATGTAGCGGCGGATGGTGGCGTCGCCGATCTTCGAGTCGTTCTC